>CAJXJY010000008.1 GCA_913055875.1 uncultured Altererythrobacter sp.
GCCGCTGCCGTCGGCCTTGACCCGCGGCTTGACGTTGTAGTCGATCACCCGCTTGACGGGGACGAGGATTTTCATGGCTTGGGCTCTCCCGAGTGGTGCTCTAATTCCGATACCTCAATTGCGATCAATTTCAACCTGGCTGACCGTTGCAATGGCAATCTCGCGGGTTTCTCAGTCCAGAAATATGTCTCGAAAGCCCACGATCGCGATCAGGCCTGATCCATCGCCTTGCTTGAGAGGATCTCTTTCAACGCGGTCAGCGCGACCTTCCCGGACAAGTTGCGGGGCAAGGCATCGAGGATCACGATTCGCGCAGGAACCTGATAGGCCAGCATGCGGTCTCTGCACCACGATCTGATCGCAATTGGCGAAACATTCTGCCCAACCCGCAATTCCACCGCAGCTACCGGTGCCTCCCCGAGCCTATGGTCCGCACAACCGATCACAGCGGCGTCGGCCACCGCTGGATGCTGCCTTACCACATTTGCAACCGCATCGGGCAGGATCTTGAATCCGCCGCGATTGATCGCGCCATCCGCGCGTCCATGGATGAAGAGAAATCCGTCCTCGTCGAGCGAGGCCAAGTCGGTTGTGCGAATCCAGCTCGCACCAATCCGGTCGACTTTGGCTTCGAGCAAGCCTTGCTCCCCGGGTCCAAGCACGTGGCCACTTCCTTGGTCGACGACCCTGAGGGCCACGCCCGTGCCCGCGCGCCCTACGCTTCCGCGCTTGCGGCGACCCCATTCCTGATAGGCATCCACCGACCAATTGGCGATGACACCGCCGAATTCCGTGGCGCCGTAGGCGGGGAGGACGGGGATGCCGTAACGGGACTCGAATTCGGCCTGCAGCTCTTCGTCCAATCGACTGCCGCCAACCCCGATAACCTGCAGGCTTTCCAGCCATTCGCGCCGCACCTGCGCGTCGAGTACCATCCGCACGCCGGTTGGTGTCAGGGCCCCGCGTACAGGGCGGTGGTCGCGGACGGCCTCCGCCCAAGCCTGCGGTTCGAACCGGTCGAGCAGGACCAGCCGCCCGCCGAGCGCAAGGACAGGCAATGTATAGACTAGGCCCGCCACATTCCCGAGCGGCGACGCCATGATCTGCGGAGCATCGGCGTTGTCGCTTCCAACGTAGGCCGTGCGCGAATTCGCCACGAGTTGAGCGGCTGTATCCCATCGGATCGGCACCCTTTTCGGTGGCCCGGTGGTTCCGGAGGAGAGCAAGCGGAATGCGATGTCGGGATCGCCTTTGGCAATCACTGGCGCGGTACCCGGGCTTAGAATCGCGATTCGGGCGTCGCTCTCGCTCGTTGCGACGGCTATGGACCCGGCCTCCGACGCAGCGCGCAAGGTCGTCTCGTTCCAGTCGCCGCTATCGGCAACCACGACCGGCAATCGAAGGCGTCTGATATCCGAAGCGATTCCCGATGAGGTCTGGGCGCTGTAGATGAATGCCGTGCTGCGCCTGTCGCGCACATTCGCCGCAATGGTCGCGATATGGGTGGGTCTGACCCGCGCGACGAGGCCGACCGTATGCGCCCTTGCAAAAACCGGAGCTACATGGTCGCAAAATTCCCGCAACCATTTCCAGTCTATCCAGCACGAGTCGAAATGCAACAGCGCTTCGCCGCCCTTGCTCGCCAGGTTCGCGGCGATGGCATCCGACAGATCGAACCGGGCAGAAGTTCGGTTCTTCACCTGCCGGCCTCGCTTCCCACAACGCTGGAAAACATCGATTCCAATCTCGCTGCCTTCTATTGATATACCTGTATACGGTACGGCGAGCCTGTAGCCAAACCATGCAACCCCGCCAGAACGCCTGAAACGCTCGCATATCGTATGAAGCTCGATTTTTGTGCTAGCCGCGCTTGCTGTAATAGAACTATATGAATACCAATTCTGGCGGTCGCAGGTGTTCCTACAGCCTCGATAGCCTATGTCTGCCCACAAACACAAAACGGAAGAAGCCCGATAGCCGAGAGACATGTGAACGAATTCTATCCCAATCTCTTTTCCCCGTTCGAGCTGGGGCGGCTGCGGCTGAAGAATCGCGTCGTCATGGCGCCGATGTCAAGTTCGCTCGGTGGAACGGACGGCAGGGTAACAGCCGATCAGATCGCGTTTTATCAGGAACGTGCGCGCGGTGGCTTCGGCTTGATCGTGGTCGAATTCACCAGCGTCGACCCGGACACGGGCCGTACCGAAACCCACCAGCTTTCGCTCGAATCCGATCGCAATCTCGATGGCCATTATAGGCTGGTCGATGCGCTGCACGAGAGCGGCACGAAGTGCTTCATCCAATTGCAGCATGGCGGCCGGTTCGCCCCGGCGAAGTTCCTCAGGGACGGCATCGTGCGTGGGCCAAGCCGGGTCTGGTCGCGCAAGGACCCGACCAAGCTGGTGGTCGAGGAGATGGACGATGCACTGATCCGCCATCTCGTCGAAGCTTTCGGCGCGGCGGCCGGGCGCGCGGCCCGGGCCGGCTATGACGGGATCGAGCTCCACGGCGCCCACGGTTATCTGCTGTCGCAATTCCTCTCGCCGATCTCGAACGAGCGTGACGACGAATGGGGCGGCGATGCGACACGGCGCATGGCGTTCCCCCTCGCCGTGATCCGCAGCGTGCGCGAGGCCATCGACAACCTGCCGTTCTGCTATCGCATTTCCGCCGACGAATTCGTCGCGGGCGGGCTCGATATCGACACAACCTCCGAAATCTGCACGTATTTCGTCGAGGCCGGCGTCGATATTCTCCACGCCAGCACCGGCCGCGGCCCGCAGGCGTTCGACAAGGTGATGGAGCCGATGTCGGCACCCGAGGGCTGGCGCCTGCCCTACGCCCGGCAGTTGCGGGAAACGACCGGCGCCCCGGTAATCGGTGTCGGCCAGATTCGCGTGCCCGAAACCGCCGAGAAGGCGATTGCCGATGGCGATTGCGACCTGATCGCGCTAGGGCGCCCATCGCTGACCGATCCTTATTGGCCCTCCAAGGCCGAGGCCGGCAAACCGGAATCGATCCGCCCATGCACCACCTGCAACTTCTGTATCGCGGCGGAAAACCTCCACCGCGTGACCTGCGCCGAGAATCCGCGCACGGGGCGCGAACTGCACGCGCCTATCCCCGACGATCTCGGCACGGGTAAACGCGCTGTGGTGGTCGGTGCGGGACCGGGCGGGATCAGTACGGCGCTGATGCTCGACCGGGCGGGATTCGAGACGCATCTGTTTGAGGCTCGTGACACGCTCGGCGGTGGAATCATCGCATCGGGCGCGCCTCCTGGCAAGGAATTGCTGCTGCGCTATCGCGACTATCTCGACCGGGAAGTGCAGGCGAGCGGAATCACCACGCATCTAGGCCAGCGGACCTCGCTCGATGAAATCTCGGCGATGGAGCCGGATGTCGTGATAGTCGCTGCGGGCACGCGCCGACGCAGCCATAATATCGAAGGCGAGGACAGCGGCATCGTGGTGGAAGCCTACGACCTGCTGATGGGCGATACGGACGTGTCGTTCGGGAAAGGCGACCGGGTGGTGGTCTATGGGGGCGGCGAGACCGGCTGCGAGGCAAGCGAGTTCGCCGCGGCGCGCGGTGCCGCAGTGACCCTCGTCACCCGCTCGCGCGCCGATCAGCTCGCCCGGTCGGCGGAGATGGTCTACCGCTCCAACCTCGTCGGACGGCTGTCGGAGCATGACAGCATCGAAGTGCTGGCGAGGCACCACATCACCGGCATCGGTAACGCAAACGTGAAGGTCGTCGGTGATGACGAGACTGAGCGCGAGTTGCCCGCCGATTACGTGCTGCTTGCCCAGGGCCGCGACCCGCAATCCGATCTCGCCGACGGCTTGATCGCTCTCGGCATCTCGACGCATGTCATCGGCGACAGCCGCAAGGGCGGGCGGATCGGGGATGCCGTGCACGACGGTTACGAGGCCATGCGCGCGATCGTTGCGCGATACGGCAAGCTGCAACCCGCGCTATGCTGACCGAGGACTGACCCGATGAGCGGCAAAGGCCCTTCCGCGACCGCACGCGCCTTCGCCCCGAGTTCGGGCGCGCAGTACAAGCTCGCCTATCTCGCCCAGCGCAGCCCCGTACTGGCGCCCGAAGCCTTTCCGCAGGCGTGGCGCGAGCACTCTCAACTGGCGAGCAGTTTCGGCACTTCGCTCGGCAAGCATTTCCTTAGTTCGCATCAGTGCGTGAAGCATCGCACGGACGTAATCGACGCGAGCTTCGCCAACGATTACGACGGGTCGACCATCCTCGGCATGAAAAGCTGGGAAGACCTGCTCGCCGCGCGTTATCACCCGCACGCACTGGACGAACTGCTTGAAGACGAGAAACGCGTGTTTGCCGGACCAGTCGACGACTGGACGATGGCGATTGAGGAAAAGGCCTTGCTGCAGGGCAAACCGACCGCCGACGTGATGCTGTCGTTTCTGACTCCGATACAGGCGGCGGATTTCCATACCCGGTCCCTCGATGCGGCAGGCGCGTTGGTTCACCTGCTGCCGGAGGCCTCGCGCATCGTTTGGAACCGCGTCGTCGACCCGGCGCCGTGCTACCCCTTTGCCGCCATGATCGAAGTCTGGCTGCCCGATGCCGACACGGCAATCGCCGCTGCCGGTGACTCGCAGATCGTCCGGGCGCTCGAGCAGGCGGACCTCGCCGATCCGTTGCGGGGAGCGCGCCTGCTGGCCCGGCTCAACTTCGCCAAAGCCCGAGATGCCGCCGCCGGTGCGAATGGCTGGAGCGAGGAATCCACCTGAACGCGGGCTGCAATTAGATTCGCTCTTGATCCAGACAGCCTAGCGAAAGGTCCACCCGGCGCATCGAAGGTTTACAGGCCACTCAACGAGGCGCATCGTTATGCTGACGCAAAATATATGACTGCGCGATGCAGTGGGAAGAGCGATGCCAATTAGTCCAGCAAACACTTCGGTGCTGCCGAAGGCCGGGTTCATCATCGGTGGCGACAAGACCACCGACAGTTCGATCGGCACCTACGATCATCTTTACCCGGCGACGGGCAAGCTGACGCAGGCGGTGCCGCTCGCCGGCAAGAAGGAAATCGACGCTGCGGTGAAAGCCGCGCGCGCGGCGTTGCCCGGCTGGCGCGCCGTGCCCGCAAACGACAAGCGCAAGCTGATGCTGAAATTCGCCGCGGTCATCCGCGAGCATTTCGACGAGATCAAGGCGATCGTCATGACGGAGAACGGCTCTCCCGACATGATGGCCGAGGCCTTTCCCGAATGGATCGCTGACCTGTTCGAATACAACGCAGGCTGGGCCGATAAGATCGGTGGCGACATGATCACCACCTGGCCGGTGCCCGCCTTCGATTATACGATCGACGAGCCCTATGGCGTGATCGGCATCGTGGTGCCCTGGAATGGCCCGGCGATTTCCTTCGGGCAGATGATCGCGCCAGCGATGGCGGCGGGCAATACCTGTATCATCAAGCCGAGCGAATTCGCGCCCTACAGCTGCCTGCGCCTCGGCGAGCTGGCCTTGGAAGCGGGCATTCCCGAGGGCGTGATCAATGTCGTTCCCGGCGGCGGCGAAGGGGGCACTGCCCTGTGCAGCCATCCCGGCGTAGACAAGCTGCACTTCACCGGCGGCGGGCACACCGCGCAGAAGGTGCTCGCCGCCGCGCAACCTAATCTGACGCCCGTCGGCCTCGAGCTGGGCGGCAAGTCCGCGCGACTCGTCTTCGCCGATGCCGACCGTGAGAAGGCGGTGCAGGCGGCGCTGATGGGCTGCATCCCGATGTCGGGCCAGGCCTGTATTGCCGGCACCCGCGTGCTGGTGGAGGACTCGATCTTCGACGGCTTCGTCGCCGACGTGCAGAACGCGGTCGGTTATGTGAAGGTCGGCGATCCGGCGGACAAGGATACCGCCATGGGCCCGCTGATCCATCAGCAGCAAATGGAGCGCGTGCTGGGTTTCGCTGAACGCGCGAGCGCCAACGGGGCGGAAATCCTGACCGGCGGCGAACGCATGGGCGGTGATCTGGCCGACGGCTTCTTCGTCGGACCCACCCTGGTCGCCAATGTCGACAACAGCCACGAGGTCGTGCGCGACGAGGTTTTCGGACCGGTCGTCAGCTTCATGCGTTTCAAAAACGAAGAAGAGGCGATCGCGCTGGCAAACGACACGCCCTACGGCCTCGCGGCCTATATCGAGAGCAACGATGTCACCCGCGTTCACCGCGTGGCCCAGGCGCTCGATGCGGGCAGTATCCTCGTCAACAACGCCTACGGGCTGCCGGCTGCGGCACCGTTCGGCGGGAACAAGCAGAGCGGCGTGGGGCGCGTCGGGGGGATCCACGGCATCCGCGAATTCGTGCGGACCAAAAACGTTTACATGAGCATGGCCTGAGCGCGTCGCCGGCCGTCATTTTTGCAAGGAGCAGTACAATGGCAAAACTTCGCCACGTCGCCATCACTGTCGACGACCTCGATAAGGAAAGCGAGTTCTACCAAAACACTTTTGAACTAGAGGAGATCAGCCGGGCCGGTACGTCCGAAATGGGCGCGATCTATCTCAGCGACGGTGTCATGAACATCGCGCTGATCAAGATCCCCGACGAGAACCACCCCAATTACGCAGAGCCGGGCATCAATCACATCGGCTTCGTGGTCGACGATATGGATGCTGCTATCGAGCGCGCCCAGAAATTCGGCAACAAGTGCATGGTCGATCCCAACGACCGCGATGCCGGTGTAACTTGGGAAATGAAGATGCAGACGCCGAGCGGCGTCGACTTCGATTTCTCGGAGCATGGCTGGCCGGGCATCACGCTCTAAGCCGCTGCCCAATCGCGCCAAGTCAAGAGGGGCCGGGTCTTGCGATCCGGCCCCTCTGCTTTCTCCTAGCTTTCGAGCGCGTCCAAATCGTTGCGTGCGCGCATCGCGGCATTGTAGCTGGTGCCCAGGAAGACCAGCGCGATCGCGCCGCATATCACTCCGACAATTGCCACCGAAGCGCCGACCTTGGCCGGATCGCCGAAGAATTCCTCGGTGAACAGCGCAATCACGGTCGGGCCTGCGAGCAGGCCGATCAACGTGGCGGTCATCGTCGCCAGCGCGATGGCCTGGCCGCGATAATCGGACGGCACGCCCTTTTGCAGCGCCACCACCATCGGCGAATTGAACGGGGCCGCCATGTGGTACATGCCGATGAAGAACAGCGCGACGCCCACGCTGCCCGCGAAATAGAACCCACTCACCGATGCGACGATGGCAACGCTGGTCGCCCCCATTAGGTAGCGGTGCGGCGCGTTCCTGATGCCGCGTGATTCCAGCCAGTCGATCAACCAGCCGCCGCCGATATAGCCGACGAGTCCGCTCAGCATCTGCACGAAGCCCAGCGTGATACCGACTTCGCCCATGCTGAGCCCGAACACTCGGCTGAGATAGGCCGGTGTCCAGCTGGTAAGGCCGTAAGCAAGTGCACCCATCGCGCTGCAGCCCAGTGCGAGGCCAGCCATGAACAGCCAGTTGGCACGCAGCCAGGCCAGATAGCCCGCCTTGGCCGCGGTCGTGGCGGCAGGGGTGATGTCTGGACCGGTTTCGACCATAGCCGGAGCGTCCGCGGGCTGCCGCTTGCCCGCAGCGCGAAGCGCATCGGCTTCGTCCCGACCGGGTAGCAGCACGGTCAGAAACGCCAGCAATACGCCGGGCAGGCCGAGAATCAGGAAGACAGCCTGCCATGGGCTCACCGCACCGATTGCCGGCAATGTGGCCGATCCCATGGTTTCGGTGAAATCGACCAGCATGCCGCCACTCAGCACCGCCATGCCGCCGCCGAGCGCCGCCGCGCTACCCATGAGCCCGGTCGCCCGCGCCACCTGATGCTTGGGAAACAGGTCGGGGATCATGGCGAATGCCGCCGGTGCCAGCGCCGCCTCGCCGACGCCGACGAAGAAGCGCGACATGAACATTTCGCCGAAACTGCTGGCGAGCCCGCCCGCCGCCGTGGCTAGCGACCACACCGTGACCCCGAGATAGATCACCCAACGCCGCGACCAGCGGTCGGCCAGCCACGCCAGCGGCAGGCTGGCAAGTCCGAAGCACAATGCGAAAGCGAGGCCGGTGAGATAGCTGAACTGCACATCGTCGAGTCCGAGGTCGGCCTTGATCGGATCGACCAGCAGCGCGATGATCATCCTGTCGGCGTAGGACAGGATGGTGAACAGGACGAGGATCGCCAGAGCGAGGAGCGCCTTCGGATGGCGTTTGACGAGTCCGGGTGCGTTTGCCGAACCTCCACCAAGATCAACTGCAACCATGACTTGCCTCGCCCTTTGTCATTTGTCCTAGTCTCTCGACAGCAATTCAGATACCTGTATTAGTGGATTTCGAGAGGAGTGCAATCGATCCGATGTTAGCCGCCGACGACCTGCTGGCCATGCCTGCCGACGTGATTTCGGGGGATTGGCCGAAGCGCGACACCATCATCTACAATCTCGGCATCGGCTACGGTCCCGCCGCGATCGCGGATCCGGACAAGTTGCGCTTCGTGTTGGAAGACCGGCTGGCGGCGTTCCCGACCATGGCGACGGTCATCGGAATGTCTATGGCGATTTTCGAACCGAATTACGGTTTGGATTACACTGGCGTATTGCATGGCGAGGAATGGATCACGCTGCACCGCCCCATGCCTGCCGAAGGCCGGTTGGTCGCGGCGAATACCGTCGAAAACATCTGGGATCGCGGTGCCGAGAAGGGCGCTATCCTGCAAACGCGAAAGGTCGTGACGCTCGAAGGCGAGGACGATCCCATCGCCGAAACGCGCACCGTACTGATACTGCGCAAGAACGGCGGCTTCGGCGGTTCGGAAGACGGTGCACCGCGCGTTTCCAAACCGCCCGAACGCGAGCCGGATACCAGCGTCGTCATCGCCACCCAGCCTGACCAGGCGCTGATTTATCGGCTCTCGGGCGACCTCAATCCGCTCCACGCCGACCCCGTAGTCGCCCGGAAAGCGGGCTTCCCCGCCCCGATCCTGCACGGCATGGGCACCTATGGCGTGGTCGCTCGCGCTGTGGTCGACGGGGCGTGCGATGGCGACGAGAGCAGGCTCACCAGCTACGGCATGCGCTTTTCCAGCCCGGTCTATCCCGGCGAAACGCTGCGGACCGATATTTGGGATTTGGGTAATGGCGAATTCGGCTTCCAGGCGACCGCGACCGAACGCGACGTGTTGGTAGCGGCCGGCGGACGCGCTACGGTCAAGGCATAAGAGAGGATAACCAATGGCTTTCCCGCAAAAGGCGGCAGCGGTCGTCGGCGTCTATACCACCGAGCAGGCGCGCGGCATGGAACGCTCCATGTGGTCGCTCGAACTCGAGGCGATCAAGGGCGCGCTCGACGATGCGGGACTCAGCCACACGCAGGTCGACGGGCTGATCCCGATGGCCTACGAAACGCCGCTCAACCTGCATATGGCCTGGGCCGAGCAGTTGGGCGGGCGGCCGATCACGTACATGGATGTCGGCAACGGTTCCTCCGCAGTGGCCAAGGCGACCAATGCCATTGCCGCCGGCATGGCCAATGTGGTCGTCATCTATTTTGCCAATTGCAACAATCCCAACGGACCGCGCCAGCTCAAGGTGCAGAGCAAGGCGCCGCGAGTGCCCGACTGGCAGTTCATGGTCCACGGCGCCTACATGTCGGTTTGGTACGCCATGTGGACGCAGCTCTACATGCACGAATTCGGCACCGACCAGGAGGTGTTCGCCGAATACCCGGTACAGATGCGCGCCAACGCCATGCTCAAGCCCGACTCTATGATGGGCCACAAGGGGCCCATCACCGTCGAAGATGTGCTTTCGAGCCGCATGATCGCAACCCCGCTGCACCTGCTCGAATGCCCGCTCGACAATGATGGGGGATATGCGATTGTCGTCGCCTCGGCAGAGATCGCCAGGGACTGCAAGAAGGATCCAGTCTGGGTGCTGGGCGGCGCCGAAGCAACCTTTACCGACGCCTACATGACCATTCCGGTGCCGTGGAATGAGCCCAAGGGACAGGCAGTACGCCGGTGCACAGAAATGGCGTTCGACATGGCCGGGGTCACCCATGATGAAATCGATGTCGCCGGCCTCTACGATTGCTACGCCGTCACCGTCGCGCGTGACCTTGAGGAAATGGGTTTCTGCAAGCTTGGCGAAGGCGCCGACTACATGAAGGAAGGCCATCTCTATCGCGGGGGCAAGATGCCGACCAACACCGATGGCGGGCTGATGGCCAACAGCCACAACGGCAATCCCAGCGGCATGCATACGATCGAGGTGGTGCGCCAATTGCGCGGCGAGTGCGGCGAGCGGCAGCTGGACGATCCGAAGATCGGCGTGACGCTGGCGCAGGGCTGGTCGGTTCACGGCCTTGCCGGCACACTCGTGATGGCGGCGGACTGAGGGGGCGAGACCATGGAAATAGATCCCGATCAATATCTGCGTCCCCTGCCGCGCAAGGAACCGTTCAACGCGCCTTTCTGGGAGGGGCTCGAACGCGGCGAATTCCTAGTCACCAAGTGCCGGGATTGCGGCGACTGGAACTGGATACCCTACGAGGGCTGCCGGTCGTGCCTGTCGCAGAACCTCGAATGGACCGCGATCAGCGGCAAAGGGCGGCTGATGACATTCTCCGTCGTGCATCGCGGCCCGCCCACCTTCGGCACCGAGCCTTACGGAGTGGCGCTGGTGGAGATGAAGGAGAAGCCGCGCTCGATCGTGGTGCTCGCCAATATCGTCGAGACCGATTTCGACACACTCGAAATCGGCATGCCGATGGAACTCGTTTTCGAGAACATTCCCGGTGAGAACATCACCATGTACCGGGTCAAGGCGGCCTGATCATGGTGACCCGCGCCACGGTCGAAAAACTGCGCGAATATTCGACGCCGACGATCCTCAACGGGCTCAAGCGGCTGGGCATCACCCCCGAGCAATTGCAAACGGCCGATCGCAACCTCGCATCGTGTATGTCGCCCGAATTAGGCGTGTCGTGCGGCTTCGCGGTGACCCGGAAGATGGCCACGCGCCGCGAGGGAGGGACGAGCCGGATCCTCGATGCCGCACCCGACCAAGGCTTGTTGGCGGTCGATGGCCCGCGCTTCCTTGCGGTCGAAAATGTCGGCGACTGGCAAGGGCCGGTGTGCATATGGGGCGATCTCACTTCGCATATCCATACCGCGCTCGATTGCCATGCCGGTATCACCAACGGTCCGGTCCGCGACCTGCCCGAAATGGCGGCGCTCGGCTTCCAGAGCTTCGCCAATGGGGCCGGCGTGGGGGGCGGCTTCGTCGACCTGCTGGAGATCAACGGGCCGGTGACGGTGGCGGGGCTGGCGGTATCCCCGGGCGACTTGCTCCATGGCGACATGCATGGCGTGGTGAAGATACCGCAGGACCTTGCCGACAGGCTGCCGCAAGCCATCGCAGCGCATACCGAGTGGGAAGCCCGAATTGCCGCGGCGTGCAAGGCGGAACCGTTCGACTTCGACGCTCTCGCCCAGGCGATGGCGTCGAAGGGCTAGGTCGTCGAAGCCGTCTCGCGGTAGTCGGTCGGCGACGTGCGGAAATGCCGCCGAAATGTGCGGATGAACGCGGTGCTCGAGGAATAGCCCGTCGAAGCCGAAATCGCCTTGATCGGCTCCCGCGAGCGCCGTAACAAACGCGCCGCCATGTCCATCCGCGCCTCGGTGACGACCTCCATCGGCGTACGGCCTGTTTCCAACCGGAACTTCTCGGCGAAGCCGGAACGCGACATGCCCGCATGGCGCGCAAGCGACGTCACCGACCATGCCCGGCCTGGCTCAAGCCGGATGGCCTGAACGACCCGGGCGATCGCAACGCTCGAGCGCGGATTGGCGCTGACCAATGCCGGCTCTTCCAGGATCTGTTCGCGCAAACGCCGCGTCACCAGAAGGTGGGCGAAGCGCGCGAGGCAAATCGTCCCGCCGGGAGCATCGGCCATCTCGCGTAGCGAACGAACCGCCTCCTCGGCGGAGGGCGAATTGACCTTGTAGCCCGGACTGCCCTCGATCAGCTTGGGTAGCAATTCGCGCGGCGGCAACAGGTCTTCGGGCCAGGTCAGGCCAATCTGTCCGCTAAGCACCGTCGCCGTCGGTTGCCCCGACCGGCTCACACCGAACATGAAATGAGAGGGATTGTCCTCGCTTTCGAACGACGGCTCCGCTTCGCCGTCGTCGAGGCCAATATGTCCCAGCCGCTCCAGCTTCGCGGTCGCATCGGTCCGCACGACGTGCGGAGCGCCGGTAGGCAGGATGAACGACTGGCCGGCGGCGAATTGCTGCGGCTCGCCATGAGCGATCGAGACTTCCAGCTGGCCTGCAAGCACGAAATGCACCGCGATCAGGCCGGGATCTCGATCGAGCGAGATGCCCCAGCCCTGACCGAGGTCGATCGTCGCCCATTTCGCGCTTACGAGATGGAGCGCACTCAGTGCCCTGCTGAGATTGATGCTTCGCGCACTTTCCATTGCGTCCAATCCTCTCCACCTACGCAGGTTGATCTTGGCGCCCACTCTGCGTCGAATCCCGAGGCTAGTGCCAATTTGTCCGGGCCGCAAGCCGAAGGCGGGACAACTCGCTTTGCGTCCATGTCTTCCCTGGTGAAGTTTTCTGGACGGATTGCAGGTCGGCTTGCGGGATGGGCGGTCGACTTTTGAGGTATATGAATTAGAGTTCTGCGAAGAACAACCTTGCGATTAGAGAGGATTATCGATGGCGCAGAAAACGCTCGAAGAGCGCATCCAGGAGCTTGAGGACAAGCAGGCGATCAAGGACTGCTTCTTCAACTTCCACTACGCTTGCACCGGTGGCTTCACCGGCAAGCAGGCCGGCCGTATGGAAGCGCTCGACTATTTGACCGACGATGCGACAATCGAAGTGCTGGGCCTGCACGAACCGGGCAAGGGACCGCGCGGCAAAGAGCAGGTGAAGGAGTACTGGGACTTCTATTATGGCGATGCCGGCCCACTGCCCTTCGTGTTCCAAACCAGCGTCAACGAGAAGATCGAGATCGATGGCGACACGGCGGTCGAATGGTCGAACATGTTGTGGATGGTGGGTTTCCGGGATGAAAAGCCGGTGATGGGCCTATCGCAGCGCGTCAACGATTATGTTCGCACAGAGGACGGATGGAAGATCAAGAAGACCACGATGGTCGGCGGCTTCACCACCACAATCGACACCCTTGACGGCGCCCTGAACGAGCTGCCGGAGCCCGAAGCGCGCACGCCCTGGACCTACAAAGGCGACTGATTTCGTCGCGCCCCGCCCTCGCCGATGGATCGCGGCGGGGGCGGCAGCCTAATCGGGAATTTCCGGCAAGAGGAATTTTTGCACCTTTCCCGTCGCATTCCGCGGCAGGCCTTCGACAAAGGCGATTTTTCGCGGCACCTTGAAGTTGGCCATGCGATCGCGCGACCACGCGACGATCCCGGCCTTGTCGGGCTGCACGCCCGATGCCGGCACGATCCAGGCTGCGCAAACCTCGCCCATTCGATCATCGGGCAGGCCCTTGACCGCGACCGAGCCCACCGCCGGGTGCTCAAGCAGCATTGCCTCGATTTCAGCCGGGTAGCAGTTGAATCCGCCGGTGATGAACATGTCCTTCGACCGATCGGTGATGGCGAGATACCCTTGCGCATCCATCACGCCGATATCGCCGGTATCGAGCCATCCGTCGCCATCGATAGCTTCCGCCGTCGCTGCCGGATCGTCGAGATAGCCCAGCATCACGTTGTAACCGCGCGCAAAGATGCGGCCCGGCTCCCCGGTTGGGACGGGCGCGCCGTCACTATTGACCAGCTTCAGCTCGACACCGTCGATGGCCTTGCCGCAGCTGCGCACCACGATTTCGGGCGGATCGCTCGGCGCGGTCATGGTCAGCGTGCCGCAAGCCTCGGTCAGGCCGTAGCCGGTCAACACCACGGGTATGCCCAACACCTCGCGCATATCGGTGATCATCTGCGGCGGCACCGAAGCCGCGCCGGTGATCGAGACGCGCAGCGAGGAGACCTTGTCCCGGTTGAAATCGGGATCCGCCAGGAGCGTCTGGAACAGCGTAGGCGGACCGGGAAGGAAGGTGACCTTTTCCTTCTCCACAAGATCGGTCAGCTCGCCGACATCGAGCTGCGCCAGCGGTAGCGTGGTCGCACCCACGGCCAGGTTCACCACCCAGCCGGCTTTGTAGCCCGAGCAGTGAAAGAACGGCCACAGGATGCAGAAGCGGTCACCCTCGCCGATCGTGGTGGCCTTTGCCCAGAGCCGCGCGGTGCGCACGTTCTGCTCGTGGGTCGCCATTACGCCCTTGGGCGCGCCGGTGGTGCCGCTAGTGAATAGGATGTCGACCAGGTCGCCCGGCTTCAGAGCGGAGAGTCGCGCTTCGACCTCCGTTTCGTGCCCCTCCCCGTCGGCGAGAAATTCGTCCCAGCCGGGGGTCCCCAGTTCCAGCACGCAGCGCAGCCCCGGCGCATCGGCTTCGCGTAGCTGGTCCGCATAGCGGTAGCCCAGGAATTCGCTCGAGGCGACGGCGTAGGACGTGCCACTGCGTCGCACGATATCCGCCGCTTCGCCCGCGCGGTAGCGCGTGTTGAGCGGCACCAGTACGCCCCCTGCGGCCTGCAGCCCGAGACAGGCCACGATCCAATCGACGGAGTTTTCGGCCCACAATGCGACGCGCTCGCCCTTCTCCAGCCCGGCGGCGATGAAGCCGGCCGCCACCCGGCGCATCGCCTCGGTGAGTTCGGCGAAGGTAATGCGGGTATCGCCTTCGACAACGGCCTCGGCATTGGGCCATTGCTCGGCGGCGGCCAGCGCTAGGTGCGGGATGGTCAGGACGCTGTCGGTCACGGTCGGGTCCCTTTCGCGCTGGCGATGGCACCAGCCTGTTCGAGCGCGGCAATCTCGTCCGCGCCATATCCGATTTCGCTCAGCACTTCGACGGAATGTTCGCCGACAGCGGGCGCCGGGGATCGGATCTCGGCCGGAGTCGCGCTCAAATTGACCGGCGGGCGGGTGAGCGGCGCGGTCACGCCCATGCGCGGAACTTTGGTCGGCTGGATGAGCCCCATGGCCTGCACCTGCTCGTGATCGAGTGCCTGCTGCGGCGATAGCACCGGACCCGCCGGAATGCGCGCGTCGGCAAGCTGCGTCAGCGCCTGTTCGCTGGTGCGTCCGGCAGCCCAGCGAGCCATGCTTTCGGACAGCTCGGTGCCATTCTCCCCCCGCAACTCGTCGGTGGCATAGCGGGGATCGTCGAGCAGTGCGGGTTCGTCCATCAACTCGGTCCAACGCCGGAAAATCGGATCGCCGACGACTTGGGTGACGATGAAGCCGTCTTGGGTAGCGAAGGTATCGGTCGGTCCGTTCAGGAAGCTGCGATTGCCGATGGCGGTGCGGTTCAGCCCGGTCAGCGCCTGTTCGATCAAAAAGGTGGTGGAGAATGCCAGCGCCGATCCGAGCAGGCTGCCGTCGATTTCTTGCCCTCGCCCGCTGTTTTGTCGCTCGAACAGCGCGACCATCACGGCAAACGCGGCGTAGACGGCGGTTGCGTGATCGACCCAGGTGATCGGCGAGCGATAGGGCACATCACCTGGGCCGGAGAGATATTGCGATCCGCTCATCGCCTGGCCGACGCTGTCGAAACCGGGGCGGTCCTTCCACGGCCCGGTCGCGCCGAAGGAAGAGAGGTTGGCAAGGATGATGTCGGGCTTGATCGCGGCGAGGCTTTCGTAATCGAGCCCCATCTTGGCGAGCGCGGAGGGCGGTACGTTCACCACCACCACGTCGGCCGAGGCGACCAGCCGCCGGATGATTTCGGCGCTACCGCATGCCTTGGGGTCGTATGCCAGCGAGCGCTTGTTGCGGCTCATCTGCAGGAACAATGCGCCGTCACCGTCGTCCGATACCGGCACCAGCCAGCGATCCTCGCCACCCTCGCACCGCTCCACGCGAATCACATCCGCACCGAAATCGCCGAGCAAGGTCGCGCAATAAGGCCCGGCGACGTAGCGGCCGAAATCGAGCACGCGAATGCCGGCCAGCGCGCTCATGCTTCGTCGGGACTTTCGAACAATTTGCGCACTTCGCCCAGCGCAGGCTTGAGCGACGGGGTGCGCGGCAAATCCTCGACCTGCTTGAGTTGCACGGGCACCTGATAGGGCAAAAGTTTGCCTTTCAGCCATTCGCGCAGCGTCGCGCCGTCGGGAGCCTCCACGCCGTCCTTCGCAATCCACGCCGCCACCGGTATCTGGCCGAGCCGCCGGTCGGGCAAGGCCACCACCGACGCCTCGCGCACCGCCGGGTGCGCCTGCATCGCCTTCAGGACATCGTCGGGCATGATCTTGAACCCGCCGCGAATGATCGCTCCGTCGTGGCGCCCCTTGATGTAGAGAAACCGATCCTCGTCGATCACCGCCAGGTCGGTCGTGCGCACCCAGGTCTTGCCGTCCCCGACATTGGGCGCGTGCAGTTCCAGCAGGCCCTCCTCGCCCGGGGCCAGCTCGGCGCCGCTATCGGGATCGACGACATGCGCCTCGACGCTCTTGTTCAAGCGGCCCACGGCCCCGTATTTCCCGCGCCAGTGTTCCTTGAAATCCTGCAAGGTCCAGCCCGCGACCCCGCCGGCAAATTCGGTAGCACCGTAATTCTGCAAGACCGGAATGCCGTATTTCTCGTAGAATTCGTCTGCCAATGCCGGGTCGAGCGGCGCGGTGCCGGTGCGGTAGGCCACCAGGCTGGCAAAGTCTTCTTTCGGGATATCGGCGTCGAGGATCATCCGCAGCGCCGAGGGCGGCGCGCCTGCCACCTTGGGGCGATGGCGCACCACCGCATCGCGGAAGCCCTCGACCGTGAAACGTTCGATCAGGCAGACCTTTCGCCCGGCGAGCAGGTTGTTCATCAGCCCGGTGATGCCCGCGATATGCGCAAGCGGCGCGGTGACGACAGCGACGCCCGAGCGCAGGGCCGGCGTGGCATTCGGATCGCGCCCCTTCTCGTAGGAAGCCGCCCCGGCGAGGGCCTTTTCGAGATTGCGACGCGGCAGTGGAATGCGCTTGGGCTTGCCGGTGGTCCCGCTCGAGAGCATTTCGATGGCGATGCCGGTCGCGCTGCGACGATCGGGGGCGCTTGCGATCTCGTTTTCGAGGACGGCCAATTCTTCGCCACGGAGTGAAACGACCGCCGCTCCAGACTGCTTGGCCGCTTCGAGTAGACCCGGCCGTTCCCAGTCCTCCGCGCAAGCAATCAACACCGGCGCGGCGGCACCCGCGATATCTTCTGCCAACTTAGCATCGGGCGACACCGCATTGAGGCTGGCGAGGCAACGTTCGGAGCGAAACAAGCCAAGCAGCACCGGGACCATGTCGATATGGTTGCGAAGCAGCACGCCGACCCGCGAATCCGCGCCCGCACCGATTTCGTCCAGCCCCGCGGCGATCGCACGACTGCGGGCATCGAGCTGAGCCCAGCTGTGCCAGATGCGGTCGAATTCCACCGCATCCTGCGCCGGGTCGATTGCCAGCACGCCATCGATAGTCGCCGCAAGTTCCATATTCAGCGAGGCCTCTCCCAATTGAGGTATATCTATTTCTAGCAAATTCGTTGCAGCAGGTCGAGGCTCGATTGTCCAGTTTTGTGCGCCGCAGCGCTGCGATCCGGATCGTCGCCGTCAGCGCATGCCCCCCTCAACGCCTCTCGGTGTACCCATTCCTGTATCTCTATTCACAAATTCCGTTTGTATTTCCGAAAGCACTTCGGTAATTACGGGATCATGAGCACAGCTACCGTCGCTTCCGGCAAACGTTCGGTGGGTCGTCCACCGCGCTTCACGCTCGAACAGGTCGTGGAGGCGGCGTGCGAACTGGGCCTCGACAATGTCGATATGGGCGCGGTCGCAAGGAAGCTGGGCGTCGGGATCGCGACGCTCTACGGCTATGTCGAGGGGCGCGACCACCTTGTGCGGTTGACGGCGCAGCGGCTCGCCGGTCGCAGCGGGATCGCGGACGAAGGGCAGAGCTGGCAAGATGCACTACGCGAACATGCGCACCGCAGTTTCGTCACCTACAGCGATACGCCGCAGCTCATCACGCAGTTAATGTCGGGCGAGCTCGGCGATCTCGCCGACAGCCGCCACAGCGATGCACTGCTGGCGATCCTGATCGATCGCGGTCTGCACCCGCAGCGCGCGATGGCGGTTTTTCTCGAAACCAATCAGCTTGTGATCGGTGCAGCAGTGGGCGCCGCCTACTCGCAGAGCATTGTGCGGCGCGCGGGCAGCGATTCCGGCTTCCTCGCCGAAGAACGCGCCAAGTGCGAGGCAAGAGGCCTGAACGCGCTTCGTGCATGCCTCGACGCGGGCAGTCCTTTGGATAGCACAGGACGCTATCACCTGGCACTGGAACGCCTGATCGCCGCGCAGGAAGCGGGGCTGGCAGCGTGAGTGCGGCAGCATCCCGGTGGCGGATCGTTCTCGGTATCGCCTGGCTGCTGCTGGCGCTCTGGGGAGCGACCGCGCTGCTTGGCGCCGCTGCCCCCACCTCCACTGTCGCCAAAGTGCTGGGACCGTTCACCGGTGTCGCGCTGCTCGGTTTCGTGGCGCTCCACTCGACCATCGCGTATGGCTGGCGCGGTGCGGCGCTGCTGGCCTTTTCGGCCTTCGCCATCGCGCTGGCGCTCGAAAGCCTCAGCATCGCTACCGGGCTTCCGTTCGGTTTTTTCGAGCATGGCGACGAATTTGGTGCGAAGATCGGCGCGGTGCCGGTTGTCGTCGCGCTGGGCTATTTTCTCTACGGCTACCCCGCATGGATGCTGGCGCGACTGGTCGTGGGCCGGAATGCATCCGTAGGGGCGATCCCGCTCATCGCCGCCTTCATCGTCACCGGTTTCGATCTGACGCACGATCCGATCGGCGCGACCGCCCGCGGGTTCTGGCAGTTTCGCGACGTGTCAGGGATCAGCGGCGTGCCGCTCTCCAATTTCATCGGCTGGCTGGTGACGTCCGGCACGATCTTCCTTGTCTGGAACTCGTTCGCCGGTCGGCTCGACCGCGCACCTGCGCAAACCGATCGCGCTTTTTGGGCGCTGCCCATTGCCATGTGGCTGCTGACCGCCTTGCAATACCCGCTGATGTGGGCCGCAGCCCCCGACAGCACGGTGGCCGCCGGAGACGCAATTCTGGCGATCGGCGATATCTACGAAACGGCGACGATCAACGCCCTGCTCGTCATGGGCCTCGTCATCGTGCTGGCAACAAGCCGCCTGCTGGGCGCGCGTTGGGAAATTACCAACGACACACGATCCACTTGAGAGGAGCCCGAGATGGCCACCGCAATTGCAAACGACGTAGACGCCACTTTCAATTTCGCCGCCGACCGCAACGACGGGGGACGGCACAACAACCATGACGACGTCCACGAGGGGCTGAAGCTCACGTCGAAGGACTTCAAGGTCACCGACGCGCGCGCCGCTTCGCCGGCCCCGAGCCTGGGGGTCGAGGGATTCACCCTGGCCGAGCACAAGCTCGACAATCCCGACTGGTTCAACGAGGAATGGATCGACGAGGTCTACGCACCCTCTTGCGAAGCGCTGGTGCAACGGCTGACGGGTGCGAAGGAATGTATCCAGTTCTTCCGTCCATTGAAACGCATCGCCGATCCCGATGCCCGCGGCGAGCATATGGTCACCGCCGGTTTCGTGCATATCGACCACCCGCGCGAGGTGGGCGAGGCGATCAGCCGCATGTTCGTGGAAAAGCACGGCAAGACTTTCAAGAAGGCCGTGCTGTACAATGTCTGGAAGACCTTCACCCCGGCCCCGCAGGATCGCCCGCTGGCGGTAACCGACCGCCGCACCGTACCCGAAGACGCGCACGTCATCGGCGTCACCGTGGAGGAAGATTCGGAAACGCCCTACATCATTCTCGCCCCGAACGAGGAGTGCGAGTTCTACTACTACCCGGACATGAGCGCAGACGAATCGCTCGTCTTCACCGGCATCGATTTCGATCCGGAGAACCCGCTCGGCTGCGCCCATAGCGCGTTCAGCCATCCTGATGGTGGCGTTTCTCGCTCGAGCGTCGAAGCGCGCATCGTTGCGATCTTCGAATAGGACCGGCATAGGGCTGCACGAAGCGGAACCGGTACGATTGCATGAGCTGGAAACGCGTTACCGTTCGCGAATGGGGCGGGCCGGAAGTGCTCGAGATCGAGCGACTCGACGCACTTCCCGAGCCTGCCTCCGGCGAAGCGCTTGTCCGCGTGAAAGCTGCGGGCGTCGGATATACCGACACAATCGTGCGGCGGGGCAAGTATATCGACTACAAGGGCGGACTGCCGGTCACGCCGGGCTACGATCTTGCAGGGGAAGTGGTTGCGCTGGGTCCCGGCGCAGCCGGCCCTTCTCCCGGCACCGCGGTGTGCGATATGCCGATGCATGGAAGCTATGCCGAATACGTCGTCCGTCCGGCTGCCGATCTCATCCCAATCCCCGACGGGGTGGCTATGATCCACAGTGCAGCGAATACCACCAGATAGCAGGCCAGGTAGTAGAAGGGATAGCTCCCCACCGATTGCGCGTCGGCCGCGGCTCCGCCGGTCTCGATGACCCAAACCGTGATCGCCAACGCCAGCGCGAGGCCCAGCCATACCACTGTAACGTAGCCCCATTCCGTAGTGCCCCCGGCCACGATGGCGAGCACGGTATCGGGCGAAAGGATCACGAGCATCGGCACCACGAACAGGCTGGCGGCAAGCGACAGGCCCAACCCGGCCAGTCAGCCTGGCGCGGCGTCGCAGCAAAGCATCCTCCGCCGGTAGCGACCGCCGAACAGCGTCACGTCCGGCGCCAAGCGGCGGGACAGTGATCATGCCGCATTCGCCATGTTTGCATGTTGCCCGTAGATCTGTGTCACGTCCTCACCTGCATCATAATGGCGGTTCCAATCTGCGTAATGTTTGGGAATGCGCTGGTGGCCCAGGTTGTGACCGGGCAGTTGCGAGCCGAGCACGCCGAACACGGCTGCGCGCTTGTCTTTTCCGGGGATCTTCGCGAACGGCAACTGCTCGAACATGATCGCCGGCTCATCGGGGACATGTCTGCGGAATTCCCCCGCGAGGAAGGCGAATACCCGTCCCGAATGGCGATAGAATTTCGGCGTCATCCGAATGCGGTAGAAATCGCTGCCGACGGCGTGATTGTGTATCCCCAGCGCAGAGGAGCGATACTCGATCTCCTCGCAGAAATGCCACAGCGTCAACGAGGCTACGCACGCATCGCCTGCGGCGAACAGCACATCCCGATAGCCCAGAAACATGCGGAAGAAGGGAGTGGAGGCCGCCTCGAGCCCGCCCTGATACGCGAGGTGAAACTTGACTTCCTCTTGCTCGTAGAGCTCTTCATACAGGCGCGTGCATTCCTTGAGCGTGCCGTCGAGCGCCGGATTTTTGCGCGATCAGCGTCTTGCAATGCTTGCGGTGCACCTGGCTATGTATCTGCTCCTGCACGCGAAAGTCCCGAGCCTCGTCCAGCACGGTTGGTTCGGTGATGAGCATCTTCGCGTCGGCGGTGGCGCGGCGGAAGCACTTTTTCCAGACCGATCACCAGAAGCTGATCTGCTTCATCATCAGCGAGAAGCCGGGGTTCTCGGGGTTCCAAAATAAGGGGACGCCGTCGAATGCGTATGGAATCTTGCGGATCTTCAGGTCGGACATGGCTTTCGAAATCGCGAATCAGGTAGCTTTATTCGAAGGAGCTGCGTGAACTGTGCTGGGCGCTGGCGCAATCGGTGAAGCGCACGGACGGGGCGCCGGCGAACCTCACGGTGTCGGGAGAACTGCTCTATCGTTTCGCACATGATCAGCGTTTCTGACGATCATTTCGGTGATTCAGCACTTGCGCGTCAACTTCGAAAACGCAATAGAGGAACCTCAATCGCGTTGGAGCGCGTCTAGTGCTCGCCGGAGGATGTCTTGGACGAGGAAACCTTTGCCCTGCTCTTGGAGACTGTGCGCCGTTTCGTCGACGAGCGGCTGATACCCAATGAGGATCGGGTCGAGGAAGAAGATGCCGTTCCGCCCGAGATCATTGAGGAAATGAAGGAGCTCGGGCTGTTCGGCCTGAGCGTCCCGCAGGAATATGGCGGCCTCGGACTCACCATGTCCGAAGAGGCACGGGTTATCTATGAGCTCGGGCGTACTTCCTTCGCCTACCGCTCGGTGATCGGCACCACGGTCGGCATCGGCAGCCAGGGCATCGTTATGGACGGCACCGAAGCGCAGAAACGTGAATGGCTGCCCAGGCTGGCCGCAGGCATGATGGCCAGCTTCGCCCTGACCGAACCGGGTTCGGGATCGGACGCCGCCTCGATCTCGACCAGTGCCGTACGCGAGGGAGACAATTACCGCATCAACGGCAACAAACGCTATATCACCAATGCACCGCGTGCCGGGATGCTGACGGTGATGGCGCGCAGCGAAAAGGACGTGCCCGGCGCCAGAGGCATTACCGCGTTCATCGTCGCGGCGGATACGCCCGGGGTAAGCTTCGGCAAGCCCGACAAGAAGATGGGTCAGAAGGGCGCGATCTCGTCCGACGTCAACTTCGACGATGTGATCGTGCCTGCAAACAACATCATCGGCGGCGAACCCGGGCGCGGGTTCAAGACCGCGATGAAGGTTCTCAATCGCGGCCGCATCCACCTTTCTGCCCTGTCGTCGGGCATGTGTCACCGGCTGGTGCAGGAAAGCGTGCAATATGCGGCCGAGCGCAAGCAATTCGGTCAGGCGATCGGCGCCTTCCAGCTGGTGCAGGGCCTGATCGCCGACAGCCAGACCGATGCCTATGCCGCATGGTGCATGACCCGCGACCTCGCCAAACGCTACGATGCGGGTGAAGACGTCAATCGCGATGTCGCCTGCACCAAGTATTTCGCGTCCGAGGCGCTCGGTCGTTGCGCCGATCGCGCGGTTCAGGTGCATGGTGGAGCGGGCTACATGGCCGAATACAAGGTTGAGCGATTCTACCGCGACGTGCGCCTGATGCGCATATACGAGGGCACCAGCCAGATACAGCAGACCATCATCGCCAAATCGCTGCTGCGCGAGGCGGGGCTGAACCTGTAATTCCCCCCTGAGGAGAGTGACTATGACCGAGGAAATCAAGGCCCCGCGCAAGAAGATGCAGGTCTTCCGATTCGCCGAGGGCGAGGAACTGACGCAGGAAATGATGCCGTATGTGGGCGTGGACGAAACGCTGATGAAGGGCTTTGCCAGGATCGCCGAGGTCGGGTTGGCGCAGAATGACATCGACAACACCGTGTGCCTGTTCAGGGAACCCGGCGAAGGCGGCATGAGCTTGGTCTATGCCTGGTTCAAAAGCGGCTTCGTACTGCCCAAGCACAGCCATGACGCCGACTGTCTCTACTATGTGATTGCCGGCTCGCTCAAAATGGGCACGCAGGTACTCGGCAAGGGCGACGGCGTCTTCATCCCGGCAGATTTCGGCTACACCTACGAGGTAGGGCCTGAAGGCGTCGAGGTGCTGGAGTTCCGCACCGCCAACAAGTTCCATATCAAATTCGCCGGCAACGACGAGGCGCATCTCGACAAGATGGCGGAAGCGACGCGCAACGGCAAGGACACATGGCCGACCGAACGGGCGCCGTCGGAGCTGGACGCGGAGCCCGCCGAGTAGCGCCGGTGCAGAAGCTGGGAGTTGTCGGCGCCGGCCCGATGGGCAGCGGCATTGCGCAGATCGGCCTCCAGGCCGGCATGGAGGTCGTGCTCCATGATCTCGATCGCGCGGCGCTGGAGAAATCCGCCGATACGCTGCTCGGCTTCATCGAGAAGCTGGAAAGCAAGGGAAAGCTTGACGCTGGCGCAACCGAAACTGCGCGCGCAAACCTGACGCTGGCCGACGATATCGCCAATTTCGCGGATTGCGAAGCGGTGGTCGAAGCCATCGTCGAGCGGCTCGAGCCCAAGCAGAAGCTGTTTGCCGAGCTCGAGGCAGTCGTAGCGGACAATTGCATCCTCGCCACCAACACTTCCTCGCTGTCGGTTGCCGCCATCGCGCAGGGCTGCGCGAAGAAGGACCGCGTCTGCGGCCTGCACTTCTTCAACCCCGTCCCACTGATGCAACTGGTCGAGGTTATCAAGACGCCCGCCACCAGCGATGTCGTAGTGAAGACCGCCACCGCGCTTTCGAAGCAGATCGGCAAGACGCCGGTCACGGTCAAGGACGGCCCTGGCTTCCTGGTGAACCTGCAAGGCCGTGCGCTGGCGCTGGAAGGTCTCGCCATCGCGCAGGAACAGGTTGCCGCACCAGAAGTGATCGACCGCATCATGCGCGACGGGGCGGGCTTTCGCATGGGTCCGTTCGAGCTGATGGACCTGACCGGCATCGATGTGAATTACGCAGCGACCAGTTTCATCTACGAAGGCTACCAGCACGATCCGCGGTTGAAGACCACGACCCAGCATGCATTGATGCGCGATGCCGGGCGCTTCGGACGCAAGACCGGAGCGGGCTTCTTCGACTATACCGGTGACGAAAGCTGGCCGCCTTCGCCCGCGGCGTCCGCCAATCCTCCGAAGCTCCGGCCGGGTATTGCCGGTTCGGGCGGACGGTTCGAGGAACTAGCCGAAGCGATCGGCTGGGAGCAGGGCAGCGACGTCACGCTGATTGCGCCTGTCGGCGAAGATTGCGCCACGGCATGCTCGCGGCTCGGGCTCGATCCGGGTGACACGGTCGCCATTGATTTCACCGCATTCGACAACCGGCACCTCACCGTGATGGCAGCCATCGGTGGCGATGCGCTGAGCGAGAAGGTCGCCGACTGGCTGCGCGCGGGCGGCTTCACGGTGGAAGTCATTGCGGATTCGCCCGGCTTCGTACTCCAGCGGATCCTGGCCATGATCGCCAATCTCGGCTGCGAACTGGCGCAGATCGGCGTCGGCAGTCCGGAAGATATCGACCTCGCCATGAAGCTGGCACAAAATTATCCCAAGGGTCCGGTGGAGATCGCCGAGTGGCTGGGCGCCCGCACGGTGCACGAGATCATGCAGCAATTGCAGGCGATCACCGGTTCGGACCGCTACCGTCCCAGCC
The DNA here is from genome assembly GCA_913055875.1 of uncultured Altererythrobacter sp. GTDB lineage: Bacteria > Pseudomonadota > Alphaproteobacteria > Sphingomonadales > Sphingomonadaceae > CAJXJY01. The sequence goes on from CAJXJY010000008.1 coordinate 25,141, forward strand.
TGTGGTTGCGCCGCCGTGCGCAGCTGGGCCTGTCGGCCTATGCGAGCTGAACGATGTACCGGCTGCTCGAAGGAATGACCGTAGTGGAAGGATCGGCGTTCGTCGCCGGGCCTTCCTGCGCGCTCCACCTTGCGCAAATGGGTGCCAAGGTGATCCGCTTCGATCAGATCGGCGGCGGACCGGATTCCAGACGCTGGCCGCTCGGGCCCAATGGCGAGAGCCTGTATTGGGAAGGCCTCAACAAGGGCAAGTTGTCGATCGCGCTCGATTTACGCAAGCCCGAAGGACGGGAGCTCGCCCAGCGACTGGCGACCGGCGGCGACGGGCTGTTCGTCACCAATTTCCCCGTAGACGGCTTCCTGTCACATGAGAGCCTGAAGGCCCTGCGCGCAGACCTCATCGCTGTGCGGGTCATGGGCTGGGCCGACGGCTCACCCGCGGTCGACTACACAGTGAATGCCGCCATCGGCATGCCGGCAATGACCGGACCTGCCGGCGACGCACGGCCAGTAAACCACGTGCTGCCTGCGTGGGATCTGGTCACCGGTTGCTACGGGGCGTTCGCCCTGCTCGCTGCGGAGCGTGAGCGTGCGGACAGCGGCAAGGGGCGCGAAATTCGTGTTGCCCTGTCGGATATCGCCGCCACCAGCCTCGCCAATCTCGGTAACCTTGCCGAAGTGATTCTCTCGGGCGCAGACCGACCGCGGTCGGGCAATAATCTGTTCGGCGCATTCGGGCGCGATTTCGTCGCCAAGGACGGGGTAGGCTTCATGCTCGTGGCGATCACGCCCAGGCAATGGAGCGGGATGCTGACCGGGCTCGGTATCGCCGAGGACGTCGAAGCACTCGAACGGGAACTGGGAATCGATTTTGCCCGGGACGAAGGGGCGCGCTTTGTGCATCGGGCGAAGCTGGATCCGCTTGTCGAGGCGGGCTTTGCGCGCTTCTCCGCCGACGAGTTGGAGCGCCAGTTCGCCGAAGCGGGTGTCACCTGGTCGCGCTATCACACCTTGCACGAGGCGCTGTCCGCCGAACCGCGGCTGTTCGCCGACAATCCCGTCTTTGCACAAACCGCCCATCCCGGCGGCGCGAGCTATCCCGCGCCAGGAGCCCCCGCACGGATACCCGGCGAGGATCGCGGGACGGTTCGCCCTGCCCCCGTCATCGGTGCGAATACCGACGAAGTGCTCGCCGATTTCCTCGGTCTCGACAGTGGAGCCATCGGCGCGTTGCATGATGCCGGAGTGGTCGGATGAGCGCCGTGACCCCCGAAATGGTCGACGAGTGGCGCAAGGCCATCGGGCGCGAGAGGATCGAGTATCAACAGCTGGAGAAAGGCGCGTTCAGGCGCTATGCGCTGGCGGTCGGACTGCAGGACGAGGCGGCACCAGTCCCACTGCCGCACTGGGCCTTCTTCCTGCCCTCGCCGGCCGATGCGGAGCTCGGTCTAGACGGACATCCAAGAAAAGGTGGGTTCCTGCCCGCCATTCCTCTCCCGCGAAGGATGTTCGCTTCGTCCCGCATTACCTTCGAAGGCCCGCTCGACACCGGGTATGAAGGCCAACTCACCAGCACCATCGCCGAGGTGACGCACAAGTCCGGACGTTCCGGCGACCTAGTGTTCGTAGACGTCGACCGGGTGCTGGTACAGGAGGGAAGCGTACGGGTTCGCGAACGGCAAAGCTATGTCTATCGCTCCGCGAGCGATGGAGCGCCGAGCTCAATGCCCGAGCCGGTCGCCGAAACGCCTGAAGGCGAAGTCTGGCAGCCCGGCGAAGTGAACCTCTTCCGTTTCTCCGCGGCGACATTCAACAGCCATCGCATCCATTACGACCTGCCCTATGCTACCGGGGTCGAGGGCTATCCCGCGCTTATCGTCCACGGGCCCTTCACAGCGGCGAAACTCGCGGCGCTCGCCGCACGCGACGGAGCGCTCGCAAGCTTTTCGTTCCGTGCCCTGGCGCCGATCTTTCTCGGCCAGCCCGTCTATCTGCGCAAGGTCGCGGAAACCGAAGTCGAAGCCGTCCGCTGCGACGGCGCCACCGCCATGAGTGCCGAGGTGACATACAAATGAGTATTGGCCGATGAACGACTGGATCGCTCTCGCTCAGGAGGCAGCCGCCGCCGCGCGCGGTTATGCCGACGCCGTTCATAGCAAGGTGGCTGAGACCATTGCTCCCAATGGCAAGGTCGATGCGGCCCTCGCAGAAGAAGCGCAACGCATGGTGCACGGCTTCGCCTGGACCGCGACCACCGCCGAAGCCTTGTTCGCGACCAGCGAATGGGCGCGCCGCGCGCAGGAGGAGGGCGACTACGGCGAAGTCGAGGAGCTGGTGCTCAAGATCGGCTTCGGCGAGTATCTCTCGCAACTCGCCAGCGGCGTGGCGATGAGCCAGAACGAGATCGTGCGACCCACCGAGTTCGGCTTGACCGAGGCCGCCCGCAATTTCGCCGCGCGTGAGCCGGTTGCGACTTTTATCGCCGAAGGCAATACCCCTGCCAACCGCGCCGCGTTGACAGCGAAGCTTGCCGATGGCGATCGCCCATCCGAAGCTTTCCACGACGAGACGCTCGACATGATCCGCGAGCAGTTCCGCGGTTTCACCGCAGACCGCATCGCGCCCAATGCCCATAAATGGCACCTGGCCGACGAACTTATTCCGATCGAAGTCGTCAACGAAATGGCCGAACTCGGTGTGTTCGGCGTGTGCATTGACGAGGACTATGGCGGTCTCGGCCTCGGCAAGCTAGCCATGTGCCTCGTTTCCGAGGAGCTTTCGCGCGGTTGGATCTGCGCCGGTTCGCTCGGCACCCGCTCCGAAATCGCCGGCGAGCTGATCGGCGAGAACGGCACGCCCGAACAGAAGGCGAAATTCCTGCCGCAACTGGCCGATGGTTCGATCCTGCCGACTGCCGTGTTTACCGAACCCGATGTCGGCTCCGACCTCGCCTCGGTTAAAACGCGCGGGGTGAAAACCGGTGACGGCTGGCAGATCAGCGGCGCCAAGACATGGATTACCCATGCCGCGCGCGCCGATCTGATGACCGTGTTGTGCCGCACCGATCCCGGCACGCCAGGCTATGGCGGCCTGTCGATGCTGCTCGCCGAAAAGACCCGGGGGACCGACGCCAACCCCTTTCCCGATGAGGGCATCGCCGGCGACGAGATCGAGGTGCTCGGCTATCGCGGCATGAAGGAATACACGCTCGGCTTCGAGAACTTCCCTGTCGCTGAAGAGGGTCTGCTTGGCGGGGTCGAGGGGCAAGGCTTCAAGCAGCTGATGCGTACTTTCGAAGGCGCCCGGATCCAGACTGCCGCACGCGCGATCGGCGTGGCGTGGAACGCATTCGATCTCGGCCTCAAATATGCGTTCGACCGCAGGCAGTTCGGCAAGCACCTGCTCGCCTTCCCGCGCGTGTCGGACAAGCTGGCACTGATGGTCACCGAGATCGTGATGGCGCGCGAGCTGACCTATTCCGCCGCCCGCCGCAAGGACAAGGGCGAGCGCTGCGATATCGAGGCCGGCATGGCCAAGCTGCTCGGCGCGCGCGTCGCCTGGTCGAACGCCGATCTCGCGGTGCAGATCCACGGCGGCAATGGCTATGCGATGGAGTACGAGATCAGCCGCGTGCTGTGCGACGCCCGCATCCTCAATATCTTCGAAGGAGCGGCCGAAATCCAAGCACATGTCATCGGCCGCGGCCTTGCCGGATCGCGAATGAACCAGGCGGCGGCATGACCGGGCCAACCGAAAACCCCGTCTGTTTCGATATCGTCGATGATCATATCGCGCTGATCCGGCTCAACCGTCCCAAGGCCCGCAACGCGGTAGACGGCACCGTGACGCAAGCGATTGCCGAACTGGTCGATCGGACCGAGGCCGACCGGGACCTGCGCGCGGCGGTGCTCTGCTCCACCTCGGAGGATTTCTTCTCCGCCGGGGCCGACCTGAAAGTTGTGGCCGAGGGGCGCGTCGCCGAATTGCGCCATGCGGTCTACGGCTTCGGCGGACTGGTCGATGCGCGGCGCGACACGCCGTGGATCGCCGCAGTCAACGGTTTCGCGCTTGGGGGCGGCTGCGAGTTGGCGCTTTCCTGCGACATGATCGTGGCCGGGCCGGAGGCCAAATTCGGCCTGCCCGAAGTGAAGCGCGGGATCATGGCCAATGCAGGCGGTGTCCACCGCATCGTGCGCGCGCTTCCTCGCCACGTGGCACTGGAAATCGTCGCGACCGGCGAGCCGATCGACGCCGAAAAAGCCGAACGTTTCGGCCTGATCAACTACCTCGTCGACAAGGAGCGGGTGATCGACCGTGCTCTCGAACTGGCCCATGCAATCGCCGCCAATGCGCCGCTCGCGGTTGCGGGCAGCCTGCGGGTAGCGCGGCAGGTGGGCGACCGCAGCGATGCCGAATTGCGGCGCCTTTCGAGTGACGAGGCGCTGAAGGTCTACGAGAGCGAGGATTCGAAAGAGGGCCCGCGCGCCTTCGTCGAAAAGCGCAAACCGGAATGGAAGGGGTGCTGAGATGACCAGCATGAGCGATGTCGTGATCTGTGAACCGGTGCGCACGCCGGTCGGAAGTTTTGGCGGGCAGTTCAAATCGAAGAGCGCGCAGGATCTGGGCGTCGCCGCGTTGGGCGGCCTGCTCGAGCGCACCGGCCTGCCGCACGAGGCGGTCGAGGATGTTATCTTCGCGCAATGCTATCCGACGATGGACGCGCCTGCACTCGGCCGCGTGGTCGCGCTCGACGCTCGCCTCCCGGTCGAGACCCCTGGTATCCAGATCGACCGGCGCTGCGGCTCGGGCCTGCAGGCGGTCATCTACGGCGTGATGACCGTCGTTACCGGCGCGGCGGACCTCGTGGTGGTCGGCGGGGCGGAATCGATGACCAACGCCGCCTTCTTCACTCACAAGCTGCGCTGGGGCGTCAACGGCCCGTGGGAAATGGACGATTCGCTCCAGCGCGGCCGGGTGAGCGCAGGCGGGACGACCCATCCCGTCCCGGGCGGCATGATCGAAACCGCCGAGAACCTGCGCGCCGAATACGAAATACCGCGCGAGGAGCAGGACGAGTTCGCCTACAATTCGCACCGCAAGGCAGCAGCCGCGGCGGAGAGTGGCAAGTTCGCCGAGGAAATCATCCCGGTTACCGTACGGGATCGCAAGCGGGGCGAACTCGTTATCGATAGCGACGAGCATATCCGCCCCGATATCAGCCTGGAAAAGCTCGCCACGCTGAAGCCGATGATGGCGGGCGCCAAGGAGGGCGCCACCGTCACGCCGGGCAATGCCAGCGGGCAGAACGACGGTGGCTCGGCGGCGATCGTCTGCACGCGCACCACGGCTCTGAAGCACGGGCTGAAGCCCTACGCCACGCTCAAGAGCTGGGCGGTGGCGGGCGTCGCGCCCAAGGTGATGGGCATCGGCCCGGTCCCGTCGACCGCAAAGGCGCTCGAGCGCGCGGGGCTAACACTGGGGGATATCGACCTGATCGAACTCAACGAGGCCTTCGCGGCGCAGGCGATAGCCTGCTTGCGCGCGTGGAATTTCGCGCCGGAGGACTATGAGCGGCTCAACGTCAACGGCTCGGGCATCTCGCTCGGCCACCCGGTCGGCGCGACGGGCGGGCGGATCATGGCGACGCTGCTGCGTGAAATGGAGCGCCGCGAAGCGCGCTACGGGATCGAGACCATGTGCATCGGCGGCGGCCAGGGCCTGACCGCCATTTTCGAGAGGACAAGCTGATGGCCGAATACAAGCTGGTAGTCATGACGAGCGCGGTCGAGGGCCGCGAGGACGAGTTCAACGACTGGTACGACAACGAGCATCTGGGCGATATCTGCGCCTTGCCCGGCTTTACGGATGCCTCGCGCTATGAACTGGAATCCTTCGGGGAAAACTCGATGGGCCACAAATATCTCGCCATCTACGACATGGAAACCGACGACGTCGACGCGACCATGCAGAACATGATCGGCGAAGCCACCAGCGGCCGGATGCATATCAGCGAGGCCATGGCGATGCCGACGGTCACGCTGCTGTACAAGAAGCGCGGAGACTGATCCGTTCGCCTCGTCTGACGAATACCTTCCCAGTCGTGACCAATCAGGCGAGTGCGATGTTGACGATATGCGGCTGGGTGAAGGCATGGAGGCCCTCGTCTCCGCCCTCGCGTCCGATGCCCGATTGCTTCGATCCGCCGAAGGGAATGTCGAACCCGATATCGAGGTGCTTGTTGACCCAGACGGTGCCCGAATCGACTTTCATCGCCACTTGCGCGCCGCGTTCGACATCGCCGGCCCAAACGGTGCCGCCGAGCCCATATTCGCTGTCGTTCGCGCGCGCGATGGCATCATCGATATCGTCGTATCTGAGCACCGGCAGGATCGGCCCGAACTGCTCCTCGCGCACCAGCGGCGCGTCGTCGGCTATGTCGCGCACGATGGTAGGGGCGATGAAATAGCCTTCCCGGTCGAGCGGCTTGCCACCCGCAATCACGGTACCGTCGGCCTGCGCGGATTCGAGATAGCCGAGCAGCTTTTCGAACTGCATCCGGTTCTGGATCGGCCCGATCTGCGTGCCCTGCTTGTCGCCATCGTCGACCACCGCCTCATTCGCCAGCCTGGCCAGCTCCTCGCACAGCTCGTCGTAGATGGCGGACGGTGCGTAGACTCGCTTGACCGCAAGGCACACCTGCCCGGCATTGACCGTGGCGCCGCCGAACAGCTTGGGCGCGACCTCGGCGGGCGAGACATCGTCGAGCACGATCGCGGCATCGTTGCCGCCGAGTTCGAGCGTGATCCGTTTCAGCGTATCGGCGCCGGCCGCGCTCACCTTGCGCCCGGTATCGGTCGATCCGGTGAAAGTGACCTTGGCGATATCGGGGTGGCCAGTCAGCTTGCCGCCGAGATCGTTGTCGTCGACGATGACGTTGAGCACCCCGGCGGGGAGGATGTCCGCTGCGGCTCCGGCGATCGCCAGCGCGCAGAGCGGCGTGGTCGGCGCCGGCTTGGCGACCACGGTGTTGCCGGTAATCAGGGCCGGGCCGATCTTTTGCGTGATCATCAGGAAGGGGAAGTTCCACGGCGTCACCGCCGCGACCACGCCGAGCGGGGTGCGGTGTTCGACAATACGTGTGGCTTCGTCTTCGCGGAGCACCTGCGGCTCGATCCGCCGGGCGGCGAAATGGCGCAGCTGGTAGATGCCGCCCATTACCTCGCCCATCGCCTGCGGAAGTGGCTTGCCCTGCTCGCTCGTCAGCAACCGCGTCAGATCGTCCTTGATCGCATCCAGCGCATCGGCAAGCTTTGCCAGCAGCGCGCCGCGTTGCTCGTAACCCAGCCCGGCCCAGGCTGGCTGCGCAGCTTTCGCAGCAGCTACCGCATCTTCCAGCTGCGTTTCGTCGGCACGCTCGGCTTGGGCGAAGCTCTTTCCGGTCGCCGGGTTGATGACATCCAGCAGCCCGGCACCCTTAACCAGCGTTCCGTCGATCAGCATTCTGGTGTTCATGGCCGTGGCCTCTATTGACCGGTGAATTCGGGTTTGCGCTTCTCGAGGAACGCCATCACCGCCTCGCGATGGTCCGCCGACAGGTGCGACATCGTCTCGAAGCCGAGATGCGCGTCCATCATCGCGTCAACACGCGCCTTGAGGTCGAGATTGACCGCTTTCTTGGTCGTACGCACTGCCACGGCGGGCAGATTGGCAAGCTTCTCGGCATATCCGTTCACCCGCTCGTCCAGGTCCTCGGGATCGACCGCCTCGGTGATCAGGCCGATTTCCGCCGCCTCTTCTCCGGTGATCGGATCGCCGGTGAGAAGGTATTTTTTCGCCCGGGCATAGCCGATCAGCGCCGGCCAGATGATGGAGCCCCCATCGCCCGCGGTCAGGCCGATATGCACATGCGGATCGCCGATCTTGGCGCGCCTGGTGGAAACGACGATGTCGCAGAACAGTGCGACGGTGGCGCCCATGCCCATTGCGTGCCCATTCACCCGCGCAATAACCGGGCGGTCGAGCCCGATCACGGCATTGATGATATCGGCAGCCTCGATCATGCTCTCGTTCCAGCGGATATGATCGTCGAGCGAATTCTTGAGCGCCGAGACATCGCCGCCTGCCGAGAAGCAATCGCCCTCGCCGGTGAGGACTACGACATTCGCGTCTGGATCGCGGCCGATCTCGGGGAAGATGCGTACCAGCTCCTGATGCATCTGCGGATTGGTGGCGTTCTTCAGCTCTGGCCGGTTGAAGGCGACAGTTACCACCTTGCCGCTCCTGGTGACTTTCAGCATCTCGTAGTCGTCGTACACGTTTCTGCTCTCCCGGCTTCTTCGATCGAAGGCTAGCTTTGCAATAGAGTTTACTCAATAGCCGATCATGCTACCATCCGTCCCGGAGAGATGACCGGAAACCCTGCCTCTGAGCGGATCGTACGCATCGGTGCCGTCAGCGCCAGTTTCGTCGACAGCCGCATCGCGATGCCGCAATTGCTGGGGAGCGGAATTCCGCTCGACTATCTGGTCTTCGATTGTCTTGCCGAGGGGGTGATGAGCATCCTTGCCCGCGCGCGGCTGGCGGGGCAGCCCGCTTACGTTAACGATTTCGTGGCCGGGCAGATGGCCCCATATCTGATCGAACTGGCCGAGCGCCGGATCAAAGTGGTCGCAAATGCGGGAGGTCTGGATCCGAAAGGTTGCGCCGCCGCCGTACGCAAGGCGGCGCGGGATGCTGGTGTGCCGCTACGTATCGCCAGCATCGCGGGTGACGACTTGTCGCACCGGATGGATGAACTGGTCGTGCCGGGCACGCACGACATGTTCGATGGCAGCGACCTCCATGCCCGGCTGCAAGCGGCCGACCAAACCCTGAGCCTTGCCGCATATACCGGAGCCTTCCCGATCGCCGCGGCCTTGGAGGCGGGTGCGGACATAGTGATAACCGGGCGTGCGGTCGACAGCGCCACTGTACTCGGCCCACTGATCCGCGAATTCGGCTGGGTGGAAGGGGATTTCGATCGTCTGTCCGCCGGAACGCTCATAGGCCACTTGATCGAATGCACCACGCAAGTGTGCGGAGCGACCTTTACCGACTGGCGCGATGTGCCCGACTGGGCGAATATCGGCTTTCCCGTTGCCGAGTGCACCGCCGACGGCAGCGCAACGATTATCAAACCCGCCGGTACCGGCGGTCTAATCAGCCGGGGAACCGTGGCGGAGCAGATGCTCTACGAAATCGGCGATCCGGCGGCCTATGTGGTTCCGGATGTGGTTTGCGACTGGACCGCTGTGCGAATCGAACAGACCGGGAAGAACCGCGTCGCCGTGCGCGGGGCAAAGGGCCGGGGACGGCCAGAGAAGCTCAAGGCAGCGCTGACATGGGATGCGGGCTGGCGCGGGACCGCACTCGCGCCGATCGTCGGCCATGACGCGGCCGCGAAAGCGCAGCGAACCACCGACGAGTTGTTTGCTCGCTGCAAAACTCTTCTCCGCGACCGGCAGCTACCGCCTTTCACCCGCGTCCATTTCGATGTGATCGGCGGTGAAGGCGGGGGCGTGAGCACCTCTATTTGCCGCATGGTTGCCGATCACGCTCTACAGGAAGGCGCGGCGCTGTTTGCGCGCGAACAATCGTCCATCATGACGAGCATGGCGGTCGGCACCTCGGTTCCGCTCGGCACCACGGTGCGGCCACTGACACATTTCGCCAGCTTCCTGATCGACCGCGGGGGAGTGGAACTTGAGGTCCATGTCGACGAAGAAGCAGTTCAATTCGAGGCCGTTGCAACCGGCTTTGCGTCGACTGAAGATCGTCCTCCCGAACCTCCTGCGGCCGCCGCTCCGCCTGACGGGACTGCGCCCCTTCTCGACCTCGCCTGGGTCCGAAGCGGGGACAAGGGCGACCTCTTCAACGTCGGAGTGATTGCGCGCCAGCCGGAGGCGCTTGCCCCGCTCTACCACGCGCTGACACCCGCCGCGGTCGCTGCGCACTTCTCCGGAAAGCTTGGCAAGGCGATCGCTCCCGAAGCGGTGACCCGCTACCTCGTTCCCGGCATCGATGCCGTCAACCTGCTCGTCGAGCACACCCTGGACGGAGGCATGCTCGCCAGCCCCGCGCTCGATCCGGCGGCCAAGGCGATGGGGCAGCTACTTCTGGACTTACCGGTGCCCGTTCCCCAAGGATTGATGAAATGACACGCGATTACAGCTATTTCCATGCCGGCATCGAGGAGGTGCCGACGACTTCAAGCAAGCTCGCAAGTTCGTCGCGCTTTCTCAACCATGCGGGTTTGCGCGACTGGCTGACGTTGCACCTCCTGCGTCGCAACGGGTCCGACCTGCCGATCCCGTCCGACCCGACAATGGGGCTGGCCCAGGCGCTCAGCGAGATGCGCACGCCCGAGCGGATGCAGGCGCTGATCGACCATGAAAAATCGGTCAACCCGGCGTTCCGCGAATGGGTCGAGGAAGCGTGGCTGAGTCCGCTGACCGAGGAGGACTTCGCCAAATTTCCCAAGGGAAGCTTCGGCGGCGAGTATTATAAATACATCACCGAACACGGCATCGCGCTCAATTTCGGCTGGGCCAACACGCCGCCCGCCAGCGACTGGGAATTCATCCAGAAGCGCAACGGCCAGATCCACGATTTCGAGCACCTGATGACCGGCGGGCAGTTCAATTCGCTTGGCGAGATACTGCCCTATGTCGTGCGCCTGTCGAATCCTCACACGCATCTGACACCCGAAGTCGCGACCGAATTCTCACTGATCTACATCTTTGGCGGCAGCCGCCTGATCTTTCGCAGCTTTCTGCACTACCCCGAAACCTGGCCAACCGTGCTCGCCATGCTTCGACAGGGACTCGCTATCGGCCAAGCGTCGGACCCGATCATGATGATGCGGTATGAGGATGCATTGCATCTCTCGATCCCCGAAGCCCGCGAACTGCTCGGCTATCGCGAGGCGAAGGATGTCGACAGCAGCGAAATGGACCGTATCTTCACCGAGCAGGTGAAAGGATTCTCGGTGTTCGACTAGAGTCGTTTTCAGCTTCGCTGAATCGGCACAGGCCCGCTCCCCCGCCCGGCCACCCATAGTTTGCTATCGTCGGGGTGGCCGGGCGGGGGAGCGGGCCGGTGCCGTATCCGTTTCAGCTTTGCTGAAACAGAGTCTAGCTCAGCTCGGCGAAGCGTTCGACCTGCCGTGCTTCGCCGCCATGGCGCGCCGCAAAGGCGGTGATCCGCTTGAAGAAATGGCCGACCGGATATTCGTCGGTCACGCCAATGCCGCCATGGAGCTGGATTGCCTGGCCGCAGACGAACTGGCCGGCCTGTGCCACCCGGGCGCGGGTCGCGGCGGCAAGACGAGCCCGCTCCTGCGGGTTCGAGCCGGCGAGCCCTCCTAGTCCGATTACCAGAATCGACCGCGCCTGCTCCAATTCGATGAACATGTCGGCGATGCGGTGGCGCAAGGCTTGGAATTCGCCGATCAGCTGGCCGTATTGCTTGCGCGTCATCAGGTAATCGCGGGTCATGTCGAAGGCGGCTTCCATCGCCCCCAAGGCCTCGGCGCTTTCGAGCACCAACGCCCGGTCGATGGCTTCGAGCAGCGCACTTTCGGCCGGTTTTCCAACCAGCAGAAGTTCGGCCGGCGTGGCTTCGAGCGTGAGTTCGCCTCCCGTCCGCCCGTCGAACGTCTCGTAACTCCGCAGCGGCGCATCCTCGGCGGAGATCTCGAACAGGCCGACCGCGGCGTCGGGCATGCGTGCGGAAACGACCAGGCTGGTGGGCGTCCCGACGATCGCCGACTTGCGGCCGCTCAGTTTCCACCCTCCTTCGACGTTTTCGGCGCGTGTTGTGACATTGAGATAGCACGCGCGCATGCCGGGTTCGTCATGCGCCAGCACCGGCTGTACGCCGCCCATGGCGATCTCTTCGGCGCGCTCGGGCGCAATCGCCAGCAGCAGCTGCGCCGCCACCATACCGCTCTCGACGAAGCCCGTACGCACCAGCGCTCGGCCCAGTTCCTCGGCGATAACCGCGCTGTCGGCATCGCTCCCACCGAGCCCACCCGCTTCCTCGGGCAAGCCCGCCATCAGCCAGCCCTGTTCGGCGCCATAGGCCCAGTCGACCTGCTGGTCGCCTGCCGCACGCACGTCGCGGCCAGCGGCCCAGCGGCGCACGCTGTCGCGTAGCATCGCCTGTTCTTCGGTCGGGAGAAAATGCAACTCCATCGCCCTAGGCCCGCAGCAATTGCGCGGCGATGATGTTGCGCTGCACTTCGTTGGCGCCGCCATAGATCGTGGCCGAGCGGTGATAGAGGAAGTCGGAAACGACGCCATAGGCCGCAGGAGCGCCGGGCGCATCGTTCGGGGGATCGAGGAGGTAGTCGGCTTCCGGATAATCGGGGATCGCGCTGTCGCCCAGCGCTTCGATCGCGAGCGCACCCAGCTTCTGCAGCAGTTCGGTGCCCTTGACCTTCAGGATCGAAGGCGTCGGCGAGTGCTGGTTCACGCCCGCTTCCTCCTCGGCCACAACCCGCGCCAACGTTGCTTCGTGCGCCATCAGCTCGATCTCGAGCTGGGCCAACCGCCGCGCGAAATGCGGATCGTCGATCAGCTTGCCCCGGCCCTTCGAGCCGTCCCGCGAAGCGATTGCCCGAGTGCGCACCGCCAGCCCCTTGCAGCGCGGGACCACGGCGGAAAAGGTCCGCTCCGCTCCGAGCAGCTGCTTGGCATAGGTCCAGCCCTCGTTCTCCTCGCCGATGCGATTGGCAACGGGGACGCGAACATCCTCGAAGAACACTTCGTTGAGAACATGGCCGCCCTCGATGCCGATGATCGGGCGAATGGTGATCCCGGGTGCCTTCAGATCGACCAGCAGAAAGGAAATGCCGGCCTGCTTCCTGCCCTCGGTCGAGGTTCTCACCAGGCAGAACACCCAGTCGCAATATTGCGCCTCGCTGGTCCAGATTTTCTGGCCGTTGACTATGTATTCGTCATCCTCTCGAACGGCGCGCGTCTGTAGCGCGGCGAGATCCGAGCCGGCATTGGGTTCGGAGAATCCCTGCGCCCAGAAGTGCTCGCCCGAGCGGATTTTCGGCAGGAAGAAATTCTTCTGCGCCTCGTTGCCGATCGCGTAGATGATCGGTCCGACAAGGTGGAAGGCTTGCGGATTCACCGCCGGGCAACCGGCGAGGTAGCATTCCTCGTCGAAAATGTGCCGCTTGGTGATCGACCAGCCGGTGCCACCATATTCGACCGGCCAGTTGAGCGCCGCCCAGCCGCGTTTGTCCAATTTGGCGGTCCAGAATTCAACGTCGGGCTTGTGCGGATGGTAGCCGAGCAGCGTTCGCGAGGCCATGTCCGACGGGAGTTCCGCAGCGATAAAGGCCCGCACCTCGGCGCGAAATTCCTCGTCGCCGAGCGCCCCCATTTCTTCGGTCGAAAGCGCCACCTTCAGCGCGACCCGATTTCACGTTTCCAGATCAGTTTCATCCGGGCCCCATCAATCTCGGTCGAGAGGATCAGGAAATTGCGATCGAAACGGAAGCCCCGCTCCTGCCTGGTTCCGATCAAATCGGGCACGCTCGACCTGCTTACCTTGTGGATCACAACAGAACGAATCTCGTCTACGGAATAATGTCCGAAATAGCCCGTATATTCCAGAATACTCTCGTCGTGCTCACCTTTGTCGGCGCTGAGGTGCACCGACATTGTGCCCTCTCGAGTGTAGGTTAGAATACCCGAGGAATCTCGCCCCAAAGGCAAGGTGATCGTGCCATCGGCTGCGATTCGCTCAAATCGTTGCAGCCACCAGCTCCCGGCGAATGCTTCTGCAGGATCGGCTCGTTTCGCGGGAAGTGGTGCGAGGCGTTCGATGATCGGCATTTCAACCGGCGTTTCCCGAACCTGCTCGCCGGCGCGGCTCGTCTTGCTCTGCCTCATGCTCTTTCCGCTCGCGCGCCTCGATTACCATCGCCTCACGCGACAGCATCATGTTGAGGCTTTCGCGGTCGAGCGAATCCGAGAATTTCTCGGTCAGCGCGGCGTTGAGGTTGGCCTTAGTGTAGGCGGCCCCCTTGCCCGGCAGGGAGGCGAGTTGGTGCGCCAAGGCCATTACGGCATCGGTCAGGCTTTCGATCTCGTGCACCTCGTCGACCAGGCCGAACGCGAGCGCCTGCTCCGCGCTGCGCTTATGGTCAAGCAGGAACAGCTGGCGTGCCTTGGCGGTGCCGAGAATCCTGGTCCATAGCCAGCTCCCGCCATAATCGCCGGAAATTCCGTTGGCGGTGAATGCACTGCGAAAAACCGCCGAACTCGCGGCATGGCGGAAATCGCAAGCCGCGGCGAGGCTCATCCCCGCACCGGCGCAGGCACCATTGATCATCGCGATGGTCGGCTTGGGCATTTCATGCAGCAGACGCGATGCCTCGGCACCGCGACGGACCCATTGTACGCGGCGCTCGAAGCTCGAACTCTTGGCATCGCGCGGTTTGACCTCGGCAATGCGATCGTTCGAGGCCTTGGCGATCGCCCGAATGTCGCCACCCGCGCAGAAGGCCTTGCCGGCTCCGGTCAGCACGACGCAACGGATATCCTCGTCATGCGCGACATCCGTCAGCACGTCGGTGAGCTGGCGCATGAGATTCGTATCGAGTGCGTTGAGTACGTCGGGACGGTCGAGCGTGAGCACGCACACCGCATCATCGACCTTTTTCCTGATCAAGGGATCGCTCACAGCCAAACTCCAGCCCCAATTGAGGTATATCTATATTGAGATACCTCAAATGTGCAAGCATTTCCTGAGGCGATATTTGCTTTTGATCCGATGTGGCGCATAGGCCCGCTTCGACTGTGCCAGCCCGTCGATGCCGAGATCCTGCTCGAAATTCATCCAGTTCCCCCCGCATCGCGCCGCGTAGGTCGCGAATAGCCAAGGATAGCACCCATCGTACGCCCGACGTCCCTTGGCGAAATGGAGGATACGCGCAGTGCCCGCCCGGCTGGCGAGCAGAAAGGCGACGGGTTTGTTTCCGACACGCACCAGCCCGCCTTCGAGGCCAAGTTCTTCCGCAAGCGCAATCGCTTCGCGACATTCGGCCACATCGGTATCGGCAGCGGGGCGGGTGATATCCCTGGCCCATCCGTCGAGCACTACCAGCGCCTCTTCCGCCAGTCCGTCGTGCCAACGCACATATTCGGGCGAATGTGCCTTGGAAAAAGCGCGCATCTGCTGGCGACGGGTCTTTGCTCCGACCAGTTCGGCAAGCTCGGCGGCAGCGTACCAGTAATCGCTGTCCGCCGGGTTGTCCGATGCCGCGAGGCCAAGCCGTTCGGCTTCCTCCGGGCCGTTCTCGCCGTAGGGATACAGACAATCGACATCCCCGGCCAGCAATGCCGCCGCCAGATCGCCAGTCAATTCGTCGAGTGGCAGGGCATGCACTTGGCCATCGTAAGTCGTTCCGCGGACATGCGGGACCGGATTCTCGACCAGCCGGTACCCATGGATTTCGCGGAACAGCCAGAGATTGGCGAAACAATATTCCGATGGAACGAAGACGCCGCTCGGTAGCGCAGCCTTGATCCGCACCGCATCTGCCAGTTCCAGCGGCCTCCCCTGCACCTACCTCTCCCGCGTGATGCCGAATCTAGCTGTACCAATCCTTCTGCGCCTGCGCAGCATAGCGGATCACGTCGGGCTTGGGCATCGTGACCATCGCCGTATGCCGCGGCACGTCTTCGGGATTGGCGAAGACGACCGGCAACCATTCCTTGTCGCATTGCGCGAACAGATTCGCCACCGCCTCTTCGGGCAATTGCGGGATCGCCATCCCTTCGGGCAGGCCGTCGGGCGTCCGGCTTTCGGCGAACACTCCGCCGAGCTTCTTCTGCGTGCGCTGCAGGCTCTCGGTCCAGGTGGTACCGATCATGAAGGTGCAGGCATCGACACCGTGCTGCTGCAATTCGTACCACAGCCCCTGACCCAGGATATCGTCGTAGGCCTTGGCTGCGCCATAGCTCACCCACAGGTACAACCCTGCCGCCGCGGCGAGCGAGGACGAGATGACAATGCCGCCCTTGCCGCGCGCTTTCATCGCCCGTCCGAAGTGATGCACCACGCGGGTCACCGCGTTGATGTTCACCGCGATGTTGAACAAGTGCTCGTCGATCTCGAGGTCCAGGAACTCGCCAAACGGCTCCGCGGCGGCGTTGAAGTGCAGGAAGGACACGTCCTCGCCGCCCATTCCGGCCTCGATCTGTTCCACAACGTCGTCGGCTGCCAGA
The DNA here is from genome assembly GCA_913055875.1 of uncultured Altererythrobacter sp. Taxonomy (GTDB): domain Bacteria; phylum Pseudomonadota; class Alphaproteobacteria; order Sphingomonadales; family Sphingomonadaceae; genus CAJXJY01. The sequence continues at coordinate 41,426 of CAJXJY010000008.1, forward strand.
TCGAGCGTGATGATCCTGGTCTCTACGCCATGCGCCGCGCGAACCTTGGCGGCGGCGTCTTCAAGCGGACCTTCTCGCCGCGCCGCGAGCGCGACATTCATCCCACGCGCAGCCAGTTCCATCGCCGCCGCCCGGCCCAGCCCTTCCGAGCCTCCCAGCACCAGCGCCCATTTGCCGTATTTCTCGCTGTAGTCGATCATTGCCTCTCTCCCGGTCAGGCGCGCCTCAGGCTACGAGGGCCGCGCCGAAAATAACGATCGCGGCAAAAGTGCCGACGAACCAGATTAGGCTGCGCGCAGTCGCCATGTCCTGCACATAGGTGATGTAATGCAGCACGCGCACGGACAGCCAGACGGTCGCCGCGACATTCACTACGGTCGCATCCGCACCGCGGATTGTCGCCAGCAGCACGGAGGCGGCGAACAAGGGGAAGGCCTCATGCGCATTGCCGTGCGCGGCGTAGGCGCGTCCGCGCCAGCCGGTATATTGCGACAGGTCTCGCGGATCGTTGTTGTTGTAGCCCTTGGCGGCCTTGGCGGTGGCCACCCAGACATAGGGCAGCAATCCGCCGACCAGTAGGATCCAGTGCGCGACCAGCATCAGGCCTTGTCCTTCCGGCGATGCTCCGTCGGCGAAGGTGGCTCGGGAAGTTTGACCGGCCCGTGCTCGCGGCTCGAGACGAGGATCGTCGAGGTCGCGTGGATATTGTCGATGCCGCGCTGGTTGGTGCCGCGCAGTTCCACTTCGATCAGCGGACCGAGCACCTCATCGACGCGCTTATCGGTGATCTCGCCCGTCATCCAGGTAACGTCGCCCATATAGTTGAAGCGGCGGAATTCGAACTTGATGCGGTGGATCCAGGCATCGTCGCCGGCGTAGTTGGTCAGGAAATTGCTGACGTGGAACTGTCGCACCGGGCCGATGTCGTACATCATCCGCACGCCGACCTTCTCAGCCAGGTCCTTGTCCCAGTGAACGCGTTGGAGCGTGTCCCAGGCGTTGAATTCGTCGCGCGTGTAGAACCCGCGCAGCGCCTTGCGATTTTCGTATGCGAGACGATTGGGCCAGTTGCCGTAGACCAGCCAGCCCGCGCCCATATGCAGGTTGAACAGGTCGGTGATAGTCAGTGGCCCCTTGACCATTCTCGGCAGCGCGGTGCCGATCTCCGCGTCCTCGTAATAGAGCGTATCGGAACCGCGGCGGTACTCGCTGTCGTAGGCAGCTTCGATTTCGGCGAGGTCCTCGTCGGTGTAGGAAGCCGGTTCTTCCTTGGCGTATTTGGCCTTCTTGTCGCCGGTCTTCTTCTTGCGCTCGGCATGGACGAACCAGTCGACGCCGCTGACGACGATCCTGTCGTCGTCATCCCACAGATCGAGCCCATTGGTGACGATCACCGAACGTCCGGAAAACTCAGATTCCTTCACGTCGACGGCCTTCACGTATCGCGAACGATAGAGCCGCGTGCCGTCCTTGATCGGCGACCAGTAGAAGTTCTCGCCGCCCGAGTGGTACAGTTGAACGCCGCGCAGCGCCTTGGAGGTTGCCTTGGCCTCTTCCGGGTTCATCTCCGGGTTGCGGTTGAGGCCCATGCTCTTCTCGAAGGCCGGCGGTGCAATCACCCCGCCCCAGCGCGTTTGCGCGGCATAGGCCGGATCAACGAACAGGGGATTGTCGTCGCCGATGCAATAAGCAAAGCGGCGGACGGCTTCGTCCGAGCATGCTATGTTCCACGGTTCGTCGATCGCCCCCACCCGCAAGGTCGGATTGGGAAACCCGATGCGGCGACGCATGAGATCGACCGATTCATCGGTGATCTGATTGCGGATCAATCCATCGTCGGCCATTCAGTTTTCCCAAAGCCTTGCAGGGGGAGCCCCCTGGTCGTGTTTGTTTGCCGGCAGCACCGCGTAACGAAGCCACTGGACAGCATTTGAGTTACCTGTATTAACGATGGGACGAAGTCGCGCAACCGCAAAATTGGGATTTCAGGCGAAACGAGCGATGGATGTTGTGTGCGCCAATCCATTGAGATACAGGAATGGCGGTTTGGAGAGGATGCAATGGCCGAACGAGGCGTGAGAACCGCTCTTGTGACGGGTGCTGCCGGCGGCATGGGGGCGGCCTGCGCCCGGCGTCTCGGCCGGGACCACCCGCTGTTCCTCACCGATATCGACGCAGCCGGGCTCGCAGCGCTTTGCTCCGATCTGGAGACGGAGGGTATCTCCGTCGCGGGAAAGCTGGTGCTCGATCTGACAGAAGACGGTGCCGCGCGGGAATTGCTCGCGACCGTCGCGGAACACGCTCCGCCGGGTCCTGTCGTCCATACCGCTGGGCTTTCGCCGTCGATGGGGAGTTGTGCCGCGCTCATGCGCCTGAACGCGCGTGGAACTCATGCGCTGCTAGACGCGCTGGAACAACATCTGGACTCTGGGATGGCAGCGGTCGTGATCGCCTCGATGGCCGGGCACACCGCCCGGTCCGACTCCGATATCGACGCGCTCTGTGGTACCCCAACCAACGACAATTTCATTGCCGATGTCGAAGCCTTGTTGGTCGAACGGTCAGGCGGAGACAACGCCCGCAAGGCATCAGATGCCGCCTATCTCTACTCCAAGCGCGCCAATCTGCTCGACGTCCAGCGCCGTTCCGCCCTCTGGTCCGCCAGCGGTGCGCGAATCAACAGCATCTCGCCAGGCCTCGTCGACACGAACATGGGGCGCCGCGAGGTCGCCGGCGACGACGGCGCCGCACAGATGCTGTCGATGCAACCACTGGGCTGGGTAAGTGTCGGGGACATTGCCGAAACCGTAGCCTTCCTCGTCTCCCCAGCCAGCAAGGCCATAACCGGCACCGACCTGAAAGTGGATGGCGGCTTGTGCGCCGCGCTGTTCGGCGGTCGCACCACCACCGGGGCCTGCGCGGCATGACCTCCGACACACCGATCGATGCGCTCTCGATGTATCGTACCGTCGCAGCGGAACTAACCGCAGAAGGAGCGCCCTTCGCCGTCAGCCAGCCCGGCAATGCCGCAACTCGCCGGATGAAAGGCACGCAGGACAGCCTGTTCGATGTCCTCGACGACCTCTGCTCCCGCCATGCGGACCGCCCCCTGTTCGATTTCGACGGGGAGGTGCGCAGCTATGGCGAAGTAGCGAGCGATGCGGCCCGGGTCGGCGCCGCGCTGCGCGAAAAGCACGGAATTACGAAGGGCGATGTGGTCGGGCTTGTCATGCGCAATTGCCCCGACTGGTTCACGACCTTCTTCGCGCTGGTCCGGATCGGCGCGGTCGCGGCGCTGCTCAACAGCCGGAGCAGGGGTCCGGAGCTTGCGGCTTCTGCCGCAGACGTTGGCGCCAAGCTGATCGTGGGCGGCGAACGCTGCGCCGCACGCCTGGCAAGCGAAACCGATGTGCCGGTGATCGATCCGGCAGCGTTGGGCGAACTGGTCGCCCAAGGCGGCGCGGACGACTCACCCGCGCCGGGTACGGGCGAAGAGCCTGCAATGGTGCTGTTCACGTCTGGCACCACCGGCCGCCCCAAGGGTGCGACCATCGCGCATCGCAATATGTGCGCGGCGGCGCGGCAACTCGAATATATGGGTGCGCTCGGCATGACGATCGCGGCGCGCCGTCGCGGCATTCCCGCGGAGGCCATCCGCCAGCACGCCAAGCCCACCTCTCCGCTGTTGATCGTGCCGATGTTCCATATCTCTGGCGTGACCCAGATGATGACCACCATGCTCGCTGGCGGCACCCTGGGTGGGATGCGGCGGTGGGATCCGGCGGTGGCGATTGACCTGATCGAGCGCGCCGAACTCACACAGGTATCCGGCCCCAGCCTGGTGATGGCCGATTTGCTGGGCCAGCCCAATGCGGTCGAGCGAATGAAGTCCGTCACCAGCCTGGTGGTCGCCGGGCAGGCCAGTCCGCTGGCGCTTACCGCTCGCATGAAACGCGAGTTCCCGCATGCTTCGCAAGCCGCCGGTTGGGGTATGACCGAGCTGACCGGCACCGTGTGCAGTTGCTCCGGCCCGGTCTTCGACGAACATCCGGGCAAGGTCGGCGTGCCGCTGCCGCTGGTCGACATCATGCTGCGCGATGCCGACGGCAATGAAGTGCCCGATGGCGAAGTCGGTGAAATCGCGGTGCGCGGACCGACCGTGACGACCGGCTACTGGGGATTGCCGGAAGCCACCGCCGAATGCTTTGACGGCGAGTGGTTCAAGACCGGCGACCTCGGCGCGATCGATAAGTATGGCTTGCTCGCCATCGTCGACCGCGCCAAGGATATGGTCATCAGCGCCGGGGAGAACATCTACTGCGCCGAGGTCGAGCGCGTGCTGGCCATGGTCGAGCACCATCACGAGGTCGCACTATTCGGCGTGCCCGACGAGAGGCTAGGTGAACGCGCAATCGCCGCCGTGGTGCTCGCCGAAGGCGCGCCGGCCGGCCACGATGCCGCAGCCGTGCGCGACCACGCCAAGGCGCACCTCGCCGACTACAAGGTACCGTCGGAAATCGTGTTCGATCTCGGCCCGCTGCCGCGCAACGTAACGGGCAAAGTCGACAAGCCTGCGCTGAAGAAGCTCTATGAGCAGCGCCATGCTAACGCTGCGGCCTGAAGGAGAAGACTGACGTGCCCATGCCCAAGGACATCGGCGTGATCGACCTGATGATGGGAATCCCCACATCGGGCGACAACAAGGAGATATACGACTTCCTCAAGCCGCTGCTCATGGACGAGCAGAGCCGCAAGATGTTCTCCATGCCCGCACAGTACATGTTCAAAGACATCCCGCAGTCGGGCGGCGAGGAGGACAAGGTCGGCTGGGTAGTCAAGCAGATGGACGCGCACGGCATTGAGCGCGCGATGACCGGCATTGCCGCGGGCAAGCTCGACCGGATCGAGGCCCTGGAAGCGCACAAGGACCGGTTCCTGCTGAGCTACGAATGCAATCCGAATCTCGGCATGGAGGAAGTGCGCACGATCCGGCGGCTGAAGCGCGAACACGGCATCGTCGCCGTGACCTGCTTCCCCGCCGGCATCAATCCGCAGGTGCCGATCAACGACAAGCGGCTCTACCCTATCTATTCGACCTGCGTCGAGGAAGACCTGCCGTTCTTCTGCTGCACCGGCGTGTGCGGTCCGCGCATTCCCAGCATGTGTCAGAAGACGGAGTTGATCGAGGAAGTCGTGTGGTTCTTCCCGGAATTGAAATTCGTGATGCGACACGGAGCCGAGCCCTGGGAGGAACTGGCAGTCAAGCTGATGCTGAAATACCCCAATCTCTATTACAGCACCTCGGCCTTCGCCCCCAAGCACTACCCGAAAGCGATTGTCGATTTCGCCAACAAGCGCGGTACCGACAAGGTGCTCTATGCAGGATATTTCCCGATGGGGCTGAGCCTCGAACGCATCTTTTCTGAACTCGAGGACGTGCCCTTCCGCGACGAGGTATGGCCGAAATTCCTGCGTGGCAATGCGCTGAAGCTGTTCGGCATGGACGACGGCGAATGAGCGATAGTGAAGCCTTCCGCGCCGAAACGCGCGTATGGCTGGAGGCCAATTGCCCGCTCGGCGCGCGCAATTTGCCGAACGCACCCGAGAACTCCGTCTGGGGCGGACGCAATCCGCACTGGCCGAGCGGTGACCAGAAACTGTGGCTCGAGCGCATGGCTGAGCGCGGCTGGACGGTGCCCGAATGGCCGAAGGAATTTGGCGGCGGCGGTCTCGACAAGCACGAGGCCGCCGTGCTGGCGCAGGAGATGGCGCGGATCGGCGCGCATTCGCCGCTCGCCAGCCTCGGCATCTGGATGCTCGGCCCGGCGCTGCTCGAATTCGGTACCGACAAGCAGAAGCGGAAATATTTACCCGACATCGCAAAGGGGAAAGTCCGCTGGGCGCAGGGCTATTCGGAACCAGGCGCGGGTTCGGATCTAGCCGGGGTACAGACCCGCGGTGAGCTGGTCGACGGCAAGTGGGTGGTCAATGGCCAGAAGATCTGGACCACATATGGTGACAAGTGCGACATGATCTTTGCGCTGGTGCGCACCGAGCCGGATGTGCCCAAGCACCAAGGGATTAGCTTCCTGCTGCTCGATATGGATCAGGACGGCATCACCACCCGCCCGATCGAGCTGATCAATGGCGATGCGCATTTCTGCGAAACCTTCTTCGACAACGCGGTGACGGACCAGGCCAATATCGTCGGCGAACGCGGCCAGGGTTGGACGGTGGCCAAATTCCTGCTCGGCCACGAGCGCGCCATGATCGGGCAGGCCTCGGGCGCGGGGATGGGCAAGCCGCTGGAAGAGGTGGCAAAGGGCACGTTGGGCGTCGACGGGTTGCGCGCCGAACCGGCATTGCGGCAGGAAATCGTCGACAACCTCCTCGGCAGCTGGGTCATGCAGATCGCGATGGAGCGGATGCGCGATCAAGCCAGGGCACATGCGATGAACCCGCACACCCCATCGGTGCTCAAGCTGACCGGCACCGAACTCAATTATGCGCGCACCGAACTGGTCGGCGCGCTCAACGGGATCGAGACGCTGACGATGGGCGATGGCGATACCCGTCGCTGGCTCTCCGCACCGGCCAATTGCATCGCGGGCGGATCGAACGAGATCCAGCTCAACATCCTCGCCAAGCGCGCGCTCGAATTGCCGGAGCAGAAGTGATGGCTTTGGTCCTGAACGATGACGAGGTGATGTTGGCCGATGCCACACGCGGCCTGCTCGATCGCGCCGCGCCGGTGAGCGCCTTTCGTGCGTTGCGCGATAGCGGCGACGCGTTGCGCTATTCACCCGAGCTACTAGCCGCACTGGCGGAGAACGGCTTGGTCGCGCCCAATATCGCCGAGGAAGACGGGGGCGTCGGCATGGGTGCCGCCGCTGTCGCTGTGATCGTTGAACAGGCCGCGCACAACCTCGCCGCTGCCCCCCTTATTTCGGCCGCAATGGCCGCCGAACTGATCGGATGGCTCGGCAGCCCCGGCCAGCGAGAAGCATTGCTGTCCGCGATAATGACCGGCGAATTGGTAGTGGCCTGCGCGCTGGAGGAAGCCGGCAGGCACAATCCGGCAAAAGTCGAAACGAGTTTCGACAACAAGGTCCTGACCGGTCGCAAGACCGCAGTGATCGATGGCGTCGGCGCTGGCCGAATGCTGGTCTCGGCGGCGAATAGCGATAGGGTCGGCCTCTACCTTGTCGACCCGGCCGTTGACGGCTGCATCGTAGAAGCCATCGCCGCGGTCGACGGGCGCAACCTTGCGACCGTCAGGCTCGATGGTGCTCCGGCGGAAGCGCTCGGCGGTGACGATGCCGACGAAGCCATTTCAGCCGCCATCGACCTCGGCCGCGCCTTGCTCGCCGCCGAGCTGCTCGGCTTGGCCGATCATGCTTTCGACATGACTGTCAGCTACCTTAAGGAACGCAAGCAGTTCGACCGGATCATCGGCACGTATCAGGCGCTACAGCACCGTGCGGCACGGCTTTATGCCCGGCTCGATCTCGCGCGCAGCGTCGTGCTCAAGGCCTTACGCGCGCTCGATGAAAAGTCCGACGAAACCAGCCTGCTTGCCAGCCTCGCCAAGTGTGTGATGACCGAGCTTGCGCGCGATGTGCTCGTCGAAGCAGTGCAGATGCACGGTGGCATTGGCGTCACCGACGAATTCGATCTCGGCCTGTATTTCAAACGCGTGCGGGTTTCGGGTGACTTGCTGGGCGACGACCGCTTCCACGCCGAACGGCTGGCGCAAGAGAAATGGGGTCTCTAGCAGGCCGTCATTCGCTCTCGCCTACCGTCAGCCCTTCCGCTCCATCGATTTGCGCGCGCTCTTGCGCATCAGGCCGGGGAAGTAGCGCACGATCCGCGATACCATGCGGGTCCGGCCGACCATCTGATGCAGCCTAGCCTGGTGCACCGCATCCCAGATTGCCTGCGCCGGCACTTCGGGCCCGTGCACGCCCAGCTTACCCATATCGTCCTTGATCGAGGCGTTGCGGCCGTCGCCCGGGCGATCGACCATCGCGGTCTGGGTGAACCACGGCATCACGCAGCGCACCTCCACGCCGTGCGGCACCCACTCTCCGTCGAGCGCTTCCGTGAAGCTCTTCACCGCCGCCTTTGTCGCCGTGTAGGCCGCCAGCCGCGGCCCGCCGTACAACGCCCCCGCCGACGCGACGTTGACCATGACCGAATTGGCGGCGCGCTTCAGAAACGGCAGGGCTACGCGCGCCCCGTTCATCAGGCCCTTCAGGTTCACGTCGGCGATCAGGTCGGTGTCTTCGGCGGAGATGTCTTCGAAACGGCCGTACCGGACCACGCCGGCATTGTTTACCAACACATCGAGTCCGCCATCGCCGCAGAAGGCATCGAGCGCCGCCTGCCACGAAGCCCGGTTGCGCACATCGAGATGGAACGCCTCGATGCTGTCCTCATTCGGCAGGTCGGCGATATCGCCGATGCCGACGCGCCAGCCCTTCTCCTTGAACAGCGACGCGGTTGCGAAGCCGATACCCGCTGCACCGCCGGTGATGAAGATGCCGCGGGTCACGCCCCCTCCCCTCCGGTTTGCGCCTGCATCATGATTTCCATTCCGTTGGGCTGCCCGGTCGCCGCGGTGCATCCTCCGTCGGCCACCAGCACATGCCCGGTGATGAAGCTCGCGCGGTCGCTGGCTAGAAACAGGATCGCCTCGGCAATTTCGTCGGGCTGCGCACCACGCCCTATCGGTACGCCAGCCGCGAAAGCCTCGGCGATGGGCGGCGGCATCTGGGCGGTGAGCGCTGTCAGGACATAGCCCGGGCAGATAGCGTTCACCCGCACGCCCTCGCGCGCGAAATCGACAGCCATGTTGCGGGTGAGGTTGATCACCCCCGCCTTGGCACTGTTGTAGGCGGTGAAGCCGTAATCGCCACCGAGGCCGGAAATCGAGGCAACGTTGACGACGTTCCCCTTGCTTTCCACGAGGTGCGGCATCGCCTTGCGGCAGGCGAAGAACACCGCGTCGAGATCGATCGCATGGACCTGGCGCCACACCGCCGGGTCGGTCTCGGTGACTCGGCCGAACGAGCCGATACCGGCGCAGTTGATCAGAATGTCGAGACCGCGGAACCTCTCGATAGCCTCGCTCACCATCGCCTCTGCCGGCTCCCTTTCGGACAGGTCGGCAACAAAGCTCTCTACTGCGTCGCCAAATTCGCCGGAGAGAGCATCGAGACCAGCCTTGTCGAGGTCGACCGCGAGCACTCGCGCGCCTCTTGCCGCCAGCAATTCGACGCAAGAGCGGCCGATCCCGCTCGCTGCCCCCGTGACGAGCACGCGCTTGCCCTCAAACTCTCGTTTCGACATTACCGATCCTCTCCGAGAAGCGACCGAGGCTCCCAAGGCCATTGCCATTCGCCTTAGAGCCGGCTACCAATTGAGGTATATCAATAGCGGTCGATCGAAGACTGCACAAGATGGGAACGGAACGCACATGATCCCGCAGGACACCACCCCGCAGGCCGAGGACAATCCGCTCAACACTGCAACACGCGTGTTTCTCGGCGATCTTTCGGGAGATGGATTGCTGGCATGGCGCTTGGCCGTCGATGGTGACCGGCCTGGACCCGACGAGCGCAACATGCAGACCGAGTTCATGATGGGCTGGTATTGCATCGCCTATTCGCACGAGGTGGGAGTGGGGCAGGTGAAGCCCGTCCGGTATTTCGCCCAAGACCTTGCGGTATGGCGCGGCGAGGATGGGCAGGCGCGCGTCATCGACGCCTATTGCGCGCATTACGGTGCCAATCTTGCCGTTGGCGGCAAGGTGTATGGCAATCTGCTCGAATGCCCGTTCCACGCCTGGCGCTGGAACGAGAAGGGCGCTTGCGAGGAGATTCCCTATTCGAAGGTGATTCCGCCCAAGGCCAAGCGCGACAACTGCATTCCCAGCTGGCCGGTGCGCGAGGTCAACGGCATGGTCATGGTGTGGCACCACCCCGACAAGGCCGAGCCGCAATGGGAACCGATAGAGTTTTCCGAAGCGACCGACGATGGCTGGACCGATTTCCGCACCTATGAATGGCATGTCGGCACGGCGATGGAGAACATCGCCGACAACGCGGTGGACGTGAGCCACTTCAAGTACGTCCATGGCGCCAAGACCGTGCCCGAATACGAGTTCGAGTTCGACGGCATAAAGCGCACGATCACATCCTATCTCAAGATGCACACCCCGCGCGGCGAGATCGACGGCAAGATCGAATCCATTAGCTATGGCCCGGGCCAGGGATACGTCCGCTTTTCCGGCATTACCGACACGGTCATGATGACAGGCACCTGCCCGGTCGAGCGCGACGTGACGCACAACCGGATGGCCTTCACCCAGCCCAAGGCCAATGTCGACGGCCCGACCGCGGGCCTGACCCGCGCCATCGTCAAGGACATCACCCGCCAGTTCGACCAGGACAAAGTGATCCTAGACCGGCACAAGCGCGTCGATCCGCCGCTTGTGTGTGCCGGAGATGGGCCGTTCGGGCGCAACCGCATCTATTACGAGCAGTTCTACGCCAGCTCCACCAAACCCAAGCCCGCAGCGGCGTAGTCCCCTATGGGCAAGGTCGCTCTTGTCACCGGAGGCAATTCCGGCATCGGCTTCGAGGTCGTGCGCGCCCTTGCATTGCGGGGGATGACAGTATGGTTGGGCAGCCGCGACCGCGGCAAGGGCGAAGCGGCTGTCGCAGATCTGGCAGATACCGGCGATGTCCACCTGGCCGTGCTGGACACGGTGCTGCCCGAGGGCTTCCAGTCGGTGCTAGATGCGATCGAGTCCAAGCACGGCAAGCTCGATGTACTGGTCAATAATGCCGGCGTTTCGCTGCACGGCAATGTGCTGGAAGTCGATCCCGAAACCGTGCGGCAATCCTTCGAAACCAATTTGCATGGGCCGATGCGCCTGACGCAACTTGCGGTACCACTGCTGCGAAAGAGCACCGATGCACGTATCGTGAATGTCTCGACCCACGCCGCCCAATTCGGGTTTCTTGCAAATCCGCCAGGGTCCATCCCCAGTGGTTCGTTGCCTTACGCCTACTGCGTCTCCAAGGCCGCACTCAACGCCGCGACAGTTATGTTTGCCGAAGCCTTGCTTGGCGACAACATCAAGGTGAACGCCTGTAGCCCAGGACTGGTAAAGACGCAGGTCAGCCGCTTTAGCGGCACACGCACGCCCGCCCAAGGTGCAGCGATTATCATCCGACTGGCCACCGAAGGCGAGGAGACCGGGCAATTCTTCGACGAAAACTGCAAAATGGATTGGTAGAGATGGAGAAGGTTTTGCAGGAATTGCTGGACAAGCAGGCGATTACGGAACGCATTTTCGACTACGCTCGTTCCATGGACCGGCTCGACGAGGCGTTGGGGAAAGCCTGTTTTCACGAAGACAGCGAAGCGGATTACGGCGAAGCCGTGTTCCAGGGGACGGGCGCGGGTTTCATCGAGATGTGCATGAAAGCACATCCGACGTTCAAGGCGCACGCACACCAGATCTCGAATGTCCGCATCTGGATCGATGGACCAGACCGTGCGCGCAGCGAAAGCTATGTCGATGCAACGCTCCGCCGGATCGACGAGGAAGGCAAGGCTTTCGATATCCGCAACCTTGGCCGCTATGTCGATCGATGGGAAAAGCGCGACGGCGAATGGCGTATTGCCAAGCGCCGCTATCTCGTCGATTTCGACCAGAGCGGTCCCAATGGCGGACTGTTCGAGACCACCGGCGCACGCAACCGCGCCGATCCCAGTTATTTCGGGCGATGAGCGCGTTCGCGGCCAAATACGGCCCTACGGCCCTGATCGCCGGCGGCTCGGAAGGCGTAGGTTCGGAATATGCCCGATTGCTGGCGGAAAAGGGCCTCGACCTTGTGCTGGTCGCACGGACGGCTGAAAAACTCGAAGCGGTCCGGGCCGAGCTGGCCGAGGCTTTTCCGGAGCGCAGGATCGAAACCATCGCCACCGACCTTACCACTCCCGAAACGCCTGCCATGCTTGCGCAACGACTTGCGGCTCGGGAGATCGGACTGTTGATCTACAACGCCGGGTCGAACTGGAAGAATGGCGATTTTCTCGACATTCCACTCGATCATGCGCAAGCGCTGACCGCGCTCAACGTCACCGCGCCGACGGCGCTGACCCACCATTTCGGCGGTCTGATGCGCGAGCGCGGGCGCGGCGGTATCATCCTCGTCAGCTCGCTCGCCTATCTCGTGGGCAGCCCGCAGATCGCGGTCTACAGCGCCGCCAAAGCCTACTCCACGACGCTCGCCGAAGCGCTATGGTTCGAGCTCAAGCCGCACGGTGTCGACGTGCTATCGCATGCCTTCGGGAGCGTCGACACGCCCTTTATCGCGCGCACCTTCCCCGAGGCCTATGGCCGCGGTGCCGATCCAGCCGAGGTGGCTTCCCGCAGTCTCGCTGCGCTGAGTTCGGGGCCGCTCCTGCGCGAGGAACCGGGTGACGTCTTCGCCCAACATCTCGCAGGCCTGACCCGCGCGCAGGCCGTCGAGGCGATGCATCAGGCCGGGAACGCCTATCACGATTAGGCGAGGATAAGGTCGGCTGCCTTCTCGGCGATCATGATCGTGGGGGCGTTGGTGTTGCCCGAGACGACCCTGGGCATCACCGAGGCATCGACCACGCGCAGGCCCTGCACCCCGCGTACGCATAATTGCGGATCGAGCACCGAAGCTTCGTCTCCGCCCATGCGGCAGGTGCCGACCGGGTGGTGGACGGTGGTACCCCCCGCGCGGATGTAGCCTAGGATCTCGTCATCGGTTTCGACCTGCTCGCCGGGTACCGACTCGCTCGCCACGAGTCCGGCCAGCGGCGGCTGGGACGCGATCCTGCGCGCCAGTTTGAACGCGGCGACCTGCGCTTCGCGATCCGCCGGGGTCGAAAGATAGTTCGGAACGATCGCCGGCAATTCGCGCGGATCGGCGGAACGGGTGTGCACATGCCCGACCGATTCCGGGCGCAGATGGCACGGCGCGAAAGTGAAGCCGGGGTGGTCGTCCGGCTCCATATTCCCCTGCCCCATCAGCCTGGGCTTCATCGTCGCCGGGGTCATGTGCATCTGGATGTCGGGCGTGTCGAGATCGGGCCGCGACCTCGCGAACAGCATCAGCTGCGAAGAGCTTTGCGCCAGCAATCCACGCCGAGTAAACATCCAGCGCATCGCCTGCCACGCGAGCCCGGCGCCCTTGGCCTGCTGGTTGATCGATTTCGTGCCGGGCACCAGCCGATAGCTGAGCGCGTGCATGAAATGATCCTGCAGGTTCTCGCCCACGCCGGGGTTTTCGACCAGCGAAGCGATACCGAGGTCGCGCAGCCGCGCCGGATCGCCGATCCCCGACAGTTCGAGCAGGTGCGGCGAATTGAACGCACCGCCGCACAGGATCACTTCGGCACCGGCACGCGCTTCGGCCGCTTCGCCGTTCAGGCTGAAGGCGACACCGGTGGCGTGGCCGCTTTCGATCAGCACCCGTTCGGCCAGCGCATTCGTCAATATTCGCAGATTGGCGCGCTTCTCGGCCGGTCGCAGATAGGCAGCGGCGGTGGAATGCCGCACTCCGCGTTTCATCGTGACCTGCGACCAGGTGATACCTTCCTGCTCGGAACCGTTGATGTCGGGATTGCGCGGAATTCCCAGCGCTTCTGCAGCCTGCATGACCGTCTCGCTCACCGGCATCGGGTCGCGCGTATCGGTCACAGACAACGGCCCGTTCACGCCGTGCAGTTCGCTTTCACCGCGCTCCTGATCCTGCGCCTTGCGAAAATACGGGAGCACATCGTCCCAGCCCCAGCCAGTGCAGCCCATCTGCCGCCATTGCTCGTAATCCTGCGGCTGGCCGCGAACATAGAGCATGGCGTTGATCGAGGAGGAACCGCCCAATACCCGCCCGCGAGGCATTGCGTGCCGGCGACCGCCGGTCTCGGGATCGGCCTCGGTCTGATAGTTCCAGATGATGCCCGGGTTCTTCATCGTCTTCGCGAAGCCGACCGGGATCTGGATCAGCGCCGCCGACCCGAACTGCCGCCAGTTGCGCCACGGACGGTCGTCCCCGCCCGCTTCCAGCAAGAGCACCCGGTGCCTGCCGTCGGCGCTCAACCGATTGGCGAGCACGCAGCCCGCGCTGCCCGCTCCGACGATGACGTAGTCGGCGTGGAACGTCTTCACGCCGCGAGGGGCTCGCTCTGTCGCCCGCGCACCAATTGCCCCGGCAGGGCGCCGGTCGGATTGCCGTCGCGGTAGGTGATATGACCGTCCAGGATCGTGGCGCGGTAACCAGTGGCGGTCTGCATAAGCCGCCTTCCACCCGCCGGAAGATCCCCGATCGGAGTCGGCAGGCTCAAAGCCATTCCTTCGAGGTCGATCACGTTGACATCGGCCTTGTAGCCGGCCCGGAGCAGTCCTCGATCGCGCAGGCCGACCGTCTCGGCGGGTTTGCGCGCAAGCTCGTGCACCGCCCGTTCGATGGGGATGCAGCCCCGCTCGCGATCGCGCACCCAGTGTGTCAACACGCTGGTGGGATAGCTGGCATCGCAAATCAGCGCATAATGCGCCCCGCCATCGCCGAGGCCGATGACCGTACCGGGATGGTCGAGCAGTTCGCCGACCGCGTCGAGCGATCCGGTCGAATAATTGCCCATCGCCACCAGCATCAGGCGCCGGCCATCATCCTCCCGCAGCAAGTCGTAAGCCTCTTCCGCCGGGCTCACCCCGCGCGCCGCGGCCCGCGCCGCCACGCTGTCTTCGGCGCGAGGCTCGTAATCGAAGCCTTCACTGAGCGGATACATGCGCTCGAAATTGCGTGCCTGCCGCGCCAGCGGGAATCGCGTGAAATCGGGTTCCTCGGCCAGCAACTTCGCCTTCAACGCCGGATCGCGCATGCGTTCGGCGCGTTCGGCGGTGGGCAGATCGGCGAGTTCGGCAAAACCGGTGCAGAAACTGAACGGGTTCCACGATACGTCTAGCCCGACGACCATGCCGATCGGGCGCGGAAATAGCTGCGCGGTCAGTTCGAGTCCTTCACCCCGATAGCGCTCGAGCAGTCCGGCGAGATGCCCCGGCTCAGCCCCCGTGGTGCCGGTGAACGTGACCGAAACCGGATAGTCTGCGGCGACGCGGGCCATTAGCGCGACTTCGTCCGACGGGTCCGGATTCTCGAAATTGGGCACGAGTTGCAACACGCCGCCCCCCGCATCGCCCATACCCGCCGCTAGCGCCTCCAGTTCCTCTTCCGGCGCGTTGAAGGTGGGGATGAGTTCACCCTCTGCGGTGCGGTGGAAGAACAACCGCGAGGTGGCGCAACCAAGCGCGCCGGCTTCGATCCCACGCTTGGCGAGTGCACGCATCCGCGCCAGGTCGTCGGCGGTCGCTTCCTCGCGGGCGATCCCGCGCTCGCCCATAACGAAAACCCTCAGCGGCGAATGCGGCAAATAGGCGGCGATGTCGCAATCGTGCTGCCGAGATTCGAGCGCATCGAGATAGTCCTCGAAGCTCTCCCAAGACCAGTCGAGCCCTTCGGCCATCACCACGCCGGGAATGTCCTCGACGCCTTCCATCAGCCCGATCAGCGCCTCGCGATCTCCGGCTCGGCACGGGGCGAAACCGACGCCGCAATTGCCGATGACCACCGTGGTCACCCCGTGATCGGTGCTTGGCCTCAGGCGCTCGGACCAGATAGCCTGCCCGTCATAATGCGTATGGATATCGACGAAGCCCGGCGTGACGATGCAGCCGCGCGCGTCCACCACCTCGGCTCTGGCGCAATCAATACCCGTCAACGCGCCCACCGCAACGATACGGCCCTCCGCGATCGCGATATCGCCGGCAAACGGCGCAGCGCCGCTTCCATCGACGATCGTGCCACCGCGGACGATCAGATCGGCGTGTGAGACCGTCATGTTGCGACCCCGCCTGGCGGCGTGTCAGCGATGACGAACCGGCGCAGAAGGGCCAGCAACAGTGCCAGCGTCAGCGAGCCGGAGAATATCGCCAGCGTCTGGCCGTAATCGCCGGTGGCATCGAACGACCTGCCCGCAAACCAGATCGCAACCGCCGAGCTGCCCGCGACCAGAGGAGACATCAGCCCCTCGGCCGTCCCGAGCGATGCCGGGCCGAAGCGGTCGGCGATCAGTGCAGAATAGAGCGGGAAGAACCCGCCCATCGCCATGCCGCCGAGCAGGCACATCCCGACCATTCCGGCATAGCTGTCGAGAAAGATCAGCCCGACCGCCACCATCAGGATGATCGCGATGGCGCAGGCGACGAGCAGAGCGCGATCGACCCGGTCCGCGATCACCGCCAGCACGACCTTGCCCGCAAGCGCGGAGATGCCGAGAGCCGAAAGCAGCGTCGTGGCCTGTACCAAAGCGATGTCGCGCCCGGTCGCCATTGGCACGAGGCTGGCGATCATCGCCTGGACGACCGACAAGGTGAGCGCGATGGTGGCCGCCATCATCCAGAATTCGATCCGCACCAGCAGGCTCTTGAGCGCGATCGGTTCGGCGGAGTGGTTGTAGGTGGAGCGGGCAGTCGCATTTGATCGCCCCGGCGGCTCGGCCTCTCCTTCCTGCGGGTGGTCGACGATCAGTCGCGAGACGACGAACAGCAAGCCACCAACCAGGAGGCCTTGCCACAGCAAGGATTGTCGCCACCCCACGGCCTCGATCATCATTCCAAGCAGTGGTGCGAAGGCGACCGAACCGAACGATTGGCCCAGTGCGACGAGGGCCATGGCCCGGCCCCGATGCATGCGGAACCAGCGCGCCATCAACACGTAACTCGCAATGGTCCCCGCGCCTTGGAAACCGAACGACAGCGGCAGGAACAGAATGAGCGCCTTGGGCCACAGCGCGTCACCTATGCCCAGCGCGATCAGCGAGCCGCCCAACGCGACGGAGGCGTACATGACGATGGTGCTGACCTTGAACCGATCGAGCAGGCGCCCGACGAACGGCGTCAGCAGCGCCGTCCCGAGATGTTGGACCGCGATCCCGCCATTGATCGCCTCGCGCGACAGGCCGAGGTCGTCGGACACCGGCGCGACGTAGATGCTGTAGCCGTAAGTGACCGAACCGATCGACAGCATCACCATGACGATCCCGACCATGGCCATCGTCCATCCGCGATACCAGGGAAAGGGACCGGGCCTGATCGGAGCCGTTACGGCGTTGTCCAAGATATCTCTCCGAAGGTCGTGCGGACGCTCGCATTGTTCCTTGCGTCACCCTTCTTGTAACTGCATAGAGGTACCTCAAACAAGCAGAAAGCGCCTTTGCGCAATCCGGGAAGATGGACCTTAACACCGAATTCGCTGGCCACGTGGCGTTCGTGAGCGGTGCCGCAAGCGGTATCGGCCGCGCGACCGCCCTGCTGTTCGCCGAGCGGGGAGCGAAGGTCGCCTGCATCGACATCGCGACGAAGCTCTGCAAGCAAACGACGGATGCGATCCATGAGGCGGGTGGCGAGGCGATCGCAATCACAGCCGACTTGGGCGATGCCGCTGAAGCGGCGCGGGCGGTCGCGGATGCGATCGGTGCTTATGGTCGCATCGACCATGCCTTCAACAACGCGGGCATCACCGGTAGCCACGAAGACCCCTTCGATCTGGAACGAGTCGAAAGGACTGTCGGCGTCGATCTGATGGGCGTCATCTACTGCATGAAGCACCAGGTCGCGGCGATGCTGGACCAGTGCGGCGGCACCATCGTCAACACCGCTTCCATCGCCGGCATTTCCGGATCGGTCGGCGCGCTCGACTATACTGCCGCCAAGCATGGGGTGGTTGGTCTCTCGGGTGCCGCCGCACGCAAATACGGCGCACGGGGGATTCGCGTAAATACGGTCTGTCCCGGCGTCATCCGCACCGGAATGACGGGCGAAGTCGAGGATGATACCGGGCAGTTGAAAGAAATCTTCTCCCGGCTCAGCCCGATTACGGGCAAACTGGGCGACCCCGTCGATATCGCCGAAGCGGTGCTGTTCCTTTCCAGCGAGCGGGCGAAATTCATCCACGGCGTGGCCCTGCCCGTCGACGGTGGCTTTTCGATCTAGGAGCGTACAGATATGTCCAAGCAGGTCCTGTCCGGCATTCGCGTGCTCGATTTCGGGCGCTTCATCGCAGCACCGTGGTGTGGCGCGATCCTGGCCGACATGGGCGCGGACGTGATCCGCGTTGAAAAGCGCAGCGGCGGCGAGGACCGCTTCGTCCAGCCCGTCAGCGACACCGGCGACGGCGCGACCTTTCTCCAGTGCAATCGCAACAAGCGATCGATGACGCTCGATACGACGACCGACGAGGGCAAGGCAATCCTGCGCGAACTGATCGCCACCGCGGATGTCGTGCTGGTCAACATGCCCGATGCCGCACTCGAGGCCAACGCACTCGATTACGCTGCAGTAAGAGCCGTGAAGCCAGACATCATCTTCGCCAATGCCTTGGGCTTCGGGCGCGGTGGTCCCTATTCCAACCGCGTGGCCTTCGACGGGATCGGACAGGTAATGTCCGGCGGCGTCTATCGCTCGGGCACACCGGAGCAGCCGATGCGCTCGGTCGTTCCCTACGTCGATTTCGGAACCGCACTCTCGCTCGCCATCGGCATTTCGATGGCGCTCTATCATCGCGAACGAACCGGCGAGGGCCAGTCGGTCGAGGCGGCCCTGCTACCGATCGCGCTGATGATGACCAACGGCATGGTGATCGATCAGGCGATCCTCGATTCAAATCGCGGGCGCGTCGGCAATGCCGGGACCGCAGCGGCGCCGTGCGACCTGTTTCAGGTCAAGGATGGCTGGGTGCTGGTGCAGATCGCCGGGCAGCCGATGTTCAAGCGCTGGTGCCGGCTGGTCGGCGCCGAGGATTGGTTCGAGGACGAGCGCTTCAAGGACGACGAAAGCCGTGCTGCCAACAGCAAGCTGCTCAACGCCGAGATGCAGAGCTGGTGCGCGGACATGACGCTGGCGGACATGCTCGCCGCGCTGGAAGAGGCGCGCATTCCCGCCGGTCCCCTCTATTCGCCGCAGGATGTGCTCGACGATCCACACGTAAAGGCGATGGGGTTCCTCAAGGACATGAATTATCCCGGCCTGCCCCGGCCTGCCCCGGTGGTGGAAACGCCGTTCAGAATGTCGGAAACACCCGGCGAATTGTATCGCCGCGCACCAACGCTCGGTGAGCATACCGACGAAGTGTTGGGCGAACTTGGGCTCGATATGGAAAGATTGGTCGATCTGCGCAAAATCGCTGTGATCTAGGCTTCAACTACCGAATCCTCGAGGATCAGGTCGGCAGCTCGCCAACCCAACGCCATCGCCGGCCCGTTGGTATTTGCCGCCAGCAGCTTCGGCATTACCGAACAGTCGACCACGCGCAGTGCTTCAACGCCGCGCACACGCAGGCGGGAATCTACGACGCTGTCTGGATTGGAGCCCATGGCGCAAGTGCCCACCGCATGCAGCCCGGCGATGCCTTTGCGCTTCGCGGTGGCGACGACTTCCGCGTCACCGTCCCCACCGCCCGGCGCGATTTCCTCGCCGACGAATTCACGGATGGCAGGCTGCTCGAAGTATCGCCGCACGAAGCGAAACAGTCCGATCGCCATCTTCTGGTCGTGTTCGCTGGCGAGGAAATTCAGAACAATACGTGGCGGATCGCCGACCTTTCGTGAGCGGATTTCCACGCTACCCTCGCTATCGAGGAGGTTGAGAAAAGCGTAAACCGTCACTGCGGGAAACGGCGACATTTCGATCCGGCTGCTGCCGCCCGACACCTTGCGCTCGGACATGGAGGCTCCGCCGATCTGCAACTGGATATCCGGGCGCGGCTTGTCGGGCGAACTGCGCGCGAAGGCGCCGATATCCCACACGGCATTGCTGAGCACACCGCGCCCGAGCAGGAAATATTCGAGCACACTGCGCAGCAGCCCTAAACCGCGATAGCGATGATTGTAACCCTTGTATCGTTTGAGCGGGTACACGAAGGGAATCGTGAAATGCTCTTGCAGATGCTGGCCAACCGGCAGCACACTGACCACGGGAATTTCGAGCCTTTCGAGCAGGTCTGCGGTTCCGATGCCCGAACGCTGGAGGATCTGGGGCGAGCCGATTACGCCGGAACTGACGATGATCTCGCACTTAGCTGCATAGGTTACGGCCTCGCCGTCGATGCTGGCATGCACACAGGTTGCCCGGCTGCCTTCGAAACCGATCCGGTCGACCTGCACTCCTGTCTTCACGGTCAGATTCGGGCGCGACATAACCGGCTCGAGGAACGCCTTTGCCGCCGTAACGCGCTTTCCCTGCCAGATATTTTGCGGGTGGTAACCCACGCCGTCCTGTTCTTCGGTGTTCAGGTCTTCGCGCTGAGGCAATCCCATCTGGGTGCCGGCCTCGATGATACGGTCGCCCAGCTCGTCGCGCATGGCGTTGATAGTTACCCCGAGCGGACCGCCCACGCCGCGATTGCCGTCGTCGCCAAGTTCGTGGTTTTCGATCGCGCGAAACGCCTGCTTCATATACGCCCACGACCATTCGGGCCCGGCAATGCGACCCCAGCCGTCGTAGTCCTCCGAGTGGCCGCGCACATAGAGCATCCCGTTCACAGCCGAACCACCCCCCAAGCCCTTTCCGGCGAGCCAAACCGTCGGTTCGTTCGGCCCACCCGCATAGGGCTCGGCCATGTTGAACCAGACATGGTCAGGATTGCTCAGGGTCATGCCGAATCCCTTGGGCATGGTGACGAATACGGACTGGTTGTCGCCACCGGCCTCCAGCAGCAGCACGGTATTTGCGGGATCCTCGGACAGCCGGTTTGCAAGCACGCAGCCCGCCGAACCGCCGCCGGCGATGATATAGTCCCAGCGCTCGCTCGAAGCGTCCTCGCTAGGCATCGGCTGCTGCATCCATGCGGCGCAGATCGAAGCCACGATAGCCGTCCGCCGCGACCTCGTCGCAGACCTTGCGATAGCGATCGAGACCGCCCTGGTAGGTCATGTAGCTGACCGGCTTGCCCGGCACATTCTGCCCTAAATACCAATTGTTGGTGTCCTTGGCGCGCAGGTTGGCACTGCCGATCGCCGCCACCGTCATGGCCCATTCGACCTCGCTCTCGTGGCGCGGTTCAATCTCGGCGATGCCCTCCGTATCCATGTATTGGAGGCAGTCTGCGATCCAGTCGACATGTTGCTCGATCGCCATGATGACATTGGCATGCACCGTCGGGCTTTGCGGGCCGGTGATAGTAAACAGATTCGGAAAGCCGTGCATCATCAGGCCAAGCCAGGTTTCCGGCCCATGCGCCCATTTATCGTTGAGTTTCTGCCCACCCTTTCCGGTGATGTTCATGTCGAGCAACGGCCCCGTCACCGCATCGTAGCCGGTCGCGATCACCAGCATGTCGAGCTCGATGAAGCGCCCGCTTTCGAGTTGCGCGCCAGTTTGGGTGATACGCGCAATCGGGTCCTCGCGAATGTCGACCAGGCTGACATTGTCCTGGTTGAAGATCTCGAAATAGCCGGTGTCCATGATGATACGGCGCGTGCCGAACGGATTGACCGTTGGACACAGCTTCTCGGCCAGGTCGGGATCGTCGACGATGCCGCGGATTTTTCCGCGCACCCATTCGGAAACCTCCGCATTTACTTCGGCATCGGTGCCGATGTCGGCGAAGGCGGCAAGAAGGTCCTGCCGCCCGATATTCCAGCGCCGCTCGTATTCGGCGAAACGCTTCTCCTTCGCGATGGCGAAGGCCTTCATTGCCATCGGCGGTTCGATCGTCGCCGCCCCGAAACTGTTGCGCTGGACGTGGCGCAATTTGCCATAGGTCCGTTTCGCCTCGGCCTTCTCGTCCTTGGTCAGCGGACGGTTGAGTGCGGGCAGGCTGTATTGCGCGGTACGTTGGAAAACGAATAGGTGCCCCGCCTCTGCCGCGATGGCGGTGGAAGCCTGTACGCCGGTTGACCCGGTGCCGATCACGCCGACATTCTTACCCTCGAAGCCGACCGGGTCGTGCGGCCACCGCCCGGTGTGGTGGAGCGGCCGCGCGAAGTCCTCTATGCCGGGAATGTCGGGCAGGTTGGGCGTGGAAAGACAGCCCGCAGCGGAGATCACGACCGGCGCTTCAAATGGGGTTCCCGTGTCGGTTTCGACCACCCACAGCCCGCGCTCCTCGTCGCGGGTAATCGCGGTAACGGTCGTCTCGAAACGGATATCGCGCTTCAGGTCGTGCCGCCGCGCGACCTCTTCGATATAGGCGAGAATTTCCGGCTGGGCGGAGTACCGCTCGCTCCAGTCCCATTCCTGCTCGAGCTCCCGGTCCCAAGGGACCGAGTATTCCACGCTCGGCACGTCGCACCGCGCGCCAGGGTAGCGATTCCAGTACCAGGTACCGCCGACATCGCCCGCACGCTCCAGCGCGACGGCGCTCTCGCCGAGCCCGCGCAGCTTCCACAGCATGTGCAGGCCGCCGAAGCCCGCACCGATTACCACCACATCGAATTGCTCGGCCATATCCTCGCCCATCGACCCTATTCGGGTATCTCTTTAGCCTTGACCGGCCCTAGGAGTAAAGTATGATACACACTATATCACAGATAGCGCTGCCGCAATGGGCGCATACGGGAGACGGAGATGCTGTTCGATACGCTGATCAAGGGTGGTACCGTGGTCGACGGTACCGGCGCCGATGCCCGCAAGGCCGATGTGCGCATCACCGACGGCAGGATCGTCGGCGTAGGTCCCGATCTCGAAAAGGGCCCGCGTGAACGGCTCGTCGACGCAACCGGCTGCTACGTCACCCCCGGCTTCATCGAAACGCACAACCATTACGACGCCCCGATGTGGTGGAACCCCAACCTCGAGCCGATGAGCGGCTACGGCGTCACTTCCAGCATCAACGGCAATTGCGGCTTCACGGCGGCGCCGGTCAGCGACGATCCGCAGGCGCGCGATGCGATGATCAAGATCTTCTCCTTCTTCGAGGACATTCCGATCACGCCGTTCCGCGAAGCACTGCCGTGGGACTGGCGCAGCTGGTCCGAATATCGCGACTCGATGCTGGGCAAATTGCGTGTGCCGGTGAACATGGAATTCTATTGCGGCCACATCGCCTTGCGGCTCGCGGTGATGGGTATGGACGCGACGAAACGCGCCGCGACCGAGGACGAGATCACGCGGATGCAGGCGCAGTTGCGCGACGCGCTCGACGCGGGCGCGCTCGGGCTTTCAAGCAATACGATGGACTATGACGGGCAGGGTAATCCCGTTCCCTCACTGCTGGCCGAAGACCGGGAATTCGCCGCGCTGTTCGATGTGCTCGAGGAATACCAGGACAAGACCTTCCAGATCATGATGTCGGTATTCCAGCGCTACGAAGGCGAGAAAGACCTCGCGCGCTTCGATCCGCTGCTGAAGGGACGGAAATTCCGCACGCTGTGGGCGGGCGTGCCGACCCTGAAATTCCAGATGGCGCGGCTACCAAACACGCACGCGATCCACCAGCGGTTCAAGAACGAAGGGCGGCCGATGTACACCGCCTTCCACCACGTGCCGCCGACCACCAACGTCAATTTCTTCAACTCGCTCACCTTCGCACAGTCGAACAATCTCGTCTGGCACGAGCTGATCGAGGCCGATGACGAGCAGGCCAAGTACGACCTGCTCGACGACCTCGACTGGCGCGCCCGCGCGCGCAAGGCGTGGGACGAGGACATGTATCCGCAGGCCTATTTCCGTCGCCCCGAGAAGGTTACGATGATCGAAAGCGAGAGCGGCCACGGGCCCTTCGGAGCCGACGTAACGCTGGCCGACGCGGTCGCGGCGAGCGACGGGGAGCATCCGTCGGACGCGCTGGCCGAATGGCTCAAGCTGAACGGGCTACATTCGACGCTGGTGTTCACGATCGATCGCGAATCGAACCAGATGATGGCGGACCTGTTCAAGGATCCCAATGCCATCGGCAACGTCTCGGATTCCGGCGCGCACGGGCAGATGCTGTGCGGTATCGGCGACCATATCGACCTGATCCTCGATTACGTCGTCAACCAAAAGCTGCTGACGATCGAGGAGGCCGTCCACAATTGCACCGGCAAGCTGGCCGACTTCTTCGGCCTGCACGACCGGGGCAAGCTGGAGCCGGGCCGCAGCGCCGATGTGGCGGTGTGGAACATAGACGAGATCGAGCGCCGTCCGACGATCCGAATGTTCGACGTGCCCGACGGCTCGGGCGGGCGCACCTGGCGCTATACCCGCCAGGCCGCACCGATGCGGCTGACCATGGTTGCCGGGCACCCGACCTTTCAGGCGGGCTTCTTCACCGGCAACTATCCGGGCACGATCGCGGGGGAGCGGCCGGGCGGTGAAAGCGAGCTCGCCGAGGCAGCCGAGTGAGGGAGGTCGGGCAATGAACGAAATGAAAAGGATCGAGGACCGCGACCCTTCGGAAGTCTTCCGCCGTCAGGGCGGTATGACTGCCCAGGAAGCCGCCTATATGCGGCAGGGCAAGGTTCCCGTCGCGGGCAGCGTGCCGATGAGCACTTCGAAATATTTGAACAGTCCGCTATTCAAGGACGCCTTCGCCACTATGGCGCTGCGCCGCTACGGCGACGATCTGCCCTTTACCTGGGACATTCCGGAGATGAGCCGCGGCATCGCCGACGTCACCGACTATTTCGCCGCTGCCGACGCCGTTACCGCGGAGCGCGAAGCCAACCCCGCTTTCGATGCCTGGCTGACCGAGCGCAAAGCGATCGTGATCGAACCTGGCGATGTCGCCGACTGCGCGGAGGGAACGCTCGGCCACGAGGTGCACAAGTTCCTTACCCAATCGGGCATGACCATGCGCTTCGTGATGAACTACGACGCGCAAAGCGACTACGAATTCATCATCCGCGCGATCGGCCACAGCCACGATCTGCAACACCTGCTGACCGGCTTCGGACCCAACCATGCCGGCGAGCACGCGCTTGCAGTGATGAACGTGACCGCCAACGCCAGCCTGCTCTCCCCCGCGCTCGCGCATGAGGTGAACATCAACAACAGCTTCGTGTCGAGTGCGCTCTATGCCCGGACGGTGTTCAACTATCCGGGCGGCGTTTCGCTAATGATGGAAGCCACGCGGCGGGGCGTCGAGGCGGGGCAGGCACTCGACACGCCGCTGTTCATGGTCGACTACACCCGGTATCTCGACACCCCACTGGACGAAGCCGCAGCCGAACTGGGCTTCGCGCGCGGCCCCGGCGATGCTTGGGAGGAGCTTAACCACCTGCTGCACGACTGACGCGCGTCAGCGGCGATCGAATATCGGCGCGAATACTAGCCGGTCAAGATATTCCGCAACCTCTTCGGGCGGCACGTCTGCGTGATCGCGGACCCACCAAGCGAGAATCGCGAAGATCGCGTTGACTGCAAAATGGCTGCCGAGCGTCGGCGGCAAACCTATTAGCTGTTCGGACGGCTGCCCCCGCGCTACCTCGAGCGTGTCGTGCAGCATCACTTCTCGCATGGCATCGGCGGATCCGCCGGCCAGAAGGACGCGATAGGCGTCGCGGTGCTTGGCGACGTAGCGACAGATTTCCATCGCCGCCTGCCGATGGTCGGCAGTCGCCATGAAGGGAGCGACACGAACGTTGATTTCATGAATGAGGCTTTCGGTCGCCGCCTCCCACAATGCGTGCTTGTCCGGGTAGTGGCGAAAGAAGGTGGCGTAGCCCAACCCCGCTTCGGAGACGATCTCGACCACCGAAATCTCGTCGAACGGCTTGCGGGCGATAAGCGACAGCATTGCCTGGTGAAGCCGCTCGCGACTGCGCGCCGCACGAGGATCGATCGCCTTTTCCGCCACGTTGCTCACGGCGTGAGATTACCCGTCATGACAGCCCGTGCAATGCGTACGGCAAATCAATTCACATCACGGCGTCTACGAGCCGCTTCTTGATGAAGGCGAACGAGGCGCGCGCACTTTCAAGTGCGAATATGCCGGCAAACCCATGGAAGGTTCCGTCATAATCGCGATATTCGACCGGCACGCCGGCCGCCTTGAGCCTCCGGGCATAATTCGCGCCGTCGTCGCGCAGAGGGTCGAAGCCCGCGGTGACGATCGTGGCCGGAGGTAGACCCGACAGGTCGCTCGCCTTTCCCGGCGCGGCGAACTGATCCGCATCGGCGTCGGCATCGCCGAGATATTGCTGCCAGTACCAACGCATGCTTTCGGTCGTCAGGTAGTAGCCGGTCGCATTCTCCTGGTAGGATGCAGTGTCGAAATCATTGTCGATCACCGGGTAGATCAGCACTTGGTGCACGATCGCCGGACCGTCATTGTCGCGCGCCCACAGACACAGCGCCGCCGCCAGGGCGCCGCCCGCGCTGTCGCCGCTAACGACAATGCTACCCGTGTCGATGCCCTTTTGGGCCGCGGCCGGGCTGGCGAGCCATTGCAACGCCGCGCGGCTGTCCTCGAACGCGGCCGGGTGCGGATGCTCGGGCGCGAGCCTATACTCGACCGAAACCACGATCAGCCCGGTTTCGAGTGCGAGCGTGCGGCAATAGGGGTCGTGGGTGTCGATGCTGCAGGTCACGAACCCGCCCCCATGCATGTAAAGCAGAGCCGGGCGCGGCTCGGCGTTCGCTCCGTGCCGGTAGAGGCGGACCGTCACCTGAACGCCATCGCGCTCGATATCGAACGTCTCGACGTGATCGATTTCTACCACCTCGATCTCGCGACCGGCTAGATCGGCGGCACGCTCCGCGCGATATTCATGGGCCACAGTCTCGGCTGTCGGAAGCGGCGCCATGCTGTCCAGCAATTTCATCATCGCCTCGGCGTCGGAATCCATCGGCATTGCAATTCCTCTATTTCAAATCACGTTTATCAGCTTCCAATTGGGCTTTTTAGAGCATAGAAGGGGAAAAAGAGGAAGTTGAATTGACGATTGCAAGCGGAGAAAGGCTCAAGGGGCGCAAGATAGTCGTGACCGGCGCGGCTTCGGGCATGGGCGAAGCCGTGGCGCGGCTGTTCGCGGCCGAAGGCGCGGCGCTGACATTGCTCGATATCACCGAAGCGAGGCTCTCCGCAATCGCCGACGAATTGGGCCAGCACGCCGTCGCGGGCGACATCTCCGACGAGAACGGGGTCGAACGCGCGATTTCCGGCGCTGCCGAGCGGATGGGCGGGATCGACGGATTGGTGAATGTCGCCGGTATCCTGGTCCGCAAGCCGGTGCGCGAGACAAGCTTCGCCGATTTCCAGCGCGTGCTGAGCGTGAACCTTGGGGGTCCGTTTCTGACCTGCCGCGCCGCCTTGCCACTTTTGGAGCAGGCCGAATTTGGCACGATTATCAATGTTGCCTCACTGGCCGGCCTGCGCTCGCAACCGGGTCTCGCCGCCTATTCGGCTACCAAGGCCGGTCTCGTCGCCTTTACCGAGGCCCTTTCGGGCGAACTGGGTCCGACCGTGCGCATCAATGCGGTCTGCCCGGGCGTCATCGAGACCCCGATGACCGCCTATATGTTCGAAGACGACAGCCCGCACGTCGCGGTGGAAACGCTCAATCGCGCAGCTCGACCCGGAACGCCGGAAGAGGTAGCAAAGGTCTGCCTCTTTTTGTCGACGCCGGAATCGGCTTTTGTTTCCTCGGCTGCGATAGCCGTTACGGGCGGGCATTTTCGCTGACGGTGCAATAATCGCCGGCGAATTCGAAGACACGACACGTCAAGGACCGAAACAAGTGGCAGAAACAAAAACGAAGCGCAGCACGGCCAACTCGGTTTCGGCAGTCGATGCCGCAGCGAAGGAGTTGAGGATCTACGCCCTGTCGAAGGACGACGGCGAATTCCTCGGCTCGGAAGAGGACATGATCGGCCGGCTCGGGGTGAGCCGCCCGACCCTGCGGCAGGCGTCGGCGCGCGTCGTTCAGGAAAGCCTGATTACGATCAAGCGCGGTGTCGGTGGCGGCTATTTCGCCGCCCGGCCCGGCTCGCTCAGCGTCAGCCGTATGGCGGCGTTATACCTGATGAGCCGCAACGCCGGCCTGTCGGAAACCACCGCCGCTATGGAGCCCCTGCGGGCCGAACTGGCCAAGCGCGCCGCGCGCAACAAGAACCCGGCACTGCGAGCCAAGCTGAAGAAATTCATCGACTGCCAGGTCGATCTCGAGGCGGGCGAGAACGAAGCCGACGGCCACGGCTATCGCGAGTTCCTGCGCAGCGAGCGGCTGTTCGGCGAGATTCTCGGCGAAATGAGCCAGAACGCTGTGCTGACCCTGCTGCTGGAGATTCTCTACGATTTTACTGCGCAGTTGCGACGCGAGCAGGATGTGCTGATCAACCGGCCCGATCGTGTGGCGACCTACCGCAAACTGCGGCTCAAGCTCGCCAATGCGATTCTCGAAGGCGACGTGGAAATGGCCGAGTTGGCCAGCCACCGCTGCTCCGGCACGATCGAGGACTGGATGAAGAAGGGCCTCGAAAACACCATGTTCAAGGACTCGGTGCTGCAGAATGGCTGACCCGTCGACGGTCGTCGCGCTGTGCGAAGACCTGCTCGCGGAAAACCGGGAACTGGACGGTTTCGTATCCGGCCTTGCCGACGCGGACTGGAAGCGCCCTACGCCGTTTTTCGACTGGACCGCACGCGATCAGATCCTTCACCTGCACCAAGTCGATAATTTTGGCTTGGTCTCGCTCGACGATCGCGACGCCTTCGCCGCCATGGTCGAGGATATCCGCGCGCAGCAAGCAGAGGGCATCGAACTGTCCGAACAGGTGCGCCGCGAATTCGCGGGAATTTCCGATGCGGAAGTGCTGAAGACCTGGCGCAAAGGTTATGAGAATATCGTGCAGCAATTGCGCGATGCGCCCGAGGGCTATCGCGTCGTCTGGTTCGGACCGGAGATGGGCGTGCTGTCCTTCGCGACTGCGCGGCTAATGGAGGTGTGGGCGCACGGCCAGGACATCTACGACCTGTTTGGTGTCGAGCGCAAGCCGACCGGGCGCGTCCGGCATATCTGCGATCTCGGCGTGCGCACCTTCGGGTGGTCGTTCCGCAATCGCGGTCTCGAAGTGTCTGCTCGTCCGGACGTCCGACTTACGCCTCCCTCGGGCGACGAGTGGGACTGGCCCGGCGAAGGCCAGGGTTCGGTCCGCGGCCCGGCGCTCGATTTTGCGATGGTCGTGACGCAACGCCGCGCATTCGAGGATACCGCGCTCGTCGCAGAGGGTGACGCGGCGAAAAAGTGGCTGGAGATCGCGCAATGCTTCGCCGGCGCGCCGCAGGAGCGCGCTGCACCCGGTTCACGTCCGGCGCTGTAGGATGCCCTGAACGAGTTTGATTGTTGGACAGGCGCGCGTTGACAGGGCGATATATTCGAGCAGCCACGGCGCGGCGGCTTAGACTGATTGCGAGCTGCGCCAGACGCGAATTGCCTTGCACCATAAAGCAATTCCTGTATCTCAATTGCAGGGATAGGATTTGCCATGGCTCGGATGCTCGATACGCTAATTGCCTCTGCGCTTGCCGGTGACGGCGAGAAGGTCGCGCTGCACTTCAAGGGCAGCGAGGTCCGCTGGGCCTATCTCAAACGGGTTGCGGACGAAGTGGAACGACTGCTTGAAGCAGCGGGGCTTGGCGAGGCACAGCAGATCGGCTTCGTGCCGCGCAACCGCCCCGCTTTCGCGGCCGCGCTGCTGGCTCTGCTGGCGGGTCGCCGCAGCATCGTGATGGCCTATGCGTTTCAGTCGCCCGAGGCCATCGCGGCGGATCTAAAGACGCTAAATCTCCCTGCGGTGATTGCCGACGAGCAGGACTGGACCGGGGAAACGCTCGCCGCGCTCGCACCCGGCGCCCTGGGAATCTCGCTTTCGGCGGACCTCGAGGCAGACGAACCCGTTAAGCTTGTAGCGGGCGATCTCGAGGCCGACCGCTCGAACACCGCGGCCCCCACTGATCAGCCGGTGGTCGAATTGCTGACCAGCGGCACGACCGGCGCACCCAAGCGATCGCCCGCGCTGTTCTCCACGCTGGAGACCGCGATCTTGGCCCAAGGGGTGCTCGACCAGGGAGGTTCGCAGGACGAGGAAGGCGACCCCGGAACCGTCAATTTCCCGCTCAGCAACATCTCCGGCATCTATTCTTTCCTGCCCTACGCGGTGACGCGGCGGCCGATGCTGTTCCAAGAAAAGTTTGATCTCGACGACTGGCTCGCATTCGTGTGGGCCACACGCCCGCGTGCGGTGGTGATCCCGCCCGCGGGCGTGCGGATGCTGCTTGATCGGGCCGATGTCGGCGACGATGCGCTGGACGGTGTCAGCTATGTCATGGTCGGTACCGCTGCGGTGGACGTCGATTCGCATCGCGAATTCGAACGACGCTTCGATGTCGCGATCCTCCTCTCCTATGGCGCGACCGAGTTCTGCGGCGCGGCCACCACTATGTCGGCAGCGCTGCACGAGAAATTCGGCGAGGCCAAATTCGGCAGCGTGGGCAGGCCGTCGGGCGAGAATGTCGTCCGCATCGTCGATGCCGAGACGCGCGAGGCACTGCCCGCCGGTGAGACCGGCCTAATCGAGGTCAAGATTCCAATGCTCGGCGACGAGTTCATCAAGACCACCGATCTCGGTATGCTGGACGAGGACGGCTTCCTGTACCACCGGGGCCGCATCGACGGTGTGATCATCCGCGGCGGCTTCAAGATCATGCCCGGCGCAATCGAAGGCGTGATCAACCGGCTGGACGGCGTTGCGGTGTGCAGCGTGGTCGGAGCGCCCGACCGGCGCTTGGGCGAGGTTCCCGTGGCCGTGATCGAAATGCAGCCGGGCCATGACAAACTGTCCGCCGAAGAGGTGGAAGCAGCCATTCGCGCCAGGTTGCCCAAGACCAATGTGCCGGTCGCCTACCTGTTTCCCGATGCCATCCCCCGTACGCCCTCGCTTAAAGTCGACCTTAAGAGCGTCAAGGCGATGGCCGCCGACGCGGTAAGCGAAGGAGCAGGGGCGTGAATCTGTCGCTGTCCGAAGACCAGACGATCCTGTCGGACGAATTTCGCAAGTTCTTCGCCGAGCAAAGCTCGATGGAGCGAGTGCGCAAGGCCGAGGACGAGAACGACGGATTCGATGCGGAGTTGTGGAAGGCGCTCGGAGAAATGGGTGCGCTCGCCATGCGCCTGCCGGGGGAAGATGGCTTCGGCGCGTTCGAGGCCGGGCTAGTTGCATTCGAGGCCGGTCGCCAACTCGCCAGCGCGCCGCTGGTGGAAGGTATTGTCGCCGCACGGTTGCTGGCACAAGTGCAGGGCCCCGAAGACTTAATCCAGGCGGCCAGCACCGGCGAGGCCGTGGTGACGCTCGCCCTATCGGAAGCAGATGCGGGCGCGCAACTCGTGCCCGGCGGTGCGGTGGCCGACGCCGTGCTGGCGCTCGATGGCGAGGATGTGAAGCTAGTCCGGCCCGGCAAATCAGGCGCACCGGTCAATCTCGCCGGGCAGCCGCTGGATTCGCTCGATCTGGCTGCGCTGGACGGCGAAGTGCTCTCGGCCAGCAATGACGCCCGCGCGCACTTCCTCGCCGCACTGGAGGAATGGAAGCTGCTTACCGCCGCCTGGATGACCGGGGCGGGCCTGCGCGCGCTCGAACTGGCAGGCGACTATGCCAAGGAACGCGAACAGTTCGGCAGGCCGATCGCCGCTTATCAGGCAGTCGCGCATCCGCTGGCCGACATGGCGACCGAGATGACCGGCGCGGACATGATTTGGCGCTGGGCGATGGCGGAGATCGCTCAGGACGGACCGCAGGCCACGGCCGCCGCGCCCATGGCTTACTGGTTTGCCGCACAGGCTGCCTCGCAGGCAGTCTATCGCGCGCAGCATACGTTCGGCGGCTACGGGCTAGCGATCGAATACGATATTCAGCTTTATGTTCGCCGCGCCCGGGCCGCCCCTGGCGTGTTCGGCAATCCGCGCGACCAGCTGATCGAGGCGGGACGGCGGCTGTGGCTCGGCAGCGACGCTGCCCTTCCCGAGATAGGCCCAATGGAGATCGAGTTCGGCTATGGCGAGGAAGCCGTGGCTTTCGCCCAGGAAACGCGCGCGTTCTTCCAGCGGGAACTGACTCAGGAATACCGCGACAACGCGCACTTTTCCTATGACGGACACGATTGGAAACTGAACAAGAAGATGGGCAAGGCGCGACTGTTATTCCCCAGCTGGCCGGTAGAACATGGCGGGCGCGGACTGGACGATTTCGCCACCGCCGCCGCGCTACAGGTGTGGGAAGACGAAGGCGTCACATCGCACTCGCAATACGTCTCCAATCTGGTCGGCCATTCGATAATCCACTTCGGCTCGGACGAGGCTAGGGCGGATATCGTCCCGCGCCTCGCCGATGGCGATATCATTTCCTGCCTCGGCTTTTCCGAGCCGCACTCGGGCAGCGATGTCTTTGCAGCGAAGACTCGCGCGCGGCAGGCGGAGGATGGCTCGGGCGACTGGATCGTCGACGGGCAGAAGATGTGGACGAGCGGCGCAAATCTCGCCCATCATGCATTCTTGCTCGCCCGCACCGATCACGAGGCCCCCAAGCACAGGGGCATGACGGTGTTCCTGGTCCCGCTCGACGATCCAGGCGTAGAAATCCACCCGGTGCATACGTTCCAGGACGAGCGTACCAATGCCACTTTTTACGAAAACGTGCGGGTACCCGACAGCTATCGTATCGGGCCGGTCAATGGCGGGCTCGAAGTCATGGGCTTCGCGCTCACCATCGAACAGGGCGGCGGCGGCTTTACCGGACCGCATCGCCACGCCGTGGAAAGCGCGGTCGAATGGGCGCGCGAGGCGGAACGCGACGGTGGCAAGGCCATCGACAGCCCGCGCGTGCTCGAACGCGTTGCCGCGGCGGCGACGCGCAACCGCGTTTCGTATCTCCTTTACTGGCGCGCGCTCTGGCTCAAGCAGCAGGGCAGCGACCGCGCGGCAGGGCCGATGAGCAAGCTCTACAGCTCCGAAGCGTTGCTAAAGGACGCCACCGACCTGTGGGAGATGGCTGCGCCCGACAGCCTGCTGCGCGGCAAGCATGGCGCGAAGCAGCTCGAGCACGAGATGCGCCACGGCTCGGTCACCACCGTTTATGGTGGCACGTCGGAAGTCCATCGCAGCCAGGTGGCCGAAGCCTTTTTCGGCCTGCCCAAGAGCCGCTAAGGACATTGTTGCCATGCGCCTGATCGAAGATCCCGAGCTCGACCGATTCCGCGCCGAATGCCGCGATTGGCTGGAAGACCATGTCCCCAAGGGTCCGCGGCCGCCCGAAGGCCTCGCCCTGCGCGAATACGATCTCGCCTGGCAGCGCACGCAATACGAAGGCGGCTGGGCTGGCGTTTCATGGCCGGAGGAATATGGCGGGCGCGGGTTATCGGTGCTCGAACAGCTGATCTGGCACGAGGAATATGCCCGTGCCGGGGCGCCACCCTCGGCCTCGATGTTCGTGGCGCTGAGCCATGCCGGGCCGACGATCATCGTACAGGGTTCGGACGAGCAGAAGACGAAATACCTCCCGGCCATTCTCAAGGGGGACGAGAACTGGTGCCAGGGCTTCTCCGAACCCGGCGCGGGTTCCGATCTCGCCAGCCTCAAGACCCGCGGCGTTGTCGATGGCGATTGCTTGGTGGTCACCGGCACCAAGATCTGGACCAGCTATGCCGAGGGCGCAAACCGCCAAGAGCTGCTGGTGCGCACCAATCCCGAAGAACCGCGCCATCGTGGTCTGACCTGGATCGTGTGCGACATGGACTTGCCCGGCATAGACATCCGCCCGATCACCGCGATGAGCGGCGTCACCCATTTCGCTCAGGTGTTTTACGACGAGGTCCGCATCCCGCTCACCAATGTGGTCGGCGAGATCAACAAGGGCTGGGCCATCGCGATGACCACGCTCGGTTTCGAACGCGGGACAGGTACGATCGCACACCAGATCGAACTGGCGAACGGTGTCGAGCGATTGATCGAAGCGGCTCGCGAGACCACCGATCCCGCAACCAACCGTACGCTGATCGCGGACGATGCCGTCGCCGCCAAGCTCGCCGGCCTGCGCGCCGAAGTCATGGCCTTACGTTCGCTTACCATCGCATCGGTTTCGCGTGGGATGCGTGAGGAGGTACCGGGGGCCGAGGGCAATATCCCCGCGCTCTATTTCGGCGAGTTGACGCGCCGCGTGAACGGGGCGGCGCTGGAAATCTTCGGATGCTCCGCGCTTGTCCGCGATGGCGAGCACAATTGGCCGCTGCACTATCTCGAGAGCTTCAAATGGGCGATCGGCGGCGGCACGTCGGAAATCCGCCGCAACGTAATCGGCGAACGCGTGCTCGATCTGCCGCGGGGGCCTAGAGCCATATGAGCCGCGATATGATCATCGACCTGCACCCCACAGACGAACAGCAGATGATTGCCGATTCCATCGGCGGGATGCTGGCGGACTTGCTGCCGGTTGACCGGCTGCGCGAGGAAAGCGGCCATGGCGGTGCCCGCGAGCGTGCGATGTGGAGCGACATCGCCGAATTGGGCATCTTCGGCATGGGCGTGCCCGAAGCGGATGGCGGCGCGGGCTATGGACTTCCCGAAGAGGTAATCGCGGCACGAGAACTGGGTCGGGTGCTGGCTTCGCCTTCGCTATTGGCGCAAATCGCGGCAGTCCATCTGGCCGAAGGGGAGGATCGCACTGCGCTGATTGCCGGGGAAACCCGCGCCGCGTTTGCTGCGCCCGGTCTTGGCGGCGATCTGTTTCTCTACGATGGCGAAGGCGCCGGTTGGATCGTGCTGCTCGACAGCGGAGCGTCCCTGCATCGCACTGATGCTTTCGAGTGGGCCGATGCACACGCCATGGACGAAACGCTTGGGATCAGCCGCACCTCGCCGTCCCCCGCGCCGGTTACGCGCCATGCCATCGCCGACCAGATTTCGTTGCTAATCTCCGCTGCGCTGTCCGGCTTGGCGCAATCGGCGACCGATTTGGCTGTCGACTACGCCAAGCAGCGCGAACAGTTCGGCCAGCCGATCGGCTCGTTCCAGGCGATCAAGCACAGCCTCGCCGACATGCGCGTACGCGCAGATGCCGCGGATTCGCAGGCCCGGGTTGCGGCCGTCTCCTTCGGTCTCGGCGGAAACGACACAAGCGAAGTGGCGGCGGCGCGCTGGCTGGCGGGAAACGCCGCCATCAAGAACGCCAAGGCAAGTATCCAGGTGCATGGCGGCATGGGCTTTACCGCTGAATGCGACGCACACCTGTTCCTCAAGCGGGCGCACCTGCTTGCAGGCTTGGGCAGCTCGAGGCGCGCGGAAGAACGGCGCCTGATCGCCTAGATATTGGGATTGTCGTCCGCCGAAATCGGTGGGACTGCCATCCAGCCGCCGTCGGCGATGATGTTCTGTCCGTTGATGAAGCTTGCCGCGTCGGACAGCACAAAAGCGAGTGCTTCCGCCACTTCCTCGGGCTTGCCAAAGCGGCCCGCCGGCAGCTTGCGCTCGAACAGCGCGTTCATCTCGGGAGAAGGTGTGATACGCGGCGTCGCGATCGGACCCGGTGAAACGAGATTCACCCGGATGCCGAGCTTGCCCCATTCCATCGCCATGGATTTCGCCAAGGCCACCATCCCCGCCTTGGCCGCGCCATAGGCGGCATGCCGTGCGGCGCCCTGTTCTCCCCCGATAGAGCCGGTAAAGGCAAGCGATCCACGCTCTCCCGCATCGCGCAGCCGGCGCGCCATGGTTCGTCCGATTAGGAACATCGGGCGCAGGTTTAGCGCCAGCTGGTCGTCCCACATCCGTGTTTCCATATCGAGCAGGTCGCTGAATCCGGCAGTCCCGATGATGTTCGCCGACAGCGTCGGGGTTCCGAACGCATCTGTCGCGGCGGCTACTGTCGCCTCGACCGATTCCTCGCTCATCACGTCGCCAGCAACCGAGACGGCTTGCAAGCCGGCTGCCGCCAAGGCCTCCGCCAAATCCGCACCCGGAGCGGGATTTCGGCCGACAATCACCACGCGGGCACCGCGCTGCGCCAGGAGCCGCGAAGTTGCCTCCCCGATGCCAGCCGCCCCGCCCCAAACGATCGCGCACTGGTCGCGCAGATCCAAACTGCTGCTCACTATTCCGCTCCTTTTCTGATTATTCTTTCGCCCGCCCACCCGGCGTTGCAGGCCTCGACCAGCGCGTATCCCTCTTGCAGCAAGTCTTCGCCACTGACGGGCTCGGCCGGATAGACCACCCCGACATTGTAAAGCACCCGACCGTGCCTATCGAAGATCGGAGCCGACAGCGTCTGTACGCGATACTCTGCTTCCGGTTCGATTTCGGACGGCTGATAGAGCCCGTTATCCATCGCCGCGAGCAATACCGCCAAGCGGCTTTCCGCCAGCCCCTCATCCTGCGCCTGGACGAGTTGGCGGGTAAAGGCACCGTGCTCGACCGTGCGGAGCGAGACCAGGAAACCGCGTTCGCGCAACAATGCCAGCGCCGCCTCGTGCGCAGCGCGCACTGCAAAAGGGGTTTCGTCATCGTCGGGGCTGCACCATCCGGCCTGTTCGTCGGCATCGGCCCAAGCGAAGAACAAACCACCCAGGGGAGCGCGCAAGGGCACGCGCTGGCCCACTCGTACGCTGGTGTTCGGAATGCGAGCGGGCGCGAAGCCGGCGACGCCGATAATATCCTCGCCCGCACGCGCGGTGAGCACGACTTCCCGCTCGCTGCGCTCGGCCCAGTCCGCGGCGACCCGCTTCGCCTGCGCCAGCAGAGGGTCGTGCCTCGCCGCCGCTTCGCCGATCGCCACCATCACCGGTGCGAGCCGATAGGTCTTCCGCTCCGGATCGCGCAGCAGGTAGCCGCGCTGCATCATGACGTTGAGGATGGCGTGGCACGACGCGGCATTGGTGCCGGTCAACCGCACGATATCGGACAGGGTGAATTTCTCCGACGGCTGCCCCGCCATCACATCGATGATCTCGAGCGCGCGAAGGGCGGAAAGGGCGGGCCTGCTCATGGCCGTTCTCTACCAGATCTTTTGCAAAATGGAAATGTTTTTCGATATTGCAAAAGAAAATCTGTGTGGTAATAGGGGTACCGCAATTGGGAGAATCGGTGCCATGCAGGACAAGGAATTCATCAGGCGCGGTGTGCGCTTCGCGGACCTGGAGGCAGTGCGGATCGCGCTGTTCCAGCACACCGGTGACGAGTTTCTGGCGGAGTTGCCGCCGCTGGCGCAGTGGGACGAGGAACAGCGCGAGCAGGTGATCTCGCGCGCGACGAATTGGCTCAGCGAAAATGCATCGACCGACCTCTCCGAAACGCCGGAACCCGCCGCCATGCGCGCGATGATGGAACTGGCCCTCGGTACCCCCATCGGCGACAAGGAATACAATGCCCGCCACGAGATCGCCGGTTTCGACGACTACCCGTATATGGCCGAGTGGGAGGGCGAGCGTCCCGATATTCCGGAGGGGTTCAAGGTCGCCGTCATCGGCAGCGGCTTTGCCGGCATCGGGATGGGCGTGCAGCTCGACATTCTTGGCATCGACTATGCGGTGCTCGAACGTCGCCCCGAAGTCGGCGGGGTCTGGAGCGTCAACAACTATCCCGATGTCCGCGTCGACACCATGTCGGTGTCGTACGAACTGATGTTCGACCGTGAATTCCACTGGAAGGAATATTTCGGTCGCGGCAAGACCGTGCGCGCGCATCTCGACAAGGTCAGCAAGAAGTTCGGTGTCTACGACCGTACCCTGTTCGCGCACGACGTGAAGGAAGCGGCTTGGGATTCCGAGGCGAGCCTGTGGCACCTCACCGTCGACACGCCCGAAGGCGAGAAACGCATGAGCGTGAACGCCATCGTCTCGTGCAGCGGGCTGTTCGCCTCGCCCAAGATCGTCGACTTCCCCGGCAGGAAGGATTTCAAGGGCGACATCGTCCACACCGCGCAATGGCCCGAGCATCTGGACTATGCCGGTCGCCGGATCGCCACCATCGGGAATGGTTCGACCGGCGTGCAGCTCCTGGGCGCGCTGGCCCGCGAAGCCGAGCATGTCGACGTGTTCCAGCGCACGCCGCAATGGATCACTCCGCGCGCAGGATACGGGCGCCCGATCGAGGACGAGCACCTGTGGGTGATCGAGAACTTCCCCGGCTACCGCAACTGGTGGCGCTTCACCGCCACCGTGCCGCTGTTCGACACGCACAAGCTGATGTTGCCCGATCCCGAGTGGCAGAAGAGCGGCGGGGTGGTGAACGAAGGCAATGACGCGATGCGCGTCACGCTGAAAGAGTACATCGCCGACCAGGTCGATCACGACGAGGAGCTGATCGCCCAGCTCACGCCCGACTACGCCCCGCTGTCGCGCCGCCCGGTGGTAGACAATGGCTGGTACAAGGCGTTGACGCGCGACAATGTCGACTTGCGCACGACGCCGATCAAGCGCTTCGTGCCCGACGGTATCGAGACCGAGGATGGCGAAGTCCACGAATGCGATCTTGTGATAACCGCCACCGGCTATGCGGTCGAGAAGTACCTCTGGCCCACGCGCTACAAGGGCGATGATGGGCAGGACCTGCACGACGAATGGGATTCAAAGGACGGCGCGCGCGCCTATCTCGGCCTGATGCATCCGGGCTTCCCCAACCTGTTCACGCTCTACGGCCCCAACTCGCAGCCGATCTCCGGCGGTCCGCAGCAGCCCGTCTGGTTCGCCACGTGGGGCAGCTTCGCCGCACGGATGCTGATGCGGATGCTTCAGGAGGGAGCGAGCCAGGTCGATGTCACCCGCGAAGCCTACGATGCCTATAACGAGGCGCTCGACGAGGAATCGAAGAACCTCGTGCAATTGAGCGCCCTCGGCGGAGCGGACAAGAACTATTATCTCAATGCCGACCAGGGTGGGCGACTGCAGGTCAACGCGCCGTGGTACAGCCCCGAATATCATCGCCTGCTGACCGAGATCGACTGGCACGCGATGACCTTCTCGGGCGATCTCGCGGATACGACGCAACCTGCTCTGGCCGGAGCGGCGTAATGGCCGGTCTCGAACTCGGCGGCCGCAATGCCGTCATCACCGGAGCAGGCTCTGGAATCGGCCGCGCGCTCGCACTGACAGCGGCGGAACGGGGAATGACCGTGGCGCTTGCCGATATTACCGAAGACGGCGTGAACGAGACCCTGTCCATGGTCGAGGCGAACGGCGGCGGCGGCGGCATTGCGCGCAAGCTCGATATCCGCGATGCCGAGGCATTCGGGATCTTCGCCGACGAGGTATTCGAAACCTACGGCGCACCGGCGGCGGTGTTCGCCAATGCGGGCGTGTTGAACTACGGCTCCACGCTGCGGCCCGATCTGGCGATCTGGCAGCGTTCGGTCGACATCAACATCATGGGCACGGTCAATACCGTCCACGCCTTCCTTGGCCGCATGCTGGATGCCGGCGAGTCGGCCCAATTCGTGATCACCGGATCGATGGGGAGCTTCGTTTCCGCTCCCGAATTGGCATCCTACACCGCGGTCAAGCACGCGGTGTGGGCGATCGCCGACAGCCTCGAGATGGAATTGGCTTCTCAGGACGCGATCAAGGTGTCGATGCTGTGCCCGCCGCGAGTCGATACGCCCCTGCTCAGGGAGAGCGAGGAGCGTACCCGCGCGGCAAGCGGCGACGAAGCGGCGAAAGAGCTGCGCGGCGGGGCGATGACGCCGGAAGCCATTGCTCAGGCGGCCTTTGCCGGGATCACCACGCGCCAGTTCTATATCGCGCCGCAGATCGAGAGCATCGAGCCGTTGTTGACCAAGCGTATTTCGCGTCTGCTCGAATCCGGATAACGGTTGCCGCGATGAGCGCTGTCCGTAGTAGAGATCGGACCGAGATCGACCGCGCCCAACAGGCGCCGCAATCGCCCTTCGCGATCCGCATTTTCGCCGCCATGTGGCTGACGACGCTCGTTTCCAGTTTCGGCACCAACATCCAGGGCGTAGGCGCTGCCTGGCTTATGACCGAGCTGTCCGGCTCGGCCTCGATGGTGGCACTGGTGCAGACTTCGCTGGTTTTGCCGCTGATGCTGCTTGCCTTACCCGCCGGCGCGCTGGCCGACGGTTTCGAGCGGCGCAGCATCATGTTGTTCGCGCAAGTCTTCATGCTGACGGTATCGGCGGCGCTGGTGGTGTTCGCCTGGCAGGGTTGGCTGACTCCGGAACTCCTGCTCGCCTTCACCTTCGCCATCGGCGCCGGGCTTGCGATCAACGGTCCGGCCTCGCAGGCGGTCATCGGCGAGATCGTGCCGCGTGCCAACCTGCCGGCGGCAGTCGCCTACAGCTCCATGACGTTCAATATCGCCCGCTCGCTCGGCCCCGCGCTGGGAGGGGCGATCGTGGGTGCGGTGGGCTCGATCGGCGCCTTCGTCGCCAACAGTTTTACCTATCTCCCGCTCACGGCCGTGCTGCTGCGCTGGACACCACCGAAGGACGAGGATTCGCGCCTGCCCCGCGAGCGCCTGACCACGGCGATGGCGGCCGGACTGCGCTACACTTCGATGTCGCCAGATATCCTGCGCGTGATGCCGCGCGCCGCGCTGTTCGGCTTCTCGGTTGCCGCCGTCTCGGCGCTGCTGCCGATCATCGCACGCGAGCAGTTGCAGGGCGGGCCGCTGGCTTTCGGCTTGTTGCTTGGTGCCTATGGCGCCGGGTCGGTGGCGACGGGCTTCGTCGTCCGCCCGCTTCTCGCGCGGTGGGGCAGCGAGACGGTCGTCGTGCTGGCCTCGCTCAGCGCGGCCGTGGGCACCGTGGCGATCGCGTTCAGCCCCTATCTGCCGGTGTCGATGCTGGCGCTGGTTTTCGTCGGGGTCGGCTGGGTGCTGGCGCTCTCGACCTGCAACACGGTGATCCAGCTCGCCGCGCCGCGCTGGGTGGTGGCGCGAACCCTTTCGATCTACCAGATGGCCGCCTTCGGCGCGATGGCGATCGGTGCCGCCGCGTTCGGTGTCTTCGCGGACGGGGCCGGCATCGTCACGGCGCTGCTCGTATCCGCGGGACTGCACGTCGCCTCTATCCTGCTTGGCCGCTTGCTGCCGATCATCGACGAGGAGCGCGATCTCGATCCCTACCAATGGAGCGAGCCCGACACGCTGGTTCCCATCGAGGGGCGCAGCGGCCCGGTAGTCATCACTATCGCCTACGAGATCGACGAAGCCGACGTGCCACGGTTCTTGGCGCTGATGGGCGAGCGGCGGCGCGTGCGGCGGCGCGACGGCGCGCATGGGTGGACGCTGATGCGCGACCTCGGTGCGCGCCATCGCTGGGTGGAGCGCTACGACGTTGCGACGTGGCACGACTACGTCCGGCACAACAAGCGCCACACCCTGGCCGATACCGAAAACTGGGATGCGATACTCGCCTTGCATCGCGGTGAAGAACCACCGGTAATCACGCGCCTGCTCGAGCGGCGCACGGCCAATATTCCGGTCGGCCCCGAAGCGGGTGCGCGCGAACTGACCGACATTGCGCAGACCCGTTACTAACGGGCCAGCGCGAACCCGGCCGCCTTACGGTCCCATGTCGCATCGGTGACTCCGCGCTGGCGCATCAGGTATTTCTGGACCTTGTTGGTCGGCGTCATCGGGAAACTGTCGATCAGTTCGATATAGCGCGGGACGAAATAGTAGGGCGCATTCTCGTTCACGAAGCGGGCGAGCTCGGCGATGTTCGGCGTCGCTCCGGCGCGGGGGATCACATGCGCCGCGAGCTCGCTTTCGCTGTCCAGCTCGTCCGAGACGATCCCGAACACCGCCACGTCCTGTACATCCGGATGGCGGCGGATCACGCTTTCGACCTCCATGGTCGAGATATTGCGCCCGGCGAGCCGCACGGCGTCCTTCTTGCGATCGACGAAATAGTAGTTCCCCTTTTCGTCGCGCCGGCCGAGGTCGCCCATCAGGTACCAGCCATCGTCAGTGAAAGCGTCGGAGGTGGCTGCGGGATTTTCGAAATAGCCTTCGAACATCATGTGCGGCAGGCGCGGCTTGATGGCGAATTCGCCCGCTTCGCCCTGCGCAACGTCGGCTCCGGAATCATCGACCAGTCGCAAGTCGATATCGGGATTCGGCGTGCCCAGCGCCCCCTGGGGCAGCGACAGTGCCAGCTCGTGCGGGAGAGAGAGCACCGCCGACATCTCGCTCTGTCCGAAACCCTGCCCGATCCGCTCGATGCCGAAGCGTTCGCAGAAGGGCTGGAGCAGGTCTTTCGGCATCGGGG
The DNA here is from genome assembly GCA_913055875.1 of uncultured Altererythrobacter sp. Taxonomy (GTDB): domain Bacteria; phylum Pseudomonadota; class Alphaproteobacteria; order Sphingomonadales; family Sphingomonadaceae; genus CAJXJY01. The sequence continues at coordinate 83,721 of CAJXJY010000008.1, forward strand.
TCATCGTGGCATACCGCGCGGGATTTTCAGCATCGTCATCGCGAACGGGTGCTTTCCAAAGATACATGTGCATCGCGCCGAGGGTGAAGATATGGGTCGCTCGATAGTAGCGGACGCGATCCCAGAACCCGCTCGCCGAAAACACCGGGTCGGTCGCGCAGGCGATCCCCTCCACCAGGCAACGGAAATAGCCGGTCGTCCACGACGCAGTGTTGTACATCGGCAGGCAATTGTAGTGTACGTCGCCGGGCCGGGTGCGATAGCTGGATCGCCCGCCTTTCTCGGCACTGCGGATCCAGATGTTGTGGCTCTGCATCACGCCCTTCGACTTGCCGGTGGTACCGCTGGTCCACAGGACGGCATTGACGTCTCCGTAGTGGATTCCCGAGTGGTCGAACGTGTCGGCGGCTGCGTGCTTGAGTTCGTCGAATCGATCGGCCCAGTTCGGCAATTCGCCGGAGCCGAGCAGGAACGCGTGATCGTGCGGCACTTCGCCGATGACCTCGCCGAGGCGCGACGCGAGGACGCTATCGGTAACGATAACCTTCGGCCTGCTGTCGCGCAGGGTCTGCCTGAGCCACTCGCCTTTGTACTCGCCGTTGACGGGTATCCACATCGCTCCAAGCCGGTTCACAGCCAGCGTCAGCAGGGTAATGTCGAGATCGCTGGTGGCAAAGAAGGAAACCCGATCGCCGCGCCCAACTCCGCGCGCTTCCAGCCCGCGGGCTATCCGGGTGACGGCTTCATCCGCCTGCGCGAAGGAAATCCGGCGCTCGTCCTGGATCAGCCAGGTGCCGTCGCCGTTCGTTTCCGCCTGCAATTGCAGGATGCGCGGCAGATTGCGGTCTGCGATGTCCGAAAGGTCGAGCCGGTTCACGCGGTTTCGATGGTGAAATCGGGCAGCGGTTCGGGCAGCCGGGGAGCGATGCCGGACTTCGAATAGAACTGCGAAAACCATTTGGCGTTGCGGCCGAAAGGACCATCGCCCTGACACACCAAAGGCGGATCCACCCGCATATGTCGGTCGAAGATAAGCTTGTCCTGATCAAACTGGCTGGTGACTTCGCGGATCATCGCTCGCGCCAGCCCACCGCGCGGACCCTCGGCCTCGCTCTTGGGATGGGTAAATGCAAAGCGGGTATGCAGCAGGTCGCGGTCGATCGGCGCGGTGCCGGTCAGCATCAGCATTTCGGTCAGGCCGGTATAGCGCACCCAGCCCTGCCCCGGTCCGTAAGCGATCGACTCGATCGTCCCGCGCGCGGTGCCTTTCGAAGTCTCAAATTCCAGCTTCGCGACGATCCTGCGCATGATCCCGTTGAATTCGAATTCGTAGTCCGGAACGGTGTTGGTGCCGTGGACGTATTTGAAATGGCTGACATCGACCGCGTTGTCGGAGAGGTTCTCGAGCGCGTTGGCCGTCTTCCAATCGAAAGTCTGTAGCGGCGTCCAGTCGTCGCGCCCGACCTGGTCGAAGACGACCGGCTGCCACAGCGGATCGCCCCTGTCCGGATGATACCACACCAGGATCATACCGTTGATCTCGCGCGTATGCCATCTCGGCGTGCTGTCCGGATCGATCTTGAGCGGCTTGACCGAATACGGAATTTCTCTCGGATTGCCCGCCTCATCCCATTGCCACAGGTGGAACGGGCATTCGAGCCAATTGCCACACACCTTGCCGCCTTTCGACATATCGGCGCCGGCATGAGGGCAATAGGCCTTCAGAACACGCGCCACGCCATCCTCGCCGCGCCAGACAACGAGGTCGGTGCCGAAATAGCGCGCCGGTTTGACCTCGCCGACAGCCAGATCGTGCGAGTAGCAGACGCAGTACCAGCCCATCGGAAATTCCGACTGGAGATTGCGCGCATCGGCATCGGGATTATTGGCCGGCACGGTTACCCGCCATTCCGCCAGATCCGCCACGCCGAGCTTGCGAAACGCCTCGCGCGTGGGCGTGTCGGTCGGCTTCCTGTCCTGCACTGACTTGTTCACATCCGGCACTGACTCGCCCTTCCTCTTCTATAGAGTTACCTCTATCATGGATCGGGGCACGTGAAAAGCGGCGCGAGCAGGGCCGTATCCCGCAGCGGATAGCCGAGATCGAGAAAGCGCACGGCCAGTGGCAAGCCGGCAGTCAACGACATCGGATCGACATCGACCAATCGCGTGACGATTCGCGAATGCCCATCTTCCGCGAGCGTCACGATGGCGGAGATATAGGGCACGAGCGGTGCCAACCGCGGGTCGAGGGCCCGGCGCACCTCGGCCCAGGAAAAGAGCGTCGCTGCACCGCTGAAGCGAGTCCAGGCGATGTCTTGCGATCCGCAGCCGCGGCAGGTGCCTTTGGGATACCAGTCGACCCGCCCGCAGGCGCGACATTGCGGCAGGCAAAGTCGGCGCTCTTGCGCTGCCAGCCAGAACGGCGCAAGCGGTTCGGCCTCCGGATCGGGCAGAGGAAGGTCCATCAATCGCCTCTCCGCAAGACCAGGCACGCGGCATCGCTTCCCGAATAACCGCCATGGATGGCGATCCCGGCGCCCTCGACCTGGTTTGCCGCTTCGCCCCGCAATTGCCGCACGAGCTCGACGATATGCGATGCGCCCAGCGTATAGGCGTGGCTCAACATGCCGCCATGCGTATTGAGCGGGATTCCGCCGCCATCGAAATGCAGGCGATCACCCTCGACGAACGGCCCACCCTCGCCCTTGGCGCAAAACCCCATATCCTCGATCATCATCAGCGCGGTGACCGTGAACGGATCGTACAGCGACAGCACATCGACTTCGCCGGGGGCGATCCCCGCCATCGCGAAAGCGCCCGGCGCCGCGAAGCGCATCGGGGTCGAGGTAAAGGCCGGCTCCTGCGCGAACATCGTGCCCTCCTCCGCACCGCCATAGCCGACGCCTTCGACGATCGCCGCTCGTTTCGGGAAATCGCGGGCCCGATCGGCAGAAACCATCACCAAGGCGGCCGCCCCATCCGAGATCAGACAGCAATCGTCCGTGCGCAGGGGATCGATGAATGGCTCACGGGCGAGGTATTTGTCGAGCGACAACGGCTTGTCTCGCAGCACTGCACCCGGGTGCCCTGTTGCGTGACGTCGGCAAGCGACCGCGAGCGCGCCCAGCTGCGCCCCGGTGGTGCCGAAATCGAGCATATGCCGCCGCGCGATATGCGCGAAGTAGACCGGCTGCGGGAGAAAGCCGAACGGCGCTTCGGCGTTGGCCTTGATCGCGTGTTCACGATGATATTCCGCCGGGCCGCCGGTTCCGGCGCGGCTTTGCGAGGCCCAGTCGATCCCCAGCACGCTCACCACCACGCTCGCTTCGCCCGAGCGCATCGCCTGCCACGCCGCAAGCGGTGCCGTCGCGATCCGCGCCAATCCGCCACCCTCGCCCGAAAACCAGAGCGCTTGTTCCAAGCCGTACCGGTCGCGGAAATCGTCAGGCGTGATTTGCTCCGGCAATCCGTCGGCGACCATGATACCATCGACATCCGCAGAGGAGAATCCTGCATCTGCCAGGGCATTGTTGATTGCAAGAAAGGCCATCTTTTTGGGATCTCGGCCCGACGGCCCGCTCATTACGGACTCACCCACGCCGACAATCGCAACCTGGCCGGAGATATCCGCCAATTCGGCGGGTCCCGGGGTGATGATACGAGGTGCGGACATTGATCGATTGATGAAGTTGTTTTGCCCGCGACGCAACGGATTCTCTCCTTGCCTTACGTGAGGGCGGGATATAAAGGTATCTCAATTGATAATTGGAGAGTGATCGCCGTGACGTCTACCGACAAACTTCGCCGTCTCGAGGAACTCAAGGCTCGCTACGCTGCGGAGCGCGACAAGCGCCTGCGCGAAGACGGCAACTCACAGTATCTCGGCTTCGAAGAGATTGCGACGAAGTTCGATCGCGATCCCTATATCGAGGAAGAGATCGAGCGCGATCCGGTCGAGGAAGAATGCGAAGTCGTAATCATCGGCGCAGGCATGGGCGGCATGATGACCGGTGCGCGCCTGATCCAGCGCGGGATCAAGGATTTCCGCATCATCGAAAAGGCCGGCGATTTCGGCGGCACCTGGTACTGGAACCGCTATCCGGGCGCCGCCTGCGATGTCGAATCCTACTGCTACATGCCGTTTCTCGAAGAGACTGGCTACATGCCGACCGAGAAATACGCCAAGGCGCCGGAAATCTTCGCCCACTGCCAGCGCGTGGGGCGGCATTTTGGCCTCTACGAGCGGGCGCTGTTCCAGACGCTGGTGAGCGAGCTGCGTTGGCTCGACGACGAGGATCGCTGGCTGGTCACCACAAATCGCGGCGACAGGCTGAAAGCCCGCTTCGTCACGATCGCCGGCGGCATCATGCACAAGGCCAAGCTGCCAGGCATTCCTGGCATCGAGACGTTCGGAGGTGAGAGTTTTCACACCACTCGCTGGGACTACGACTATACCGGCGGCGGTCCGAGCAAGCGCATGGTAGGGCTCAAGGACAAAAAGGTCGCCATCATCGGCACCGGCGCTACGGCGATCCAGGCGGTTCCCCGCCTCGCCGAGGATGCAGGGCATCTCTACGTCGTACAGCGCACACCATCTGCGGTTGGCCCGCGCGACAATCGCCCGACCGATCCGGAATGGTACCAGTCGCTCGAGCCCGGTTGGCAGCGCAAGCGGATGCAGGATTTTACCCGCATGATGTCGAGCGAAGAAGTCGAGAGAGACGAAATCCAGGATGGCTGGACGGCGATCTTCAAAGCCATCCCACATGCCTATTCGGCGACCGGCGAGGAACAGCAACTCGCCGATATGGAACAGATGGACATCATCCGCGCCCGCGTCGACAAGGTCATCGAGGACGAGGCAACCGCCGAAGGGCTGAAGCCGTGGTATAACATGATGTGCAAGCGGCCGTGCTTCCACGACGAATACCTGCAGGCGTTTAACCGTGACAATGTTACGCTGGTTGACACCAAGGGCCTGGGCGTCGAGTCGATCGACGAGACCGGCCTCACTGTCGAAGGCCGGCATTACGACGTCGACTGCATCATCTATTCGACCGGCTTCGAAATCTCGACCTTCTACGTCCGCCGTCTCGGTTTCGAGATCTATGGCCGCGACGGGGTCAGCATGACCGAGGATTGGAGCGGCCCCAACGGACCGCACACCGTGCACGGCATCCATTCCAAGGGATTCCCGAACCTGCTGATGTTCAGCCTGGTACAAGGTGGGCAGACGGTAAACTTCGTCCACGTCTTGACGGAATTGGCCATCCACGCGGCCGAAATCGTCAAGACATGCCGCGAGGAAAACATCAAGGTCATCGAAGCGACCGAGCAGGGCGAGGCGGACTGGTGGCAGGTGATCATGAAATATCTCATGGTCTCGGCCGAATTCCGCGCCAATTGCACGCCCAGCTATATGAACGCCGAAGGCAAGCCCGATCCCTCGATGATCAAGATCGCCACCTATAACGGCAGCATGACCAGCTTCGGCCAGATACTCGAGGATTGGCGCGCCGAAGGCAGCATGGAGGGCCTTGAAAAGCAAAAGGCTCCGGAAAACGCCTGAACGAACCATTGGCACACTGGGGGAGAGGCAGATGACGATCGATTTCGACAAGGCGGCGGAGCGGCTGCGCAATTGGGGCCGGTGGGGTGAAGACGACCAGCGCGGTACGCTCAATCACGTCGGGCCCGAAGCACTCAGGCGTGCCGCGGCCGAAGTGCAATCGGGCAAGATGTTCAGCCTCGGTCTGGAATTCAGCCAAGACGGGCCGCAGGTTCCCGAGATTACGAAGCGGCCCAATCCGCAATTGCTCGCTTGCGATATCGATCAGGTTTTCAACCCGCACAATCCGCGCTCGCGCTTCAACGATGACGTGCTGGTCACCCCGACTCAGGCCGCGACCCAGTGGGACGCGCTGAGCCACGTCCATTACGATGGCGAGCTCTATAACGGCTGCAAGGCCGCGGAGTGTCTGACGGCCCGCGGCACGACAAAGAATGGCGTGCATCATCTCGGCAATCCCGGCATCATGTCGCGCGGGCATCTGCTCGACATCGCCAAACTTAACGGTGTCGACGCGCTGCCGGCCGATCACAAGATCTCGCCCGAAGAATTGAATCGCGCTTGCGACGAGTTCAGCGTGACCGTGGAGCCAGGCGATATCGTCATCGTCCGCACCGGTCACTTGCGGGTCTTCACCGTGCAGAAAGACAAGACCAAGGTGGCGGGTTTCCAGGCCGGCCTGGGCGTCGAGTGTGCCGAATGGCTCCACGACAAGTCGGCAGCGGCAGTCTGCGCCGACAACATGGCGGTCGAGTTTCTCGGCATGGAGAGCCTGGCCGGCGAAATCGTCCTGCCGCTGCATATGCTGGCGATCCGCGACATGGGCATGCCGCTGGGCGAAATGTTCGACCTCGAAGGGCTGTCGAAGGATTGCGCCGAGGACGGTCGCTACAGCTTCCTGTTCTCGGCTCCGCCGCTCAGGATCACCGGCGCTTTCGGCTCGCCGATCAATCCGGTGGTGCTCAAGTAGAAGCTATTCGGTTTCGCCCACGACATTGTTGCTGGCAAAGGGCAGAACGTCCGCACCGGCAAGTATGCCGGGCGGTGCCGCGACCACCGCCGGGATGGCATTGACCACGCGCATCGCCGCGATCGGATAGTCCAGGGTGACTTCCGCTGAGAGGTTGGGACGGCCCGTCACTTCGACCCGATAGAGCAATTCGGCGCGGGCATTGCCGCGGGGCCAGCCCTCGGGCAGCGCATCGAAATCGCACCAGTTGACGTGTTCGAGCACGACCAGCGGGTGGCCATGCACAAGCCCCTCGACCTCGAAGCGTATATTGGCCACGCGCCCCTTTGGCACCGCCCCGAACGCTGCCTCGATATCGCGCCCGGCGAGGCCGCAATCGGTTTTTACCCGGATTTCCTCGATCTCGATCCCAAGCCGACGGGCAATATCGCGCGGGATGCTCTCCCAGCTATCGGTTATCTGCGTTCCCTCGAACAGCGGGACCGGTTCGCCGGGTAGATTTCCGAAGCCCCAAGCCCGCGCTACCGCCGCAACCGGATATTGCGAGTAATCGGCGATCTCCTGAATGCGCACCTGGCGGATTTCGTCGACGATCCCAAGCATCGTCAGCGGAAGCACATCGGTGCAGAATCCGGGCGAGGCGCCGGTCGACAGGAAGGAACTTCTACCTTTTCGGCACGCCGCTTCGACGGGCTCGAAATCATCCTGGGGAGCGAATTGCGGGGTCAGCAATGTCTGTAGAGTCGGAGTCACGACGCTGATCCCGGCCTCGAGAAACGGGATCACCTCATGCGCACCTCCGGTGGCGAAACTTCCCATATAGACGCAGCAATCCGCGCCCAATTCCAATAGCCGATCCGGAGCGTTGACGGCCGTCACGCCGGTATCGGGCAGATCGACGAAGCTCCCTGCATCGCGTCCGGCCCGTTCCGGCCGCGCCACGTGAAGGCCAACCAATTCCAACGACGGGTTGCCGAGCACGCATCGTAACGCGCGTAGTCCGGCCGTTCCCGTACCCCATTGTACGACCTTGATCGTCATCTGGTTTCTCCCAAAAGAGAGCGCGCCCGGTCCGGAGACCGGGCGCGCCCGAAGGGATCCGGGGAGAGACCGGAAATCAGAAGTCGGCCGACAGGCTCACGCCATAGGTACGCGGGCGCTCGAACGAGCCCGAATAATGTGACCCGTAGTTCACCGTGAACACGGCGGCCCGGGTGTCGAAAAGGTTTCGGACATAGCCCGCGAGCTCGAAACGACCGCCGGCGATCGGAACTTCGGTCAGCGCCACCCGCCCATTGACCAGGAAATAATCGCCCGCAATCGAGGCTTGCTCGAGCTGCGCCAGATAGTACGCGTTGTCTGCGCCGTCGCGAAGGAGCGGATCCACAGTGCCGGTAAATGAAGTCGCGACGTTACCGCCGGTGGCGTAGTATTCACCCTGGTAGCTGGCATCGAGCCGTGCGGTCAGGTAGGATCCATTGCTGAATTCGGGGAAATCGTACTGCGCCGAATAGGCCATGTTCAGCTTCGGCGCGCGATGGAATTCGCCGGTCGAAAAGTTGGGATCGTTGAAGGAAAGATTGCCCGTGAAGGTCAGCCCGACCGTGGGACGGATCGTGGTTTCGATTTCGAACCCTTTCACCGTGGAAGTGCCAGGCAAGTTGTAGACGAACAGGCCGACCGGGCACGGAGCGGTGAAGCCCGCCGCCAGCAGAACCGGGTTACACGGCGATGGCGAAGTGCTCGGCAGAGTGGCTTGGCGGTCCTTGATCCACGATTGATAGACCGAGGCATTGACCGTCAGTGCCCGATCGAGGAACTCGCCCTTGAAGCCCAGTTCGACCTGGTCGTGGACCTCAGGGCGGAACGTGATGTTGCTGTCGATACCTCCCGCCACGTAACCGCGGGCATATTTCGCAAACAGCAGGATATCCTGGGAAGGATGGAAATTGATCGCCGCATCGTAAGTGAAGCGGCTGTCGCTGAGCTTGCTCAGGCCAGAGCCGAATGCCCGCATGTCATTCGTGCGGCGCTTGTCCCAAGTGTGACGGAGGCCGAGCGAAATGTCGAACATGTCGGAGAAAGCGTAATCGACATGGCCGTAGAGCGCATAGGACGCATTGTCGTAAATGCCGTCGTTACCCAGCACGAAATCGCCCGGTAAACCGATCGGATTGGCGAAGTTCGGATTAGGGGTGTACGTGTCGGGAGCCAGCGGCTGGGAGGTGTAGATCGCGTAGGTGTTCTTGAATCGGGCGTGCTCGTCGAAATAGAATGCACCCAGCACGTAATCGAGTGCACCGGCGCTTCCCACCAGCTGCAATTCCTGCGACCACGCATGCTGATCGAGCATATTCGTCGAACAGGAGAGACAGAAGGCACCGGCACCGAACGAGAAGAAGTTCGGCACGATGGGGAATGGAAACGGCAGAACGAAGCTCGAACCGTCGAGGTCGGTACTGCCTTCGCTCTTGGTGGTGCGATAGGCGGTAATGCTGCGCAGGCTCATCGAGTTTCCGAGCTCGGCATTGATGTCGAGCATGTGGCCGTCATTGTCGATGGTCTGGAGACTGGCGTGCTCGGCGCTCACGCTCGACAGGCGCGTCAGGCTCTGAACAACGCCGCCAGGGTTAAGGGCCTGGTTGATCTGATAGATATTGCCCACAACGGCACCGAAAGCATTGTTCGGCGAGAACCCCAGTATCTGGTTCGGCCCCGGCGTCGCCCGCACCTCTTCGCGATCGTATTTGTAATCGACCGTTACACCTTCGATGCCGGTGAAGCGCAGGCGCGCCAGATAGGATTCGGAATTCTCGAAGCCGAAAGTCTCGACCGGCTCGATCCGGCCCACATCTGGATCCGAATAGATCAGCCCAGGACCAGTATAGGTGTTCTTGACATCACCTTCGATCTCTTGATGTTTGAAGGCAAAACGCGCGATCAGGTCGGGGGTGATCGGGATGTTGACCATCGCCTCGGCTTCGATTTCGTTGTAATTGCCGTACGAGGCGCTGGCCGAAGCCGTGAAATAATCGACCGGCACGTTGGTAATGAAGTTGATCGCACCGTTCGAGCTGTTGCGCCCGAACAGGGTGCCTTGCGGACCGCGCAGGACCTCGACGCGCTGCACATCGACCAGCGGTGCGCCCGCGCCCTGGCTGCGGGCGATATAGACGCCGTCGATAAAGAAGCCGACACCCTGATCGGACGCGGGCTGCGGAGTCGCGATCGCGGTCACACCGCGAATAGTCACGTAGCCGCCGCCGGCGGTGGAGGTGCGAGAAGTGGTCAACCCGACGACCGAACCCTTCAGGTCCTGAAAGTCGGCAATATCTTTCGCCTTGAGGTCGGCCGTACCGAGCACACCGACCGAGATCGGAATATCCTGGACGTCTTCATCGGTCCTGCGGGCGGTCACTACGATGAAGTCGTCCTCCGAAGCTCCATCGACCTCCGGAGCTCCGTCGACTTCCTCGCTATCGAGATCGCTCTCGTCGATGGCCTGCGCATTGGCGACACCGCACGTACCGAGCAGCGCAAGCGCTGCAACGGTGCAGTTCAAAGCCTGCTTGGCAGCAAAATTCTGGGGGCGATTCCAAGACATCCCTAAACTCCCGATCTGTTTCCTAGGCGACCTTATTCCGGTCGCTGGCACACCATATTAAGATAACTTTATAGGTTGAGACAAGCAGCGATTTCCTGGATGCTAGGCGGAAGTGTCAGTGGAGTTGCGCAAAAGAGACACCTTAATTGCAGATACGAGAAGATTTCATCTATCTTTGAAGGCGTTGGGGCGCGTGAACTCGGATTCTTCCGCGGTTAATGCCTTTGGACAAAGGCGGCCTGGCATACTCGATTGGACGGATTGTCGACCCTGGACGGGCTGCGCGCATTCGTTGCTGGATCGCTTGACAAGTTGCAATAGATATAACTCTATCTTGCTCACAGCGATGCGTTGCGGCATTTGAGATCGATCGGTTGGGAGCGCCATGAGCCTCGAGGGACAAACCATTTTCATCAGCGGAGGCAGCCGCGGTATCGGTCTGTCGATCGCTTTGCGTGCCGCGCGAGACGGCGCGCGCATCGTCGTCGCAGCCAAGACAGCCGAACCACATCGCCATTTACCCGGTACGATCTACACGGCAGCCGAACAGATCGAGGCCGCAGGGGGGGCCGCTCTCCCGCTAGTCCTCGATATTCGCGACGAAGATGCAATCGTTACCGCGATGAGGCACTCGGCAGACCATTTTGGCGGGATCGACATCCTCGTCAACAACGCATCGGCCATCTCGCGCACGCCGACGTTGGAAACCGAAAACAGGCGCTACGACCTCATGATGGATGTGAATGTGCGCGGCACGTTCATGGCCTGCAAGGCGGCGATCCCGTACCTGCGTCAGGCGACCAATCCGCATGTGCTGACCATGTCGCCGCCTCTCAACCTCCATCCGGCGTGGTTCGCGGATCATGTCGCCTACACGATGAGTAAGTACGGCATGTCGATGGTCACACACGGCATGGCTGCGGAATTTCGCGAGGCGGGCATCGCGTTCAATTCGCTATGGCCGCGCTATGGGATTGCCACGGCGGCGATCGAATTCGCGGCGGCCGATGCCGATGCGCTCAAGCATTGCCGCACACCCGAGATCATGGCCGATGCCGCCTATGCGATCTTGACCCGCCCCGCGCGCCAATGCACCGGCAACTTCTTCATCGACGACAGCGTGCTGGCGGAACACGGCGTCACCGACTTCGGCCGATACCGTATCGATCCTTCGGTCGAGTTGCGCAAAGGCATGTTCCTTTTCGAGGATGATGCACCACCCCCGGGGGCAAGTAGCTAGTAGAGCTCGGTCGCTGCGAGAAAATTCGAGTCGAACGGCAAGAGCTGGTCCGTCCTCCCCCCGCGCACCTTGTTGGCCCATTCGGGATCGGCGATGAGCGCGCGACCCACGTTGACCAGGTCAAAATCGCCGCGCTCGTACATTTCGAGCAATCGCGCGAGATTGCCGACCGAGGTTTCGGCGCCTTCGACATAGCCCGAGAACAGGTCGTTCGAGAGCGTAACCGACCCGACAGTGCTGGAGAGCTTGCCGGTCAGTTTCTTCGCCCAGCCCGCGAGGTTCATATCGCTGCCTTCGAACTCGGGCTCCCAGAAACGGCGGGTCGAGCAATCGAAGATATCGACGCCGGCACCGGCGAGCGGCGTGAGAAACGCTTCGAGTTCCTGCGGCGTGGATGCCAGACGCGCGGTAAAATCCTGTTGCTTCCATTGCGAGAAGCGGAAAGAGATCGGGAAATCAGGCGCCGTCGCAGCGCGGCAGGCCTTAACCACTTCGAGCGCGACTCGCGAGCGTGCGAGCAGGTCGGCGCCGCCGAAGTCATCATCACGCCGGTTTGTCGCATCCCAGAAGAACTGGTCGATCATGTAGCCATGCGCGCCGTGGATTTGGATACCGTCGCAACCCAGTTCCATCGCCGAGCGCGCCGCTTCACCGAATGCTATGATGGCGCGCTCTATGTCGGGACTCGCGGCCGGTCTGCCGATCCGCTCGTCGGCCTTGAGGAAACCCGACGGGCTGAGTGCATCCAGCGGATCGAACTCGTCGGTAGGGAGCGGCATCAGGCCGACATGCCATAGCTGAGGGAAGATGCTGGCCCCCTCGGCGTGAACGGCGTCCACGACCCGTTTCCAGCCTGCCAGCGCCTCGTCGCCGTGGAAACGCGGCACCGACGGCGTAAAACCCGCCTTGGCGTGCGAAACATAGGTGCCTTCGGTCACGATCAGCCCGGTGCCGCCAGCCGCACGACGGCGATAGTAGGCGACCACCTTGTCGTCTGGCACACCGCCCGGTGACATCGTGCGCGTCATGGGGGCCATAGCGATGCGGTTGGGGATCCTCGCCGAGCCGACGTCGAGCGGCTCGAACAGCGGCGAGGTATCGAGACCTTCCACGCTCCCACCCACATCGCTTGACGAGGTGTCGAGCCCCTGCAGCAATTTGGCCTTGTACTTCTCCAGCCCCTCTGTTCCCTTGTTCTCGCTCATTGCTGTCCCGTATTTTGTGCTGGATAATGTTTCGCCAGAAAGCCGATGATCGCATCGGCGAAGGGTGAGTTGGCGTCACCGGCGACCATGTGACCGGCGCCGCTCACTTCGGCGGTTTCGACATGCGGCACCAGCTCCCGAAAATGCGCGATCGAATTCTCGTCGATGACCTTGCTGTGTTCGCCGCGCACCAGCAGCACCGGAAGCACCAGCCTTTCCGTCAGCACGTCGAGATCGGTACGCTCGATGTCAGGATCGGCTTCCTTCCCCCCGCTCAGAAAGCTCGGGTCCCAATGCCAGTAGAGCCGCCCGTCCCGTTTACGCAGATTCTTGCGCAGGCCCGACGGATCTTTCGGACGCGGGCGATCGGTCATATATTCGGCGACGGCATCGGCCGCTTCTTCGACAGTAGTAAAGCCGTCTGCATGCGCGCGCATGAAGTCGCGAATTTGGCGCGCCCCCTCGGACTTTATCCTGGTGGCAATGTCGACCAGCACCAGAGCGGAGGCTGGCGGCGGGTTATCGCTCCCCAGTGCCACGATCGCGCTCAGCCCACCGAGCGACGCGCCGATGATCGCAGGCGCCTCGCCGGGTTTGAGCGTTGCGATGACGGCGCGCAGATCTTCCGCGAACAAGGACAGGCTGTAACGTCCAGCCCAGTCGCTTTCCCCATGCCCCCTCGCATCGACGCTGATGGCGCGATAGCCGAGCCCGGCCAGCGAGCTAGCGGTCTTGGCCCAGGAATGTCGCGTCTGCCCTCCACCATGCAGCAAAATGACGGGCTTGCCCTCGCCGACGCTGTCGAAGGCGAGACCCTGTCCCGAAGGCGTTTCGATTCTTCCGGCTGCGATATTCATGCCGCGGTTTGCGTCCGGCATGCTGCGCCGTCCGGCGCGGGGTCCTTCAGTTTCGGGCCCAGATCGTCGATCGTGTAGCCATCGGGATACACTGAGTTGACCAGGTCCTTGAGCATATCGGGCCGGCCATCGGGCACCGGATCCTTGCTCGCCAGCGCCTTCATCGCGACGTGCGAGATGGCGCGGTCGACCGGGCCGGACGCTTTGAGGCCGCATGCCTCGACCACCCGGGAATCGAGCGTGGACAACAGGATCTTGCGAAACAGTCCGCGAAGAGGCCTTGGTGCCAGTTCAACATACCAGTCGAGCGTCTTTTCAGCCATTTCCTGGTTCTGCGGTTCGTACCAGAGCTGCGTCTCGAAGTAGTTGTCGATGAAGTCGCGCATTTCCTCTTCGGTCTTCGGGAGCGGCTTACGCGATCCGAAAGCGCGCGCCTGCCGGTCGTAATAAAGCCTTTGCGCCTCGCGTTCCTTGGGCAGCAAGTCCCGCCAGCCGTATCTATCGAACAGGTCAAGGGTGAAGATCAGCGGGTCGCATCCGACGGCGATGAAGTCGTCCGGATGGATGTCGTATTGCGCATGCAGCGCGTTGACCTTCCGAGCCGCCTTGCGACCCTCGGGCGTCCCGAAGCCATGCGTGTGCAGCGTGGACGAAAAGAGAATCGTGTCGACCGCGCGCTTGGCAACGCGATTGGTAAGTTCTCCGGTCGAGGCGAGGATGCGCGACATCCGCGGCGCGGCAAAGGTGGTCATGAAGCCGGCAAACGGAACCGGGAAAATGATCGACAGGAAATCGGCCGATGTAAGACCCCCTATTTCCAACCAGTCTTTGTCCATATCGAGCGCCTCGATCCGCTTCAGCCGCGCCCATTTGTCGGGCTGACCCAACCAGGTTTTCGTATCAGCCATGGCAGCCTCTCCTCCAATCGAACTTGCAATTCAGTTAACTCTATTTAATGCAAATGGCCAGAATGAATCGCATCCATCGGAGCGAGACCTTTTGTGGGAGTGGCATGATGAAGACCCGTTTCACTGAACTGATGGGCATCGAGCATCCGATCATGATGGGCGGAATGATGTGGGTCGGTCGCGCCGAACTCGCTGCCGCTGTTTCCCAAGCAGGGGCGCTCGGGACGATCACCGCGCTGACCCAGCCGACACCCGAGGATCTGCTCGTCGAGATCGCTCGTACGAAGGACATGACCGACAAGCCCTTTGCGGTGAACCTCACCATCCTGCCAAAGATGGGCGGCGCGCCATACGAGGAATATCGCCGAGCGATCATCGAGGGCGGGGTCGCCATCGTCGAGACCGCAGGCAACAAGCCGCAGGAGCACATCGACGATTTGCGCGCCAACGGCATCAAGGTGATCCACAAATGCACCGCCGTGCGCCATGCCGTATCGGCGCAGCGGATGGGTGTCGATGCGATCAGCATCGACGGCTTCGAGTGTGCGGGCCATCCGGGGGAGGACGATATTCCCGGCCTCGTGTTGATCCCGGCTTGTGTCGACAAAGTGGAAATTCCGGTCATCGCCAGCGGCGGTTTTGCCGACGGGCGCGGGCTGGTAGCGGCGCTGGCACTAGGGGCGGAAGGCATCAATATGGGCACCCGCTTCTGCGCCACCAGAGAGGCTGCCATCCATGACAACTGCAAACGGGCGCTGGTCGACAACGACGAACGGGCGACCAATCTCATTTTTCGCAATCTCCACAACACCGCTCGCGTCGCTAGGACGCCGCTGTCGGATCGTGTAGTGGAGATTCTTGCCCGGCCTGATGCAAAATTCGAGGACGTGGCCGAGCTGGTGCGTGGTGTGAATGGCCGTGAATTGCTTGAGACCGGCAACATGGATGCCGGTCTGTTCTGGGGCGGGCAGGTGCAGGGGTTGATTCACGACGTGCCAGGCGCCGGCGAGCTTGTCGCAACGATCATGCAGGATACCGAAACGATCATTGCGGAAAGGCTTGCACGCCTCGCCGCCTGAACTCTTCTGCCGAAAGATTCAGTAGGCCGGGCCGGCCATCAGCCCCCGCACCATCAGTTGCGCCTGTTCGATCATGCGGGTGTCGATGTCTTGCTCCTTGGCCATGTCGAGCGCGAGTTGGAGGTCCTTCTCCCCGATCCCGCCTTGGCTTGCGAAGAGCTCGTTGCGCTCTTCGTTGGGCACCGCTTGAAACTTGCCGCCGATGATTGCGCCCATGCTGGGAGTGAGGTTGCCGTTCGATTTCATCACAGTAAGCAATTGGTCGATCTCGACACCGCTCCGCAATGCAAGGCTGGTACCCTGGATACCGATCACCATCTGCACCCAGGTAACGAGGTTGTTGGCGATCTTGGTTGCCATCCCGGCGCCCAGCGGCCCCATGCGGCTGCTGTCGGTGGAAAAACAGTCAACCAGCGGTTGCGCACGCGCGATTTGCTCGGTGTCGCCTCCCATCATAGTGTAGACGAACGGACCATCGGTGGTCATTTTCGTACGTGAGACCGGCGCGTCGACGACCGCGATGCCTTTCTCTGCCAAGGTCTCCGCGATGTCCTTCAGCACGGCGACCGAGATGGTCGAGTGGATCAGTACCAGAGAGCCTTTCTCCAGCGCATCGGTCAGCCCATTTTCGCCGAACAGCACATCGCGCACCTGCTTGTCGTCGCGCACGCAGATGCCCGCAATTTCCACTCCGGCAGCTGCATTGGCGGGCGAGGTCGCAAGCGTAGCAAGACCTTCGAAAGCTTCGAGCGCTTTCGGAAAGGGATCGAACACCGAGAGCTCGAACCCGCCCTTGGCAATGTGCTGCGCCAGCGGTGCCCCCATGCTGCCGAGGCCGATAAAGGCGATCTTGGTCATGACGTTCTCCGGTAATACAAATCTCAGTGCCCGACGGCTGGAGCGACCGGTTCGCCGCGGCGTATTTCTGACAGAATATAGAGGGTCAATCCGAACGACATGGCGGCGATAGCCAGCAGGGTCGCGGATATGCCTCTCCATCCGTTGATCGCTTCGAGCGCGAACTGGGTTAGGAAGGGGCTGCCGTAATAGACGCCTTTCATGAGTCCGACCACCCGCGCGCGGGAGTGGGCGGGTGCGATGGAGATAGCGTAGATCGAAAGGTTGGGCGTCATGAAGCCGATGGCCGCGCCTTCCACCGTCAGGCCGATGGCTGCGATAAGCGGGGTCGGCGCGATGGCGACGACCACTAGCCCGAAGGCGGAAATCGCCCCGGACATCGCGAACACCTGATTCACAGACAGCCATTTCCGGATGAAGCCGTAGGAAAACGCGGCGATGAAGACGACCATCACATTGGGGATGTAGTGATAGGCGAGCTGCTCGGCCGAGGTGATTCCGAGCTCGCGAAAGCGAAACGGCCAATAGAGCACGGTACCGGTCGCGAGAGTGCCTCCGATGGTGGCGAGCAAAACGGTCTGGCCGAGCCGCGGAATACCGCGAACCAGGCTTATCAGGCTCGCGCTTTCCTCGATCGCCTCGCTGCCGGTTCTATCTCGCGCGGGGATCCCGAGGACGGCCAATAGCAGGATCGGCAAGCCGATGGCGTAAACAAGGAAACCGTTGCGCCAACCCTCATCGACAAGCCTGCCGACAACCGGGTTCAGCATCACTACGAATAACACCGCAATGGCGGCGTTGAAGCCGACCCACTTGCCTTGGTCCTTGTCTTCGAAATTATCGGCAATGATGGCAACATAGGTCGCGGTCATCGCGCCGGAGGCAAAGCCGATGACAAATCGCGCAGCGATCAACTGCCACAAATCGGTGACCGCCATCGCCAGCAAGCCGAAAGCAGCGAACAAAGCGACGGCCGCCATCAGCACGAAGCGGCGACCAACCCGGTCGGCGATATAGCCGCCGATCGGCGCGCCGAGCATCATGCCGAGCCCCGCCGCCGTCGCGACCATGGTGATCCACAGATTGCTATCGCCGCCGCCTCCGAAAGCCTCGGAGATGCCCGGCAGCATGACCGAAATTGTGCCGGTGGCGATGCCCGGCAACACGCCGCCGAAGATGATGACGGCCTTGCCCGCCCAATTCAGCGTCCGGGGATTGGTGGACACGAGCTCAGCCCGTCACATCGGCGTCGATGTCGACACCGTCGGCCTTGCACTTGGCGATGACCTTTTCGATGGCGAGATAGCACACGGATGCATCGGGATAACCGACATAGGGCAGCGCCATGATCGCCACCTTGCGCAGCGTCTCGGCGTTCATCTCGCCATTGCGCAGGGCGCACTCGGCGTGGATCGTCAGCATGCCGTCATCGCCGGCCTTGAGCAGCGTGCCCATCACCACCATGCGCTTTTCGCGCATCGAGAGATCGTCTTCGAACGCGCCCCAGAAATCATGGAACATCTTCATCGACAGACCGGCGTAATTGTCTTTCGTGATGTGCGCCGGCATCGGCACGACACCGCGATAGCAGTTCTCGAACACCTGCTTGCCGTGCTCGATAATCTCGTCTTCAGTCATGTTCCTCTCCGGCGACGGTTCTGGTTTGCTTGACAATTGATATACCTCTTTTGCACTATTGGCCAGAACTCATTGCCGGCCCGCACCGGGTCCGAACATGCCGAAACGCCCCGAAAGTTGACTGCGAGACCAAGGCACCAGTCCGCACGCCGTGCGTTTTGCAGGATGCAACCGCCAGCGCCTTGCTCAAGCCTTGCGTGCGCGTAGTTTGAGATGTTCGACATGCAGGTCGCCCGGCAAGTCGATCAGAACTCGCACCAGATCGGCGACCGAGCTGTATTGCGAAATCGGCGCTTCCATCAGACGCAGGCCGTTCTTGGCGGCGGCCTCCATGAAGCGCATCCCCATTTCCGGATCGAGGCTATAGGCTTTCCCGGGTTCGGTCATCGAGGCGGCCTGCAAGCAGGTCACGCGAATTCCCTTTGGCTCGAGTTCGGCGGCGAGGCTGGTGGTGAACTGTTCGATCCCGGCCTTCGAGCTGCGATAGATCGTCAGCATCGGATAGTTGATCTCGACAGATTCGCTGCTGACGTTGAAAATATGACTGCCCTCCCGCATCAGCGGAATCGCAGCTCGGGCGCACAGCATCGCCCCCGTTAGATTTGTGTTAATGCCCTGTACGACGCTCACGATGTCTGCCTCGTCGAGAGGCGTGGGATCGTAAATCGCGGCGTTGTTGACCAGCACATCTACGGTCCCGAACCGCTCCTCGATCGCTTCAAAGGCGACAGTAATCGCATCTGGATCGGAAATGTCGCAGGGAACCGCCAGCGCGCCTTCGCCCAGTTCCTCGGCCAACACCTCGACCTTGCTCGCCGTGCGTCCGATCAGCGCGACGCTGTCGCCGTCCTTTACCACACGCCGGGCGATCGCCCGGCCCAATCCCTCGCCTGCCCCGGTAATCACGACGGTCTTGCCCATCAGGTTCGTCCTCTTGTTTTCGCTTCGTCGGGCTCAGGTGGGCTGGCCCAGTTTCATCGGCAGGTTCTTCACCCCGCGGACGTTGGTCAGGGCGGCCCGTTTCGCTCGTGAAGGGTCGACGCTCATATTCGGGAAGCGCCGGCTGAGCTCCTCGAACACGATTGTGAGTTCGCGCTGCGCCAGATGGATACCGAGGCATTTGTGTACACCGAAGCCGAAATAGACCGAGCGCGGATCGGTATCGCGCGAAATGTCGAAAACGTCGGGTTCGTCGAACTGGCGCGGGTCGCGCACGGCAGCGCCGGTCAGCAGCATCACCCGGTCTCCGGCTGGAATCGTGACACCATGCAGTTCGACGTCCTGCGTCGCGGTGCGCCCCTGCAAATGTGAGGGCGGATCATAGCGTAGGATCTCGTGGATCGCCCTCTCCACCAGTGTCGGATCGTCGAGCAACTTTTGCCACTCATCCGGGAAGTTGTGGAATGCCATGGCGCCGTTCGGAATGGCCTTGGCGACCGTTTCGTGACCGGCGAGTGCCAGTTCCATGAAGCGGATGCCGATCTCCATGTCGCTCATCTGGATGACGTTGCCATCCGCGTCTTCCTGCGTTTCGGCGATCAGCATCGAGATCACATCGTCCTTTGGATTGGCGCGGCGTTCGCCGGAAAGACCGATGAAGTAGGTGGTGACTTCGATGCTCGCCTGTGCTGATTGTTCCAACGCTTCCGCACTACCGCGCGCAAGCACGGTGTTCGCGAGGTGATGGACCTTCTGACGATCCTTCTCAGGGATGCCGAGCAATTCGCTGATCACGTCGAGTGGCAGCAGTACAGAGAACTGGCTGACCATGTCGAACTCGCGGTCCGGGCCGTATTCCTCGTACAGACCGTCGAGCAGTTCGGTCACGCGATTTTGGATGAAGATATCAAGCGCTTCCATTCGCGCGCGGCTGAACAGCTTGGTGACGAAGCCCTTGGCGACGCCGTGTTCCGGCTGATCCTTGAGGATCAGCAGGGGACGCCCCTTCTCCACCCCTTCGATAGTGACACCGCCCGAACTGCAGAAAATCTTCGCATCGCGGTGCGCCTTGTAGACATCCTCGTAGCGCGAGATGGCCCAGAAGCCGTGCTCCTCGTTGCGATAGACCGGCGCTTCGTTACGTAGCCGCGCATACATGGGAAAAGGGTTCTCGACGAACTCGCGACTATAGGGATCGAACACGACCTGTGGCTCCTTCTGACATCCTCCGAGACGACCCTATACTGTTAAAAGAGGTTGCTCAATTGCTATTTTGGAGGCAATGCCAGCGGCAAAATGGCGTGGTGGAGGATTTTTCGTGTATCCCAATTCCAAATTGCTGATCGATGGCGAAATGTGTGAGGCGGAGGGCGAAGCGACTTATCCCGACATCTCTCCGTGGGACGGCAAGGAAATCGGCCGCGCCGCCGACGGCAGCGTTTCCGACCTCGATCGCGCCATCGCAGCCGCACGGCGCGCGTTCGACGAAAGCGACTGGCCGACCGACCACGCGAAACGCATCGCCGCCCTGCGGAGATACGCGGCTGTGTTGCAGGCGAACCGTCCGCGCTTTGCGAATCTCGCACGGGACGAAGCCGGCGCTCCCGGCGCCTCAATCTTCTCCGCGGCCTGCGACGCTCCGCTCGGGATGATTGACGGCTGGCTCGACGTGGCCGAGAATTACGATTGGGAGCAGGACATTGGCACGTCAGAGATGTTCGGCATCACCAGCCGGCGCAAGGTGTGGAAGGAAGCGATCGGCGTGGTCGCCGCGATCACTCCGTGGAACGTGCCGACACAAATCAACATCGCCAAAGTGCTGCCTGCGCTGGCGGCGGGCTGTACGGTCGTGCTCAAACCCGCACCGGAAACACCGATGCTGGGTTCCTTGCTGGGCGAGCTGGCAGTCGAGGCCGGGCTTCCGGCGGGCGTCCTCAATGTCATTACGAGCGCCGATGCGGCAACGGTCGGCGCCGCGCTGGTCGCCGACGAGAGGGTCGACGCGATTTCCTTCACCGGCTCGACCGCCACTGGTAAGGCGATCATGGCTGCCGCATCCGAACGAGTGGCCAAAGTCTTTCTTGAACTCGGCGGCAAGTCGGCCAGCATCATTCTCGACGATGTCGAAGATTTCGCGCAGGCCGTGGGCAGCGGCGCGATGGTATGTTTCCACGCCGGCCAGGGCTGCGCCACCATCACTCGAATGCTCGTCCCGCGCGAACGGCACGACGAGGCGGCGGCCATACTAAAGCACGCGCTGGAGGGTGTCGCCTATCAGGATCCCAATTCGCCGATGCAGATCATGGGTTCGCTGATCTCCAGGCGACAGCAGGAGCGCGTCCTGGAATATATCGAGATCGGCAAGGCCGAGGGCGCGACGCTGGTGACCGGAGGCGGGATTCCCGAGGACAAGCCGGAAGGGTTCTTCGTCGAGCCCACGCTTTTTGCAAACGTCACCAACGACATGCGCATCGCGCAGGAAGAAATCTTCGGCCCAGTGCTGGTACTGATCCCCTACGACGACGATGACGATGCGGTGCGCATTGCCAATGACAGCGTCTACGGCCTGTCGGGTGCGGTGCATTCGTCGAATATGGAGCGCGCGCTGGACATCGCCCGCCGCATCCGTACCGGCACGTTCGGCATCAATGGCGGCATGTGGTACGCTGGCGACGCACCGTTCGGCGGCTACAAACAGAGCGGCATCGGACGCGAATCGGGCATCGAGGGGTTCGAGGAATATCTCGAAACCAAGTGCGTCGCTTTTCCCGAATCCGCCGCGGCCTGAACCAGACCGGTGCAGGAATACGACTACATCGTGATCGGCGGCGGTTCCGCCGGCAGCATCGTTGCTGGCCGGCTGGCCGAGGAAGGGCGCCATTCGGTGCTGCTGATCGAGGCGGGCGAGCCGGCGGAGAACAATCCCGAGACGATGACCGGCGACGGCTTCCGCTACGCCTATGGCAATGACGCGCTGCTGCACGACCGGCTCAGTGTACCGCAGAAGGGCAGTGCCGACCGGCGCATCTTCGTCGGCACCGGGCGCGGCATGGGCGGTAGCGGCTCGATCAACGGCACGGTCTACACGCGCGGCGACCGACTGGATTTCGAACAATGGCCCGAGGGCTGGCAATGGGATGACAACCTGCCGTTCTACGAGCGGCTCGAAGCACGGCTCGGCCTCCAGACGCAGCGGCCGACCGGGCTGACCACTGCCATACTCGAAGCGGCGAAGGCCACGGGCTTCGAGCACAAGGACCGGCTCGACGACGGCCATCTGGGTGGCTTTTATGGCTACGAAACGATGAACAACACAGGCGTGCGGCGCAGCTCCTATGTGGCGTTCGTCAAGGAGAGCAATTCCGCGACACTCGACGTGCGCACGCTGGCCTCGGTTCGCGGGATAGAGTTCGATGGGAGACGTGCCAGTGGCGTACGCTTCCTGCACGACGGCAAGGAACGGCTGGCGAACTGCAAGCGCGAGGTCGTCTTGTGCGCAGGCACTCTTGAAACCCCCAAGCTATTGATGCTGTCGGGTGTCGGGCCGGCCGAGGAACTCGCCAAGTTCGATATTCCGCCGGTGGCAGAGGTGTCATCGATTGGCAGGAATTTGCAGGACCACCCCGGCGCCAATATCCTGTTCGCCGGCAAGCACGATGCCGACTTCTTTCTCCCGCAATTGTACGGCTTCGACCGTGTCGGACAAGAAGCCACTCTTCCCGAAGCCCAGCCCGACGTCTGCTTCACTGCTTTCGCCAATGTCGATACGATGAAGAACGTCGCGCAGCGCTTCGTGCCCTACGACAAGCTGCCGACCTGGTTGCACGGAAGCAGGGCAGCCAAGGGTGCCGTCCGCTTCTTCATCCGCCTTGGCTTCAAAGTGCCCAAGGTCGCCAAGGGCATGGGCAGGATGTACGGCCTGATCGCGATCCTCGGGAAACCGGTTTCGCGCGGTACCGTCACACTGGCATCGAAAGATCCGGCCAAGTCGGCTGCGGTCGATCCCGCCTATTATTCCGCCCCCGAGGACATGGAGACGATGATCAATGCGGTCCTGCGCAATATCGCCATCAGCAAGCAACCGAGCCTCGCCGAATGGGGTGCCTTCCGGATCAGCCGCTTCGATCCCGAAGATCGCGAATCGGTCGCCGATTTCATTCGCAACGGCACGATGACCAACTACCACTTCGTCGGCACCTGCTCGATGGGCGAAGGCCACGAGTGCCCGGTCGATATCCGGCTGCGTCTCAAGGGCTTCCAGAACGTGCGGATCGCGGACGCCTCGGCCATTCCGGTTGTGCCCGTATCTGCGACCAACGCGCCGACCATGATGCTCGCCTATCGCGCAGCCGAAATGATCATGGAAGACGCGCGGGCGAAAAGGGCGGCTTAATACGGCGCGTTCTCATGCGCACATTCCAGCCGCTCCATGACCACGGTCTGGTTGTAGGGATAAATTTCGTCGAAGCGCCCTTCGCGCACCAGTTTCGGCCAGCCGGGATTCGTTAGGACCGAACGTGCCAGTCCGACCAGATCGAATTCACCGCGCCTGAACATGGCCAGCAGGCTGCCGAGATTGACGAGCGACACTTCGGTGTCCTTGACTTCCGACATCTTTGCCCCGCTCATCGGATTTTCCAATCCCACAGAGCCAATGGTCATCGTCGGCTTGCCGGTGATCTTCTTGATCCAGCCCGACATGTTGAGGTCGCTGCCTTCGAACTCGGGCAGCCAGAAGCGTCGCAGCGACGGATCGAAAAAGTCCACGCCGGCATCGGCCAGCGGTTCCAGCAGCTGCGCCAACTCGCGCGGATTTTCGACCAGCCTGACCTCGTAATAGGGGTTCTTGTGCTGCGAGAAGCGGAACATGATCGGGAAGTCCGGACCAACGGCTTCGCGAATGCCCCCGATCACCTCCCGAGCGAAACGGGTGCGCGTCGAGATGTCACCGTTGTAGCCATCATCGCGCCGATTGGTACGGCTCCAAAAGAACTGGTCCATGATATAGCCATGCGCGCCGTGCAGATTGACGCCGTCGAAGCCGATGCGCTGCGCGGTGGCCGCCGCGCTAGCGAATGCGGCAATGACGTCGGCAATGTCGCTGTCGGTCATTGCCCGCTTCAGCGGAAAGTCGTTGGGATAGACGCCGCTCGGGCCGATCGACGGTTCGGTCGGATTGGCGGTGTCGGATGCGTCGCGCTTGAGGCCGGCATGCCAGAGCTGGACGAACACCTTGCTACCCGCCGCATGCACTTCGCGGGCGACCTCGGCCCACCGCTCCTCGCCCGCGCCGGGAAAGTCCGGAACGTCCTCGCTGTGATGGCCGACCGGATGCGGGGGCACCGCGCCCTCGGTAATGATAAGCCCCAATCCCCCCTCGGCTCGGCGGCGATAATAAGCGGGCGCGCCCTCCGGCAAAATGCCGCCTGGCGCCATCTTCCGCGTCATCGGCGCCATCGCAAACCGATTGGGCAGCGTGATTTTCTCCGTCCGCAGCGGTTCGAACAGCGGCTCGACATCGATATCGGCTGACAGCGCGGGCGGCGAGGACGTCATGCGGACTCTCCCAGAAGGGCCAAGACCTCATCGACCGAAGGAATGTGGGCGATTGCCTTGAGGCTGTGCTCTAGCATCTGATCCCGGTAGTCGAGCGGATAGCCGCACACTGCCTCGCGCGGGATGACGATGGTGTAACCGTGGTTGATACCTTCGATAGCGGTTCCCGCGATCCCGCGATTGACCGACGACCCGACGAGGATAATCGTTCGCTTACCAAGGCTGCGCAACATCGTGTCGAGGCCGGTATCATGGAAACCGGAGACGCCGTGCAGCCGAACCAGCACGATATCATCGGGCGCGCTCAGTTCCGGCACCACATCAACACCCGGATTGCCCAGCACCAGGCTGTTGGCGGCCGGGCTGTCCTTCGTCCTGGCGAGATGCTGGGTGATGTAGGGCATGTTGGCATAGCCCCCGCGCCCGTCCGCACGACGGGCGGCGGTCATATGCAGCACGGGTATTCCCGCGTCGCGGCATGGCTGCATCAGCCGGGAAATTTCCCCGATGACGCCGCTCTCGTCGATGGCATCCTTGATCACCGGCATGGAAGCAAGGTCGCCCACCACGCCGCGTTGCATCTCGAAGCAGACGATGGCGCAATCGGAAACGTCGATGGCTGGTTGGGACATTACTCTTTCCCTATTCGAGCGGTTGCATCGGTTGGGTCAGTCCGTGCAGATAGGTCGACCCGGGGATTGCGAGCAGCAGGCAACGGCGCAACGTCTCGGCGCAGAGAACTTCGAACAGGCCCTCCTCGCCGGCAGGAGCAGAAGTGACATAGTCCGCAAGCAGAGCATCGGCCTCAGTTGCATCGCCCGGACGCCGCCCCAGCAGCCGCCCGGCCTCGGTCAGATAGTCGTTTTCGAACTGCCGCCCGAACTGCGCCAATCGGTCCTGGTATGCGAGATTGGCGAGCAGCGAGTGCTTGCGATAGGCATCGAAGTCGCCGCCCGCGCCAAGCCCTTCGGCCGTCGCGCGTGCCGCCGTCACCGCCTGCCCGGCAAGTGAGGTACGGGGTTCGGGCAGGCTGATGTGCGGGATCGCAAAACCGGCGATTTCCGCGATCCCCTCGAACGCCTGCTTGGTGGAATTGTTGACCCAATTCAGCGTCTCCACGAGGTTGCCGTCCTCGGTCGGCGCGGCGAGAAAGGCATGCAGGATCGTGGTCGATCCCATCACCGCCGCCGTCGCGCTCGCGACCGTATGGAAGCGCACCAGGTCGCGATCGAGCGGCTTGCCCGAAGCTTTCTCATACATATCCAAGAACGAGGGGATATCTCCCAACGGCTCGTAGGTCGTGCGCCGGCGCAGGAAAGCGATATCCTGCATCGGGTCGCCAAGCATGGCGAGTTCGAAGTCCATCATCGCCGTCAGCTTGTCGCCGTCGAACATGAACTGGCCCGCATCGCATGCGGTGAAATGCGGTCCGTTGCCCTGTTCCGGAATATTGCTTTCGACCCATTTGCGCAGAAAAGCGAGACGGGGATTGGCGTGCAATATGTCGGGCCCGGCATCGCCTGCGGCGCGCTGGTAATAGGCCATCGTCGCCGCAACGGGACTTTCGGGGCGGGACAGGCCGGCTTCGACGAAAGGCTCGATATCGAGAGCGTGCATCCTCGCCATTTCGCTCGCAAGCTGCCACCGAACGGCCTCGCGGTCTGTCTCACTGGCGGCATTGCGAAGATCGTGCACGCCGCGCACCTGCTCCATCACGATGGCGGGTAGTTCCGGGACATAGCCATGGACATGCGCCACCTTAATGCCGCCCTCTTCCAGCAGCTGCAACACCCGGTATTCACGTTCAAGGGTAAAGCTCGCCGTGCCCGTCGTCGTGCGGCCTCCCCGCACGTAAATGTCTTCCTCGCCATCACCAGTCCGCACCGTGCCGAACCAAGCCGGTCGCCAGCGTCCCTGCCGTTCCAGGCGGGTGATTTGACCGCCCATTTCGCGATCAGCCCACACCCCCAGCACGCGTCGGACCGTGGCCTCCGAGCTCTCCGGCTGCTGCGCAATCGCTGCCGTCATGCCGCGAAATTCAGGCGTAATCCGGGCCACGGCCATTCTACCGAATAGAGAATTCCGTGCCCGGCGGACGTGATGAATGCGGTGCTGCCCTCAGGGCCGCCAAAGCAGATGTTTGTTACGTAGGGATCGTGCCTCGGCGTTTGAAAAGCAGCCACCTGCTCGCCCGACGGATCGAACACGCAGATCTCCGAGCGCTCCATATTGGCGACGCACAAATGCCCCGCGCCGTCGACCGCCAGCCCGTCGAAGCGGTATCCGCCGGTCGATCTGAAGATTTCCTGCGGCGCACCGAGTTCGCCGGAAGACAGGACCTCGAACGCCACCAGCCGCGCGTTGTAGGTTTCGGAAATGTAAAGCGTCTTGCCATCCGCCGACAGGGCCCCGCCATTGGGGTGCGTGACGTCGGTGGCGACGATTGCGATCTCACCCATGCCCGGATGCATGTAGTGTAGGCGGTTGCCCGTAGTATCGACGACATAGGCGCCGCCGCCGGTATCGAACACGATATCGTTCAGTACGCCGAGCGGTTCGCCGCCGCTTTGCGTGAACAGCGTCTCGACCTCGCCGCTTTCCGGATCGACCCGCTGCAGCGCCCCCCCGGTGTAACCTTCCACGGCGCCATAGGGCTCGCGCGCGCCGTCCTCGATCGTGCGGAACACCAGCCCGCCATCGTTGCAAACATACAGCAACCCGTCGGGGCCGACAGCCGATCCGTTCGGTCCGCCGCCGCAATCGAAGCGGCGGATTTCGCCCGACGGCCGGATCTGCGCCACCGAGCCGCCTTCGATTTCGACCACGGTGATCGAACCGTCGTCCCACGCGACCGGGCCCTCGGGAAACTTCAGTCCGGTGGCGAGCTGGCGCACAGTGACATAGTCGAAAACGCTCATCGAAGCCTCCCGCTCAGCCTGCCTCTGCCGCCGCAGCCGCCTGCTTCGACATGGCGCGCATGTCGCCGTAGAAACGCGGTTCGCAATGCCGGGTCTTGAACCACCACTTGCCGTCGATCTTGTGGAAGGTGTCAATGTAGTAGCCCACGAAACCGATCTGCAGCGGCACGTTTTCGGCGGCAGTCAGCACTGTGACAACGCACTCGGCGCTTGCGGTATCGGCACCTTCTTCGACCTCGATGATCAAGTTCGAAATTGCATGGATCATGTTGGGTCTGCCGTCCTCGCCCACCACGATGCTGCTGCGGTGATAGTCGGCGATCTCCTCGATCGTCCTGAAGTCGCCGACCGGGCCGGTGATCTCGCCGTGTTCGAACAGCCGCGCATAGCCTTCGAAATCGCCATCATCGTAGATACGTGAATAGTGCGAGATCAGGTTCGCGATCTTCTGGTAGTCGTTCATGGGCTGTCCTTCCCGGAGGCTGTGCTCAGTCCGCTCCTCGCTGCCGTTCGCGGGCGGCAAACCAGTCGACGGCGTCGTTGACCGTTTTGGCGATGGGGCGCGGGTTCCAGCCGAGTTCGCGGCTCGCCTTGCCGTGATCCATTTCGCGGAACACATTGGCGAGATAGACCGCCTCGGGTCGCATCATCGTGTCCTTCACCCCGCGCAGCCGCGCGACGCGGTACATCAGCCATGCCATCGCATAGGCGAAGCGATAGGAGACGAGCTTCGGCGCCGGATTGTCGCAGCGCGCGGTGGCGAGGCCGTAAAATTCCTGCGACGTCACGAATTCGTTGGCGATGATATAGCGTTCACCGACACGGCCTTTCTCTTCCGCCAGCAGCGCCGCCTCGGCCACGTCGCGAATATCGACCGTCGGTTGCGCGGCATCGAGCATCGTCGTGCGCTGGCCGCTGGCGACCTGCCACAGCATCCCGTTATGCGGCGTCGGCTGGTAATCCTGGGGGCCGTAGGTGTTGGCGACGCAGAGCGCCACCCCGGGTAGGCCCTCGTCGCGGCAATAGGCCATGAACAGATCCTCGGCCTCGCGCCGCGCGAGAATGTAGGGCGGCGCCTTGTCGCGCCAGTTGAAGGGAATGTCCTCGGTCACCGGGCCATCGGGATTTAACCCGAGCGTGCCCATGGTGCTGGTGAATACGAAACGTTCGACTCCGCAAGCAAGCGCGGCGTCCATCGCGTTGCGCAGCCCGTCGATATTGTTGCGCCGCATCGGCGTGGGATCGTCGAGCCAGACGCGCGCATCCACGACACTGTGAAAGACCGTCAGGCATCCCTGCATCGCGCCACGCAGGGAGGCCGGGTCGAGCGCATCGCCCGTCACGATCTCTACATCGAGACCTTCCAAAGCAGCGCGATTGCTGGTCGGACGCAGAAGCACCCGGACCTTGCGGCCGCGTTGGACAAGCATTCGGGTGACGTGGCTACCTACAAAGCCGCTGGCCCCGGTGACGAGGACGCGGTCGTCGGCACCCGCCGGTCTCTCGGCTTGCGGTCCATCCATGGCTCAGGCCTCGATCAGGCCGACGGGGACGGCGGCCGCAAATTCCTCGAACCGGGGACGCACCATCTCGCGCGTATCGAGATCGGCGGGGACGATCCAGAACGGCCGCTTCACCACTTCGCGCAGGATCACCTCGGCTACCTTGTCGGCGGTGACCAGCTGCGCAGCATACGCCGTCGCCGCTTCGTCTCCCTGCGCGGCGCGAACGCGTTCGAGCTGCCCCTGCGTGATGCCCGATTCGGTACGCCCGGGGGCAATGATCGAGACACCCACCCGGCTGTTCGCCTGCTTCAGCTCGATCCGCAGGCAATCGGCAAGGCCCCAGACCGCGTGCTTGGTGGCGACATAAGGCGACATTCCCGGAGCGGCTATCACCGATGCCTGCGAAGCGGTAATCACGAATTGCGATGGGGTTTCCTGCTCGGCCATGCGACCCACGAACGCCTTCGACGCGAACAGCGGTCCCAGCAGGTTTACATCGATGGCGCGTTGCCAAACACCCAGATCGGGGTCGAGTGCGCCGGTCAGTCCGTGAATCCCGGCATTGGCGAAAACCAACGTGACTGGCTTTTCGACCCACGCGAATGCGGTTTCGGCAAGCGCTTCGTTGTCGTCGATGGAACCGGCATCGAGCCGGCACGCCAAAGCACGCGCTCCGGCGGACGAAACCAGCTGATTGGTTTCGGCGAGACCCTGCTCGTCGATATCCGCCAGCACCAGGTCCGCGCCTCGCTGCGCCAGGCCGATCGCCAGCGCGCGCCCGATCCCGCTTGCCGCGCCGGTGACGACCGCCGTGCCACCCGCGATGCTCAGCTCCTGCATCGATCCTAGCCTCTCACCCGACATCGTTCGCTGGTGGCGATTAATTCATATCACTCAATTTAAGTCAACACCCATGACACGGGCAATCAGGGCGAGCGGATAGACTTCTCGTCCGGCCGCGCTAGCGGCTCAGTTTTCCGGTGCCCGATCGGGCAAATCCGCCCGACTTTCGACGGAGAGCGGTTCGGAATTTTGTTGCCAATGAAAACCGGTGGGGATAGTATTAAGGTATATCAATGCCGCAACGCGGAAAGAGGGGCGAGGCTCGATCGAACATGGCCGAAATCAAGGACTCCACGTCGCAGTCGCAGGCGTCGGCAAAGCCGGAGAAAACCGCCACTGACGCCTATCTCGGCGATCTTTCGGGAGATGGATTGCTGGCATGGCGCTTGGCCGTCGATGGTGACCGGCCTGGACCCGACGAGCGCAACATGCAGACCGAGTTCATGATGGGCTGGTATTGCATCGCCTATTCGCACGAGGTGGGAGTGGGGCAGGTGAAGCCCGTCCGGTATTTCGCCCAAGACCTTGCGGTATGGCGCGGCGAGGATGGGCAGGCGCGCGTCATCGACGCCTATTGCGCGCATTACGGTGCCAATCTTGCCGTTGGCGGCAAGGTGTATGGCAATCTGCTCGAATGCCCGTTCCACGCCTGGCGCTGGAACGAGAAGGGCGCTTGCGAGGAGATTCCCTATTCGAAGGTGATTCCGCCCAAGGCCAAGCGCGACAACTGCATTCCCAGCTGGCCGGTGCGCGAGGTCAACGGCATGGTCATGGTGTGGCACCACCCCGACAAGGCCGAGCCGCAATGGGAACCGATAGAGTTTTCCGAAGCGACCGACGATGGCTGGACCGATTTCCGCACCTATGAATGGCATGTCGGCACGGCGATGGAGAACATCGCCGACAACGCGGTGGACGTGAGCCACTTCAAGTACGTCCATGGCGCCAAGACCGTGCCCGAATACGAGTTCGAGTTCGACGGCATAAAGCGCACGATCACATCCTATCTCAAGATGCACACCCCGCGCGGCGAGATCGACGGCAAGATCGAATCCATTAGCTATGGCCCGGGCCAGGGATACGTCCGCTTTTCCGGCATTACCGACACGGTCATGATGACAGGCACCTGCCCGGTCGAGCGCGACGTGACGCACAACCGGATGGCCTTCACCCAGCCCAAGGCCAATGTCGACGGCCCGACCGCGGGCCTGACCCGCGCCATCGTCAAGGACATCACCCGCCAGTTCGACCAGGACAAAGTGATCCTAGACCGGCACAAGCGCGTCGATCCGCCGCTTGTGTGTGCCGGAGATGGGCCGTTCGGGCGCAACCGCATCTATTACGAGCAGTTCTACGCCAGCTCCACCAAACCCAAGCCCGCAGCGGCGTAGTCCCCTATGGGCAAGGTCGCTCTTGTCACCGGAGGCAATTCCGGCATCGGCTTCGAGGTCGTGCGCGCCCTTGCATTGCGGGGGATGACAGTATGGTTGGGCAGCCGCGACCGCGGCAAGGGCGAAGCGGCTGTCGCAGATCTGGCAGATACCGGCGATGTCCACCTGGCCGTGCTGGACACGGTGCTGCCCAATGAGCGTATCTTGCGCGCCGGCGGCGTGGAACCGCCGTCGCGCATCGACCGGGCGATCGGCCATCTGGGCCTCAAGCACATGGCGCGACGTGATCCTATTCCCGACAACGCTCCCGACCAGTTCGAGGCGCTGATCAAGACCGTCTATCCCGATGGGTGCGAGCTCGACGATCTTGGCCCGCAGGAGCACGCGGAACCGTCCTGAGAGGAAAGAGCCATGTCCAACAGCATCCTGATCAAGGGCGGTACCATCGTCGACGGCACCGGAGCCCCCGTCTATCCATCCGATATCCGGGTGACCGACGGCAAGATAGTTGCGATCGGAGAAAATCTCAAACGCGAAGGCCGTGAGCGCGTTGTCGATGCCGATGGGTGCCTGGTCACCCCGGGTTTCATCGAAAGCCACAACCATTTCGATGCCATCGCTTGGTGGTTGCCCTCGCTCGAACCGATGCCCGGTTACGGCGTCACCACTTCGATCAACGGCAATTGCGGCTTCACGGTAGCCCCGATTTCCGGCGATCCTGAAACGATAAAGGAAGTGGTGAAGGTATTCTCCTTCATCGAGGACATTCCGCAAAAGCCCTTCCTCAGCGAGCTGCCGTGGGACTGGTCGTCGTGGAGCGAATACCGCAAATCGTTCGAGCAACGGATCAAGATACCGGTCAACTGGGCGTGCTTTGTCGGCCATGTCACGATGCGGCTGACGGTGATGGGCAAAGACGCCTGGACGCGTGCCGCCAACGATGAAGAGATCGCCGAGATGTGCGTGATGCTGGAGGATGGCCTCGCAGCGGGTGCGCTGGGCCTGTCCTCAAACCTGCTCGATTTCGACGCGCACGACCGCCCGATCCCGCCGCGCAATGCCGACGTGCGCGAATGGGCCGCATTGTTCGAGGTGGTCGAACGGCATGAGGGCGCGACCGTCCAGTTGATCGTCGATACCATCGCCCGCAACGATGCGCCGCACACACTCGAAACGATCATCGAGGCCGCCGGAGGCAAGGATATCCGCCTGCAGGTCTTCAACGCCTTACCGACCGGCGCATACGCCGCGCCAAGGCTGCCCGGCGCGCACGAAACGCTGGAGAAGATGCGCGAGGCCGGGCTCGACGTATGGCCCGGCTACAGCAACAACACAGTGACGCTGACGCTCAATTTCAACAGCACGCTGATCTTCGCCCAATCGCGGAACTACGCCTGGGCCGAGGTGATCGAGGCGGAAGGGAAAGACGCCAAGTTCGCGCTGCTCGAAGACCCGGCCTGGCGCCAGCGGGCCCGGGAAAGCTGGAACGAAACGCTAGACCAGTCGCCGATCAAGAATCCGAACAAGATCGATCTGCTCGAAAGCGAGACGGGCGCCGGGCCGATCGGCGTCACTCTGCGCGAGTACATGGAGGAGACCGGCCTCACGGAACCGTCCGATGCGCTTGCTGAGTGGGTTCTCGACAATGGCCCCGGCTCGATCCTGCGCCTCGCGCCGCTGCCCCGCCACGAGGAAACCATTGACCACCTGCTGCACGACCCGAAGACCGTCGGCAATGCGACCGACGCCGGCGCACATGGGCAGATGTTCTGCGGTATCGGCGACAATGTCGCGCTGCTGACCGACTTTGTGCGCGAGCGCGGGCAGCTGTCGATCGAGGAAGCGGTACATATTATGACCGGCAAGGTCGCCGGCCATTTTGATCTCCACGATCGCGGCGTGCTGGCGGTGGGCAAGGCGGCCGATATCGTGGTGTTCGATCTCGCCGGGATCGAGCGGCGTCCGGAAAAGAAGGCGTGGGACGTGCCCGATGGCGAAGGCGGCCTGACCTACCGCTGGAGCCGCGAGGCCGCCCCGATGGTCCTGACGCTGGTCAATGGCGAACCGACATTCGATCACGGCGATTTCACCGGACGCTATCCGGGACGCGTCGTCAGTCCGGTCGCCGCCTGAGCGGAGCGGGGCCGTGGCCGAATTCCCCCGCACCTTCGATGCCATTCGGGTGGACCGCCCCGCACCGTCTCACGTTCCGAAGGACCGGCTGGTCGATCTGACGTTCGCCCTGGGCGGCGTGCCGAACGACGAGATCGATCCCTATGAACCATTCGGCTGGCTCGGCGGTGCAGATGTGCCGCGGCTGATGTACCACATCACCGATCCCGACGCGCCGCGCAGATCGGTGGAGGGGGTCGGCGGCATCGATGCCGGCGGCTGGATCGTCACCCGCTACGAGGACATCGACCGTCTTTATACCGACAACGAACATTTCTCGACCGAGGGCCGTGGCGAGTTCCAACGGCTGATCGGCGAGACCTTCCACAACATTCCCGCTGCGATAGACCTCCCCGACCATCGCAAATACCGCATGTTCCTAATGCCGTTCTTCGCGCCGTCTCGCCTGAACCGGATGGAAGTCGAAATCCGCGCGATGGTCGGCAGCATAATCGACGAGTTTGCCGGCAAGGGTGAAGTCGATGTCGCCTGGGACTTCGCACGCGTGTTCCCCGTACGCGTCTTTCTCACGATGATGGGTCTCCCCATCGCCATGCTCGACCGGTTCCTCGAGTGGGGCAAGCAATTGATCCACGGCGGGACGGTGGAGAGCACCGTCGCCGCGATGCGCGAAATCCTAACCTATCTCCGCGACGCCATTGCGGAAAAGGAATCCGAACCCGACGACTCGCTCATTTCCGCGATCGCCACCGGGGAAATCGATGGTGCGCCACTGACCGCCGACGAGAAAATCGGCATGGTGTGGTTCTTGTGGATCGCAGGCCTCAACACCGTCGCGGCGACGATCAGCCACATGTTCCGCCGGATGGCGCTGCAACCCGAAATTCAGGACCGGCTGCGCGGACACCCGGAATTGTATCAAAGCGCGGTGGAGGAATTCCTGCGCACCCAGCCGCTGTTCTCGATCGGCCGCAAGGCGACGAAAGACTTCGAATGGCACGGTGTGCAGATCAAGCGCGGCGAGACGGTTATGGGCATGAACGTGACCGCAAATTTCGAACCCGGCCGGTTCGACAATCCGCGCAGTTTCGATCCGGCGCGCAATCCGAACCGCCATTTGACATTCATTTCCGGAATCCATTTGTGCATGGGGGCCCCGCTCGCACGGCGCGAATTGCGCATATTGCTGGATGAATGGTTCAAGCGGATCCCTAGCTTCCGGGTGAAGCCCGGAACGGACACGACTGTTTATCCGGCCCCTCTATCGATCCGCCACCTACCAATCGTCTGGGACGTGCCATAGCCGGTTCACACTCACGATGATCGTGCTGACGTTTTACAGCGATCCGCCAAGCACTTGATTTGCTTATGGTGCGAGCGTGCAAATTTTACAACTGTAGGCGCTGAACTCCGCCAATACCGCCAGCTTGGGAAGCTGCTGCTCTACCATTGAGCTACACCCGCACGGGCCGCCGCCATCGGCGGGGCGCGGCGATTGCACCGGGGATCGCGCGGCGTCAACATGGTTTTTCCGTCGCGGCACGGCTATCGCGTCACTCCAACGAAGTTCGCGGAGAGAAACCGGCCCATGATTACCGACGATCGCATCATTCTCGGCCTGCTGGCCGCCCTGCTGGCGCTGGTCTTCGTCACGCGCGACCGGCCGGGCTGGAAGAAGTTCTACGTCTTCGTGCCGATCATCCTCGTCTGCTACCTGGTCCCCTCGCTGTTCGTCACCACCGGGCTGGTCGATGCGAGCGAGAGCCAGCTGTGGCCGATCGCCAAGGACTATTTCCTCCCCGCTGCGCTGTTCCTGATGACGCTGTCGATCGACCTCAAGGGCATTCTCGGCCTCGGCAACAAGGCGATTATCATGTTCCTGACCGCCACCGTCGGGATCATTCTCGGCGGACCGCTGGCGCTGTGGATCGTCGCGCAGTTCGACCCCACCGTAATCGGCAGCGGCGACACCGCCGCGTGGCGCGGGCTGGCGACGCTGGCGGGCAGCTGGATCGGGGGCGGCGCGAACCAGACCGCGATGCTCGAAGTCTACGGCTATCCGCTCGAAGGCTTCGCCGCGCTGCTCGCGGTCGACATCATCGTCGCCGAGATCTGGATGATCTTCCTCCTCTACGGCGCCGGCGCCAGCAAACGCGTCGACGGCTGGCTCGGCGCCGACAGTTCGGCGATCGACCGGCTGCGCGACACCATGGCCGATTACACCGAGAAGGTGGAGCGCGTCGCCAGCGCCAACGACTACATCCTGCTGTTCGGCTTCGCCTTCGCGGTGGTCGGTGCGAGCCATCTGCTGGGCGGATTGCTGGCGGCGTTCTTTTCCGACCTGCAGGGCGAGGAAGCGACATTGGCGAGCAGCTTCTTCTGGGTGGTGGTGATTGCGACCACCGCCGGGCTCGCCGCCAGCTTCACTCGGGCGCGCAATCTCGAGGGTGTCGGTGCGAGCAAGTTCGGGACGCTGTTCATCTTCCTGCTGGTCGCGGTGATCGGCACGCGGATGGACGTCACCAAGATCATGGACGCCCCCGCCTTCATGGCGATCGGCGCGATCTGGATGCTGTTCCACATCGTGCTGCTGCTTGTCGTGGCCAAGATCATAAAGGCGCCGTTCTTCTTCGTCGCGGTGGGCAGCAAGGCCAATGTCGGCGGTGCGGCCTCGGCGCCGGTGGTCGCGGCGGCGTTCCACCCGGCGCTGGCCCCGGTCGGCGTGCTGCTGGCGGTGCTCGGCTACGCGCTGGGAACCTACGGTGCGATCCTGTGCGCGCAGATGATGGCCGGGGTCGGCTGAGGCGGAACGCCGATTGCGGAGTCGCATTGAACAGGTAAGCGCGCTACGGAGCGCGCAACAATCTGACACACGACTTTGCAGGAGATGCGCAATGCGCCAGGTCGATCATTTCATCGTCGGCGGAGCCGGGGGCGGCTCCGGCCGGTCCCACAAGATCTGGAACCCGTCGACCGGCGAGGTCCAGGCCGAGGTCGCGCTGGGCGATGCCGCGCTGCTCGACAAGGCGGTCGCGACCGCGAAACAGGTCCAGCCCGAATGGGCCGCGACCAATCCGCAACGCCGCGCGCGGGTGATGTTCCGTTTCAAGCAGCTGCTCGAAGACAACATGCAGGAGCTCGCCGAACTGCTGTCCTCCGAGCACGGCAAGGTCGTCGACGACGCCAAGGGCGACGTCCAGCGCGGGCTCGAAGTGATCGAATACGCCTGCAGCATCCCGCAGGCGATGAAGGGCGAATACACGCAGGGCGCGGGCCCGGGCATCGACGTCTATTCGATGCGCCAGCCATTGGGCATCGGCGCCGGGATCACTCCGTTCAACTTCCCGGCGATGATCCCGATGTGGATGTTCGGCATGGCGATCGCGGCGGGCAATGCCTTCATCCTCAAGCCCTCCGAGCGCGATCCGAGCGTGCCGGTGCGGCTCGCCGAACTGTTCGTCGAAGCCGGCGCGCCAGAAGGGCTGCTGCAGGTGGTGCACGGCGACAAGGAGATGGTCGACGCGATCCTCGACCATGACGACATCGCCGCGATCAGCTTCGTCGGATCGTCCGACATCGCGCAGTATATCTATTCGCGCGGCACCGCCAACGGCAAGCGCGTCCAGGCCTTCGGCGGGGCCAAGAACCACGGCATCGTGATGCCCGACGCCGATCTCGACCAGGTCGTGAACGACCTGTCGGGCGCGGCCTTCGGCAGTGCCGGCGAGCGCTGCATGGCGCTGCCGGTGGTGGTGCCGGTGGGCGAGGACACCGCCGACAGGCTGCGCGAGAAGCTGGTCCCCGCGATCAACGCGCTGCGCGTCGGCGTCTCGAACGATCCCGATGCGCATTACGGCCCGGTCGTCACCCCCGAGCACAAGGCAAGCATCGAACGCTGGATCGACACCGCCGAACAGGAAGGCGCCGAGATCGTCGTCGACGGGCGCGGCTTCAGCCTGCAGGGGCACGAGGACGGCTTCTTCGTCGGCCCGACGCTGATCGACCGGGTCAAGCCGCAGATGAAATCCTATCAGGAGGAAATCTTCGGCCCCGTCCTGCAGATCGTGCGGGCGACGGATTTCGAGGAGGCGGTGCGTCTTCCGAGCGAACACCAATACGGCAACGGCGTCGCGATCTTCACCCGCAACGGCCACGCCGCGCGCGAATTCGCCAGCCGCGTCAATGTCGGCATGGTCGGGGTCAACGTGCCGATCCCGGTGCCGGTCAGCTATCACAGCTTCGGCGGCTGGAAACGCTCGGGCTTCGGCGATATCGACCAGTACGGGCAGGAGGGTCTGCGCTTCTGGACCAAGACCAAGAAGGTCACCCAGCGCTGGCCCGACGGCGGCGGTGACGGGAGCAACGCGTTCGTCATCCCGACCATGGGGTGAGGTCCGGCAAGGGACGTGCTGGAGGCAGAGGCGTATGACAGGTTCGTTCGGGATAGTCGTTTCGGCACTGGCATTGTTCGGCGCGGCCTGCGCCTCCGGATCGAGCACGCAGGATACGACCGTGGCGGCCGGTGAGCGGACCGATCCCGGCCCGCGCTTCGAGCCGTCCGCCACGCCACGTTCGCACGACCCGGCGGCAGGCATTCCCGAAGCCATCCGGGGAGAGTGGCGCGAGGACGATCTGGGCCGCGCCCCGACGGGCGAGGACTGCCTCCAGACGCTGAAGACGATGCGCAATTTCGGCAAGGTTCTGTCGGTTTATCCGGACATGTTTACCCGGTTCGAGTCGGGTGGCAGGCTCGAGGAAATCCATGAACGCGGCGATACGATGATCGATGCGACCTTCGATACCACATACGCCACCGGTGAGCCGACGCTGGCACGCAAGCGAATGGCGCTCGAACAGAACGGTGTGCTGACCTTGGAAAGCGAGGACGCCGAGGGGCATTTGTCGGTTACCTTCTATCGACGCTGCCCGGGCGGCTGAAGCGGTGCGGCGGATTATCCTCGGCCTGTGGTTGCTGTTGCTGGCGGCCTGCGCCGCCCCTCCTTCGCCCGCGTTGCTGCCCGCCGCAGACAGCAGCAAGCAGATCGCGCTTACATTCGACGACATCCCCCGTGCGCCCGGGGCGTTCCTGTCCGAGGACGAGCGCACCCAGCGGCTGATCGCCGGGCTCGAGCGCGCCGGGGTCGAGCAGGCCGTCTTCTTCCTCAATCCCGGCCATATCGCCGAGCGCCCCGGCGCGGTGGCGCGGATCGATGACTATGTTGCGGCGGGGCACGTGATCGCCAACCATTCGAACACGCACCCGCATCTCAACGTCACCGATGCCGATGCCTATCTCGCCGATATCGATGCCGCGGCGGCGTGGCTTGGCGGGCGCGAAGGCAACCGGCCGTGGTTCCGCTTCCCCTATCTGGACGAGGGACAGGCCGACAAGGTCAAGCGCGACGCGGTTCGCGCGGGGCTCGACGCGCGCGGGCTCTCGAACGGCTACGTCACCGTCGATGCCTCGGACTGGTGGCTCGAACAGGCGGCGATCGATGCCCGCGCCGCCGGACACGAAATAGACATGGAGGGCCTGCGCGATCTCTACGTCGAGAGCCACGTCGAAGCAGCCGATTTCAACGATGCGCTCGCGCGCAAGGCGCTCGGCCGCGCCCCGGCGCAGGTCATGCTGCTCCACGAAACCGACCTTGCCGCGCTGTGGATCGCCGACCTCGTCGAAGCGCTACGTGCGGACGGCTGGACGATCATCACCGCCGACGAGGCCTATGCCGACCCGATCGCGCGCCTGCGTCCCGACACCCCGTCGGCGCAGGGCACGCTGACCGAAGCGATCGCCTGGGAACGAGGTCTGCCCGCCCCGCGCTGGTACGAGCGGAACGACCCCCGCATCTATGCGCGCCTGTTCCGCGAGCGCGTCTTGCATCTCGATCCCGAAGGAGACCCGGAATGACCGTCCGCCCGATATGTGTCGTCGCTTTTGCCGCGCTGGCGCTGGCCGCGTGCCAGCAGTCGCCCGAG
Organism: uncultured Altererythrobacter sp.; assembly: GCA_913055875.1. Lineage (GTDB taxonomy): Bacteria > Pseudomonadota > Alphaproteobacteria > Sphingomonadales > Sphingomonadaceae > CAJXJY01. The sequence continues at coordinate 122,916 of CAJXJY010000008.1, forward strand.
GACGGCGCGGACGCCGCCGATGCACCCGGTGCGGGCGAAACCGCCATGCCGGTCGAGCCCGATGGCGGGATCGGCGACGGCGCACAGCCGCTGCCCGAAACGGTGGATGCGATCCCGGAAGCCTTCCTCGGCGTGTGGGATTACGTGAAGGGCAGTTGCGACCCCGCTTCCGACCTGCGCGTTGAAATCGGGCCGCGCACGATCGGCTTCTACGAATCGCACGGCGAGGTGACGCGGGTGGAGGTCGACGGGCCCAACCGGATCGTCGTCTCGCTCGCGATGGAGGGCGAAGGCGAGCGCTGGACCATGGCGCGGCTGTTCACGCTGAGCGAGGACGGGCAAACGCTCACCCCCGCCGCGGCCGATGCCGGGGAGCAACTCGAACCGATGCCGCTGAAAAGATGCACGGCGTGACCGGCGAACGCCGCCATGCCTTCACCGGCTCGCCCTACGAGGCGCAGTTCGGCTTCGCGCGCGGGGTGCGGGTTGGCGATCGCATCGTCGTCGCCGGAACCGGGCCGGTCGAGGACGACGGCTCCTCCACGCAGGGCGATGCGACCGCGCAGGCCGAACGCTGCTGCGTGCTGATCCTGCGCGCGCTGGAGGAACTCGGCGGCAGCGCCGCCGATGTGGTCCGCACGCGCATGTTGCTCACCGACCCGGCCGACCAGGATGCGGTCGGCGCGGTCCACGCGCGCTTCTTCGGTGAGGCCCGACCCGCCGCGACGATGGCCGGTGTGGCGTGGCTGTGCCGCCCCGAATGGCTGGTGGAAATCGAGGCGGAAGCGGTGCTAGGGGGCGGCGCATGACAGGACAATTCCAGCTCAGCGACGATCAGCTCGCCATCCAGGAGATGGCGCAGCGGTTCACCGCCGACAACATCACCCCCTTCGCCGCCGAATGGGACGAACGGCACCATTTCCCGCGCGACGTGATCCAGCAAACCGGCGAACTCGGCTTTGGCGCGATCTACGTCTCCGAGGAATCGGGCGGCATCGCGCTCGGGCGATTGGAGGCGGCGCTGATCATGGAGGCGATGGCTTATGGCTGCCCCGCCACCAGCGCCTATATCTCGATCCACAACATGGCGAGCTGGATGATCGACCGCTTCGGCGGGCAGGCGGTGAAGGAGAAGTACCTGCCGCAGCTGGTGACTCTGGAGAACATCGCCAGCTACGCGCTGACCGAGCCGGGTAGCGGCTCCGATGCTGCCGGCCTCAAGACCAGCGCCAGGCTGGACGGCGATCATTACGTCCTCAACGGCACCAAGCAGTTCATCTCGGGCAGCGGCTTCAACGACGTCTACGTCACCATGGTCCGCACGAGCGAGCACAAGACCAGGGGCATCACCTGCCTGGTGGTCGACAAGGACACGCCCGGCGTGAGCTTCGGCAAGCCCGAGAAGAAACTTGGCTGGAATGCCTCGCCCACCGCGCAGCTGATCTTCGAGGATGCGCGCGTGCCGGTCGAGAACCGAGTCGGCGACGAGGGCGAGGGATTCCGCTTCGCGATGATGGGGCTCGACGGCGGGCGGCTCAATATCGGCGCCTGCTCGCTGGGCGGGGCGCAGCGCTGCCTCGACGAGGCGGTCAAATACACCAAGGAACGCAAGCAGTTCGACACGCCGGTGGCCGATTTCCAGAACACCCAGTTCATGCTCGCCGACATGGCGACCGAACTGGAGGCGGCGCGCGCACTGCTTTATCTCGCGGCGGCCAAGGTCACCGACAACGCGCCCGACAAGAGCAGGTTCTCCGCCATGGCCAAGCGGCTCGCGACCGACAGCGGCTCGAAGATCGTCAACGACGCGCTGCAGCTGTTCGGCGGCTATGGCTATCTCAAGGAATACCCGATCGAACGCTTCTGGCGCGACCTGCGCGTGCATTCGATCCTCGAAGGCACCAACCAGGTGATGCGGATGATCGTCGGACGGGACCTGTTGCGGCAATGATTTACGAGCGAACGAAAATCCTCCCCCTCTGGGGGAGGTGGCAGCGCGAAGCGCTGACGGAGGGGGGGCCCCCCCCCCCCGCCCCTGCGGGGCACCTCCCCCAGGGGGGGAGGATTTAATGACCGACCAAGTCCATATCCACACCCACGGCGCGGTCGGGCATATCTCGCTCAACCGGCCCAGGGCGCTGCATGCGCTGACGCTCGACATGTGCCACGCGATGAGCGCGGCGCTGGCCGAATGGGCGGAGGACGACGCCGTCGAAGCGGTGATCCTCGACCATGCCGAGGGCCGCGGCTTCTGCGCCGGCGGCGACATCAACCTGCTGCGCAAGTCCGCGCTCGAGGATGGCGGCGTGTCGGGGCGCAAGTTCTTCCACGACGAATACCGCCTCAACCACCAAATAATGACCTATCCCAAGCCGATCGTGGCGTTCATGGACGGCATCACGATGGGCGGCGGAGTCGGCATCGCGCTGCCGTGCAAATATCGCGTCGCGACCGAGAACACGCGCTTCGCCATGCCCGAGACCGGGATCGGCCTGTTCCCCGATGTCGGCGGCGGCTGGCACCTGTCGCGGCTCGGCGGACGCATCGGCCAGTTTCTCGCGCTGACCGGTGCGCGGCTCGACGGGGCCGAGTGCCTGTGGGCGGGCATCGCGACGCATTACCTGCCGAGCGAAATGCTCGCCGACGCCAAGGCGCGGATCGTCGAGAAGCCGGGCCGCATTCCCGGCGTGCTGTCGGAAATGGTCGGCACCCCGCCCAAGGCGCGGATCGAGGACAATGCCGATCTGATCCGCAAGCATTTCGCTTCGGACACTTACGAGGACATTCTCGCTTCGCTGGAGGCGGACGATTCCGACTGGGCGGCGAAGGAGCGCGACACGCTCGGCACCAAGAGCCCGCAAACCTGCAAGGTCGCGCTGCGCCAGCTGGCCGAAAGCGCGCAGCTCACGGATTTCGCCGACAATATGCGGATGGAATACCGCATCGCCAGCCGCGTGCTCGTGCGGCCCGATTTCGCCGAGGGCGTGCGCGCGGTGATCGTCGACAAGACGGGCGACCCGCAATGGGACCCGCCGACGCCCGAGGGGGTGAGCGAGGAATTGCTCGACAGCATCTTCGCACCGCTGCCCGCGGGCGAGGAATGGACGCCGCTATGATCCTCCCCATCGACTTGCGATGGGGAGGGGGACCGTGCGCAGCACGGTGGAGGGGAATGGCGCCGCACCTGCCCCTCCGTCAGCCGCTTGCAGCGGCTGCCACCTCCCCATCGCAAGTCGATGGGGAGGACTGAGGAGAAGACATGACCTACGAAACCATCACCGTCGAACGGCGCGATTCGGTCACGCTGATCACGCTCAACCGCCCCAAGGCTCTCAACGCGCTCAACTCGCAGGTGCTCGATGAGCTGATCGACGCCTTCGCCGCCTATCAGGCCGATCCCGCCCAGCTCTGCGCCGTCCTCACCGGCTCGGGCGACAAGGCCTTCGCCGCGGGCGCCGACATCAAGGAAATGAGCGAGAAAGCCGCGGCCGATTTCTACCTCGACGATTTCTTCGCCCCGTGGACGAGTGAGATCGTGAAGAAGACCCGCAAGCCGTGGATCGCCGCGGTGGGCGGCTTCGCGCTCGGCGGCGGGTGCGAGCTGGCGATGATGGCCGATTTCATAATCGCCTCGGAGAACGCGAAATTCGGCCAGCCCGAGATCAAGCTCGGCGTCGCGCCCGGCATGGGCGGCAGCCAGCGGCTGACCCGCGCGGTCGGCAAGTCGAAGGCGATGGAAATGTGCCTCACCGGGCGGATGATGGACGCCGACGAAGCCGAACGCTCGAACCTGGTCGCGCGCGTCGTGCCGCATGACGATCTGCTCGACGAAGCGCTCAAGACGGCCGCGCAGATCGCCGCGATGCCGCCGATGGCCGCGATCGCGAACAAGGAAATGGTCAATACAGCGTTCGAGACCACGCTCGACCAGGGCCTGATCATGGAGCGCCGCATCTTCCAGATCCTCACCGCCAGCGAGGACAAGACCGAAGGCATGGCCGCCTTCGTCGAGAAGCGCGAGGGCAAATGGAAGGGGCGTTGATCCTCGCGTCACCCCAGCGCAAGCTGGGGTCTCGTGTCACAAGCGGAGCACCAAATCGAAAGAGATCCCAGCTTTCGCTGGGATGACGGAGACAACATATGAAAATCGCCTTCATCGGCCTCGGCAACATGGGCGGCGGGATGGCCGCAAACCTCGTCAAGGCGGGGCATAGCGTGCACGCCTTCGATCTCGCCGAAGCCGCGCTTTCGGCAGCGCGCGACAATGGCTGCGAGACGTTCCACGAGGCCAAGAAGGCGGTCGCCGGCGTCGACGCGGTGGTCTCGATGCTGCCCAACGGCAAGATCGTGAAAGCGGTCTACGAGAACGACGTGATCGGCCATGCGCCGGGCGGCGCGGTGCTGCTCGACTGTTCGACCATCGATGTCGCCACCGCACGCGAGGTGATCGCTGCGGCGGAGAGCGCGGGTTACGACATGGTCGACGCGCCGGTCTCGGGCGGGATCGCGGCGGCGAACGGCGGCACGCTGACCTTCATGGTCGGCGGCACGGGCAAGGCCTTCCAACGCGCCGAGCCGATCCTGCAGGCGATGGGCAAGGCGGTGATCCATGCCGGCGATGCGGGCAACGGACAGGCGGCCAAGATCTGCAACAACATGCTGCTCGCGATCCACATGATCGGCACGAGCGAGGCGTTCAAAATGGCCGAGAAGCTCGGGCTCGATGCGCAGACCTTCTACGATATCTCCTCGGTCAGCTCGGGGCAGAACTGGTCGATGACGAGCTATTGCCCAGTCCCCGGCGTCGGCCCGCAATCGCCGTCCGACAACGACTACCAGGGCGGTTTCGCCACCGCGCTGATGCTCAAGGATCTCAAACTGGCGATGGAAGCGGCGGAGACCGCGGGCGCCAGCACCCCGCTCGGCAGGCATGCGCAGGAAATCTACGACGCCTTCGCCGAAGAACACGGCGGCCTCGACTTTTCGGCGATCATCAGGACGCTTTAGTTTTCCGGCGGTGATGGCCCCGTCGCTGCTTGACGGGCATCGGACCGCCGGGCGGGGCACCAGCCCGAGTCCCTGTTGCGTGCGGGCCGGACCTCCGTCCGGCCCTTGCGGCACCAGGCGGTCCGATGCTTGCCAAGCAGCGACAAGTCTCATCACCGCCGGAAAAGAAAAACCGCAAAATAAAAATGTACCGCGGTGCCGGTCCATGCGGTGGGTAGACACATGGAATGATTGCTACAGGGCTATACCCGAAGGGCCCCGAAGGGCACCGCGATACGCGAATTCCGCTAGCCCGGGCCGATGGCGAAATCTCGACCGAAACGTGAATAATTTCTGGATTATGCTCCCGGGCTGCCGATCTCGGTAAGGACCGTGTCGAGCCATGCGCGCGGTGCGCGGCGCGTGCCGATATCGGCAACGAATTCCTGTCCGCGCGCCACGCTGCGCAACTGCGCGCCCGGCAGCCAGCGGTCGGCCCGGTCGTGATAGGTGAGGCCGCCGTGCTGCAGCCAGTCCGGCCGCCGCCACAGGCTCGGCGGTCCGCCCGGGACCGTCAGCCGCAGACTCTCGCTCGCATGCGACGCCATGCGGCCGGGCCCGCGATAGATCGCGTCGTTCGCCGCGTGCATGGCGAGCGCATGCGGATGGCCGAGTTCACGGATTTCCGCCGGCGCGCGCTTCCCGGCGAGCGCGACGACCTCCTCTACCTCGAGAAAGCCGAAGATGCGGTGATGCGGCTCGCCGGTCTCCTCTTCCCGGAACAGGCCGAAGAACAGGAACACGTCGCCCCGCCCCACGCCGCGATTGGCGAGATGCGTCTGCGCCGCGCCGCACTGGCCGAACAGGCAGGTGCCGTCTGCGAGGAACATCGGATCGTGATGGCAGGCATCCTCCGGCCCGTAGCGTCCCCGGCTCGCCGCACGGGCGTGCTCGCCGAGCCCGAGCTCGCCGTAGGTCGTGTCCGATGCGGCGCCCGCCGGGATCGGCAGGCTGAGCGGGCGCCCGTCGACGATCGGCGAAGCCCCGTCGCCCGCCGAACTGTCGAAGCCCTTCCTGCTGAAGACGATCCGCATGCGCGCACCGATGGGCACGCACGGCAGATATGACAAGACTTTGCGCGAATTGGGTTTGCGGGTAGAGGCGTGGGCATGAAAGTCACTGCACTCGTCATGGCGGGCAAGCGTTCGGGCGTGCTCGATCCGCTCGCCGAACGCGCCGGCGTCGCCCAGAAATGCGTCGTGCCGGTGCGCGGCGTGCCGATGGTCGAGCGCGTGGTGAAGGAAGTCGCCGCCTGCGACCGCATCGGCGAAATCCGCATCGTCGCGCACGAGTCCGACGAGATCGCCGCGCTCCCGACCGTCGCCGCACTGGTCGACGAAGGCCGCCTCAAATTCTGCGAAGGCAGGTTCAACCTCGTCGACAGCGTGATGTCGGGCGCGGAAGGCGCGGATTTCCCGATCCTGATCACCACCGCCGACAATTGCCTCGTCACCGCGGATGGATACGCCGAGTTCGTCGACAAGGCGCTCGCCGCCGAAGCGGGCGCGGCCGCCGCGCTTGCGCGCAAGCAGGACGTAATCGCCGCCGATCCGCAGGGACAGGCGAAGTTCTACGAATTCTCCGACGGCGGCTATTCGAACTGCAACACCTACTGGATCGGCAACCGCGACGCGCTGGCGGCGGCGGAAGTCATGCGCGGCGGCGGGCAGTTCGTGAAATTCCCCAGCCGCATCGCCAAGGCGTTCGGGCTGATGAACCTGATCCGCTTCTATCTCGGCTGGGGCGACAAGGAGAAGCTGTTCGCGCAGGTGTCGAAACGCTTCGGCTTCAAGCTGGTGCCGATCGTTATGTCGAACGGCGAATACGCGGTCGACGTCGACAACCAGCGCACTTTCGACGTGACCGAGCGCCTGCTGGCGAAGCGCGAGGCCGCGCAGGGCTAGCCGCCCTGGAGCACTCGCCATGGGTCGCCTGTTCCGCAATATCGGCTGGCTGCTGAGCGGCCGCGCGGTCAACGCGATCCTCAGCCTGATCTATCTCGCGCTGGCAACGCGCGCGCTCGGGCTCGACGGGTTCGGCTATTTCGCGCTGATCGTCGCGCTCGGCCAGACGGTCACCGGGCTCGCCAATTTCCAGACTTGGCAGTTCGTCGTCCGCTGGGGCGCCAACGGGCACGGACCGGGCGAGGCGACCGGCTTCGCGATCGCGCTCGATTTCGTGTCGATCCTGATCGGCGCGGTGCTTGCCGCCGGGCTGGTGTGGAGCGCGCAATTCTGGCTCCCGCTGCCCGAGGACCTGCTGTGGGTCGCATTCGGTTTCTGCCTCGTCTCGCTGCTATCGATTCGCTCGACCCCGACGGGGCTGTTGCGGCTGCGCTTCCACTTCGCCGACGCGACCGCAGCCGAAGCGGTCCAGCCGGTCGTGCGCGCACTCGGCGCCGGGCTGGCCTGGTTGCTGATGCCGACCGTGCTCGGCTTCGTGCTCGCCTGGGCGGCGGCCGAAGTCGCCGTGACGCTGGCGCTGTGGTACGCCGCCGCGCGGCGCGAGCCGATCGACCTGTCGCAGATCAGCCTGCGCAAGCTGCCGCGCGACCACCCGGACGCGTGGCGCTTCGTCATCGCGACCAACCTGTCCGGCAGCCTCAACGTCGGCGCCAAGCAGGTGATGATCCTGCTGGTCGGGGCGATCGGGGGCGAAGCCTTTGCCGGGGGCTTCCGCGTCGCCTCGCAACTAGGGCAGGCACTGATTCATCTGGCGCAGGCAGTCGGCAAGGCGATCTATCCCGAACTCGTCCATGCGCGCGAGGACGCGATCGAAATCGCGCGCCGCATGGCCCGGATCGCGCTCGCCGGCGGGTCGGTGGCGGTGGTCGCCGCGATCCTGTTCGGGCGCTGGGCGCTCGTCGCGATCGCCGGGCCTGAGTTTGGCGTGGTCTACTGGACGATGGTGATCCTCGCCATCGCCGGGGCGATCGAACTGGTCGGGGCGAGCCTCGAATCGCTGCTGGTCGCGGCGGGCCGTGCGGGCACCGCCTTCGTCACCCGCGCCGTGCCGGTGGGGCTGGGCTTCGCGCTGCTGAGCACCGCGATGGGGTGGCAGGGTCTCAAGGGTGCGGCGCTGACCGTGCTCGGCTCGAGCGCGCTGGCGGTGTTCGGCTTCTGGGTCGCGATCCTGTCGCTCAGCCAGATCCGGATCGTGCTCGACAAGGCCGAGGACGCGAAACCGCGTTCGCCCTAGGGGACGCCGAGCGCTGCAGCTTCGGCCCGCAACCGCTCCGCCTGGCCGGGATTGGCCGCCACCGCATCGGCCAGCGCCTTGCTCGCGCGGTCGGGCTGGCCGAGCGTCATCCGGCTGCGCATCAGCATCACCCAGCCGTCGACGTTCGACGGATCGCCGCGGAGCCGCGTCTCGAGCCGCTCGACCATGCCTTCGGCCATCTGCCGTTGCTCGCCCGGAGCGATGGCGCGCGCGGCGTCGATCTGCTCGCGCGAGGGACCGGGGATCGCCTCGCCCGCGGTCAGCTGCGGCGTTTCGGGCCGGTCGCCGAGCACTGCGGCGATGCGGCTGTCGACCTCGATATCGTTGATTCGGCCGACCTGCCGGATCGTCAGCAGCAGGTTCTCCTCGTAGATCGCGCCGGGCGGCGTGTCTGCGAGGATCGCCAGCCACTCGCCGATCGCGCCTTCGTGGTCGCCCGAAAGGTCGCGCCGCGCAGCCATGTAGTATCGCGCGCGCTGCTGTTTCGGGTCGAGTTCGAGCGCGCGTTCGAACGCGGCGACCGCGAGCGGGGGCATCGGATCGTCGCGGCTCGCCAGCACCCGCGCCTCGCCCAGCGCCGCCCACAGCACCGCCGACGTGGGGTCGCCCTCGACCGCCTGGCGATAGGCGCGCGCGGCCTCGGCATATTGCCCTTCGGCGTGGTAGGCGAAGCCGAGTTCCTCCCACGCATCGGCATCGAGCGGATCGGCGCGGGCGCGCTCTTCCAGTTCGGCGATGGTGAGCGGGGCCGCCGGGTCGGATACCACGGCGGCGGGCGCATCCTCGCCGTCTGCCATCGAACGCCAGGCGACCGCCGCGATCGCGAGCAGCGCGGCGCCGAGCAGGACCGCCAGTCCCGCTCGCGACGCCATGCCGCCACCGTCTTTCGCCGCATCCGTTTCTGTCATGCGGCAGGGCTAGCAGCGGCTCCGGAGACGGGCAATTGGCTCTGGAAATTCGCCGACACTGCCGTAGGGTGAGCGGCGACGAATGGGGTCGCGGGATCGCTCGCCGGAGGGGTGCGGATGCCGGATCGGTACAGAGTGGCAATCGTGGGATCGGGCCCGGCGGGCCTGAGCGCCGCCGCTCGCGCTGCCGAGCTCGGCATGAGCCACGTGCTGATCGAGAAGACCGACCACCTCTCCGACACCATCTTCAAATACCAGAAGGGCAAGCACGTGATGGCGACGCCCAGCAACCTGGTACTGCGCTCCGATCTCGATTTCGACGCGGGCAAGCGCGAGGCGATCCTCGATACCTGGGACCGGCAGGTCGAGGAGCGGCAGGTCAATGTGAAGCTCGACGCCGAAGTGGTCGAAATCACCGGCGAGACGGGTGCCTTCGAGATCAAGACCAAGAAAGGCGAGACGATCGAGGCCGAGGCGGTGGTGCTGGCGATCGGCACGCAGGGGAATCCCAACCTCTTGCGCATTCCCGGCGCCGACCTGCCGCATATCCAGTACCAGCTCGACGATCCCGGCGAATATTTCGACGAGCACATCACCGTGATCGGTTCGGGCGATGCGGGGATCGAGAACGCGCTCGGCCTCGCCGCCGATCCGGCGCAGCGCAACACCGTGTCGATCCTCAACCGCCGCGCCGAATTCGCGCGCGCGAAGGAGGCAAACGTCAAGCTGCTCGAGGAAGCCGAAGCCGACGGGCGCATTTCGGTCCGGCGCGAGACGAACCCGGCGGAGGTTCGGCCCGGGGAGCTGGTACTCGATACACGTGACGGGCAGGAGACGATCCGCTGCGATCGGATCATCGCGCGCACCGGCTCGCAGCCGCCGCGCGCGTTCGTCGAGGCGATCGGGATCGGTTTCACCAGCGAGGACCGCGCCGCCTTCCCGCAGCTCAGCCCGAGCTTCGAGACCACCAAGAACGGCATCCACGTGATCGGCGCGCTGGCTGGCTACCCGCTGATCAAGCACTGCATGAACCAGGGCTACGACGTGATCGAGTTCCTCAATGGAAACACCGGTCTCAAGCCCGCCGACGAGCCGATCCTGGCCGAGAAATTCGCCGCCTTGCCCGGCAACCGTTCGGTCGACGAATGGCTCGATACCTTCCGGTCCAACGTGGTGATCCTGCAGGAACTCTCGCCGCTACAGATGCGCGAGCTGATGCTCGACAGCGAGGTCGCGTATTACGACACCGGCGAAGTGATCTTCGTCCGCAACGATCCCGGCTCGTCTATGTTCGCAATCGCCGAAGGCTCGGTCGCGGTCGAGGTCGATTCGGAAGATCCCTCGATCACCGTACCGATCGAGCAAGGCTCGATCTTCGGCGAGGTCGGGCTGATCTCGGGCCGCCGCCGCGGCTCGACCATCCGCACCGCCCAACCGACCGTGGTGATGGAGCTGTCGCGCACCGCCGCGCTCAAGCTGGTCGCGACCACCCCGAGCGCCAACCGCGCGGTCAACCGCATCACCATCGAGCGGCAATTGCTGCAGATGTTCGGTTCGGGGCTGGCGAAGGAAGACGTCGCCGAACTGGTCGAAGCGGCCGAAACCCTCGAAGTGCGCGCGGGCGAAAAGGTGATCGAGGAAGGCGCCGAGGACAAGGACGTCTACGTGATCCAGCGCGGCTCGATGATCGTCGAGAAGGATATCGGCGGGCACCCCGTGTTCCTCTCCTACGTGCCAGCAGGCTCCTATGTCGGCGAAATGGCGGTGGTCGACGGTTCGCCGCGCAGCGCGACGGTCAGGGCGGCGATCAAGTCCGAAGTGGTGCGCTTCCCCGGCGAGGCCTTCAACCGCCTGCTGACGCGCAATCCGCGCCTGTTCGAGCGGGTGCGCGAGGACATGGCGTCGCGGCGCGACATCAACCGCTTCATCGAGGGGCAGAAGCACAGCTTCGGCGGCGCGGTCGACATGTATTCGGCGACCGCGCAATTCCTGATCGACAACGGCATCGGCGAGGCAACCGACGTGCTGCTGATCGACGAGACGCTGTGCGTCGGCTGCGACAATTGCGAGAAGGCCTGCGCCGACAGCCATGACGGGCTAAGCCGGCTCGACCGCGAGGCGGGGCGCACTTACGCCCACCTCCACGTGCCGACCAGCTGCCGCCATTGCGAGCATCCGCACTGCATGGCCGACTGCCCGCCCAACGCAATCAAGCGCGGGCCCGACGGCGAGGTGTTCATCGACGAGACCTGCATCGGCTGCGGCAATTGCCAGCGCAACTGCCCCTACGACGTGATCCGGATGGATCCCAAGCCGCCGAAGAAGCCCTCGCTGCTGAGCTGGCTGCTGTTCGGGCGCGGGCCGGGGCCGGGCGAGGCGTCCTACGAATGGCGCAAGGAGCACGGCGACCAGGACGCTGCCAAGGTCGCGATCAAATGCGACATGTGCGCCGGGATCGAGGGCGGCCCCGCCTGCGTGCGCGCCTGCCCGACCGGCGCCGCGATCCGCGTCGCGCCCGAGAAGTTCCTGACCTACACCAAGCTGACCGAGAACGGGTCCTGATGGCTTCGGTCCCCGACAGCGATTTCGCCTTCCACGAGAAGCGGCGCGATACCGATCACGAGAGCTTCCTCGCGCACAGGCGGTTCCGGTGGCTCAAGCTCGCAACGGCGCTGTGCGTGGCGGCGGTGGCGAGCTATTTCCTGGTCGATGTCGAGCCGCGCCACAATGGCGGCAGCTGGTATGGCTATACGCTCGGCACGATCGGGCTCGGGCTGATCGTGTGGCTGAGCCTGCTCGGCATCCGCAAGCGGCGCATAAGCGAGGGCCGCTGGAGCCTCAAGGCGTGGACCAGCGCGCATGTCTATCTCGGCCTCGCGCTGGTGGTGATCGGCACGCTGCACACAGGCTTCCAGCTCGGCTGGAACGTCCACACGCTGGCCTGGGCGCTGATGCTGCTGGTGATCGTCTCGGGGCTCTACGGGATCGTCGTCTATGCCACGCTGCCGAGTGCGCTGAGCGACAATTCGCGCGAGATGACGCGGCGCGAGATGGTCGAGGCGGTCGAGGCGATCGATCGCCAGGTCGAGAAGGCCGCGCAGCCGCTCGGGCGCGAGCAGGCCGATCTCGTCATCGCCGCGCTCGACGAGGATATATTCCACGCCGGAGTGCTCGCACGCCTGTCGGGCCGGCACACGTACTGCCGCACGACGCGCGCGCTGGAAAACCTTGCGCATGGCGTTCGGGACGAAGCCACCGACAAGGTTCGCTCGCTGCTCGGGCGGCGCAAGGCGCAGCTCGACCAGATTCGCCGCCACATGAAGATCCGCGCGCGGCTGGAGGTGTGGCTCTATATTCACGTGCCCGCCACCATCGCGCTGCTCGCCGCGCTCACCGCGCATGTCGTCAGCGTGTTCTACTATTGGTGAGGCGCGCGATGGCTTTCCTGATCCGCACGATAGACCTCACCGCCGACGGGCGCGAGATCGTGCGCGAGAGCGAGCTGGCCGGATGGACGGTGACGATCGGGCGCGCTTCGGAAAGCGACCTGCATCTGCCCGATCTGGCGGTCGAACAGCAGCATGCGGTGATCGAGGCGGAGGAGGACGGACGCTGCACGGTCTCCTCGGTCGGCGGGCTCGCTTTCACCGTCGACGGGCGCAAGGCGGAGCACGCGACCTTCGAACCGCATGAGGGCACCGAACTCGGCTTCGGCAGCTATCGCGTCACTGTGTCGCAGGAGAGCGACGGCCCGGTCGCGCTGACCGTGCGCCGGGTGCGGAAAGCGGCTGGCACGAAGGACATCAATCGCGGCTTCGCGCTGGCAAGCGCGCTGCCGGGCAAACGGCCGATGGCATGGATCGGTCTTGCGGCGGTGCTGGTCGCCTTCCTCGCAATACCGATCGTCACCAATCTCGGCCGCGCACCGGCCGAACCCGATATCGACGGCGAGGGGCAGACGGTGATGGATGCGAGCTGGAGCACCGGCGCGCTCAGCCTCGCGCATCACTCCCTCGAGGACAATTGCGAGGCGTGTCATGTCGAGCCCTTCGTCTCGGTGCGCGACGAGACCTGCCTCGCCTGCCACGAGGAGATCGCCGACCACGCCGATATCGCGCGCCAGAACACCGGGCGCGGACCGCTGTCGCAGGGCGACGCCTTGCTGTGGGCGGTGGCCGAGCGCTTCGGCAAGGAAGGCCCGGGCTCGTGCACCACCTGCCACACCGAGCACGAGGGCGAAGGGCGGATGGTATCGCCCGCGCAGCAATTCTGCGCCGAATGCCATGACGGGCTCGACACGCGCCTGACCGATACCGCGCTCGCCAGCGCCGCCGATTTCGGTGAAATGCATCCGCAGTTCAAGGCGGTTTTCCATCCCACGCTGGGGAGCGACGAAACGCGCCGTATCTCGCTGGCGGAGGGGCCGGTCGAGCGGCACGGGCTGCGCTTCCCGCACCGGCTGCATCTCGATCCGAACGGCGGCGTCGCGCGGATGGCGGGCAATATCGGGGCGAAGAAGGGCTATGGCGAGGCGCTGGTCTGCGCCGATTGCCACCGGCCCACCGCCGATCGCGCGGGCTTCCTGCCGGTCGAGATGGAAAGCGATTGCGAGGCCTGCCACAGCCTCGTCTACGACCGGGTCGGCAGCACGTTTCGCACCCTGCGCCACGGCGATGTCGAGCAGCTGCGGGCCGATCTCGCGGCGATGGACCGCGCCCCGCGCCGTCCGATCACTACCGGTCGCCGCCGGCCGGGAGAATTCGCGCCGGGCGGGCTGTATTACCAGGAATTCGGCCGCCCCAACCGCTCGCTGGTCGGGATCACCCGCGCCTTGTCGCAGGGCGGTGTGTGCGGCGAGTGCCATATCCCCACCTCCACCGACGGGCGGCCCGATGTGGTGCCGGTGCATCTGCGCGACAACTATCTGCTCAACGGGTGGTTCGGTCACGACGCGCACGGGCAGGAGGAGTGCACGACCTGCCATGCCGCCGAGCAGTCGGGCTCCTCCTCCGACCTGCTGCTGCCGGGCATCGCGATCTGCCGCGACTGCCACCTGGGCGAAGATGCCACGGATGCGGCGGTTCCCTCGAGCTGCGCAATGTGCCATTCCTACCATCCGCGGAAGGACCGGATGCCCGACGGGCACCCCGCCGCGGGAGCGGACCGGGTCGCGCTGAGGCGCTCGCAGTAGTGCGCATGGGAGGGGGCCCACCATGCTGATCGCGCAGATGACCGATATCCATATCGGCTTCGATCCCGAGACGAAGCCGGAGGAGTTCAATCGCACGCGCTTCCGCGCGACGCTCGACCGGCTGCTCGCGAGCCCCGATGCGATCGACATGCTGGTGCTGACCGGCGACCTGACCGAACACGGCGATCGCGAAAGCTTCGAGCGCACCGCCGAACTCCTGAAAGCCTGCCCGTTTCCGGTCCATGCGATCCCCGGCAACCACGACAGCCGCGAGGGGCTGCTGGCGGCGTTCCCCGATACGCCGAGCGAGGACGGCTTCATCCATTACGCGCTCGAGCGGGACGGGCTGCGCGTGCTGATGCTCGATACGTTCGAACCCGGGCGGCACGGCGGGGCCTTTTGCGCAAAGCGGCGCGACTGGCTGCGCGCGCAACTCGATGCGCAGCAGGACACACCGACGCTGATCTTCATGCATCACCCGCCGGTGGTCTCGGGCATAGACTGGATGGACCCCGCGCCGGACGAGGATTGGATCGCGAATTTCGCCGCCGCGATCGAAGGGCATGGGCAAGTGCTGGCGATCCATTGCGGCCATCTGCACCGCCCGCTCGCGACCGGTTTTCGCGGAGTGCCGCTATCGGTCACGCCGTCGGTCGCGCCGCTCGTTTCGCTCGACCTGCGCCCGGTCGATCCCGCGCAGGCCGACAACCGCGCGCTGATCACCACCGAGCCGCCGTGCTACGCGCTGCACCGCTGGGACGGGGACAGCCTCGCAACGCATTACGAGACGGCCGGCGATTGGGAAGTCCTCGAATATTACGGCGAACACCTCAAGCCGATGATGCGCGATATGCTGGCGGAGCGGGAGTAACCTCGCTCCCCGTTCGTCCTGAGCCTATCGAAGGACACTGGCGGAACACTGGTGGCTTTCGACAGGCTCAGGACGAACGGTGAAGATCTAATCCCCCGCCAGATTCGTGTCGCGTTTCCACGGTCGCCCACCTACCCACGCGCGCATATCGGGCTCGTCCGACACCTTCCAAGGCACCCCGGCGCCGGTCAGGAACAGCCGCTCCATCTCGCCGCGCGTGAACGGCCGCGAGCCGAGCCGACCGAACACCGCCATCTGCCCGCCGGTCTCGTCGACCGCGCGGTCGCGGTCGAGGCCCTTGGAGAGCGAGATCGCCGGCCCCCGGGTCCTCGACCACGCGACCAGTTGCGGCTTCGGCGCGGGGCTGAAGCCGTAGAAATTGGGCTGGCTCGACGGGCTGGTCAGCTGCAGCACCTTCAATCCGTTCACCCCGTCGGCGACATAGGCGAACAGCGAGGCGTTGGTCGAGCCGACGATCACGTCCTCGGCGTCGTTCAGCGTTCCGTCGAGCGTCACGCGCTGCTCGATCCGCGGTGAAGTCGGGCGGGTCACGTCGAGGATCACCAGCCCCTCGCGCTTGGCCGCGACGTAGGCGTAGGTGCGCGCGACATAGATGCGCCGGGCATCGGCCAGAGGGACGGTCGCCTCGGGCACCGGCACCGGGTCGCGCAATTGCGTCACGTCGAACAGCTTCACGCCGTCGGCATCGCTGACCCACAGGTAACGGAACTGGATCGCCGAGGCGCGCGCATCGGGCAGTTCGCGCACCGCCGCCAGCCGCGGCTTCAGCGGATCGGCGAGATCGACCACCACCAGCCCGCGATCCGCTGCGATATAGGCGACTTCGCCCGCGAGCTGGATATGCCGCGCGCCGTCGAGCACCCCGCCCTCGTTCCACGTCACCGCGCGCGACAGCCTGTTGTTGCGGAATTCGCCGTCGGCCATGGTGTTGATATTGACCAGGATCAGCCCCTCCTCGGCATCGGTCACCGCGGCGTAGTTGTAGATCGGCAGGAAGTCCTGCTCCTGGTTCATTTCGCGCATTTCCGCCGTGTTGCGCAGCGGGTTGATCGGCTGGTTGGTCGGCAGTGCGACGCAGGTGGCGTTGGCGGAATCGACATGCGTGTCGTGCCCCAGCGCGCTGAACGGGGCGGTGACGATCCGCTCGGAGAAGCCCTTGTTCGCGATCGAGGCGATATCGTAGACGCGGAAGCCCCCGCGGCCCTCGGCGACATACATGTATTCGCCGCGCATCTGCAGGCAGCCGACGCGGTCGCGCGTGCCCTCGTGGACATTGGCGAACTGCTCGAACGGCCTGGTTTCGCCGCCCAGATCCCCGTCGAAGGTCTGCCCGCGCACCCAGTCGCCCAGCTCGCGCCCGCGTTCGTCGACGAATTGCGCGTAATAGTCGGGATAGGCGTATTTGTGCAGGTAGGAGCCGAGCACCGCCTGCGGCTCGTCCCATTCGGTGACGCGGATCGCCTCGAACCCGTTCTCCTCGCCCGCCCAGGCGTTGAGGCCGACGAAATTGACGAAATTGGTGCCCAACAGCAGCAGCTGCGCCATGATCGCGTTGTTGTCGTCCTCCGCCGAGAGGTGGCAGTCGGTGCAGGTCTTGGTCTCGGTCAGCCGCACCGTATGCGGGAAATGCGGCGCGAAGGCCTGCGACGAGAAGCCGATCGAGGAAATCGGCGGCTGCTGGACGTAGATCCGCTCGCGGTTGATATTGGTCGAACTCAGCACCAGCGCGCTGGTGGAGCGGATCGGCGCGACCTGGTTGCCCTTGGTGGTCTGGTGCCGGCCCAATTGGAACATCTGGTCGCGCGCGACCTGCGGGTTGTAGGTGGCGAAATTGCGCGTCTCCTCGCCCTCGTAATGGTGCAGCTCGGTCTTCCAGTTGGCTTCGATCGGCAAGTGGCAGCCGCCGCATGAGGTGGTCCATGACAGGTGGCAAGTGAAGCACGCCATCTCCGGATCCTTGTGCGCGCGGTCCTCCGCCGCGATACCAGGGCCGAATTCGAACTTGCCCGTCTCGGCCCCCGATGCGCTCATCAGTTTGGCGCGCGCCGATTTGGCGTTGAAGCAGGGCAGCTCGGTCGAGCTGCCCTCGGTGACGCATTCGGGCAGTTCGGGATCGACGCTGTCTCTGGTCAGGCTGACCCGCCATTCGAGCTCGGGATCGACGATCGAGCGCTGCACCAGCACCCGCCGCCCGCCGATCCCCGGCTGCCATTCGAACCGCCGCTGGCCGTCGGGGTTGCGCAGCAGCGCGAGGTCGTTGCCCCTGGGCGGCGCGGCAGGTCCGCTGGTGCGCAGCGTCGGATAGGCGTCGGCGGTGCCGTGGCAGTCCTTGCAGCCGATCTCCACCGCATTGGCGACCTCGCCGTAGATCAGCCCGTTGCCGTGGCTGTCCTGCGCGAAATGGCAGTCGGCGCATTGCATGCCCTTCTCGGCATGGATGTCCATCATGTGCACCGCCTTACCCGGATTGACGCCGGGCTCGACGAACTTGCCCTCGCCCTCCTTGCGCCATTTCTCCGGATCGTCGGGGTCGACGATGTTACCCGCGGCATCGAGCAGATTCCCTGCGCGGTCGCGCTTGAAGATGCCGCGGAAATTCCAGCCATGGCCGTGATAGTCGGCGAACTGCGTGTCGCGCAGTTGCGGGTTCAAGTCGTAGACATTGCGCAGGAATTCGAGATCGCCCCATTTGCCCTTGGGCGCGGCGGCCTCGGGGTTGCGGTCGAGAATCGCGAAGACCTCGGCCGCGGTGGGGTATTTTTGCTGCTCGGGCCACATATGCGGCGCGTCGGATTCGTAATCCCACATGGTGTAGCCGAGATAGGAATTCAGGAAGATGTTGGGCTGGTGCATGTGGCAGTTCATGCACTGCGCGGTCGGGATCGAGCGGGTGAAGACGTGTTCGAGCGGGTGGCCGCGTTCCTTCGCGCTACCGCTTCGCTGCTTGAGCGAGTCTTTTTCTGCGCTACCGCTTCGCTGCTTGAGCGCGGAGTAGTCTTCATCACCGTCGTGGTCACCCGGCTGCTTTACCGCGCCATGACCACCCCCATGATCGGACTCGGTCTTGCCCGCGATGGTCGGATCGAGCGTGATCGTCTGTCCGTCGCGACCGTATTGCGCATAGGTCAGCGAGTGGCGCGGTTCGCGGTCGTTGGCGTAGATAACGTGGCACGCCGCGCAGCCCGAATGCCGGTAATCGCCCGGCTGATCGTTGGTGCCCATGAACCACATGAAGGGATCGTTGAGCCGCGTCTTGTGGATATTGAGCACCGGGATCGCCACACGCAGGCCGGTGCCCATGCCACGATTGGATTGCTTGAGATCGGGCCGCCCCGGCTCCTCCAGCCGCTGGATCTGCCCGGTCGGATTTGGCAGGCCGATCTCGGGAAATTGCGAGGCCACGTTGCGCCCGCCGCGCTCGAACACGCGGAAGATATCGCCCGGCGGAATCACCTGCCAGGCGGGCAGCGGGTAGAGCTCGGCGAGCGCGCCGCGCGCCTTCTGCCTGTCGGTGACGGTGCCCGGCTCGACCCCCGGGCTGACGATCTTGGCGGGCTTGCCGTCGCGCGTATAGGCTTCGCCGAAGACGTAGTTCTTGTACGGCGCGATGCCATTATTGTAGGCCGCGCCGCCCCACAGCATCGCGCCCGAGGCCATCAGCGAACGCTCGCCCGCCTCGATCACCGGCAGGTGGCACGCCCCGCACGCCTCGCGCGCGACGCGGTAGTCGCTCGGATTGACGAATTTGACGAATTCGGGCGCCTCGCGGTTGAGCAGCGTGTAGCTGCGCTTGGGATTGGCCGAGGAGGGAAAATGCCAGCTGTCGGGATATTTCGGCAGCACATGCGCCCGGTCGCGCGCGGCGACATAGGCGGGGTTGTCGTGTTCGAGCGAAGCGTCGCCACGCACACTGGCATCGCCGCCATGGCAGTCGACGCAACCGAGCCGGACGGCGGGGGTGACGTGCATGGTCGGCGCATCGGTCTGCACGTGGCACGAGGTGCAGCCCTCCGACTTCGCCAGCATCGCTTCGAGCGTCTGCTGTGCCGGGGCGGGTGCGGCGCGCACGCGCGTGTAGTCGCGCTCGACCGCCTCCTCCTTGCCCGCCGCCTGTACACCGGGGCCGACAATAAACGCGGCGAGCACACAGATGAGGGAAGTGATGAGCACAGCAAATCCTCCCCCTTTGGGGGAGGTGGCAGCGCGAAGCGCTGACGGAG
>CAJXJY010000009.1 GCA_913055875.1 uncultured Altererythrobacter sp.
ACGCAGCGCTCGCCATTGGTCGGTTACATTTGCAACTTTGTCGAAAATAGCCGCCGCGGGCAAGGGGTGGGGGCGTGTTCCTTATCCGGCGGCGACGAGACTTGTCGCTGCTTGGCAATCGTCGGCCCGCCGGGGCTGTTCCATCCCACGCCCCCACCCGGCCACCCATAGGATACTATAGTCGGGGTGGCCGGGTGGGGGCGTGGGATGGAACAGCAAGGTCAGGACGGAGGTCCTGACCGCACGCAACAAAAACTCAGGGTGGGGGAGTGGGCCGGTGCCGCTCCCGGCGGGCCGACGCTCGCGAAGCGGTGACAGGCCACGTCCCCTCCGGAAAACCTACCGCCAGCTGTCCAGCCACATCCACGTGGCGAAACTGCGGGAACCCTCCAGCGGAGCGGCGCTGAGGATCGGATAGAACCACGCGAACAGTGCGAGGCTCGCGACCGGTACGCCGAGCGCCAGCTTGCGCCACCCGCGCCGCCACATCTCGTCCAGCGCCAGCGCCAGCCCCGCAAGCAGGAAACAGCTCGGCAGGAAATAGTGATAATAGAACTGGATCGGCTTGTTCGCGACCATCCAGAAGCCGACGCCGGCGAGGTAGAGCACCGCCACCGCCAGCGCATCCCACCGCTGCCGGACGATCCCGGTCCATGCGCACCACGCCATTGCAGCGAGCCCGAGCAGCATGGTCAGCGGATTGCCGATCAGCAGCACGCCGCGCTGCGCCCCGTCGACCGGCTCGTAGAGATACCAGATCGCGCGGATGTTGAGCAGCCATTCGGGCCAGTTCGACTGGTAGGGATGCGGCTCGATCACGCTTTCCTGCAACGCCACGATCTCGCCGTGCAGGGCAATGAGTCCGCCCGGCTCGAGCGCGTTCCGCTCCAGGCCGTAGGCGGGCAGGAAGGTCAGCGCATAGACGAGCAGCGGCACTGCCCCCAGCCACAGCCCCGCTTCGAGCAGTGACACGCCGGGCACCGGAATGCCGCGCCGGCTCGTGAACAGCCGCCGCCGCCCTGCGCTCCAGCGCGCGGCGAGAAAGGCGAGGCCCGGCAGCACGGCGAGCGGGATCGCGTTCCACTTGCTCGCCATCGACAGGCCCAGCGCGACGCCCGCCAGCGCCAGCCGCCAATGCCCGGTCTCCGGCTCGCGCACCGCCGCCGCGAGCTGCCACAGTGCAAGCGCAAAGAAAGCGACCATGAAGATGTCGAGCATCGCGATCCGCGCGTGCACGAACAGCGCGAAGCCGCTCGCGAGCAGCACGCCGTAGGCGAGCGTGGCGAAGCGGCTTTCGCTAGCGAACCAAAGTGCGCGCATGAAGGCGTAGAGCGCGCCGGCCCCGGCGAGCGCGGAGAAGAACCGCCAGCCCCATGGCCCGTCGCCGAACAGCGCGATCCCGAGCGCGATGAATTCCTTGCCCAGCAGCGGGTGCTCGCGGTTGAGATAGTCGCTCCCGTCGAGCAGCGTGCGCGCCGCGGGCAGGTAGTGCAGTTCGTCGAAATAAGGCTGGCTCGGAATGCCCAGCCGGATCAAGCACATGCAGAGAAAAGCGAGCGCGACTGCGGCGCACCAGCCGATAGGGTCGCGGGCATGGACTGGCGCGTCGCTCATCGCGCTGCGCGATAACCCGTGCCGCGATTGCGGGCAAGAAGCGGCAGGCTTTGCAATTTTGTAACGTCCTTGCGGCAAAACTGGTATAATCGTTGCTGCGATAACGCGTCGAAAACACAAGACCGGTAGTAGCTTACGCTTGGGAGAGGATGGATGAACCAACCTCTGCACGGGAGTGATCATGTCCGACAGCCTGCTTTGCAAAATCCTGGGTCATCGCGTCTCGCGCAAGCGTGTGCGCCGTAGCGGCGACACGCTGGTTGGCCGGTGCGCACGGTGCCGCACGCGGATGGAGAAGGGCGCCGACGGCTGGGTCGTACGTAGCACGGCTCACGAACTCGATCCGGCCTAGATTTGTTTCGGCTTCGTTGAACCGGCACCGTCTCGGGTCGTGTCCGCGAAGCTTGTCGCATGCGCATACCCCGCCTACAGCCGCGCGGCGATGAAGAAGACCACCGGCACCGACCGTTCCGTCACGCGCAAGTGGCGCCCCGCGACGCAGGCCGTGCGCGGCGGCACCTGGCGCTCCGAGCACGGCGAGACCAGCGAGGCGCTGTTCCTCACCTCGGGCTATACCTACGACGACGCGCAGACGGTCGCCGACCGCTTCGCGGGCGAGGCCGAGGGGATGACCTATTCGCGGCTGCAGAACCCGACCGTGGCGATGCTCGAGGAGCGGATCGCGCTGCTCGAAGGCGCCGCGGCGTGCCGCGCGCAGGCGAGCGGGATGGCGGCGATGACCGCGGCGCTGCTGTGCCAGCTTTCCGCCGGCGACCATTGCGTCGCCGCGCGCGCCGCGTTCGGGAGCTGCCGCTGGCTGGTCGACCACCTGCTGCCGCGCTTCGGGATCGAAACCACTGTGATCGACAGTGCCGACAATGCAGCCTGGGAAGCGGCGATCCGCCCGAACACCAGGGTGTTCTTCTTCGAGACCCCGGCCAATCCGACGCTCGATATCGTCGACATGGAATTCGTGTGCGGGCTGGCTAAGGCGCACGGCATCGTGACCGTGGTCGACAACGCCTTCGCCACCAGCGCGCTCCAGCGCCCGCTCGAATTCGGCGCCGACGTCGTGGCTTACAGTGCGACCAAGCTGATGGACGGGCAGGGCAGGGTGCTCGCGGGCGCGGTGTGCGGCAAGCAGGAATTCATCGACGAGGTGCTGCTCCCCTTCCAGCGCAACACCGGGCCCAATATCGCGCCGTTTAATGCCTGGGTGGTGCTCAAGGGCCTCGAGACGCTGAGCCTGCGCGCGCGCAGGCAGAGCGAGAATGCGCTGCAGCTGGGCGAATTCGTCGCGAGCCGGGTGCCGAAAATCCTCCACCCCGGCCTTCCGAGCCATCCGCGCCACGACCTCGCGGCGAAGCAAATGGATGCCACTGGCCCGATCTTCGCCTTCGATGTCGAGAGCCGCGCCAGGGCCTTCGCGGTGCTCGACGCGCTCGAACTGGTCGACATCTCGAACAATATCGGCGACGCACGCACGCTGCTGTGCCACCCGGCGAGCACCACGCATGCCGCGATGAGCGAGGAGGATCGCGCCGATATGGGGGTGACCGAAGGCCTGCTGCGGATCAATGTCGGGCTGGAAGACCCGCAGGATCTGATCGAGGATCTGGACCGCGCGCTGGCGGCGGCCGCCCTGTAAACGAACCTAACCCGCCACCGCGCGTTCATACAGTTCGCGGCGCAGCGCATGCGCGGCGGACATGATGCGGCCGACCTCGTCGGCGTCGGTCAGCGCGGCGAGGAGGTCGAGTGCGGGATTGCCGATCGCCTCGATCATCAGCCCTTCGTCGCGCGTCATGCGCGGGGCGCAGCACGGGGCAATGGCGATGTTGCGCCGCGATGCCCGCGCCAGTTCGAGCAGGAAGCAGCGCAGCAGCACCAGCGGCTTGCGGAAACCGGTCCCGAACCGGTCGATGGCGAGCACGGTCGCGTTCGCGTCGTGCAGGCCGTGGACGGCCATTCGCCGCAACAGCACGAGAACCGTCTGCTCGGTCTCGCCGGAGGGGAAGGGGACGGGCAATCTGCAGCGCGGCGAAACCGGTTCGGACATGGGCTCTCCTCTTGATCGCTAATGATAATCATTCGCAATCATTGCCGCGTCAAGAGGGTGTCGTCGTCCTTGTGCAAATATTGTGGGGATTTGGTGCGCGTGACGACCGGCGGGCCGGGCCACGCCGACCGGCCGGCGCTGGCGACGCATGGATATTCGTCGGCGACCGGTCACTGCAAGCTGATCATGCGCCGGCCCCGTCGAGAGGCAGCCGCACCGTCACGCGCGCGCCGCCTTTCGCGCCGTCGCCGAGTTCGATCGTGCCGCCGTGCCGCTCCGCCACCTGCGCGGCGATGGCGAGGCCGAGGCCGCTGCCCCCAAGGTCCGGGTTGCGCGACACGTCGCCGCGTATGAACGGCTCGAGCAATTCCTCGCGGCCGGTTTCGGGAAAACCGGGGCCGTCGTCGCTGACGGTGAGAATGGCGAATCCGTCCTCGCGCGCGATGCGGATATAGGCCGATCCCCCGTAGCGCAGCGCGTTGTCGACGAGGTTCTGGATCATGCGCTGGAGCGGCACCCTCTGGCCGGGCAGGATCACCGCATCGTGCGCCATGCATAACGTGTCGTGGCCCGTTTCGCGCTCGCGCCCGGCGATCGCGTGCGCCATTCCGGCGAGGTCGACCGGCTCGAACGGGTCGGTCCAGCCGCGTGCCATGGTCAGCGAATCGGCGATCATCCTGCGCATGGTTGCGATATCGTCCTGCGCGGCCCGCCGCGCGTCTTCGGGCAGTTTTTCCGCGCGGAAGGCGAGCCGGGTGAGCGGCGTTCCCAGATCGTGCGCGATCGCCCCGAGCATCGTCAGCCGCTGCTTTGCATGGTCGAGGTTGCGCTGGTGCAGGTCGGCGAGCGCCGCGGCGGCGTGGCGGACTTCCGGGGAGCCCCTATCGGTCGCGATGTCCAGCGGATCGCCTGCGGATGCGGCCTGCGCCGCTTCGGCGAGGGTGCGGATCGGCCGCGCCATGCGGCGGGCGAGCCAGCCCGCGACGAGCAGGATGAAGCCCAATATCGCGCCCACGGTCAGCCCGGTCACAACCCACCATCGCGCGATCCTCGGATCGGCCGCGGTCTCGATCACCAGCCATCGGTCCGGCGCGAGGCGACGCGCGGCGACGAACTCGCCGAAAATGCTTGCCGGGGCGGACCGACCCGGTCCCGCGTCCTCGGCGAAGACGGCGAGCGAATCGGGCGATGTCGCGAGCCTTGCGGCGAGCGCGGCTTCGAGCCCCGGCGAACGGTCGAGCCCGGCCGGTTCAGGCGCCGACGTGGCGATACGTCGCCGCAACGGCCGACCTGCACCGGCAGCCAGTTCGGTACCGTCCAGCACTTGCGCGAGGTCCTCGATCCGGTGCGGCGCGGGCTTGGGCGGCGGCCCGCCGAACGTGATCGCCACCATCGCCGCGCTGGCGAGCAGCGTGGCGAGCGTGACCAGCAGCATGATCTGCACCGCGATCGGCCAGCGGTTCATCGCGCTATCCCCGCTTCACCGGGACCGCGAAGGCATAACCCTCGCCGCGCACCGTGCGGATGAGTCCGTCCCCACCGGCCGCTGCAAGCTTGTTCCGCAACCGGCTCACCGCGAGGTCGATCGCGCGGTCGAACGCCTCGTAATCGGGACCCCCGAGCCGCGCGGCGAGCGTCTCGCGCGAGAGCACCGCCCGGTCCGCCGCAGCGAGCGCGTGGAGCAGCCGGAATTCGCCGGTGGTCAGCGCGACCGGCTCGCCCGCCGGATCGCGCAGTTCGAAGCGGGCCGGGTCGAGCGTCCAGCCCGCGAAGGCGAGCGCGGCCTGCTCGGTATCGCCGTCGCGGGCGCGTCGGAGCACAGCGCGGATGCGCGCGAGCAGTTCGCGCGGGTTGCACGGCTTGGCGACATAGTCGTCCGCGCCCATTTCGAGCCCGACGATCCGGTCGGCATCGCCCGCCATCGCCGACAGCATGATCGTCGGCACGCGCACCTCGTGCGGCATCGTGCGCAGCGCCGCGAGGCCGTCTTCTTCGGGCATCATCAGGTCGAGCACCAGCAGATCGGGTTTCTCCTTGGCGAGCGCGGCGCGCATCGACGGCACGTCGGCGGCCTCGCGCACGGCGAAGCCATTCTCGCGCAGATAATCGCCGACCAGACGCCGCAGCTCGGCGTCGTCGTCGACCAGCAGGATGGTATCGCCCGTCACCGGTGGAGCATCGCCGCCCGGCTCGCCCGCTTCAAGCGGAAAAGCCGACAGGAGGGGTGTGGAGTCGCGGCAAGGCGGCCTCCGGCGACGGGCGATCTCAGGTGGCGATGCCGACGGTCGCGCCGCCGGTGTATCCGGCGGCGTTCGATCCCGACATCGCCAGGGTCATGGCATTCTTCTGCGCGGTGCTGTTGTCTCCGAATACATTGTCCGAGTTGATCGAGGTCGCGGCGTAGCGGCTCGCGCTGCTGCCGTAGCGGCTGTCGGCATAGACCGCGCTCGCGGTGGCCGCGGGGATCGCCAGCTGCGAGACCAGTACCGCGTAATTGCCGCGCGTGGCGTTGGCGAGGCTCGAAAAGACCTCGAAATGGATATGCGGATAGCGGCCCGCATAGCAGCCGGGCACGATCGTGGTGAAAGTGACCTGCCCGTTGGCGTCGGTCACCTGGATGCCGCGCAGGTAATCCTCGGTCGGCAGGTCGTAGAGCGAATAGCGGCCGAGCGCGTCGCAATGCCACATATATACCGCGTAACCGGCCAGCGCGGCGCAGGTGTTGTTCGAATCGACCACCGTGAGCGTGATCGTGGCCAATACGCCGTCCGCCACCGTGGTGCTGGTGGTCACGCTCGAGCGGATGTCCGAGCGCTGGAAGGATGCGAGCGTGAGGACGTTGGAGGTGTGGCCGTTCGACTGATTGGTGCCGTCCGCCGGATAGGGCCCGTTGGTTTCCTGCGCGTAGGCGGTGCACGATGCGGTGCCGCCGCCGCTCCCGGTCGAGGTGGCGGTCGGTGTCGGGGTGGGGGTGGCGGTCGGGGTGGGCGTCGGGGTCGTCGACACGCTGCCCGTGGAACCGTCGCCGCCGCCGCATCCGGAGAGGAGCGCGGCAGTCGAGGCCGCGCCGAACAGGCCGAGCGCGCGGCGCCGGTTGAGCGTGCGCAGCGTGGCGAGATCGTGCGCAAGGCCGCGATCGTGGTCGTCTGGGTGGGCGAGGGTGGTGATATCGGACATTGGGGGGCTCCGGCTTGGTTCCCCCACCGTTACGGCGCCTTTGCGACGCCGGTTTTTCGCACTTGTATCGGCGGTGTATCGCCGGGTGGCGCCGCTGCCCGCAGCGGCCTCAGAACCGGACGATCCAGCTGCGGTCGGTCGGGACGATCCGCCCCTCGCGGTAGCCGCCTGCGAGCAGGGCGCGGCCGTCGCCGAGCCGGGCAAGCGCCATGTAGTTCCACTGCCCGTCGAGCGAATAGGGCAGCAGCGTCCCCGTGCCCGAGGCGATGTCGAACAGTTCGGGCCGTTCGTCGCCCGCCGCAACCAGCACCTTGCCCGGCGCCACCAGCAGCACGCTGTCGGCGAGCTTGAAGCGCGGCCGCGCGAGCTCGCCCGCCGCCTCGAAGCGGCCGCTTTCCGGGTCGTAGCGCTCCACGCTCGTCAGCTTGCCGCCGTAATCGCGCTCGTCGGCGCCGCCCACCACCAGCAGGCCTCCGTCCGGCAGCGCGACCGCGCCGTGCTTGTAGCGTCGCTCGGCCATGTCCGGTCCGGCTTCGAAGCGACCCGTTTCGGGGTCGAAGAATTCAGTCGAGGCCACTGCGCGCCGCTCGCGGCTTTCGCTGTCGCTGCCGCCGACGAGCATGATGCGCCCGTCCGCGAGCCGGGTGGCGGTGGCAGCTCCGCGCGGCGCGGTCATGGCAATGGTGCCGGTAAAGCTGTCGGTCGCGGGATCGAAGATCTGCGCGTCGGCGCGCATCGACCGGCCGTCATAGCCGCCGGCGATCATCACCCGCCCGTCGGCGAGCGGCAGAATCGCCGGGGTCGAACGCGGCGCGGCCATGTCGGGTCCGGCGACCGACCGCCCGGTTGCCGGATTGTAGATTTCGGTCGTACGCGTCACCCGCCGCTCGACCCAGCCGCCCGCGATCAGCACGCGCCCGTCGGGCAAAGTCGCAGCGACCGGCTGGACGCGCTCGACGAGCAATTGCCCGGTCCCGAGCAACCGCTTGCCGTCGGCGGCGATGACGTCGACCGTCGCGCTCGCCGCGCCCGGTTCGCAGCCGTCGCGCACGCACCCGCCGATCGCCAGCACGCGCCCGTCGGGCAGCGTCACCAGCGCGTGCGTCGCGCGCGGTGCGCTCATCTGCGGACCGTCGGAGAAGGCGACCGGCGCCGTTCCCGCCGGGGGCGGTGCGGTGCCCGAAGCGCCGCAGGCGGCGAGCAGGGCGAACAGCGAAACAAGCGGGGCGGGGGCGCGGGTGATCCGGCGCATGGGCGTTCTCCTCTCATGGACGCGCATGCTATTGCCGTCGCGTCATCCCGGCAGATAGGCGGTCTTGCTTTCACGCAATATGAACGGCGGCAGGGGGAGCATCGGACGGAGCCGGTAGGCGATCTCGATCCGGCCGAAGCGGGCGCCGTTGCTGACCCCGCGGCGCAGCGTGAGCGCGGTGATGCGCTCCGCCTCGATCGCGGCCAGCCCGCCGCGCACCCGCTCGAGCACTTCGGCGTCGCTCGCCTGCGGCACCACACCGGCATAGTGGATGCCTTCGCCAAGCGCCTGCCGCACCGTGCCCGAGGCGTGGAGAATCTGGCCCATCTGCAGCAGCAACGGGATCGCGCAGGCGACCAGCGCTACAAGCGCGGTAACGCCCGCTGCCGTGTTTCCGACAAGGTCGTGTCCGGCTCTCTTTCGCATGGCGTTCCCCTCTTCGAGGTCCCCGGCATGCACGCGCATTCGCTAACGCGGCGGCAGCAATTGCGCTTTACCCGATATTTACCATGAGGGCGGGCCGGCGCCGCGTCCGTTTCAGCTCGGACGAAACGGAAATCTACGCCGCGAGCGAGCCGTCCTGCAGGCGGTCGTCGCGGGCCTGCGCGTCGGCGGCGTTCAGCATCCGCATGAGCCGCGAGGGGGCGAGCGGCTCGGCGAAGCGCAGGCCCATCGACCCCATGTCGCACCAGCGCACGGTGGCGTTGTCGAATTCCTCGCCTGCCATTTCGAGCGTGATCGGCTTGCCGACCGGCAATTCCTCGAGGCCGAACAGCATCGCCCCGGTCAGCGAGACGTTCACGACCCAGCATTCGCGCATTTCGCCGCCGATCCAGGCGGTGCCGACCATGTCGCACGGCACGCGCACGGAGCGATGCGGGAAGCGCGGACGCGGCGGAGCGCCCGCGACGAGATTCTGCACCCCGAACCGCCTGCCCTGGCGCCACGCGACGCGCGCCTCGATCGCGGGCACGCTCTCCCACGAATAACGGATCGTATCGCCCTTCCGGACTTCGATATCGGATTCGATCAGCGCGCCGCGCTCGGACATGTTGCGGATCAGGCCGATCTGCGCGCGCTCGTCGCTCTCGATGCAGCAGGGGCGGAAAATGGTGATCTCGCGCACGCCGCTGCGGCGGTCGGGCAGCGGCGGCCGCGGATCCTCGACGATATGCGCGTGTACCTGCACCCCGGGCTTGGGGTACGGAGTCAGGTCAGTGAAAATCGACATAGAGCGTGACCTTTTCTGTTCGGGTGCTCGTCTGCGATCTTTTCGTCCGCGTGAACCTGTGGTCGGCGATCGTTCCGCTGTCGTCGTACGCCGCCGCCGTGGCGGATTCTCTCGCGAAGGATCGGGACCAGTCGATCCGTGTCGCAGAGAGAATCCGGGCCGAGGCCTGGGACATGGCAACGACCTCTACGGCGGATCCGCCCGATTCCGCTTCCTTGGCGGCTGCTCCTGCGATCGGGACACCGAGGAGCAAAGCCGAAAACAAAAAACGGACAAGCAGATCCATGGCCGCGATTCTGCCGTCACAAGGACCCGCAGAACAGTTTCGCACGGTAATTGTAACGTTACGCGGCTTTTTTCCCAAGCGAATCGGGGGTGTTGGCGCAATGTTTCCGAGCTTGGTTAACCGATCTTAACACGGTTAAACCCGTGACTGTTACGCCGAAAACCGACCAAAACCGCTTCCTGAAGGGTGGTTCGCGGCTGCCTCCGGACCGGTGCGGTCGACCTTGTCCGGACGATCGGGAAGGCACGGTGGTGGCAATTGCGCATCCGTCCGGGCGCCGCTACCTTGGCGGGGTGATGAAAGATCTGTTCCAGCATTCCGCCACCACCGAGGGCATCACCGTGCGTGTCGCGGTCAATTTTCTGCCCGAACAATCGCAACCCGAGGCAGGCAAGTGGTTCTGGATCTACCATATCCGCCTCGAAAACGGGTCCGACGAGCGCGTGCAACTGCTGACCCGGCACTGGCGCATCACCGATGCGCGCGGGATGATCAACCATGTCGACGGCGAGGGCGTGGTCGGCGAGCAGCCGCTGCTCGATCCGGGCCAGAGCCACGATTACGTCTCCGGCTGCCCGCTGACGACGCCGCACGGCTCGATGGAAGGCTTTTACACTTTCGTCCGGCCCGACGGGTCGCAGCTGGAA
Organism: uncultured Altererythrobacter sp.; assembly: GCA_913055875.1. GTDB lineage: Bacteria > Pseudomonadota > Alphaproteobacteria > Sphingomonadales > Sphingomonadaceae > CAJXJY01. Next base: position 10,267 of record CAJXJY010000009.1, read on the forward strand.
GCGCGGATTCCGTTCTTCCCGCTGGCGGCGCCGGCGACGGCGGATTAGGCTCCGGCGAAACGATCACTCGGCGCGCCCGACGTTACGACCGTTCAGTCATCCTCGCCCAGAAACGCGCGCAGATGCTGTACGAAGCGGGGCCAGGCCGCCTCCTTCTCCAGCACCAGGTGGTTGGGACCGTCGAGTTCGACGAATTGCGCATCGGGAATCTGCGCCGCGAGATGACGGCTCGCCTCGACCGGCACGACCGCATCGTCGCGGCAATGCACCACCAGCGTCGGGACCGTCACCTGCGGCAGCAATTTTCGCACGTCGATCTTCGACAGCACCACGTAAAGCCGCTTGGCGGCCTCGGGCGAAGCCGAGACGCGCTGCAATTCGTTGAACCAGCGCGCCTCCTCGGCCGTCGCTTCGGGGAAATAGAGCGAGGTGTGCAGCTGGCGAAAGGCCGGATTGCCGCGCCCCCAGCCGGTCTCGATCGCTTGCCCCATGATTTCACGCATCGCGATCTCGTCGGGATCGCCGCGTACCGCCCAGCCGAGCGAATAACCGCCATAGAGCACCATCCGGCGGACCCGCTCGGGGTGCTTGACCGCATAGGCGATCGATACCGCGCAGCCCTGCGAGATGCCGAGCATGTCGAAGCGTTCGAACCCCGCCGCGTCGACCACCGTTTCGAGATCCTCGACGAAGGCGTCGAAGCTCAACTCCTCGACCTTCCAGTCCGATAGCCCGTTGCCGCGCTCGTCGTAGCGCAGAAGGGTGAGGCGCCCGGCCAGTTCGTGCAGCCAGTGGCGCCAGATCGGGCTTTCCCATTCGTATTCGAGATGATTGAGCCAGTTGGCGGTCTTCACCAGCGGCGGTCCGTCGCCGACCACGCTGTAGGCGAGCCCGGTGCCGTCCGGCGCCTTGCAGAAGCGCACCTGTTGCGGCGGGAGCGACGCGGCGGGCGGCGGAGCGTCTCTGCCCGACGCGGGAGCACCACCCTCGCGCGTCACTTCGGGCAGGAATCGCACACCCTTGCCGCGCACGGTGCGGATCATTGCCTGCCGCTCGCCGTCGTCGCCGAGCAATTGTCGCGCGCTCTTGAGCCGGCTGGTGACCGCCGCGTCGGACACCGCGCGCCCGCCCCACACCTGTTCGACGATCTCGTCCTTGGTGACCAGCCGGTCACCAGCTTCGGCGAGCAGCATCAGCAGCGACAGCACCTGCGGCTCCGCCGCCAGCGCCGCGCCGCCGCGCCGCAGCTCGAACCGGTCGGGATCGAGCTCGAATTCGCCGAATCGATAGCTCATCGGCGCGTTTCATAGCGAAAATCCGGCTCGCCTGCAGGCAATCTCCACGCAGTCTTCAAGCAGGCACCGCGCCGCGCTGTCATTTTCCACCCATCGACAACGCAAGGAGAACGACGATGTACGATAGCAAGAAGTTTTCGCCGATGGCCGCGCTGCTTTCCTGCGCCGCCACTTTCATCCTGATCACCGTCAACGACGCGATGTTCGCCGCCCAGGCGGGCGCCGCCGCGATCTGAGCGAAGCGGGCGGGGCATCCCCTGCCTGCGTTCGCCCGACCACCCGCAAGAAAGGAACCGTACCATGTACCAGGATCATTCCTACGACGGCATCCTCGCCGCCGCCTCGCGCGCCGCGTGGCGGATCGAGGACGTGCTGCCCGACGGCGCCGAACTCGATTTCACCCGCAATTTCATGCCCGAGAACCTCGCGCGCACTGCCGGGATCGCGTGCCTCGATGCCGATGAGCGCCGCACGCTCAACCAGATCCGCGGGCACGAATACCTCACCGTTTTCGGGCTGGTGGAGGAATTCATCCTCCCCTTCGTGCTCGACCATGCCCGCCCGCAATTGCGCGGCGACGACGCCCGCGTGCGCGCGCTGCTCAATTTCGCCGGCGAGGAGGCCAAGCATATCGACCTGTTCAAGCGCTTCCACAAGCGCTTCACCGCCGGCTTCGGCACGCCGTGCGAAGTGATCGGCCCGCCCGAGGCGGTTGCGGCCGAAGTGCTTGCGCACGACCCGCTCAGCGTCGCGCTGGCGATCCTGCACATCGAGTGGATGACCCAGCGCCACTATCTCGATTCGGTCCGCGACGACACCGCGCTCGACCCGCTGTTCAGGAGCCTGCTCAAGCATCACTGGATGGAAGAAGCGGGCCATGCCCGGCTCGACCGGCTGATGGTCGAGGCGCTCGCCGAGGGCCGCGACGAAGCAGGGATCGACGCCGCGATCGACGGCTATCTCGCGATCGGCGGCTTCCTCGACGAGGGCGTCAGGGCGCAGGCCGGGTTCAATATCGACGCGCTCGAACGCGCCATCGGCCGCACCATCGACGCCGAGGCCCGCGCGGCGCTTGCCGAGCAGCAGCACCAGGCGCTGCGCTGGACCTATCTCGGCTCGGGCATGACCCATCCCGAATTCGTCGATGCGCTCGAATTCGTCTCGCCGCGCGCGGCGGAGCGGATCGCGGAAGTCGCTCCCGTCTTCTGCTGACCACCAACCCCAACCGAAAGGACACTGCAATGCTCGACAAGACTACCGAAAACCGCGTCAACGGGCTCGACCTGAACGCGCTCGCCGAAACCGTCGACGCGATCGCCGCCGACCCCGCAAAGGGCATGGTCGAATTCACCGTCGCGACCGGCTGGACCGGCCAGACCCGCTCCGAAACGACCGTCACGCACTACACCATGGGCGGCGAGCGGATCGAGCGCGGGTTCAAGATCGTCGCCGACGAGCCGTTCGAACTGCTCGGCACCAACAGCGCGCCCAATCCGCAGGAGCTGCTGATGGCGGCGGCCAATGCCTGCATGACGGTCGGCTACGTCGCGCAGGCGGCGGTCAATGGCGTCAACCTGACCGCGTGCCGGATCACGATGAAGGGCGAGCTCGACCTGCGCGGCTTCCTCGGCATCGATCCCGCAGTGCGGCCGGGCTATGGCGCGATCGATTACGAGGTCGAACTCGAAGGCGACGGCACGCGCGAGCAGTACGAGGCGATCCACCGGGCCGTCCAGGCGACCTCGCCCAACTACTTCAACATGGCCAACGCCATCGAGATGCGCGGCACGCTGGCCTGACCCCTCCCGGCCCGCACCGCGCCGGCGCCGGTCCCTTCCCCCGGGGACCGGCGCCTCTTTTCCCTGCCCACCTTCCGCGGAGTCCTTGTCGCCCTATCGCTTCGCTACTTGAGGGAGTCTTCTCCGCCCTATCGCTTCGCTACTTGAGGGCGGGGGGCATTCCCACTAAGCAGCGCCTCCGATGAAGCGCACGCACCTGCCCTTGAACGCCCTGCGCGTCTACGACGCCGCCGCGCGGCACCTGTCGTTCACGCGCGCGGCCGACGAGCTCGCTGTCACCCCCGCCGCGGTCGGCCAGCAGATCCGCGCGCTCGAGGACCATCTCGGCACCGTGCTGTTCCGCCGCACCAGCAAGGGGCTCGAACTGACCGAGGAGGGCGCCGCCGGGCTCGACGCGCTGCGCGAAGGCTTCCTCAAGTTCGAGGAGAGCGTCCAGGCGATGCAGGCGGGGCAGGCGTCGGACCGCTTCACCATCGCCTGCCCGCGCGAATTCCACGCGCAATGGCTCGCCCCGCGGCTCGCCGCCTACCGCAAGCTTCACCCCGCCACCCGCTTCCGGCTGGTCGAGAACGAGAATGCCGATTTCACCGAGGCCAATCTCGACCTCGCGGTGCGGCTGGTCGACGGGCCGGGCGAACTGGAAGGCGTCGAACTCGCCCCCGCGCGCCGCGTGGTGGTCGCCGCCAAGGACGCGCCCGAGGAAGTGCTCGCGACCTGGATCGACTGGCCCGGCGCGCCGCTTCCCGAAGGGGCCGAGGCGGAGATCGAGGTCGGCAATGCCGGGCAGGCGTGGTCGAGCGCGGTCGCGGGCATGGGCAAGGCGATCCTGCCGTGGCTGCTGGTCGAGGACGCGGTCGGCGACGGGCGTCTCGAAGTGCTCGAAGGGCCCGACGAGGGCCGCCGCGCCTACTGGCTGGTCGCCCCGCTGCCGCAATGGCGGCAGAAGAAGGTGCGGCAGCTGGTCGGTTTCCTGACGGAGTCTTAGTTTTTCGCACCCGCCTCCGCGGGTGCGTCCTCGGTGCTATTCCCTCCGCTACGCTCCGGGGCACCTGCGGCTCGCGCGCGTGCGCTCGCGGCTCGCTGGTCGCTCGCCGGTCCATTCCAGGCCGGTCAGGTTCGTCCCGGTTCCTGGTCGCGGCAGCCAGAGCGCGACCGCGCGACGGCCGGTAGGCCGGAGTCGTAGCGAAGCGGAGACGGCACCAAGTGCCAACCCAAGCGGGCCGGACGGCCCGCGCCCGGCGTTTGAGGGCGCACAAACTAGCGCGGCGGATTGTCCTCCAGCTCCTGCAGGAATTTCTCCGCCATGGCGTGCTCTGCGTCGCCGTTGGGATAGCCGAAGCGCGGCAGTTGCGGGAAGCCGTCCTCGTCCTGGAAATCCCACGCATCCTGCGCCGAACCGGCATCCGGCCCGTGCTCGCGCGCCTGCCGCCACAGCCGTCGGCGGCGCCAGGTGTGGACCGCCATCGCGCGCGCGGTGACCTGCTTGCTCAGCTCGTGTTTGATGTCGGACAGCTGCGCGCGCGCCTGGGCGGCGAACTCCTCGTAGACCGGATGCCCCGGCCCGATCTCCTCCGCCGCGGGCCCGTATTTCTGCGGCAGGCGATAGCGCAGGAGGAAGCGCAGGAGGTGGTTGTCGGGCTTGTCCCACCAGCCGAGGATCTCGCCCTGCGAGACGATCGGGGTGGAAGTGCCCTGGATGGCGCGTTCGAGCGCGCAATCCTCCAGCCGCTGCACCCCGCGCTCGAGCGCCGCGTCCCACGCCGCGGCGAAGCCCTCCGCGCCGGGCCGGTGGCGCAGCTTGTAGAGCGCCTCGAGGCTCTTGCCGATCGACTTGGCGGCCTGCTTGACGATCCCGGTGGCGGCGAGCGTGGCGACGAAGCGGCGCTGGCGCTCGGGCGTGATCGAATTGGCCCGGGGTTGCTTGTGGCGATAGGGCGCGAATTGCAGCAGCGGATCGTCCTCCTCCGGCGGCGGCGCGACGTGCGCGACGGCGGAAGTGGCCTGGCGGGGCGTGGCGCGGGTGGGGATGGGCGGCGCAAAATCCTCCCCGGCACGGGGAGGGGGACCATGCGAAGCATGGTGGAGGGGCACCTCCGGCGGCTCCGGAGTTTTGTTATCCTTGTCCGCCGCGCTGTCGGTAGCGTCGGGCTCGGTTTGGTTCACGCAAAGACGCGAAGGCGCCAAGGATTCTGTCGAGGAATGTTCGGTCATAGGGCAAGCTCGCTATCCGGCGGTGTCATGCGAGGCGACCAGCCGAGCCAGAGCGCGACTGCGCGACGCGGCTTATGCCGCGAAGCCAAGGAGCGCGGACGCGCTCCACCCGGCGTTTGAGGGCGCAACAAAACGGGGTGCGGTCGCTCATGACCGCCGATAGAATGCACAAAAAACGCGTGTAGGAAAATGTTTTCTGGCGGGCGGTGATCCGGCGCGCGATCAGCGCGCCGCAAGGCCGACCGGCCGCCCGAGCTTATGCGAGGAAGCCAAGGAGCGCGGACGCGCTCCGCCCGGCGTTTGAGGGCGCAACGAACGGACTCTTAGGTGTTCGGGCATAGTCCGCAGGCAGATTGCAGATTTTGGGCGTGTAGGAAAATGGTTTTGGATGGGACACAATACAGGGTTCGCCACAATACCTTGGCGATCAGGCCCTCCCTGGTGAGTCAATTAGGGCCGTTCTGGGGACATCTCCTACTTCTGTCATTGCCAATGCGCGATTGCCTTGCCATTCAGGCTTGCGAATAAAACGGGAACATCATTTATGGGTAAGGTCATTAAGCTTCGCGGTGAGGAAATCGAACTTCCGCTGGCCGATAACAGCTCCGAAGCACTAAAAATCCTTAGGGCAGCGAACGAGCGTTTTCGTGAAGTGCCTTGGCCCTCTCCCTATTCGTCAACCGAGCATGAGCTTCGCCTAGGAGACGCTCGTAACCTTTCATTTCTTCCAAACTCTTCGGTCCACTTGGTGGTCACGTCCCCTCCTTATTGGACGCTCAAGCAGTATGAGGGTTCGCAAGGCCAGATGGGTGATGTGGAGGACTACGAGGAATTTCTAGTTGAGCTAGACAAAGTGTGGCGTGAATGCGCACGAGTGCTCGTTCCAGGGGGGCGAATAGTATGTGTGGTCGGGGATGTTTGCGTGCCCCGAAAGAAGGGGGGGCGTCACTATGTAATGCCTCTTCACGCTGATATTCAGGTCCGCACACGTTCGGTTGGCCTGGACTGTTTGACGCCGATCATGTGGCACAAGATTGCAAATGGCGTAACCGAGGCAGAAGGGAATGGTGCTGGCTTTTATGGAAAACCATATCAGCCCGGCGCTGTTGTCAAGAACGACATCGAATACATACTTTTCATGCGGAAAGGTGGTGAATACCGAAAAGTGGACCCCCTTCAAAAAGCTCTATCAATGCTCACGAAGGATGAAATGCAAAGCTGGTGGCGGAGTATTTGGACAGACATTAAGGGGGCTTCGACGCGAGCTGGCCACCCCGCGCCTTATCCGCCTGCTTTAGCTGAACGACTAATTCGCATGTTCTCATTTGCGGGCGACAAAGTTCTGGATCCCTTTGGAGGCACTGGCAGCACTGCAATTGCTGCGCTCCAAAGCGGTCGAAATTCTGTCAGCGTCGATATCGAGAAGGCATATGTCGATATTGCTAGAGCTAATCTAGAGAAGGCCATTTCCACGAAGCGCAAGGTGGGTGCCATTGACGCGCGACTGATCGATGCTACCCCTTCATCTCCGCAGAAGGAGCAGGCAGAGAATGAGCTACAAGGTGCTGGAAAGGTTTCAGTCCCTCTTTAGTGGGACTGTCTATCGGCATCGGGCATCTACCAATGGCGACAAAGTGGCTCTCGAGTTGTTTGAAGACCTTCTCGATCTAAAAAAATCAGCAAAATATCTTCTGCGAGTTCAAAATGGCGACAACGTCGTCAATACAAAGAACTTAATCACTGGGAGGGAGAGTCGCCGAGGTGACGGAAGCTTTGGTGAGCTTCTCCCACATTTAAGTCCGCAGGTTGTGAAAGGTTACAAGGTTCCCCGTGGGCCAATCGCGAACATTGAGATTGGAGTCGAGACAAAAATCTTAGCGAAGGCAATGATTAAGCAAGTCGACAGGGTAATGTCAGATTTGGAGAATCAAGCGCGTGTCTTTCGCGCAAACGGCAACCCAATCTGTGTGGCTATTGTGGGGATAAATCAAGCCGCGCAATACGTATCGCATGAGGGCGACAGATCGTTTCCTACCGACGGATCGGCCACTTATCGACATCCAATTGACGAGTGTGGCGAAGCTGAGAAGCGTATCAGGCAACGAATTGCTCCCCTCTACGACGAGCTCATCGTTATGCCGTTCGAAGCGACTAATGCTGCTCCATACAAATTCCGATGGCCAAATTTGTCGAAGGTCACGAACGAATATTCTGCCGCGCTTGTTAGGATATCTCAGGCTTATGAGAGTAGGTTTTGAGTCCGCCTCCCTTGACCCCCCACCCGAATCCCCCTAAGGGCGCGCCAACCGAAGCGGGGTGACCGCTCCGCCTCGGGCAATAGAGCTGAACATTGCCGGTCATGTCCCGGGGGCCTGGTGCAGCAGCACCGAGGCTCTTTTCTATTGGGTTTGCGCGGTTCGCTCCGGTCCTTCGAGACGCCCTCTGCCAAAGGCTTCGGGCTCCTCAGGATGAACGGGGTGGGGTGCGGGAAACTCGGGGCAGCCGTCAAAGTAACCCGGTGTCCGTGCCGGGTGGAGTGTTTCAAGCTCGCCAGAGCGCAGCCCCCGCGCAGGCGGGGGTCTCGGGCCGCAGGCGACACGCCGGTGGCATGAGACCCCAGCTTTCGCTGGGATGACGGACTGGCGATCCCCAATCACTCCATCCGGTATCGCGATGCCATCATGGTGAAGGGCCGACCCCTCCACCGTTCGTGCTGAGCTTGTCGAAGCACTGCCTTTTCTTCGGGCGCCGCGCCCGAAGCGAAGAGCAGCCCTTCGATCCTTCGACAGGCTCAGGACTAGGGCGAACGGGAAGAGAGCGAAGTCCGACACCGCACACGGTGAAGAGAAGAAAGACTCATATGCCGACGATCAACCAGCTGGTCCGCAAGGGCCGCGTGCCGCAGAAGGCCAAGTCCAAGGTCCCTGCGATGGAGCAGAACCCGCAGAAGCGCGGCGTCTGCACGCGCGTCTACACCACGACGCCGAAGAAGCCGAACTCCGCGCTGCGCAAGGTCGCCAAGGTGCGCCTGACCAACCAGCGCGAGGTCATCTCCTACATCCCCGGCGAGGGGCACAACCTGCAGGAGCACTCGGTGGTCCTCATCCGCGGCGGCCGCGTGCGCGACCTGCCCGGCGTGCGCTACCACGTGCTGCGCGGCGTGCTCGACACGCAGGGCGTCAAGGACCGCAAGCAGTCGCGGTCGAAGTATGGGGCCAAGCGGCCGAAGTGATCCCACGCGCAAGTTCGCCTCGCAGCATCCGTCATCCCAGCGAAAGCTGGGACCTCGTGCCGCGGGTCGAACGCCGGATGGGAAGTTTTTGAGACTGAGCGCCAGTGGAGAAAGATCCCAGCTTTCGCTGGGATGACGTTTGAAGAGTTCGCTGCGCTCACCAGTCTGGAGTTTTTGAAATGTCACGTCGTCGTCGTCCCGAGAAGCGGGAAATCCTGCCTGACCCGAAATTCGGTGATCAGGTGCTGTCGAAGTTCATGAACAACCTCATGTACGACGGTAAGAAGTCCACCGCCGAGCGTATCGTCTACGGCGCGCTCGACACCGTCGAGAACAAGGCCAAGACCGATCCGGTCGCGCTGTTCCACGATGCGCTGAACAACATCAAGCCGGCCGTCGAGGTCCGTAGCCGCCGGGTCGGCGGTGCGACCTACCAGGTGCCGGTCGAGGTGCGCCCCGAGCGCGCGCAGGCGCTCGCGATCCGCTGGCTGATCTCGGCCGCGCGCGGGCGGGCGGAAACCACCATGTCGGCGCGGCTCTCGGCCGAGCTCATGGATGCGGCGAACAATCGCGGCAACGCGGTCAAGAAGCGCGAAGACGCGCATCGCATGGCCGAAGCCAACCGCGCGTTCTCGCACTACCGCTGGTAAGGCGGTTCCCCGTCCACCGTTCGTGCTGAGCCTGTCGAAGCACATATCCGCTGCTTGGGGCCCGAGGGCCCTTCGACAGGCTCGGGGCGAACGGGAAAGGGGAACGGTCTTCACGCGGTCACATTAGTAACCATATGGGGGCGGGCCGCATCCGGCGGCTCCACCCAACACACCCGAGGAATTCATCATGGCCCGCGATTATCCGCTGGAGCGCTATCGCAATATCGGCATCATGGCGCATATCGATGCCGGCAAGACCACCACCACCGAGCGCATCCTGTACTACACCGGCAAGTCCTACAAGATCGGCGAAGTCCACGACGGCGCCGCGACGATGGACTGGATGGAGCAGGAGCAGGAGCGCGGGATCACGATTACGTCTGCCGCGACGACGACCTTCTGGTCGGCCGAGGACGGCAAGGGCGAGAAGCACCGCATCAACATCATCGACACGCCGGGCCACGTCGACTTCACGATCGAGGTCGAGCGTTCGCTGCGCGTGCTTGACGGCGCGGTTGCGGTGTTCGACGGCGTCGCCGGCGTGGAGCCGCAGTCGGAAACGGTGTGGCGCCAGGCGGACAAGTATAAAGTGCCAAGAATGTGCTTTATCAATAAGTTAGACCGCACCGGTGCCGATTTCTACTATTGCGTCCAGTCGATCATCGACCGCCTCGGCGCGACCCCGCTGGTGCTGTACCTGCCGATCGGCATCGAAGGCGGCCTCAAGGGCGTGGTCGACCTCGTCAACAATCGCGGCATCGTCTGGAAGGACGAGAGCCTCGGCGCGGAATTCGAATATGTCGACATCCCCGAGGATCTCGCCGACAAGGCGGCCGAATATCGCGAGAAGCTGATCGAAGCGGTCGTCGAGCTCGACGACGAGGCGATGGAGAAATTCTTCGAGGGCGAGATGCCCGAGCCGGCCAAGATCAAGGAACTGGTTCGCAAGGGCACGCTCGAACAGGCCTTCGTGCCGGTGCTGTGCGGCTCTGCGTTCAAGAACAAGGGCGTCCAGCCGCTGCTCGACGCGGTGGTCGACTACATGCCGTCGCCGCTCGACGTGCCGGCGATCCGCGGCGTCCTGCCCGACAGCGAGGAAGAAGCGTCGCGCAAGTCGTCCGACGACGAGCCGTTCTCCGCGCTTGCCTTCAAGATCATGAACGACCCGTTCGTCGGCTCGCTCACCTTTACCCGCATCTATTCGGGCAAGCTGGGCAAGGGCCAGGTCCTGAACTCGGTCAAGGACAAGAAGGAAAAGATCGGCCGCATGCTGCTGATGCACTCGAACAACCGCGAGGACATCGACGAGGGCTTCGCGGGCGACATCGTCGCGATCGCGGGTCTCAAGGAGACCACGACCGGCGATACGCTGTGCGATCCGGCCAAGCCGATCATCCTCGAGCGGATGGAATTCCCCGATCCGGTCATCGAGCTGAGCGTGGAACCCAAGACCAAGGCCGACCAGGAGAAGATGGGCGTCGCGCTCAATCGCCTCGCGGCCGAGGATCCGTCCTTCCGCGTCACCACCGATCACGAGAGCGGGCAGACCATCATCAAGGGCATGGGCGAGCTCCACCTCGACATCCTGGTCGACCGCATGAAGCGCGAGTTCAAGGTCGAGGCCAATGTCGGCGCGCCGCAGGTCGCCTATCGCGAGGCGATCAAGCGCGAGATCGAAGTCGTCTACACGCATAAGAAGCAGTCGGGCGGTTCGGGCCAGTTCGGCGAGGCGAAGGTGCGCGTGATCCCCGGCGAACGCGGCCAGGGCATCATCTTCGACGACCAGATCAAGGGCGGCAACATTCCGCGCGAATACATTCCGTCGGTCGAGAAGGGCATGCGCGAGCAGGCCGAGAGCGGCTACCTGGTCGGCTTCCCGATCATCGACTTCACCATCGAGCTGATCGACGGCAAGTACCACGACGTCGACTCGAGCACGGTGGCATTCGAGATCACCGGGCGCGGCGCGATGCGCGAAGCGGCCGAGCGGGCCGGCATCAAGCTGCTCGAACCGATCATGAAGGTCGAAGTCGTGACTCCGGAGGAGTATCTCGGCGACGTGATCGGCGACTTGAACAGCCGCCGCGGGCAGGTGCAGGGTCAGGACACGCGTGGCAACGCCATGTCGGTCGACGCTTTTGTGCCGCTCGCCAACATGTTCGGTTACGTCAACGAACTGCGTTCGTTCACGCAGGGGCGTGCGCAGTACACGATGCAGTTCAGCCACTACGACGAGGTTCCGGCCAACGTCGCGCAAGAGGTCAAGGAGAAGCTTGCCTAAGGCGAGCGATGCGTCTAGGGGCGGCGCCTGATTCAGCGGGTGCCGTCCCTGTCCCACTGAAATCCAATCTGACAGACAGAAGGTTACTAGAGAAATGGCGAAGGAAAAATTCGAGCGGAACAAGCCGCACTGCAACATCGGCACCATCGGTCACGTCGACCACGGCAAGACCACGCTGACCGCGGCGATCACCAAGGTGCTCGGCGCGCCGGTCGATTTCGGTAACATCGACAAGGCGCCCGAAGAGCGCGAGCGCGGCATCACCATTTCGACCGCGCACGTCGAATACGAGACCGACAAGCGCCACTACGCGCACGTCGACTGCCCCGGCCACGCCGACTACGTGAAGAACATGATCACCGGCGCGGCGCAGATGGACGGCGCGATCCTGGTCGTGAACGCCGCCGACGGCCCGATGCCGCAGACCCGCGAGCACATCCTGCTCGCGCGCCAGGTCGGCGTGCCCGCGCTGGTCGTGTACATGAACAAGGTCGATCAGGTCGACGACGAGGAAATCCTCGAACTGGTCGAGCTGGAAGTGCGCGAGCTGCTCTCGAGCTACGATTTCGACGGCGACAACATTCCGATCGTCAAGGGTTCGGCGCTGGCCGCTCTCGAAGGTCGCGATCCCGAGATCGGCGAGAACTCGATCAACGAGCTGATGGCTGCCGTCGACGAGCACATCCCGCAGCCGGAGCGTCCTGTCGACCAGGCTTTCCTGATGCCGATCGAGGACGTGTTCTCGATTTCGGGCCGCGGCACCGTCGTCACCGGCCGTGTCGAAACCGGCAAGGTCAATGTCGGCGACGAAGTCGAGATCGTGGGTATCCGCGACACGCAGAAGACTACCGTCACCGGGGTCGAGATGTTCCGCAAGCTGCTCGATTCGGGCGAGGCCGGCGACAACATCGGCGCGCTGCTGCGGGGCACCGGCCGCGACGACGTCGAGCGTGGCCAGGTTCTCGCGAAGCCGGGTACGGTTACCCCGCACACCGACTTCAGCGCCGAGGTCTACGTCCTGTCGAAGGACGAGGGCGGCCGTCACACGCCGTTCTTCGCCAACTACCGGCCGCAGTTCTACTTCCGCACCACCGACGTGACCGGCGAAGTCGTCCTCCCCGAGGGCACCGAGATGGTCATGCCGGGCGACAACGTGACGATCGACGTCAAGCTGATCGCTCCGATCGCCATGGACGAAGGTCTGCGCTTCGCCATCCGTGAAGGCGGTCGTACCGTCGGATCGGGGGTTGTCAGCAAGATCACGAAGTAATATAGGGCCGGCCAACCGACGGGGATTCGTCCCCGTGGCCGGACTTGCTTCGGTAAAAATTTGATTGTGCAGCCCCGCTCTCCCCCGAGACGGGAGGGGGCGGGGCCGCTTTTTTGTTTGCTCTTTCTCATCGGTATACGGACATGGAAGCCCAGAACATTCGCATTCGCCTCAAGGCGTTCGATCACCGCGTTCTCGACCAGGCGACTGGCGAAATCGCAGACACGGCCCGCCGCACCGGCGCGCTGATCCGGGGTCCCATTCCGATGCCGACGAGGATCGAGAAGTTCACCGTGAACCGCGGCCCGCACATCGACAAGAAGTCGCGCGAGCAGTTCGAGGTGCGCACCTACAAGCGGCTGCTCGACATCGTGCAGCCCAACGCCCAGACGGTCGATGCGCTGATGAAGCTGGACCTCGCCGCGGGCGTGAACGTGGAAATCAAGCTGGCTTGATTTCGTCATCCCGGATTCGATCCGGGATATCCGTCCTCCTGGTGGGACGTTAAATTAACCGGGGCAGTTTTCGGAAGTCGCACATGCGGCTCCAGATCCCGGCTTTCGCCGGGATGACGAAATAGGAAGATACCGCCGCATTCATGCGGGCTGCGTCTCCCGTCTCGCCTCCTTCCGAGGAGGCAATTCAGCCCGGACGGGGCGACGCATGACAATTCGGGCTGGCAAGCACGCGGGATGGTCCCGTGTGCCTCTGGATCAGGAGTTTACCGATGCGCACCGGCGTTATCGCAAAGAAAGTCGGGATGACCCGCCTCTTCCAGGAGGACGGACGGCACGTGCCGGTTACCGTTCTCGCGCTGGAGGACTGCCAGGTCACCGCCCACCGCACCGCCGAGCGCGACGGCTATGTCGCGCTGCAGGTCGGCTCGGGCGAGGCCAAGCACAAGAACGTCGCCAAGCCGCAGCGCGAAGCCTTCGGCAAGGCCGAAGTGCCGCTCAAGATGCGCGTCGCGGAATTCCGCCTCGACGACGAGGAAGGCCTCCTTCCGGTCGGCGCGCGGATTTCGGCCGAGCACTTCATTGCCGGCCAGAAGGTCGACATCACCGGCCACACGCAGGGCAAGGGCTTTGCCGGCGCGATGAAGCGCTGGGGCTTCGGCGGCTTGCGCGCGACGCACGGCGTCTCGATCTCGCACCGTTCGCACGGTTCGACGGGTAACCGCCAGGATCCGGGCCGCGTGTTCAAGGGCAAGAAGATGGCCGGCCACATGGGCGACCGTCAGCGCACCCAGCAGAACCTCGAAATCGTGCGCACCGACGCCGATCGAGGCCTGCTCTTCGTCAAGGGCTCGGTCCCGGGCGCGAAGAACGGCTGGCTGATCGTGCGCGACTCGGTCAAGGTCGAGCATGCCGATCTGCCGTTCCCGGGCGTGATGTATCGCAACCGCGAAGAGTTCGAGCACAAGGAAGCCGACGCCGGCATGGTGGAAACCGCCGCCGAGCACGAAGTCGGCACCGAGGTCGACGCCGAACTGCAGGAAAAGCTGCTCAAGGAACAGGAAGCCGGTGCCGAGGCGGATACCGGTTCGGATAGCGACACCGGCGCGTCCGACGACACCACCACCGATACGCCCGCAGCCGACACCGGCTCGGACGAGAAGAAGGAGGACTGACCCGTGAAGGTGAAGGTCCAGAAAATCGACGGGAAAGCGTCGGGCGACATCGAACTCAGCGATGCCGTGTTCGGGGTCGAGCCGCGTGCCGACATCCTGCACCGCGTCGTGACGTGGCAGCTCGAGAACCGCCGCGGCACCGCGCGCCCGACGCGCGAGCGTTCGGACGTCAATGTCACCGGCAAGAAGTCGGTCCGCCAGAAGGGCACGGGCGGCGCCCGCCACGGCGATCGCGGCGCTCCGATCTTCGTCGGCGGCGGCAAGGCGCACGGCGCGCGCAAGCGCGACTTCAACCAGTCGCTCAACAAGAAGGTCCGCGCGCTCGGCCTCAAGATGGCGCTTTCGAGCAAGGCCAGGGACGGCCTGATCGTGGTCGACAGCCTCACCATCAAGGACGCCAAGACCAAGGCGCTCAAGGGTCATTTCGACAAGAACGGCTGGAGCGGCAAGGTGCTGTTCGTCGACGGCGACAGCGTCGACGAGGGCTTCGGCAAGGCCGCGCGCAATCTCCCGGGCGTCAACGTGCTCCCGGCGATCGGCGCCAATGTCTACGATATCCTGAAGCACGACACGCTGGTCCTGACCAAGGATGCGGTCGAGAAGCTGGAGGCGCGTTTCGCCCTCCCGGGAGGGGCTAAGTAATGGCTAAGAAGCAGGAAATCGACGCGCGTCACTACGACGTCATCGTCGCCCCGCACATCACCGAGAAGTCGACTCTGGCCTCGGAGAACAACGCGGTGGTGTTCAAGGTCGCGGGCACCGCGACCAAGCCGCAGATCAAGGAAGCCGTGGAAGCTCTCTACGGCACCAAGGTCGCGGGCGTGAACACGATCGTCGTGAAGGGCAAGACCAAGCGCTGGAAGGGCAAGCCCTACAAGCGCAGCGACGTGAAGAAGGCGATCGTCACCCTCGCCGAGGGCGAAATGATCGACATCACCGAGGGTGTGAGCTGATCCCATGGCACTGAAGAACTACAAACCGACGAGCCCCGCGCGCCGCGGCCTCATCCTCGTCGACAAGTCCGGCCTCCACAAGGGCGGTCCGGTCAAGTCGCTGACGGAAGGCAAGCGCAAGACGGGCGGCCGCAACAACAAGGGCCATGTCACCTCGCGCGGCATGGGCGGCGGCCACAAGCAGAAGTACCGCTATGTCGACTTCAAGCGTCGCAAGTGGGACGTCGAGGGCACGATCGAGCGGATCGAATACGATCCCAACCGCACCGCCTTCATCGCGCTGATCAAGTACGACGACGGCGAGCTCGCTTATATCCTGTGCCCGCAGCGGGTGCAGGTCGGCGACAAGGTCGTCGCGGGCGAGAAGACCGACACCAAGCCGGGCAACGCGATGCTGCTCGGCCAGATGCCGGTCGGCACGATCTGCCACAATGTCGAGATGAAGCCGGGCAAGGGCGGGCAGATCGCCCGTTCGGCCGGTGCCTACGTCCAGCTGGTCGGCCGCGACCGCGGCATGGTCATCGTCCGCCTGAACTCGGGCGAGCAGCGCTACCTGCGCTCGGACTGCATGGGCACGGTCGGCGCGGTGTCGAACCCCGACAACCAGAACCAGAACCTGGGCAAGGCCGGTCGTCGCCGCTGGATGGGCAAGAAGCCGCTCACCCGCGGCGTCGCCAAGAACCCGGTCGATCACCCGCACGGCGGCGGCGAAGGCCGCACCAGCGGTGGCCGTCACCCGGTCACTCCGTGGGGCAAGCCGACCAAGGGCGCCCGTACCCGCAAGAACAAGCAGACGGACAAGATGATCATCCGTTCGCGCCACGCGAAGAAGAAGAGGTAAGACACGATGGCACGTTCCGTCTGGAAAGGTCCGTTCGTCGAGCTCAGCCTTCTGAAGAAGGCGGAAGACGCGCAGGACGCGAACAGCACCAAGCCGATCAAGACTTGGTCGCGCCGTTCGACGATCCTGCCGCAGTTCGTCGGCCTGACGTTCAACGTCTACAACGGTCAGAAATTCATTCCCGTCTCCGTTTCGGAGGAAATGGTCGGCCACAAGCTCGGCGAATTCGCGCCCACGCGCAGCTTCCCGGGTCACGCGTCCGACAAGAAGGGCAAGCGATAATGGGCAAGGCGAAATCCCCCCGCCGCGTCGGCGAAAACGAGGCGCTTGCGGTCGGCACCACCATCCGTGGGTCGGCGCAGAAGCTCAACCTCGTCGCCGAGCTTATCCGCGGCAAGAAGGCCGAGGAAGCGATGAACATCCTCGCTTTCTCGAAGAAGGCCATGGCGCGCGACGCGAGCAAGGTGCTCGCTTCGGCGATCGCCAATGCCGAGAACAATCACGACCTGGACGTCGACGCGCTGGTGGTGGCGGAAGCTTCCGTCGGCAAGTCGATCACCATGAAGCGGTTCCACACCCGCGGGCGCGGCAAGTCGACGCGCATCCTGAAGCCGTTCAGCCGGCTGCGCATCGTGGTCCGCGAAAGCGAAGAGGCGTAAGATGGGTCAGAAGAGCAATCCGATCGGTCTGCGCCTGCAGATCAACCGCACCTGGGACAGCCGCTGGTACGCCGAAGGGCGCGACTATGCCAAGCTGCTCAGCGAAGACATCGAGATCCGCAAGCACATCATCGACTCGCTGCCGCAGGCGGCGATTTCGAAGGTGGTGATCGAGCGTCCGGCCAAGCTGTGCCGCATTTCGATCTATGCGGCGCGCCCGGGTGTTATCATCGGCAAGAAGGGCGCCGATATCGAGAAGCTGCGCACCAAGCTCGCGTCGATGACCGAGAGCGAAGTCAAGCTGAACATCGTCGAGATCCGCAAGCCGGAAATCGACGCCAAGCTCGTCGCCCAGGGCGTCGCCGACCAGCTCGTTCGCCGCGTCGCCTTCCGCCGCGCGATGAAGCGCGCCGTGCAGTCCGCGCTGCGTCTGGGTGCCGAAGGCATCAAGATCGTCTGCGGCGGCCGTCTCGGCGGTGCGGAGATCGCCCGCGTCGAATGGTATCGCGAAGGCCGCGTCCCGCTGCACACGCTGCGCGCCAATGTCGACTATGCCGAGGCCGAGGCGCTGACCGCCTACGGCATCATCGGGATCAAGGTGTGGATCTTCAAGGGCGAGATCCTCGCTCACGATCCGACCGCGCAGGACCGGCTGATGATGGACGCGCAGACGTCCGGCGTCCGCCCGGCTCGCTGAGGTAAGAGACAATGCTGCAACCGAAGAAAACCAAGTACCGCAAGGCCTTCAAGGGCCGGATCAAGGGCGACGCGAAGGGCGGCACCACGCTGAACTTCGGCTCCTACGGTCTCAAGGCGCTCGAACCGGAGCGGATCACCGCGCGCCAGATCGAGGCCGCGCGCCGTGCGATCACGCGCCACATCAAGCGCCAGGGCCGCCTGTGGATCCGCATCTTCCCCGACGTGCCGGTGTCGAAGAAGCCTGCCGAAGTCCGTCAGGGCAAGGGCAAGGGTTCGGTCGAATACTGGGCCGCGCGGGTGAAGCCGGGCCGCATCCTGTTCGAGCTCGACGGCGTTCCCGGCCCGCTCGCGGCGACCGCGTTCGAACGCGCCGCGATGAAGCTGCCGGTCAAGACCAAGGTCGTCGCCCGCTTCGGCGATACCTCGCACCTGGAGGGTTGAAGATGAGCAAGATCGAAGACCTCCGCACGAAGACCGACGACCAGCTCGCCGAGCAGCTCACCGAGCTCAAGCGCGAGCAGTACAACCTCCGCTTCCAGGCGGCGACCAACCAGTTGGAAGCCCCGTCGCGGATCCGCGAAGTCCGCCGCACCATCGCGCAGATCAAGACGCTCCAGACCGAGCGTTCGAAGACTGCCGAAGGCGCCAAGGCGTAAGGAGCAGACAATGCCGAAACGTATCCTGATCGGGACTGTCACCTCCGACAAGACCGACAAGACCGTCACCGTGCTGGTCGAACGCAAGGTGAAGCACCCGCTCTACGGGAAGATCATCCGCCGTTCGAAGAAGTACCACGCGCACGACGAGAAGAACGAATACACGCTGGGCGACACCGTCCGGATCGAGGAGACCAAGCCGATCTCCAAGACCAAGACCTGGATCGTGAAGGACCGCGTGCAGGCCGGCGGAACGCAGGCCGTGGAAGCCGACCTCGAAGTCGAGGCAGCCGCCGCGAGCACGACGTAAGCCGCAACGAGATTTTTGGAACTGCCGGACTCGTTCCGGCAAGCCGATTGAGAAGGAACCGCATCGATGATTCAGATGCAATCTAACCTGGAAGTCGCCGACAATTCCGGCGCGAAGCGCGTCCAGTGCATCAAGGTGCTGGGCGGGTCGAAGCGCCGGACCGCGTCGGTCGGCGACGTGATCGTGGTTTCCGTCAAGGAAGCCCAGCCGCGCGCCAAGGTCAAGAAGGGCGACGTCCATCGCGCCGTGATCGTGCGGACGAAGAAGGACGTGCGCCGTCCCGACGGCAGCGTGATCCGCTTCGACAGCAATGCCGCCGTGCTCGTCAACAAGAGCGAAGAGCCGATCGGCACCCGTATCTTCGGCCCCGTCGTGCGCGAACTGCGCGGCCGCGGCTTCATGAAGATCATCTCGCTCGCACCGGAGGTGCTGTGATGGCATCCGCTAAGATCAAGAAGGGCGACGAAGTCGTCGTGCTCTCGGGCAAGGACAAGGGCCGCACCGGCACCGTCCAGCAGGTCATGCCGAAGGAAGGCAAGATCGTGGTCGAGGGCATCAACGTCGCCGCCCGTCACCGCAAGCCGAGCCAGGCCAACCCGCAGGGTGGCATCGACCGTTTCCCGGCCCCGATGCACATCTCCAAGGTTGCCGTGGCCGATCCCAAGGACGGCAAGCCGACCCGCGTCCGCTTCGAAGAGAAGGACGGCAAGAAGGTGCGCATCGCCGTCAAATCCGGGGAGACCATCGATGGCTGATAAATCCAACGTTACGGCCCCGCGCATGAAGGCGCGCTACGACGAGCAGATCGTCAAGGCGATGACCGAGAAATTCGGTTACAAGAACCGCCTCGAAGTGCCGCGGATCGCAAAGATCACGCTCAACATGGGCGTGGGCGAGGCGAGCCAGGACAAGAAGAAGGTCCAGACCGCCGCCGAGGAAATGGCGCTGATCGCCGGCCAGAAGCCGGTCATCACCAAGGCGAAGAAGTCGATCGCCCAGTTCAAGCTGCGCGAAGGCATGCCGATCGGTGCGAAGGTAACGCTTCGCCGCGACCGGATGTACGAATTCCTCGATCGCCTCGTGACGATCGCGATGCCCCGCATCCGCGACTTCCGCGGCCTCAACCCGCGTTCCTTCGACGGCCGTGGCAACTACGCCATGGGCCTCAAGGAGCAGATCGTCTTCCCCGAGATCTCCTACGACAAGATCGAGAAGGTCCGGGGCATGGACATCATCGTGACCACCACGGCGAACACCGACGAAGAGGCGCGCGAGCTCCTCAAGCTGTTCGGTTTCCCGTTCCCGGCCGAAGCGTCGGAAGAGAAGGAGGCGGCGTAAGCCGCTAGCAGAGGAACTTAAGTCCA
Organism: uncultured Altererythrobacter sp.; assembly: GCA_913055875.1. GTDB lineage: Bacteria > Pseudomonadota > Alphaproteobacteria > Sphingomonadales > Sphingomonadaceae > CAJXJY01. The sequence continues at coordinate 30,117 of CAJXJY010000009.1, forward strand.
ATGGCGAAACTGAGTTCGATCAACAAGAACGAGCGTCGCAAGAAGCTCGTCAAGAAGTATGCCGCGAAGTACGCCAGGCTGAAGGCGATTGCGGATGACGAATCGCTCGACGACGGCGAGCGTCTCATCGCGCGCCTGAAGATGGCGGAAATTCCGCGCAACGCGAACCCGACCCGCGTGCGCAACCGCTGCTCCACCACCGGCCGCCCGCGCGGCTATTACCGCAAGTTCGGTCTCAACCGCATCGAACTGCGCGATCTCGGCAACAAGGGCCTGATTCCGGGCCTGACCAAGTCGAGCTGGTGAGGATTAGATAGATGGCAATGACCGATCCCCTGGGTGACATGCTCACCCGTATCCGCAACGGCCAGCAGGCGAAGAAGGATTCCGTCCTTTCGCCGGCGTCCAAGCTGCGTGCGAACGTGCTCGAAGTGCTCCAGCGCGAAGGCTACATCCGTGGCTATTCCGAGGACGAGAGCGGCAAGCACAAGGCGCTGCGGATCGAACTGAAATATTTCGAAGGCGAGCCCGCGATCAAGCACCTCGCCCGTATCTCCAAGCCGGGCCGGCGCGTCTATTCGGGGTCGAAGGACCTCCCGACCGTGCGCAACGGCCTCGGCATCACCATCGTCTCGACCCCGCGGGGCGTGCTGTCGGACAACGAAGCGCGCACCGAGAATGTCGGCGGCGAAGTGCTGGCGGAGGTGTTCTGATGAGCCGCATCGGCAAGAAGCCGGTGGCGATCCCGAGCGGGGTCACCGCCAATATCGAAGGCGACACGCTGTCGGTGAAGGGGCCGAAAGGCACCCTGACCATGGGGCTGTCCGACCTCGTCGAGTACAAGGTGGAAGACGGCGAGATCTCGATCAAGCCGGCCAACGACACGCGAAACGCCCGCAACCACTGGGGCATGCAGCGCACGCTGGTGTCGAACTTGGTCGAAGGCGTAACCGAAGGGTTCTCGAAGACGCTCGAGATTTCGGGCGTCGGCTATCGTGCGCAGGCGCAGGGCAAGAAGCTCAAGCTGCAGCTCGGCTATTCGCACGATGTCGATATCGACGTGCCCGAAGGCATCGAAGTGAAGACTCCCGACCAGACCACGGTCGAGATCAGCGGGATCGACAAGCAGGCCGTCGGCCAGCTCGCCGCCGAAATCCGCCGCTGGCGCAAGCCCGAACCCTACAAGGGCAAGGGCATCAAGTATCGCGGCGAATACGTCTTCCGCAAGGAAGGGAAGAAGAAGTAAGATGGCCAAGCTTTCCCTGTTCGAACGCCGCCGCCGCCGTGTCCGCACGGCGCTGCGCAACCGCGCCGGCGACCGCCCGCGCCTGTCGGTGCACCGCACCGGCAAGCACATCTATGCCCAGATCATCGACGACAAGGACGGCAAGACGCTGGCCGCTGCGTCGACGCTGGGCGGCAAGTCTTCGGGCGCCAATGTCGATGCCGCCAAGCAGGTTGGCAGCGACATCGCCGCGGCGGCCAAGAAGGCCGGCGTTAGCTCCGTCGTGTTCGATCGCGGCGGGTTCCTGTTTCACGGCCGCGTCAAGGCGCTGGCCGACGCCGCCCGCGAAGGCGGGCTGGAGTTCTGATCATGGCTGACAAGAAAACCGAAGATAAGGCCGCCGAGGCGAAGGACGCCAAGGTCGAGGACGCGAAGGTCGAAGAGACCAAGGCGGAAGAGACCAAGGCCGAAGCGAAAGCCGACGACAAGAAGGCCGCGGCCAAGACCGACCCCAAGGCGGACGCCAAGTCCGATGGGGCGAAGCCCGCCGCCGAAGCCGAGAAGGCCGAGGAAGCGGCTGCGCCCGAAGGCCCCGCCGAAACGCTCGAAGTCGCCAAGGCGAAAGCCGATTCCGGCGTGGTCGAGGCCGAATCCGGCCCCACTGTCGCCAAGGAAGAGCCCGCTGTGGCCGACACCCCGTCCGAAGCCGCCGACAACCAGTCGCCGGCGCAGGGCGCCGAAGGCCAGCCGCGCGAGCGGCAGGGCCGTGGCCGTGGCGGCCGCGACAACAATCGTGGCGGCGGACGTGGCCGTGGCGGTCGCGACAATCGCCGTGGCGGTCGGCGCGAAGAGGAAGACGACGGCATCATCGAGAAGCTCGTCCACATCAACCGCGTCAGCAAGACGGTGAAGGGCGGCAAGCGCTTCGGTTTCGCGGCGCTGGTCGTGGTGGGCGACGGGTCGGGCCGGGTCGGTTTCGGCCACGGCAAGGCGCGCGAAGTGCCCGAAGCGATCAGCAAGGCTTCGGCCGCTGCGCGCAAGAAGATGATTCGCGTCCCGCTCAAGGAAGGCCGCACGCTGCACCATGACGGCAACGGCCGTTTCGGTGCCGGCAAAGTCACCGTCCGCACCGCGCCTCCGGGTACCGGCATCATCGCCGGCGGTCCGATGCGCGCCGTGTTCGAGAGCCTCGGCGTCGCCGACGTGGTGACCAAGTCGGTCGGCACCTCGAACCCCTACAACATGATCCGCGCCACTTTCGACGCGCTGACCGACCAGACTTCGCCGAAGTCGGTCGCCCAGCGCCGCGGCAAGAAGGTCGCCGACCTGCTCGGCCGCGGTGGCGCCAGCGAGGCGGAGGCGGAAGCCGACGCCGCGGCGGTAGTGGAGTAATTCCGATGGCCGAAAAGAAAACCATCAAGATCAAGCAGACCGGATCGCCGCTGCGCCGGCCCGAGAGCCAGCGCAAGATCCTGGTCGGGCTGGGCCTGAACAAGATGCACAAGGTGGTCACCCGCCAGGACACCCCCGAGGTGCGCGGCGCGATCGCCAAGATCCCGCATCTGGTGACGGTGGTGGAATAAGAACGAGCCCCCGCGAAGGCGGGGGCCTCAGGCAGCGGGCGAAACGCCTGTGGCCTGAGATCCCCGCCTTCGCGGGGATTCACAACATCAGCGCGAACAAAGCGAAAGCGAGTGCAAGACTATGAAACTCAACGATCTCCGTGACAACGAAGGCGCCCGCAAGGGGCGCATGCGCGTCGGCCGTGGCATCGGCTCGGGCAAGGGCAAGACCGGCGGCCGCGGCCAGAAGGGCCAGAAGAGCCGTTCGGGCGTCGCCATCAAGGGCTTCGAAGGCGGCCAGATGCCGCTCCACATGCGCCTGCCCAAGCGCGGCTTCAACAACCCGTTCGGCAAGGACTTCGCCGAGGTCAACATCGGCATGGTCCAGAAGTTTATCGACGCCAAGAAGATCGACGCCAAGAAGACGGTCGATCACGACGCGCTCAAGGCGGCCGGCCTCGCGCGCGGCGGCAAGGACGGCGTCCGCCTGCTCGGCAAGGGCGAGTTGAAGGCCAAGGTCCAGTTCAAGGTCGCCGGCGCGTCGAAGGGCGCGATCGAGGCGGTCGAGAAGGCCGGCGGTTCGGTCGAAGTGACCGCTCCGAAGCCTGCCCCGAGCAAAGCCGAGGGGAAGGCCGCCGCCGAAGGCGACAAGGCCGAAGCCAAGTAATCATCCGTCATCCCGGACTTGATCCGGGATCTTTTGCCGCCGGCGTTTCGCTTGCGGAGAGAGATCCCGGCTCGGGGGCCGGGATGACGAAAAATCGGGACAGCGTTCGACAATCGCCGAACCCGTCCCTATCTAGCCTCCTGTGCCGGGAGGGACCGGCGACAAGTCAGGATTGAACCGTTCCGATGGCATCACGCGCCGACAGTTTCGCGAGCAATCTCAGCCTCGCCAATTTTTCCAAGGCCACCGAGCTCAAGAACCGTATCTGGTTCACGATCGGGGCGCTGATCGTGTTCCGTTTCCTCAGCTTCGTTCCGCTCCCGGGCGTGAACCCGCTGATCCTCGAAACGCTCTACTCGCAGACGCGCGGCGGCATTCTCGACATGTTCAACATGTTCTCGGGCGGTTCGCTCGAGCGCATGAGCCTGATCGCTCTCGGCGTGATGCCCTACATCACCGCCTCGATCGTCATCCAGATGGCGGCCGCGCTGCACCCGGCGCTCGCCGCGCTCAAGAAGGAAGGCGCGACCGGGCGGCAGAAGCTCAACCAGTATACCCGCTACGGCACCGTGTTCCTGTGCATCATCCAGGGCTGGTTCCTCGCCTCGGGCCTCGAGGCCTACGGCGCGCAGAGCGGGCTGCAGGCGGTGGTCGATCCGGGCTACATGTTCCGCATCGGCGCGGTCATCAGCCTCGTCGGCGGGACCATGTTCCTGCTGTGGCTGGGCGAGCAGATCACCAGCCGCGGGATCGGCAACGGCGTGTCGCTGATCATCATGGCGGGCATCGTCGCCCAGTTCCCCAGCTTCGTGTCGAACATGTTCAGCGGCTACACCGAGGGTTCGATCGGCGCCGCGCTGGTGCTCGGCTTTGCCGCCATGATCGTTATCCTGATCCTGATCATCTGCTTCATGGAACGCGCCCAGCGGCGGCTGCTGATCCAGTATCCCAAGCGCGCGACGCAGCGCGGCATGATGCAGGCGGATCGCTCGCACCTGCCGCTGAAGCTCAACACCGCGGGCGTGATCCCGCCGATCTTCGCCAGCTCGCTGCTGTTGCTGCCGCTGACGATCAGCCAGTTCGCGGGCAATTCGATCAGCACCGACAGCACCGCCGGCGGCTTCATCCAGACGCTGAACTTCTACCTCACGCCGGGGCAGCCGCTCTATCTCGCGCTCTATGCCGCTGGCATCATGTTCTTCGCCTTCTTCTACACAGCGGTGGTGTTCAACCCGGAAGAGACCGCCGACAACCTCAAGAAGAACGGCGGCTTCATTCCCGGCATCCGTCCGGGCCGGCGGACCGAGGAATATCTCGACTACGTCCTCACCCGCATCACGGTGATCGGCGCGATCTACCTGACGCTGGTCTGCGTCATTCCCGAATACGTCATCCGCCAGACGGGCATTCCGCTGTTCCTCGGCGGCACCAGCCTGCTGATCGTGGTCAACGTCACCGTCGACACGATCAGCCAGATCCAGTCGCACCTGCTGGCGCACCAGTATGGCGACCTGATCAAGAAGGCGAAACTGAAGGGCCGCATGCGCTGACGCGCCGCGCTGGGTTGAAGGGGACAAGCGCCGTGAACATCATTCTGTTGGGACCTCCGGGCGCGGGCAAGGGCACGCAATCGGCGAACCTCGTCGAGCATCACGGCATGCGCCAGCTCTCCACCGGCGACATGCTGCGCGCCGCGGTCAAGGCGCGCACGCCGGTCGGGATCAGGGCCAAGGAAGTGATGGATCGCGGCGAACTGGTCTCGGACGAGATCGTCTCCGCGCTGATCGATGCCGAGCTGACCGCGATGGCGCCCGAAACCGGCGCGATCTTCGACGGCTATCCGCGCACCGAGGCGCAGGCCAAATCGCTCGACGAGATTCTCGCGAAGCACGCGCGACAGCTCGACCACGTGATCGAACTCGAAGTCAACGAGGACGCGCTGGTCGACCGCATCACCGGCCGCTTCACCTGCGCCAAGTGCGGCGAGGGCTATCACGACCGCCACAAGCTGCCCGAGCAAGAGGGCGTATGCGACAAGTGCGGCTCGACCGAGTTCAAGCGCCGCCCCGACGACAACGAGGACACCGTCCGCACGAGAATGCAGGAATACCGCGCCAAGACCGCGCCGATCCTGCCGCTCTACGAATCGCGCGGCATCGTGCGCAAGGTCGACGGGATGGCCGGCATCGACGACGTCACCCACGCGATCGACGCGATCCTGACCTGATCCGGCGGGTCCTTGTCGCCGCCGTGCCAAACGCTACAAGGGCGCCATGATCAGATCATCCCAATTCGCAATCGTTGCCGCGCTGATGCTCGGCGTTCCCCTGTCCGCTCCGCTTTCGGCCGAAGTCGTCGAGGAAAGCGACAGCGGCTTCACCACGCGCGACAGCGCAGTCGTTTCGGCAGCGCCCTACGATGTGTGGCAGGCGCTTATCGCTCCCGGCGGGTGGTGGAACGATGGCCACACCTGGTCGGGCGATGCCGGGAACATGTATATCAGCGCGCAGGCGAATGGCTGCTTTTGCGAATTGCTGCCCGAATTGCGGAACGCGCCGCAGGGAGTGAGGCGCGGCAGTTCGCGTCATATGACCGTGCTGCTGGCGGACCCGCCCAAGGCGTTGCGCATGCGCGGCGGGCTCGGTCCGCTCCAGAGCGAACCGGTCGACGGCGTGTTGACCGTCACCATCGCCGAAGAGGACGACGGCACGCGGATCGTGTGGGAATATGTCGTCGGCGGGCATTTCCGCTACGAGGTGCCGGTCATCAGCAAGGCGGTCGACGGGGTCATGAGCCAGCAGCTGAACGGACTGGCGACGAAGCTCGGCCGTGTCGATACCGACGAAGCCGGGGACGCCGATGAACCGGCCGACGAGGAAATGCCCGGGGAAGCGCCCGGGGAAACCGCAGCGGCCGACGACGAGGGCGAAGCAGCCGGCGAAGCGCCGCGGATCTCGGTCGACGAGGCTTTTACCGATCTGGCCGACGACGACGAATAAGCGCCTTTGGCGCTTCACCGAACGTCGCTAGGATATCGCCATATTCATGGCAGGACGCGAGTCGCACTCGCGCCGCGTACAGGGTCGCTCTCGCCGGTCGCATGGCCGGTGCCGCTTTGAGGAGGGACGACCTTGGCTTCCATCTACGACCGTCACGTCGATCTCGAGCGTTTCATGGAAGGCGTGAAGAAGCGCAATCCGGGCCAGACCGAATTCATCCAGGCGGTGCAGGAGGTCGCGCAGGACATTTTCGCCTTCATCGAGGACAAGGAGGAATATCACGAGGCGCAGATCCTGCGCCGGATCGCCGAGCCCGACCGTGTCGTCAGCTTCCGCGTGTGCTGGGAGGACGACAACCACAATATCCGCGTCCAGCGCGGCTGGCGGGTGCAGAACAACAATGCGATCGGCCCCTACAAGGGCGGCATCCGGTTCCATTCCTCGGTCAACGAAAGCGTGCTCAAGTTCCTCGCTTTCGAGCAGACGTTCAAGAATTCGCTCACCGGCCTGCCAATGGGCGGGGGCAAGGGCGGGGCGAATTTCAACCCCAAGGGCAAGAGCGATGCGGAGGTGATGCGCTTCTGCCAGAGCTTCATGACCGAGCTCTACCGCCATATCGGCCCCGACACCGACGTGCCCGCGGGCGATATCGGCGTCGGCGCGCGCGAGATCGGCTACATGTTCGGCCAGTACAAGCGCATCACCAATCGCTGGGAAGGCGTGCTGACCGGCAAGGGCATGGAATATGGCGGCTCGCAGATGCGGCCCGAGGCGACCGGCTACGGCGCGGTCTATTTCCTGCGGAACGTGCTCGAGCATGCCGGGCAGGACGTCGAAGGGAAGACCGCGGTCATCTCCGGATCGGGCAATGTCGCGACGCATGCGGCGGAGAAGATCGTCCAGCTCGGCGGCAAGGTTCTTGCCATGTCGGACAGCGGGGGCTTCATTCACGATCCCCAGGGGATCGACCAGGACAGGATCGACTGGATCAAGCACCACAAGACGCACACCCGAGGGCGGATTTCCGACTATGCCGACGAGTTCGACGGGGCGACCTTCCACGAGGGCGAGCGACCATGGCACGTGGCGGCCGATCTCGCGCTGCCCTGCGCGACCCAGAACGAACTCGACGAAAGTGACGCGAAGGCGCTGGTCGAGAATGGCTGCATCGCCGTTTCGGAAGGCGCCAACATGCCGACGACGCTGGAAGGGGTGAAGGTCTTCCACGACGCCAAGGTCATGTATGCTCCCGGCAAGGCGGCCAATGCCGGCGGCGTCGCGGTATCGGGGCTCGAAATGAGCCAGAATTCGGAACGCATCAGCTGGAACCACGAGCGGCTCGGCGAAATGCTGACCGAGCTGATGGAGGGCATCCACTCCAAATGCGTCGAATATGGCGAGCAGGATGAGGGTTATGTCGATTACGTGAAGGGTGCGAACATCGCGGGCTTCAAGAAGGTCGCCGATGCGATGCTGGCATTCGGGGTGGTCTAGCGCCGTTTTCAGCGAAGCCGAAGCAGATGCGGCGCCGGCCCGGCAAAGCTCAAAGTCCCTCTAACAGGGTTTGTAAATTGACCTTTGCCCGCCCGAGGCGTCTCCTTGCCGTCGCGAAAAGGGAACTTCGATGAGCAAGGCGTTCCAGGCAATCGTGCTGATCCCGGCGGTATTCATCATCGGCGCGCTGGCGTTCAATTCGACCCAGGCGCAGGTGACCGAATCCGGGCTGAGCTGCAGCGACGCGCACGAATACATGGTCGCGCAGATCGATGCCGGGGTCGACATGTTCCAGGTCTTCGAACGCGACGAACTGGTCTGGTATCTGGAAACGAGCCAGAACGGCGTCGCCAATTGCGCGCCGGTGCCGGCCAACCTTGCCGCGCGCTATCGCGGCCTGCCGCTGCCGAACCCCGAGCACAAGCGCATGACCTGCCATCTCGCCGCCGACTACGTGCTCTACAAATACGGTCTCGACGATATTAGCGAATTCTGGGACGACGACCTCGCTTGGTTCGGAGACTATTACAACGGATTCGAGAACGGCCGCCGCTGCGAGGAGCCGACCGACCACCTCAAGATGCTCGCCAAGGGCTGGTCGCTGCGCGCGCAAGGCTTCGGCAACGAGCTCCTGACCATGGTCGAGACCATGGACGACGGTGATGCGGCGCTGGAGATCGCGATCGTGTTTCTCGAAGAGGGACAGCCCGACCAGGGCCTGCCCTATCTGTGGCGGGCGGCCGAGCTCGGCAGTCCGTGGGCCTATATGCAGATCGCGGCGCAGTATCGCGAAGGCACCGTGCTCGAACAGGATGCCGCAAAGAGTCACGAATACACGCTCAAGGCGGCCGAAGCGGGTCTCGCTTGGGGGATGGTCGCGGCGGGCCGGGACTTCGAGACCGGTTACGGGACCAGGCAGGATCACGCCAAGGCGCTCGAATGGTATCGCCGCGGGGCCAGCCAGGGGAACCTATCCGCCGTCGCGCTCGCGGCCAACCTCATCTATTCCGGCAAGGGCAAGGTCGACCGCGACGAGGAACTCGCCTTCGACCTGTTGCGGACCGCCGCAGGCACGGGCGACACCAATGCGATGGTGATGCTGGGCGGCATGCTGCTCGACGAGGGCAACGGCATCCGGCACGAGGACGAGGCGTTCGACTGGCTCTACGTCGCGCGATCGCGCGGCAGCGTGCTGGCGGCCGATTTCCTCGACAAATACGAGGACCGGGTGCGCGGGCGCTATGCCAGCGTTCGCGCCGCCCGCGAGCGCGCGATGAACCGCAAGCCGCTGGTCTGCAACAAGACCGTGAATCACTGCGTGAACTATGTCCCGGCGTCGGGCGGCACGGGGCGCAGGATCTGCAATAGCGGCCGCGACTGGTGGGGCTGTTCGGGCGGTTACTGACCGCCGCTCCGCACCGGCCTGCCGGCGCGCGCAGTGTCGGGTTTTGACAAGCCGTTCGGCATGTGTAGGATGCCTTGCATTCACCGGCTCGCCACCCATATGGGCGGCGTCGCTGGTTGTGCGCGCTTCTACGGTTGACCTCGCGGTCGAATCGCCCTAAGCGCGCCGTTCATTCGACAGTTTCGGACCGGTCCGGCAGGCGGCAGCCTTTCGATGCGCGCCATCCGGACTTTTTGCCGTAAGGCTCCGAAGCGTCGATGAATGAGCGTTGAGATAGGGGCGGCGCCCGCCGTAAACCCCTGTGGAGCATGGAGAAGTAAGTGGCTCGTATTGCCGGGGTCAACATCCCCACCAACAAGCGCGTGATCATCGCGCTCACCTATATTCACGGAATCGGTCGCACCACCGCGGTCCGGATCGCCGACAAGCTCGGGATCGACCACACGGTCCGCGTGCAGGACCTGACCGATGCCGAGATCCTGCAGATTCGCGAGACGATCGATGCGGACTACCAGGTCGAAGGCGACCTGCGCCGCGAGACCGCGATGAACATCAAGCGGCTGATGGACCTCAAGTCCTATCGCGGCCTGCGCCATCGCAACGGCCTGCCCGTTCGCGGCCAGCGCACCCACACCAACGCCCGCACCCGCAAGGGCAAGGCCAAGCCGATCGCCGGCAAGAAGAAGTAGGCGCGGACTCGGTCCGACGCTTTTCTTTTTTCCGATTCAAGAGGAATACGAACCATGGCACGCGAACCCGGCCGGATCAGGCGGCGCGACAAGAAGAACATCACCAGCGGCGTGGCGCACGTCAACGCCAGCTTCAACAACACCATGATCACCATCACCGATGCGCAGGGCAATGCGATCAGCTGGTCCAGCGCGGGGATGATGGGGTTCAAGGGCAGCCGCAAGTCGACCCCCTATGCCGCGCAGGTCGCCGCCGACGACGCCGGCAAGAAGGCCGCCGAACACGGCGTGCGCACGCTCGAGGTCGAGATCAAGGGTCCCGGCTCGGGCCGCGAGAGCGCCCTGCGCGCGCTGCAGGCGGTGGGCTTCACCATCACCAGCATCCGCGACGTGACGCCGATCCCGCACAACGGCGTGCGGCCCTCGAAACGTCGCAGGGTCTGACATAGGCGTCTGATCCGTACCTGCCCGGCGGGGTGACCCTCCGCCGATCTTTTCACGGACCGGACGCGCCTCCCAGCGCTCCGGTCCTGCCCGCATCCAAGTCCCAGGGGAAATCCATGTCCGTCAACACCAAGAACTGGCAGGAACTGAAGAAACCCAACGCCCTCGATATCAAGGAAGGCTCCGACAAGAAGCGCAAGGCGACCTTCGTCGCCGAGCCGCTCGAGCGCGGCTACGGCCTGACGCTCGGCAACGCGCTGCGCCGCGTGCTGCTCTCCAGCCTCCAGGGCGCCGCGATTACCTCGATCAAGATCGAGAATGTACTTCATGAGTTTTCCTCGCTCGCCGGCGTGCGCGAGGATGTGACCGACATGGTCCTTAACGTGAAGCAGATCGCGCTCAAGATGGAAGGCGAAGGCCCCAAGCGGCTGCAGCTTTCGGTTACCGGCCCGGCCGAAGTGACCGCCGGCGACATCGCCGTGACCGGCGACATCGAGGTGCTCAACAAGGACCTCGTGATCTGCCACCTCGACGAGGGCGCCAATCTCAACATGGAACTGACCGCCGATACCGGCAGCGGCTACGTGCCCGCGGTCGCCAACCGTCCGGCCGACGCGCCGATCGGGCTGATCCCGGTCGACTCGCTCTATTCGCCGGTCAAGCAGGTCAGCTACAAGGTCGAGAAGGCCCGCGTGGGTCAGGAACTCGACTTCGACAAGCTCAGCCTGACGGTCGAGACCGACGGCACCGTCACGCCCGAGGACGCGGTGGCCTATGCCGCGCGCATCCTGCAGGACCAGCTGACATTGTTCGTGCATTTCGAGGAAGGCATCCCGCAGCCGAGCGCCGCGATGATCGGCCAGGCCGCACAGCCCGAGGAATCGGACGCCAACCAGCTCAACCGCTACCTGCTCAAGAAGGTCGACGAGCTCGAACTGTCGGTGCGTTCGGCCAACTGCCTCAAGAACGACAACATCATTTATATCGGCGACCTGGTCCAGAAGACCGAGGCCGAGATGCTCCGGACGCCGAATTTCGGCCGCAAGAGCCTCAACGAGATCAAGGAAGTGCTCTCGTCGATGGGCCTGCGGCTCGGCATGGACATCCCCGGCTGGCCGCCGGAAAACATCGAGGAAATGGCCCGCAAGCTCGAACAGGAACTGCTGGGCTGATAGACACGGGAATGGGCCGGACCCGCAATTCCGGCCCGTACCGGGCTACCTGATACGGGCCCCTTACGAACGGAGTAGAATGAAATGCGTCACGGAATTTCGCAGCGCAAGCTGAGCCGCAAGTCGGGCCACCGCAAGGCCCTGTTCCGCAACATGGCCGCCGCGCTGATCAAGCACGAGCAGATCCTCACCACGCTGCCCAAGGCGAAGGAACTGCGCCCCTATGTCGAGAAGCTGGTCACGCTCGCCAAGCGCGGCGGGCTGAGCAATCGCCGCCTCGCGCAGAGCCGCCTGCTCGACGAAACCCAGCTCAAGAAGCTGTTCGACGTGCTCGCAGAGCGCTATTCCGACCGCGAGGGCGGCTACACCCGCATCGTCAAGGCCGGCTATCGCGGCAGCGACGCGGCGCAGATGGCGATCATCGAATTCGTCGACCGCGACCTCGACGCCAAGGGCCAGGACAGCGGCCCGGTGATAACCGAGGACGAGGATTTCGAGGAGGCGTGAGGCTCTTCCTAAGATGTTTCGAAAGGGCCGCAGGGAGCATCCCGCGGCCCTTTTCTTTTGACTGGCGGGGAGGGCGTGGCACAGTTGCGCTCATGATCCGCCATCTTCTCGCAGCCGCCGCGCTGCTCGCCGCCATTCCCGTGCAGGCGCAGAGCCAGCAGGACGAACTCGACGCCAGCTACGACCGCGCGCTCGCCGCGGGCTACAAGGCGCTGTTCCTGTGCAGCGCGATCGCCAATGCCGAACGTGCCGGTGTCGAACGAACGCCCGCAAGCGTCGAGCGTTGGGAACTGACCGGCATCCAGGCACCGTTGGACGGGCTTGTCGGAGAACTGCCTTACAAAATCTTCCGCACGCGGGAGGGAACGGGTGCGATCTCGCATGTGAGCGTCGCGTGGTCCGATGCGATGCCGCCCAGGCTTGCCTGGCACGAGGAGGCGGGCGGGTGTTCGCTCGGTCCGATCGGCGCCAGACAGCCGCCCGAGCGCGACTCCGTTCCCGTGGCGCCCGAGGGGACGTGGCGCAACCATAGCGAGCTAATCCTGAAAGGCGGGATCGCGCGCGCATTTGCCGGCGCTTCGAGCGGAGTTTACGGCGAGGGCACTCGCACGACCGCGCTTGTTGTCGCAGATTCGGACCGGGAACGGTACTGGAAGTATTACGGCGATTTCGGTCCGGCCACACCGCAGCGCACCTGGTCGGTCGCCAAGAGCATTGCCGCGACCCTGATGGGAGCGGCAGCGCAACGAGGCGATTTGGATTTCGATACGGCAAGTCGGAACTTTTCGGCCAGCCCGGAGATCCCGCTAATAGCGCTCGCCGGCGCCGAAGGCGGCCACGGGCGATCTTCCTACACGCTCGACCATATGCTTCGCATGGCATCGGGCCGTTATTCCGACACACCGGGAAACCGGACCGATATGCTCTATTTCGGGGGCTCCACCGTCAGAGAGACCGCCCTGCATTGGCCGATGATAAGCGAGCCCGGAACGGTCTTTCGCTACGCCAACAACGACACCCTTGCGGCGGTGGCGGCAATCTCCGGGACGTTTGCCGATCATCCGCCCGCCGAACTCTTTGCCGCGCTGGCGATGACGGACACGACAGCCGAAACCGACTGGCAGGGCGACTATATCCTCTCAAGCCAGGTCTGGTCGACCGCACCCGACCTGATGCGGCTTGGCCAGCTCTATCTGAACGACGGAATTGTCGACGGCACCCGCATCCTCCCCGAAGGTTGGGTCGATTACGTCTCCTCCCCCTCCGGCCCGCAACCCGACGGACCGCTCGGTTACGGTGCCGGTTTCTGGCTGTTCAACAACAGCGAGGGCGTGCCGCCCGACACCTTCGCCGCGATGGGCAATCGCGGGCAGTATGTCGTTATCGTCCCGAGCCGCGACGTGGTAATCGTGCGGCGCGGGGAGGACCCGGCGGGTTCACGGTTCGATATCGTGGCTTTCACGCGCGACGTGCTCGTCGCGCTGGAGGAATGAACAATCCGGGCCTAGAAAAGCCATATTCAGAAAACTGGCTAGTTTTCTGAATATGGCCTGTCGCGGGGGTTCAGCGCGACCTCATTGCGAATCGTTATAACGGGCCATGAAGTCGGGAACATCCCTGTCCCCGGCAACGAAGGAAGGCCCCATGAAGACCATTTCCAAAGCCCTGACCAAAGGGACGATCGGAGCCGTCGCCGCAGGTGCGATGGCAATGACTTCCGCCACCCCCGCAATGGCGCGCGACCGCGATGGCGGGATCGACGCAGGCGACGTGATCGCCGGCGCCGTGATTCTCGGCGGTATCGCCGCCGTCGCAGCCGCAGTGAGCAGCAACGATCGCGACCGGCGCTATCGCGGCAATTACCGCTACAACAACCGCTACGCCCGCTATGGCGGCAGCCCGAGCCAGGCGGTCGAACAGTGCGTCCGCGCCGTCGAGCGCAACGCCCAGCGTGCCGGCTATCGCTTTGCCGACGTGACTCAGATCCGCGACGTCGACGACCGCCGCAACGGCTGGCGCGTCAAGGGCCGCCTGGTGGTCGAAGGCAACCGCTATCGCGGCGGCTACAACCGCTACAATTCGCGCTACGACCGTTACGATCGCCGCGACCGGCGCGGCTATCGCAACCGTGACCGCGATACCGGCAACTTCACCTGCTATATCGATCGTGGCCGCGTCTACGACATCAACTATGGCGGTATCCGCGGGCTGTAAGCCGGGATGCCAACCCACCACCGTAGAGGCGGTTCAGGCTCACGACAGCCTGGGCCGCCTAGCCGTTTCAGTCATTGTGCAGCGACATGCTGCAATCTTATGAGGGGGTGACACGATGCCTCGGATTTCCCAGTCCTCCGCCGCGCTGGCGCTTGCCGCCGTGCTGTCAATGACCGCAACACCGGCCGCCGCAGTCGAACTGCCCGTCGGCAATCCGCATTCTTCGCTTCCCGAAGCCGGCGAAGCCGTGCCCGACGATGGCAGCGCCGACCGCCATCGCTACCGCCGCTATCGCCGCAACCGCGTCGATGCGGGCGACGTGCTCGCCGGAGTGCTGATCATCGGCGGGATCGCCGCCATCGCCAGCGCCGCCACCAAGGAGAAGCGGGCGCGAGACGACTATCGGTACCGCGACCGCGACTACCGTTATCGCAACGGCGAGTATCGCCCATACCGCGGAGACTCGCGCTACGATGCCGCCAGCGGGATCGACAACGCGGTGAACATGTGCGTGCGCGAGATCGAGCGCGACGTGCGGATCGACACCGTCGATTCCGTCGATCGTACGGGCGAGGGCTGGCATATTGCGGGTTCGCTCTACAATGGCGACGGCTTCACCTGCCGCATCGGCAATGACGGGCGTATCCAGGCTGTCGACTACGGCCGTCGCGGGGTGACCTATGACGGGTCCTCGCAGGACAACCAGTGGGACGACGACCGCTATCGCGCCGCCCGCGCGGATGTCGGCTATGCCGGGCCCGATGGCGCCGCGCCCGGCGCCGAGGACTACGAATACGCGCAGCCGGCCTATCCCGGCGGCCCGATCGACGGCGACTACGCCGACGACTGATCGCTTTCGTCCGTCGACCGCTTCTCCAGCTCGCGCTGTCGCTCCTTGTAGGCCGGCAGCGCAAGGCTCCACCTGATCGCCGCACTGCGCAGCGCGAAGCCGGCTGCCGTCGCGACGGCCCAGACCGGCGGGCGCGGCAGCCCTGCGACCTCTCCGGCGACGCACAGTCCGGCGGACAGCGCCGCTGCGGTGACATAGAGTTCGGGCCGCATGATGATCGACGGGCGCCCGGCGACCACGTCGCGGATGATGCCGCCGACGCAGCCGGTAATGATCCCCATCAATATCGCCGGGACCGGCGGGATGCCGTAGCTCAGCGCCTTGGCGCTGCCGAGCACCGCATAGCCGGTCAGCCCCGCGCCGTCGGCGAAATCCAACAGCTTGCCCTCCCACCATCGGGTCGGCGTGAACCAGGTCAGCAGCGCGGTCGAGAGGCATACCGCCGCCACCCACGGATCGCTGATCCAGAACACCGGCGCGCCGATCAGCAGGTCGCGCACCGTGCCTCCGCCGACCCCGGTCACAAGCGCGAAGAACGCCATGGTGACGAAGGTCTGCCGTTCCTTGGCCGCGAGCAGCGCGCCCGACAGCGCGAAGATCGCGACGCCGAGGATATCGAGCAGGTCGAGCACCGGGGTGGGGATCAGCTCACCCATCGGCGGTGACCCGCGCCTTGCGTCTGCGGAACATCAGTGTGCAGCCCAGCAATGCACCGATCACCGACAGCAAGGCGAACAGGATCAGGATCGGATGCGAGGTGTCCTCGCGCGTCTTCAGGTCCATGATGTGGAGGCCCCACATGAAATCGAACACCCGCCAGAACCGCGTGCGCACCGCGACGATCTGGCCGGTATCGCGTCCGACGTAGACGTGTGTCCCATCGGCGAGCGCGACCTGCCAGACGGGCATTTCCCGGCGGAAGTCAAACGGAACTTCGTCGGCTTCGTAGAACGTCACGCTCTCGACCGTGCCGCCGCCCTCGATACGCCGCTCGGCAACCGCGCGCGCAGCGGAGGCGTCGAGCGGAGCGATCGCTGCGCCGGTCGCCATGTCGCGGCGGCGCACCGAGCCGTCCATCATCGTCAGCAGCGCGACCGGGCGGCCGTCCTGCATGAAAGCGTGGATATCGCGGATCGGGCCGTCGACATCCCCATAGGCGCCGCCCTGGATCGCCAGCGGCTGCGGTTCGGCAGCGATGCGCAAATGTTCGCCGCGTACCTCCTCGATCGGCCGCGCGACCATCACCAGCCCGGTCACCGTCCACATCAGGATCGGTACCCCGACCAGCCAGCCGAGCCAGATATGCCAGCGCGCGAAGCGCTGCATCATGCGTTGTGTCGCCATCGTGTGCCTACCCGTGCAGTATGTCGCCGATATCGCGCGCCGCGGCGATGCAGTCGAGATCGGACCATTGCCGCCCGATCACCTGCATGCCGCAAGGCAGCCCGCCGCTTTCGCCCACCGGCAGCAACGTCGCGGGCAGGTTGGGAAAAGTGACCAGCCCGGCCCACGCGAGCGCGTCGGCGGCCCGGGTACTCGTGCCGTGGATATCGATCTCGCCCGCGAACAGCGCCTCGTCGCGATGCGGGAAAGCAAGGATAGGCGCGGGCGGGGCGAGGACGAAATCGTAGTTGTCGAACAGCGTCGACCACGCTGCCTCGTTGCGCGCCTGCGCGTCGAGCAGGTCGAACCAGTCGGTCGCGGTCGCACGCTGTCCGTCGGGCCCCGGCATGCCGCGCGCCATCGCGATATTGAGCATGCGCATGTAGTCGGCATGCTGCGCGGCGAGGTCGGGCAGCGCGTCGGTGCTGCGGTCGACGCGGAGCCCGGCGGATTCGAGTGCCGACAGCGCCGCTTCGACCGGCTCGCGCACCGATGAGTCGACCGCGCAGACGGGATGTTCGGTCAGTGCCAGCAGGCGGCATTCGCGCAGCGGCTCGCCGCTAGAGCGCAGCGGGATCGTCGCGGTCAGTTCGACCAGCAGCGCGAGATCGTGCGCATTGCGCGCCAGCGGCCCGGCGATTCCCAGCGCTCCGTCATGCGTTTCACCTCCGGCCATCAACGGATGCACGTGGCCCTGCAGTCCGACCAGGCCCCAGCTGGTCTTGTGCCCCCAAACCCCGCAGAAATGCGCCGGGACGCGGACCGAGCCGCCGATATCGCTGCCATATTCGCACGGCACCATCCCGCTTGCGACCGCTGCCGCCGCTCCGCCGGAAGAGCCTCCCGGGCTGCGCGAAGGGTCGTGCGGGTTGCCCGTGCGGCCGTAGACGGGGTTGAAGCTCTGCCAGTCGGCGAGGTCGACCGGCACATTGGTCTTGCCGAGCAGGACTGCACCGGCCGATTTGAGCTGGTGCACCACGCGCGAATCGCGCTGGGCGAGTTGCCCGCGGAACTGCTCGTGCCCCCAGCAGCTCGGAAGGCCCTCAATATCGAAGCTTTCCTTGATCGTCATCGGCACGCCGAACAACGGTTGATCCTCCCTCGGGGACGCGCCGTTCAGCGCTGCCGCGGTTTCGCGCGCGCGGTCGAAATCGGCCACCGCGACCGCGTTGATCGGTGCGTCGAGATCCTCGATCCGCGCGATCGCCGCCTCGACCGCTTCGAGCGGGGACAGGTCGCCCCCGCGAATCTGCGCGGCGAGTTCGCGTGCGCCGGGTTCGTCGGTCAGTGTCGGATAGGTCATGTATTCCCCGCGCCGTCAATGCATCCCGAGCCATGGGCCATATCGCAACTTGTCCACGGCGTCATAGACTATCGAAGATCCGCTCGGGAAACGTCAGGTCTGGTCGAGTACGGTTTCGGCCTCGCTCCAGAAGGTGCGGTCGATTTCTTCCCTCGCGACCATCCACTTGGTCCGGGCGGTAGCCAATGCGGTCACGAAGTCGGCATAGCCGGCCATGAAGGCCCCGGCAGCTGCGGCGAGCGCCGTTCCCGCGGAACCTGCCGCATTCGCTTCTGCCACCTGCACGGCCTCGACCGCGGCGACACGCGGTTCGGAGAACAGCGCCATGGCAAGGAGCTTCGAGTCGGAGTCGAGCCGGTTTTCATAGGAATTGGACGCGACGTCGATCGAATGGCGGAAGTCGATCTCTACCTCCGTCATTGCGTTGTCGAAGGCCTCGACCGCCCGTTTCCAATCGTCTCGCGCGGCCTCGTACCGTTCCAGCGCCTCCTGTCGCGCCTTCGCATAGCCGTACCTGGCCCCCTCGACGGAGGATTGGCGATCGCCGCGAAGCGAAGCGATACTGGAATGTTTCCGTCCGTATTCGTCCGCATCAAACGATTCCGGCGGTTCGGGCACGACTGCGTCGAACTTGCGCTGCAATCGCTCCTCGATACGGTCGGCAAGCGCTTCGGGATCGCGCTTGAAAATCGGTTCGACCGCGGCTTCCATCGCGTTGCGGATGCCGGACATTGCGTCGTTCGGTCTGCTGTCGGCCATTTGCAACCTGACTCCCCTTTTGACCGCGCGGCGGCGAGTTCAGATATGGATCGGCTTGCCCTGTACGGCCATCGCCGCTTCCTTGATTGCTTCGGAATGCGTCGGGTGGGCGTGGCAGGTATAGGCGATATCCTCGCTGGTGGCGCCGAATTCCATCGCCTGCGCGGCCTGCGCGATCATCGTGCCCGCGACGCTGGCGATGCACCATACACCGAGGACGCGGTCGGTCTCGGCATCGGCCACGACCTTCACGAAGCCGTCGGGCTCGTGATTGGTCTTCGCGCGGCTGTTGGCCATCATCGGGAACTTGCCGACCTTGACCGCCGCCTTGTCGCCGCCCGCCTTTTCGATCGCTTCCTCGGTGGTGAGGCCGACTCCGGCGATTTCGGGCCAGGTGTAGACCACGCCGGGGATCACATCGTGATTCACGATGCCGGTCGGCCCGGCGATGTTCTCGGCGCAGGCAATGCCTTCGTCCTCGGCCTTGTGCGCGAGCATCGGGCCAGGGACGACGTCGCCGATCGCCCATACGCCGTCGACGGCAGTGCGGAAATCGTGATCGGTCTCGATTTGACCGCGTTTGTTGGTTTCCAGCCCGATCTTGTCGAGGCCGAGCCCCTCGGTGTTGGGCCGGCGCCCGATCGAGACCAGCACGCAATCCGCCTCGATCTTCTGCTCGTCGCCGCCGGCGGCTTTCTCGACCGTCAGCGTGGCCTTCCTGCCCTTGACCGTGCAGCCGGTGACCTTGTGGCCGAGCATCAGCTCCATGCCCTGCTTCTTGAAAATCTTGGCCGCTTCCTTGCGGACATCCATGTCCATGCCGGGCAGCAGCTGGTCGAGGAATTCGACCACCACCACCTCGGCCCCGAGCCGCCGCCACACCGAACCCAGTTCGAGCCCGATCACGCCGCCGCCGATGACGACCATCTTCTTCGGCACCTTGGCCAGTTCGAGCGCGCCGGTGGAATCGACCACCACCTGCTTGTCGTTGTCGACTTCGACATTGGGCAGCGGAGTGACCGAGGAGCCGGTCGCGATGATGACGTTCTTCGCCGTAACCGTTTCGTCGCCGACCTTGACCGTATGCGCATCCTCGAACGTCGCGTGGCCCTTCTTCCAGTCGATCTTGTTCTTCTTGAACAGGAATTCGATCCCGCCGGTCAGCCCTTTGACCGCGTCGCGCCGCTGCGCGTGCATCTGCTCGAGATTGAGCTTGGGGTTTACCTCTATCCCCATCTCCTTCATCGTCCCGCCCTTGGCTGCGTCGTAATATTCCGACGCATGGAGCATCGCCTTGGACGGGATGCAGCCGACATTGAGGCAGGTCCCGCCGAGCGTCTCGCGGCTCTCTGCGCAGGCGGTCTTGAGCCCCAGCTGCGCCGCGCGGATCGCGGCGACATAACCGCCGGGCCCGGCACCGATGACGAGGACGTCGTAGTCGTAATTCTGGTCAGCCATTCTCTAACTCCGTCATCCCGGCGAAAGCCGGGATCTCAGGCCTCCTGGTCGTACTTTGCTGCACGAGATCCCGGATCAAGTCCGGGATGACGCGAAGCGTCACAAATCGATCAGCATCCGCGTCGGATCCTCGATCGCCTCCTTGATGATCTTGAGCGCGGTGACCGCCTCGCGGCCGTCGATCAGGCGGTGGTCGTAGCTGAGTGCGAGATACATCATCGGGCGCACCACGATCTCGCCGTCGACCACCACCGCGCGGTCCTCGATCCGGTGGAGCCCGAGCACCGCGCTTTGCGGCGGGTTGATGATCGGTGTCGACATCAGCGATCCGAACACGCCGCCGTTGGAAATGGTGAAGGTGCCGCCCTTCATATCCTCCATCGTCAGCGTGCCCTCGCGCGCGCGGCTGCCGAAATCGGCGATGTCCTTTTCGATTTGCGCGAAGCCCTTGGCCTGCGCGTCGCGGATGACCGGGACGACCAGCCCGTTGGGCGCACTGACCGCGACCGAGATGTCGACATAGTCGTGATAGACGATCTCCTGCTCGCCTTCTGGGCCCTCGATATAGGCGTTGGCGGCGGGCACGTCCTTGAGCGCGAGGCACGCGGCCTTGGCGAAGAAGCCCATGAAGCCGAGCTTGATGTCGTGCTTCTTGGCAAACAGCTCCTTGTACTTCTCGCGCGCCGCGATCACCGCCGACATGTCGCAATCGTTGAACGTGGTGAGCAGCGCGGCCTCTTCCTGCGCGCCCTTGAGCCGCTTGGCGATGGTCTGGCGCATCCGCGTCATCTTGACGCGCTCTTCCTTGCGTTCGCCGCTCGATGCTACGGGGGCAGGGCTGGGCGAAGGCGCCGGTGCCGAAGCGCTCGAAGCCGGGGCGTCACCCTTCTTCTTGGCGGCGGCGAGCACGTCTTCCTTGGTCAGCCGACCATCCTTGCCGGTGCCCTTGATCGTGGTCGGATCGACCCCGTGTTCGAGCACCGCGCGGCGCACTGCCGGGCTGAGCGTCTGCGTGCCCGAGCCGCTTTCCGGCAGGGCCTCGATTTCCTCCTTCGATGCCTCGTCCGCGTCCTCCGCCTGCTTGCTCGGCGTTTCGCTTTCGTCCTTGCGCGCGCGCGTTTCCTCGGGGCCGGCCTGGGCGACATCGTCCTCGATCGTCGCGA
Source organism: uncultured Altererythrobacter sp. (assembly GCA_913055875.1). Lineage (GTDB taxonomy): Bacteria > Pseudomonadota > Alphaproteobacteria > Sphingomonadales > Sphingomonadaceae > CAJXJY01. Next base: position 51,411 of record CAJXJY010000009.1, read on the forward strand.
TCACCGCGCCGACCTCGACCGTATCGCCGACCGCGGCCTTCTGCTCGGCGAGCACGCCGGCAACGGGCGAGGGGACCTCGACCGCGACCTTGTCGGTTTCGAGGCTGACGATCGGCTCGTCGACCGCGACCGCATCGCCGGGCTGCTTGAGCCATTCGCCGATCGTGCCCTCGGTGACCGATTCACCCAGCGTCGGGACGGTAATTTCCTTGGCCATAAATGCGTTCCTCAGGCCTTCTTCCTGCGTTTCGATTTGCCGGTGCGCGCCGCTGCGCCGCCATCGTTGAGTCCCAGCGCCATCGAGACGAGGCAGCGCTGCTGTTCCTCGTGGCGGCTGGCGAAACCGGTGGCGGGCGACGCGGCGACCTCGCGCCCGGCATAGAGTGGGCGCATGCCCTCGTGACCGGCCGCCGTCAGCGCGTGTTCGATCTGGTTCTCGACGAAGAACCAGGCGCCGTTGTTGCGCGGTTCCTCCTGGCACCAGACGACGCTTTCGAGATTGCCCATCCGCTTCAGCCGCACCGCGAGCGGTTCGCCGGGGAAGGGATAGAGCTGCTCGATGCGCACGATCGAGACATCGTCGACGCCTTCCTCGTCGCGTTTTTCCATCAGGTCGTAGGCGACCTTGCCCGAACACAGCACCAGCCGGCGCACCTTCTTGTCGGCGATCTCGGTCAGGTCGGACTTGATCCGCATGAAGTGTTGCTCGCCGAGGAAATCCTCCGCCGCCGATTTCGCCATCGGATGCCGCAACAGCGATTTCGGCGTCATGATCACCAGCGGCTTCCTGAACTGGCGCAACATCTGGCGGCGCAGCACGTGGAAATAATTCGCCGGGGTGGTGATGTTGCAGACCTGGATATTGTCGTTCGCACACAGCTGCAGGAAGCGTTCGAGCCGGGCCGAGGAGTGCTCGGGCCCCTGACCCTCGTAACCGTGCGGCAGCAGCAACACGAGGCCGTTGGCGCGCAGCCACTTGACCTCACCCGCGGCGATGAACTGGTCGATCATGATCTGCGCGCCATTGGCGAAATCGCCGAACTGCGCTTCCCACAGCACCAGCGTCTTGGGATCGGCCATCGCGAAGCCGTATTCGAAGCCGAGCACGCCGTATTCGGACAGCGGGCTGTCATAGACCTCGAACTTGCCGTGCGGCAGCTGGCACAGCGGGATGTATTTGCGCTCGCTCTGCTGGTCGACCCACACCGCGTGCCGCTGGCTGAACGTGCCGCGGCCCGAATCCTGGCCCGACAGGCGCACGCCGTAGCCCTCGGTCACGAGGCTGCCGAAAGCGAGCGCCTCCGCGGTGGCCCAGTCGAAGCCTTCGCCGCTGTCGAACATGTCCCGCTTCGCGCCGATCACCCGGCCGAGCGTCTTGTGGATTTCGAGATCGTCGGGAACGGTGGTCAGCGTGCGGCCGAGGCTGTCGAACAGCTTCTTCTCGATCGCCGTTTCGACATTGCGGCGCGCGTTTTCGGGATCGGCCGGCCGGGCCAGCCCCGCCCACCGGCCGCCGAACCAGTCGGCCTCGTTGGCCTTGTAGCTGCCGGCAGCGTCGAATTCCTCCTGTAGATGCGCAGTGAATTCCTCGCGCAATTGCGGGGCGGTGCCGCGCTCGATCACGCCTTCCGCGATCAGCTTCTCGGCGTAGAGGAAGCTGACCTTCTTGTGCGCGCGGATCGCGTCGTACATCTGCGGCTGGGTGAATTTGGGCTCGTCGCCCTCATTGTGGCCGAAGCGGCGATAGCACCACATGTCGATCACGATGTCGCGCTTGAATTTCTGCCGGTATTCGATCGCCAGCTTGCAGGCGAAGGTGACCGCCTCCGGATCGTCGCCGTTGACGTGCAGGATCGGCGCCTGGACGCCCTTGGCGACATCGGAGGGGTAGGGCGAGCTGCGCGCGAAACGCGGGCTGGTGGTGAAGCCGATCTGGTTGTTGATGATGAAATGGATGCAGCCGCCGGTGTTGTAGCCGTTGATGCCGGAGAAACTCAGGCTCTCCCACACCACGCCCTGGCCGGCAAAGGCCGCGTCGCCGTGGATCAGCACGGGTAGCACTTCGGCATGCGCGTCTAGATCGTCGCGGATCGCCTGCTGCGCGCGGGTCTTGCCGAGCACGACCGGGTCGACCGCCTCGAGATGCGACGGGTTGGGGACGAGGCTCATATGCACCTCGATCCCGTCGAATTCGCGGTCGGTGCTGGTGCCGAGGTGGTATTTGACGTCGCCCGAACCGCCGACATCGTCGGGATTGGCACTGCCGCCGGAAAATTCGTGGAAGATGACCTTGTAGGGCTTGGCCATCACGTTCGCGAGCACGTTGAGCCTACCCCTGTGGGCCATCCCGTAGATAATCTCGCGAACGCCGGTCGCGCCGCCATACTTGATCACCGCCTCGAGCGCCGGGATCATCGATTCGCCGCCGTCGAGGCCGAAGCGCTTGGTGCCGACATATTTCTTGCCGAGGAAATTCTCGTATTCCTCGCCGCGGATCACTGCCTGCAGGATCGCCTTCTTGCCCTCGGGGGTGAACTGGATCGTCTCTTCGGGGCTCTCGAACTTGTCCTGCAGGAAGCGGCGTTCTTCGGTGTCCGAGATGTGCATGTATTCGAGACCGACATGGCCGCAATAGGTCTGCCGCAGCGCGGCGTAGAGATCGCCGATCCGGACCCATTCGAAGCCGAACACGCCGCCGACATAGACTTCCTTGTCCTCCTGCCCGTCGAAGCCGTGCCATTGGAGCTGCAGGTCTTCCGGCTCTTCGCGGTGCGACAGGCCGAGCGGGTCGAGGTTGGCAGCCAAGTGCCCGCGCACGCGGTAGAGCCGGACCATCAGCATGGCGCGGATCGAATCGCCCGCCGCTTCCTCGATCGCCCTGGGATCGGTGCTCTTGCCCGCCTTGGCCGCGGCCTGCGCGACCGCCTGCTTCATCGTGGTCGGGTCGAGCGCCTGCGTGAGGTCCGCATCGCCGTCCGCGACCGCGGCGAGCCAGCCCGGATTGGCCCAGCTCGGGCCGGGCTGCGGGCCTTCCTGATCGGAGAGCGCGGGGAGGAAATCGTGCTGTTCGTTGCCCATGTCGGTTACTCGCGAGCCCCCGCGAAGGCGGGGGCCTCAGGCCGGTGGCGCTCAGTCACAGATCGTCCGCCAGATCGCGCCATGTTGGATTCATCTCGACGATACGCACCGCTTTCCATGCCCGTTTCCACTTCTTCATCTGCACTTCGAACGCGCGCGCTTCGTGAATGTTCTCGAATTCCTCGAACCAGACGAGGCGATGGCAGTTGAACCGTTTCGTGAAGCCGGCAACGGCGCCGCTGCGATGCTGCTCGACGCGTTTGGCGAGGTGGTCCGTGACGCCGATATAGAGGACACCCATCGGCTTGTTGGTGAGGATATAGGCATAGCCGGGTTTCACTGCGCCCCCGCGAAGGCGGGGGTCTCGGGTTCCATGCGAAGCGCCTGTGGCCCGAGGTCCCCGCCTTCGCGGGGACTCACAAAATACATCACCGTCATGCGAGTTCCTTCAGCATCGCGTCGAGCGTGGTGCCGAGTTCGCTGGGCGAGGGGGAGACGCGGATGCCCGCATCTTCCATCGCGGCGATCTTGTCGTCGGCGCCGCCCTGGCCGCCCGAGACGATCGCCCCGGCATGGCCCATGCGGCGGCCCGGAGGCGCGGTGCGGCCGGCGATGAAGCCGACGATCGGCTTCTGACGGCCTTTCGCGGCTTCCTGCTTGATGAATTCTGCCGCCTCTTCCTCGGCGCTGCCGCCGATCTCGCCGATCATCACGATCGACTTGGTCGCGTCGTCCGACAGGAACAGGTCGAGCACGTCGATGAAATTGGTCCCGTTGACCGGATCGCCGCCGATCCCGACCGCGGTGGTCTGGCCGAGCCCGACCTGCGTCGTCTGGTGCACCGCCTCGTAGGTCAGCGTGCCCGACCGGCTGACCACGCCGACCGAACCCTTCTGGAAGATGCTGCCCGGCATGATGCCGATCTTGCATTCCCCGGGTGTCAGCACGCCGGGGCAGTTGGGGCCGATCAGGCGCGACTTCGAACCTTCGAGCGCGGCCTTGACCTTGACCATGTCGAGCACCGGGATGCCCTCGGTGATGCACACGATCAGCTCCATCTCCGCATCGATCGCCTCGCAGATCGCGTCGGCGGCGAAGGGCGGGGGGACGTAGATGCAACTCGCGGTCGCACCGGTCTCGGCCTTCGCCTCGCGCACGGTGTCGAAATTGGGCAGGCCAATATGCGTCGTGCCGCCCTTACCGGGGGTGACGCCCGCGACCATCTGCGTCCCGTAATCGAGCGCCTGCTGCGTGTGGAAGGTGCCGGTATCGCCGGTCATCCCCTGCGTGATGACCTTGGTGCTCTTGTCGACGAGGATGGACATTCTATTCTCCGATAGCTTGGCGACGGTCACGTCGGCCAAATAGCTTTTTCAAATCGACGCCAATCCCGCCGATGTTTGGCTGCAGCATGACTGCGTCCGTCACTCGACCGCCAATGCGTTCGCCCCACGGATTTTCCCGCAGAACGTCGAATTTCTCTGCTCTGAAGTTGCGAAGCGTCAGGCCCTTCTCAAGATCATCGAAAATCGAACCTATGACGTGAAGGAAGTCGCTGGGAGAGGTGCAGAAATCTCTGAGAGGCAACAATGCTAGGTCGCGAAGCCCATCTGCCTCGCGCTCCATTCGACCTTCCATGAAATAACGAGGGTGGGTGTGTGTAATCAGAATAGCGGGCAAAATTTCTGAGGCATCGTGACCGCACACATGGTGCCAATCCAGAACCTCGTTCGCAAAGTGAACCCCGCGACCGCTCATTACCACCACCGCTTCAGTCTCAGAAGCGCGTTGGGAAAGATGCCCGAAATTATCACGGAAAAGCCGCTCGTATTCACCAGCGGGCCAACCGTAGTCTAGCAGGTAGACATACAGACTTCGATCTCCCGTCGGGAGCTCCTTCATGGTGCTGACGTAAAGGCCCATATGCGGCTTACCTTAAACTCTCGTCCAGCCCCTTGCACGCCTCGAGCAGTTCCTCGACCGCGTCGGTCGAGACCTTGAGGTTGGCGGCCTCCTCGTCCGAAAGTTCGATCTCGACCACGTCCTCGATTCCCTCGGCGCCGATCACCGCCGGGACGCCCACATACAGCCCGTCGACGCCGTATTTGCCTTCGACGAAGGCGGCGCAGGGGATGATGCGCTTCTGGTCGCCGAGATAGGCCTCGGCCATGCTGATCGCGCTGGTGGCGGGGGCGTAATAGGCAGAGCCGGTCTTGAGCAGGCCGACGATCTCGCCGCCGCCGCCGCGGGTGCGCTTGACGATTTCGTCGATGCGCTCCTCGCTGATGCCCTTGATCCTGGCGAGGTCGTTGACCGGGATGCCGCTGATCGTGGTGTAGCTCGTGACCGGGACCATCGTGTCGCCATGGCCGCCGAGGACGAAGGCGTTGACGTCCTTGACGCTGACGCCGAATTCCCACGCAAGGAAGGTGGCGAAGCGCGCGGAATCGAGCACGCCCGCCATGCCGACCACCTTGTTGTGCGGCAGGCCGGAAAATTCGCGCAGCGCCCATACCATCGCGTCGAGCGGGTTGGTGATGCAGATCACGAAAGCTTCGGGGCAGTTGTTCTTGATGCCTTCGCCGACCGCCTTCATCACCTTGAGGTTGATCCCGAGCAGATCGTCGCGGCTCATGCCCGGCTTGCGCGGCACGCCCGCGGTGACGATCACCACGTCGGCCCCGGCGATGTCGGCATAGTCGTTGGTGCCGGTGATGCGCGCGTCGAAGCCCTCGATCGGGCCGCACTGGCTGAGGTCGAGCGCCTTGCCCTGCGGCAGGCCCTCGGCGATGTCGAACAGGACGATATCGCCCATTTCCTTCTTCGCGGCGAGATGGGCGAGCGTGCCGCCGATCATGCCGGCGCCGATCAGCGCGATCTTCTTGCGTCCAACGGTAGTGGCCATTTCGGGGAGCTGTCCTTCCAAACGCGCGGGACCGTCCAACCAGCCGAATGGCGCGTTTCCAAGTCCCGCAAGGAGCCGCGCCCGGCGAACGGATGGTGGCCTAGGCGCGTGACAGGGGCATTGCAACCGCGAAACGGCATAGCTCGCCAACTATCTTTGCAAATAGTTCGCAATTGCAATAACATGTTGGATTGGGGGTATTCCCGTCTCGAACCGTCGGAGCGGCGAGAGGTTCCCGGCCGCTCAGGCGATCAGGCGATGCGGATTGCCGTCGTCGCGTTCCTGCGCCAGCAGCATGGCGGCGAGATAGTCGGGCACGGCGCGGCTGAAATAGTAGCCCTGGCCGAGCGTACAGCCGGCCTCGCGCACCGCCTTGACCTGGTCGATCGTCTCGAGCCCTTCGGCGACGATCTCCATGTCGAGCTGCGAGCCGAGCTCGGCCACAGCGCGGATGATCGCCTCCGCCTTGCGCCCGACATCAGGGCCGGAGACGAAGCTGCGGTCGACCTTGATCTTCTTGAACGGGTATTTGTTGATGTAGCCGAGCGAGGAGTAGCCCGTCCCGAAATCGTCGAGCGCGAAGCGCACCCCTGCCGAGGACAGTTCCTCGATGAAGAAATTGGTCGATTCGCTGTCGTCGAGGAACAGGCTCTCGGTCACTTCGAGCTCGAGCCGCTCGGGCGGCAGGTCGGCCTCGCGCAGCGCGTTGAGAATGCCGAGCGCCGCGCCCGGGGCGCGGATCTGCAGCGGCGACAGGTTGACCGCGATGGTGACGTCGTCGGGCCAGTTCGCGGCGGCCTTGGCCGCTTGCGCGGTGATCCAGTTGCCGAGCGTGATGATAAGGCCGGTTTCCTCGGCCACGGGGATGAATTCGTCGGGGCGCAGTTCGCCTTTTTCCGGGTGGAACCAGCGCACCAGCGCCTCGAAGGCGCGGATCCGGCCGCTCGACAGGTCGACGATCGGCTGGAAGAAGATCGACAGCTCGTCCTTCTGGATCGCGGCGCGCAGTTCGGCCTCGATCTCGCGCCGGCGGACCAGGTTGCGGGTCATCGAATCGTCGAAGAAGCAGGTCTGCCCGCGGCCGTTGACCTTGGCATGGTAGAGCGCGAGGTCGGCCGACTGCATCAGCTTGTCGGCATCGTCGCCGTCCTCGGGCATCACCGCGACGCCGAGCGAGGCGCGGATTTCCATCCGTTCGCCGTCGAGCCGCAGCGGACGCATGATCTCGGCATGCACTTCGCTCGCCAGCCGTTCGGCCTCGTGGCGATCGTCGACATCGGCGACGATGATGAATTCGTCGCCGCCGAAACGCGAGATGATCGCCCCGTCGGGGGTCACGCCGGTCAGCCGCTGCGCGATCTCGCCGAGCACACGGTCGCCGACGGTGTGGCCGAGCAGGTCGTTGAGCTCCTTGAACCGGTCGAGGTCGATCCAGAACAGCGCCACCTTCTGATCCTCGGGCAGGGCCATAAGGTGCTCGACCATCTCGTGGTTGAGCCCGGCGCGGTTGACGAGACCGGTGACGACGTCGGTGCGCGCCAGTATCCGCATCTTTTCCGCCATCTCGGCGCTCTTTTCGGCCGCGCCGATGCTGTCGCGCAGGACCTTGAACACGTTGAGCGTAATCGAGGCCATCGCGGGCAGCAGCAGGAACATCGTCGCGGCGAGCGCGAGGAAGGGCAGGGTGGCGATATAGAGCGCGGCGGCGATGATCGGCGCGCAGACCAGGAACAGCTGGCCGAGCGCGATCGCCGGCCGGCCCGCATTGCGGGCGCAAATGCCGACGCCGTAGCAGGTCGCATTGGCGATCAGCAGCACTTCGAGCGGCGCGCCGAGTTCCATCACCAGCGTCATCGCCGCGATCACGCCGAGCATCAGCGCATAGCTGAACGCCCCGATCTCGTAGACGATCTCGAGCGTCGAGGTGCTTGTGTCGTCGTCGTCGGGCGACAGGCCGAGCGCGGCGGTGACGCGGGTGACGGCGATGAAGCTGAGCACGATGCCGGCGATCAGGATCGCCTGCGAGCCGCTGAGCCATGCCGCGAGCACGCTGATGACGATACCGTTGACCGCGCCGATCGCGAGGCTGGTGGGCTGTGTGTAGAGGGTACGTACGAGGGTTCGGCGAACGCGCTCGCTCAACGCATCCGTGCCGGTCATTGAAAAGATCGTGCGGATCTTCTCTATGGGCTCGCTCCTCGCCATGGAGGCTGCATTAGAGCGAAACGGTCACCGTTTGGTTAACGGCGGAGTTACCATCTCGGCGGGCGCTTCACGCGCCCTTGTCCAGCCCCCCGTTTGCAATATCGCCGACCGCGCGGTCGAATTGCGCGGCCAGCCGGCGGTCGAGCGTCCTGCAGATGCCGAGCCACCAGTCGTATGCCTGCCTGTCGCCGGCGAAGAACGCCTGTTCCGCCTGCCTCCGCGCCTGCCGCGCGGCGCCGAGACCGTGCTCGGCGAAATGACGCAGGGCCGCGTGCAGCATCCGGTCGTCGGTCTCGCCGCCATTGTCGTTGGCCGCGCGACCGATCGCGCGCCTTGTAAGAGCGCGTGCGATCGGCGAGCCGGTCGTGGAACGGGCGGCGGCAAAATGGAGGGTCATGCAGGGATCGTCCCGGGTCGAATGAAGCGTTGGCCCGGACCTATGCGTGCACCCGCTAAGGTCCGGTTCCGGCAAAGGGTTTCCAGGCGATTAAGAGTTTGGGTGGAACGCCCGCTAACCAAGCGGTTAGGCGCGAAACACAGCCTTACTCGCGCGCTTTCCCGGGCTCGGCGATCCAGCGCCCGCTATTGGCGTATTCCTCTTTCACACCGCCGCCCGCGGGCAGGCTGTCGGCGGTGAAGATCGCGTCCCCGCCGCGCTGTTGCACCGCTTGCGAATAGGCCGGGGCGGGCTGGCGTGCGGGCGCAGTCCGGGCTTGCGTCTCGGCCTTGGCACGCTCGGCTTCGAAGGTCTTCTGCAGCTCGACAGGGTCGGCGGCGGCGGTCGCGTAGTCTTCGGTGCGGCGGACATTGGGCGCCGCGACCGGTTCGCCGCCGCGATAGGCCGCGCTGAATGCACCCGGCGTGCCGGCAACACCTTTCCATTTGTAGAAGCGGTGCGCGCCGATCGTGCCGACATGGTCGAGGCTGGGTGCCCAATAGGGGTGGATCCACACGGTGTGGTAATGCGTCGCGAGGCCGACGGGCTTGTAGACCTCGCCCGCGAGCGCATCCTGCGCCACCATCCGCGCGCGCGCCATGCCGCTCGCCGAGGCCGTGCGCCGCAACGACCCGTCGCAGGTGAAGCTGAACTGGCAGCCGGTCTTGCGCTCGCTGCCCTGGTAGACCACGCCGCACACGCTGTTGGGATAGCTCGGATGAGCGACGCGGTTGAGCACCACCTGCGCGACCGCACGCTGGCCGCCGAGCGCCTCGCTCGCCGCCTCGTAATAGACCGCGGTGGCGAGGCATTGCAGCGCGCGCGCCTTGTCGATGCCGGTGCCGGTCGAGAGGAAGCTGCGCGCCGCGGGTCCGGCCTCGCCGAGCACCGCCAGCGCGGCATCCTCGCTCCCGCCGGTGCCGGTCTGGTCGAACAGCACCGCGGGCGCGGCGTCGACGTCGTAGGCGAGGCGCCGCTCCTGCTCGATGAAGTAGAAGGCCGAGCCGGGGAAGCTGTTGCCCGGCTGCTCGAATGCCATCGGTTCGGGCGCGCCGGGGATGACGAAACCGGCCGGTTCGGGCTCCTCGAACGCGCGCCAGTCGCTCGGAGCTGCGACCGCCGGCACCGCCAGCGCTGCGGCCAGTGCGAGCAGAGCGCGTCCGCCTTTTGTGCCCGTCAGCCGCGCCCACAGCGATACGCGCGGACGGCGCTCTCGCGGCGTCGGCTGCGGGGTCGAGGGGGGCGAATGGGGCAATTCGAATCCGTTCGTGACTGTCGGGTGCGGCGCGCCACCGGCGCGTATCGGCGGCAAAGGTAAACCGCCACCGCCGTGCCGGTGTACGTCCCATAGCGGAACGGCTCGCAAGCGGCGGTTAAGCGGCACGGTGAAGAAAGCGTTGACGCGGGGCTTGCCGCGCGCAGCGGGCGGGCGTATCCGCGGGTCACGTCACGGGTTGCCCGGGAAACCGGGCCGAAGAGGGAAAGCGGTCCAAACCGCTGCTGCCCCCGCAACTGTGACCGGGGAGCGCGCGCTCCACATGCCACTGGGCCTGCGGGTACGGGAAGGCGGGGCGCGAGGCGACGATCCGGGAGCCAGGAGACCTGCCCGAGACGGTCGTTCCGCAGCCGGGCGGGGTGTACCGGAGGCAGATGGGAGAGCGTTCGAATTCGCGGCGCTCCCTCCGTCATGGGCGACATTCGCACATGATTGGAGGTTTTATGCGTAAATACTTGTTTCTTGGCGTTTCCTTGGCCGCGCTATCGGTCCCCACCATGGCTCAGGACGAGGCCGGGGCGAATGAGGGCAATGGCATCGTGCTGGAATCCTACCGCCTGCCCGATGAAGCGACGATCACCGTCACCGCCACCGGCACCCGAAGCGAGGTCGAGGACACCGGCCAGTCGGTCACGGTGATCGGAGAGGACGAGATCGAGTCCGTGCAGGGCGCCGATCTCACCCGCGTGCTCGAACGCGTGCCGGGCCTCACTTTCAGCCGCAACGGAGCGCCGGGCTCGGTCACGAGCGTCCGCCTGCGCGGCGCTGAGGGCGAACAGACGCTGGTGGTCCTCGACGGCGTGCGCGTGGCCGACCAGGCCTCGCCGGGCGGCGGGTTCGATTTCGGCAATCTGCTCGCGGGCAATCTCGACAAGATCGAGGTGCTGCGCGGTTCGAACTCCACCATCTGGGGCTCCGACGCGATCGGCGGCGTGCTCGTCGCTTCGACCAGTGCCGAGAGCGGGTTGCGCGCCAGTGCCGAATACGGATCGCGCGATACGGTGAACGCCGGCGTGTCGGGCGGCGCGAGCGGGGATGCCTATTTCATCGGCGGCTCGGCGAGCTGGTACTCCACCGACGGCTTCTCCGCCGCCGCAGCGGGCACCGAGCCCGACGGGTTCGAGCAATGGGCGGTCAACGGGCAGGGCCGGCTCTACCTGTCCGACAGCTTCGAACTGTTCGCGCGCGGGCGATGGGCCGAGGGCGAACTCGATGTCGACGGCTTTCCCGCGCCCGATTTCGCGCTCGCCGACACGCTGGAAACGCAGGACACGCGGCAGTATTCCGCCTCGGCAGGCGCGATCTACGATACCGGGCCGCTGTTCGTGCAGGCCACCTACAGCTTCTCCGACACAGAGCGGGTCAATCGCGATCCCGCCGTCGGCCCGACCTTCGCCAGCGACGGCCATTCGGACCGCATCGACCTGCGCGGCGAATGGCGCCCGATCGGACCGCTGATCGTCAATTTCGGCGGCGAGCACGAATGGAGCCGCTACGACACGCTGTTCGATCCGGGCGAGGACACGCGCATTTTCGGCGCCTACGGCCAGCTCGGGATCGAGTTCGGGCGGCTGTCGGGCCATGCGGGTGTGCGCTTGGACGATCACCGGCGCTTCGGCAGCGAGGTCAGCTTCGGCGGCGATCTGAGCTACGAAATCGCCGACGGCGTCAGGCTGCGCGGCAGCGTGGGCGAGGGCTTCAAGGCGCCGACGCTGTTCCAGCTGTTCAGCGATTTCGGCAATCCCGCGCTCGAGCCCGAGCGAAGCACGAGCTACGACATCGGCGTCTCGGTGGGCGAGCGCGCACTGACCGGGCGCAAATTCTACGGCGCGGTCACGCTGTTCCATCGCGATGCGGAGAACCAGATCGAATTCGCCGCCTGCGCCGATCCGGCCAACCCGCTGTGCCCCGACCGGCCGTTCGGCTTCTACGACAATGTCGGCCGGGTCCGCGCGCTGGGCTTCGAAGTCGAGCTGGGCGCGCGCCCGGTGGAGAATTTCACCGCCCGCGCGGTCTATGCCTATGTCGACACCGAGAACCGCACCTCGGGCGCGGCCAATCTCGGCAACGATCTCGCCCGCCGCCCCCGCCATGCGCTGACCGCCAGCTTCGACTGGGAGACTCCGCTCGCCGAACTGGCGCTCGGCGGCGATATCCGGCTGGTCGGCGACAGCTTCGACGATGCGGGCAATTTTACCCGGCTCGACGGTTATGCGGTCGGCACGCTGCGCGCTGGGTTCCCGATCGGCGGGCATGTCGAGTTGTTCGGCCGGGTCGAGAACCTGTGGGACGAGCAGTACCAGACCGCCGCCGGCTACGCGACCGCGGGCCGCAGCGGGCACGTCGGGGCGCGGGCGCGGTTCTGATGCGCGCCGCGCTTCTCGCTGCACTGGCGCTGGCGGGCTGCGCCCCGCAGCCGGCGCAGCGGGAAGCGTCCGTCCTGCCTACGGTCGTGAGCCTCAACCCGTGTACCGACGCCGTGCTGGCCGAGATCGCCGCGCCGGGGCAGATGCTGGCGATCTCGCATTACAGCCACGATCCGCGTGCTACATCGATGGATATCCGCACCGCGCACCGCTTCGCCGCGACCGGCGGGACGGTGGAGGAAGTGCTCGCCCTCGATCCCGATATCGTCGTGGCGGGGAGCTTCCTGCCGCCCGCCACGCGCGCCGCGTTCGACGATCTCGGCATCCGCGTCGAGACTTTCGGCATTGCCGCTACGGTCGAGGAGAGTGCGGATCAGGTCGAGCGATTGGCCGACGCGGTCGGTCGCCCGGCCGCGGGGAAGGCGCTGGCGGCGCGGATAGCGCGCGCTGCGGAGCCGGTCGCAGCTGCGAAGCCGGTCTCGACCGTGTTGTGGCAGCCGGGCGGGATAGTGCCGGGCGAGGGCGCGCTGGTCAGCGACCTGCTGCGCCGCGCCGGCTTCGTCAGCCACAGCGCTGCGCGCGGGTACGGACAGGCGGACCACCTGTCGCTCGAACAGGTGCTGGCCGATCCGCCCGAATTGCTGCTCGTCGCGGGCGATACACCGGCGCAGCGGCATCCAGCACTGCGCGAGTTGGACAGGACGCGAGCCGAGCGGTTCGATCCGGCGCTGCTCTATTGCGGCGGGCCGACGATCGAGCGGGCGATGGGACGGTTGCGCGAGATTAGAACCAGTCTGAGCCCCCTCAAAGGCCGGGACCTCGGGCCACAAGCGGAGCGCCAGACTGCACGAGGCCCCCGCCTTCGCGGCGGCTCAGTCCTATGAGCAAGGCCACGCTCACCTTCGCGGTCCTCCTCGCCATTGCCTTCCCGCTCTCGCTGCTTGCGGGCCGCGTGTGGATCGACCCCGCCGCAACCCCGAACGCCGCGATCATCCTCGCCGAGTTGCGCCTGCCACGCAGCCTGCTCGCCGTCGTCGTAGGGGCGGGGCTCGGCAGCGCCGGCGCGGCGATGCAGGGCTATCTGCGCAATCCGCTCGCCGATCCGGGACTGTTCGGGATTGCGCCGGGCGCGGCGCTGGGGGCAGTGGCGAGCTTCTGGTTCGGATATGCCGCGAGCGCCTGGCTATTGCCGCTGTTCGCGCTGGCTGGCGCAGCGGGGGCGATGGCGCTGCTGGCGCTGATCGCCGGTCGAACGGGCGGGATAGCGCTGTTCACGCTCGCCGGGATGATGATCGCCAGCCTTGCGGGCGCGCTGATGAGCCTCGCGATCAGCCTTGCGCCCAACGCCTTCGCCATGTCGGAGATCGTCACCTGGCTGATGGGCGCGCTGACCGACCGCAGCTGGCGCGAGGTGTGGATCGCGGCGCCGCCGACATTGCTCGGGATCGCCTGCTTCCGGTTCGCGCGGCGCGACCTCGACGCGCTGATCCTCGGCGACGCCGCCGCGCGCTCGCTCGGGATGCGTCCCGGCGCCTTGCAGGCGTGGCTGATTGCCGGCGTCGGGCTGACCGTCGGCAGCGGCGTGGCGGTGGCGGGGATCATCGGCTTCGTCGGACTGATCGTGCCGCACCTCGTCCGCCCGCTGACCGATCGCCGTCCGTCGCAGCTGATCGTGCCGAGCGCGCTGGCGGGGGCGCTGCTGGTGCTGGTCGCGGACAGCGTGGCGCGGGTGCTGCCGACGGTCACCGAATTGCGGCTCGGCATTGCGCTAAGCCTGATCGGCGCGCCGTTCTTCCTGTGGCTGCTGCTGCGGATGAGAAAGGGGCTGGCGTGATGCTCGCCGCGCGCAACATCACGCTAGCGGAACGTCTCGATGGCGTGACGGCAGCACTCGAGCCGGGTTGCATTACCGCGATCTGCGGCCCCAATGGCGCGGGCAAGTCGACGCTGCTTTCGGTGCTGGCCGGTCTGCTGACGCCGAATGGCGGCGAGGTTCTGCTGGGCGATACTCCGCTCGCCGCGCTCCATCCGCGCCAGCGTGCCAAGCGGATCGGCTATCTGCCGCAGGAGCCGGTCGTCGCGTGGGACGTTGCGGTGCGCAATCTCGTCGCGCTCGGGCGGCTGCCGCATGGCGATCGCGGCCGACGCCAGGTCGCCGCGGCGATGGAGACGCTCGACCTGCTGCCTTTCGCCGACCGCCCGCCATCGCAGCTCTCGGGCGGCGAGAGAGCGCGGGCCCTGCTCGCGCGGGTGCTGGCGGGCGAACCGGAATGGATCCTCGCCGACGAACCGCTCGCCGCGCTCGATCTCGGCCACCAGCTCGACCTGCTGCGCCACCTGCGGCGCGAGGCGGAGGCGGGCATTGGCGTGGTGCTGGTGCTGCACGATCTCGCGCTGGCGATTAATCATGCCGACCGGGTGCTGGTGCTCGACCGGGGCAGCCTCGCGGCCGACGGCGCATGCGAAGACGCGCTCGCCACCGAGGTGGTCGAGCGCGTCTGGGGCGTCTCCGCGCGCTGGATCGGCGATCCGGGCGCGCGGGCACTGGTTGTGCGAGGGTGCAGCCCCTCAACCAAGCTTCGCTAGTCGCTGCGCGACAAGCTACGCTATCCTTCTCCCTCGGGGAGAAGGATACGGAGACTTGGCGCCTTGGCGCCTAGTCGGAGTTGGATGAGGGGTGACGGCGCTATTCGCCCGCATCGCCGACGTTTGCGGGGCCGTCGTCCGACACTTCGCTGTCGGCCGCCTCGTCGCCCGGGATCAGCCCGCGCGCTTCGAGCATCGGGGTGACGTCGGGCCGGCGCCCGGCAAAGTTCTCGAACATCTCGAAATAGTCCATCGTCCCGCCGCGGCTGAGCACGGTGGCGCGGTAATGGTCGCCATTGGCGCGCGTCAGCCCGCCGTTCTCGCGGAACCACTTGCGGCTGTCGCGGTCGAGCATCTCGGTCCACAGATAGCTGTAATAGCCCGAGCTGTAGCCGGTCGGCGAGCTGAAGATGTGGTTGAAATAGGTGCTGCGATAGCGCGGCGGCACGAGATCGATCTCGAGCCCGAGTTCCTCGAGCGACCCGCGCTCGAACGCGTCGACCTTCGCCGGCGTATCGATCGCCGCAGCCTGTTCCGGCGTGAGCGCATGCCACTTCATGTCGAGCAATGCGGCCTCGACCACTTCGCCGAAATCGTAGCCCTGGTTGAATTTCGCCGCGGCCTCGATCTTGGCGATCATTTCGGGCGGGATCGTCTCGCCGGTCTCGTAGTGCTTGGCATAGTTCGACAGGATCGAGGGCCACGTCGCCCACATCTCGTGCACCTGGCTCGGATATTCGACGAAATCGCGCGCCGTGGCGGTGCCCGACAGGCTCTCGTAGCGCTGGTCGGCGAAGAAGCCGTGCAGCGCGTGGCCGAACTCGTGGAACGCGGTGTTGACCCAGTCGAAGCTGACCAGTTGCACCTCGCCCTCCGGCGCCTTGGGGATGTTGAGCACGTTGTAGATGACCGGCTTGTTGCTCCACAGATGGCTCTGCTCGACGAAATTGCTCATCCATGCACCGCCGCGCTTGGAAGGACGCTGGAACGGGTCGAAATAGAACAGGCCGAGCTCGGACCCGTCGCGGTCGAACACGGTGTAGGTCCACACGTCGGGGTGATAGACCGGGATGTCGGTACGGCGCTCGAAATTCAGCCCGTAAAGCTTGTTGGCCATGAAGAAGATGCCGTCCTCGAGCACCTTGTCGAGCTGGAAATATTCCATCACCGCGTCTTCGTCGAGATCGTAGCGCTCGGCCTTGATCTTGTTGGCGTAGCGGTACCAGTCCCACGGTTCGACCTCGTAGTCGCCGCCATCGGCCGCGATCGCCTCGTTGAGCATCGCCGCCTCGCGCCGCTGCGTCGCGGCCAGCGCGGGGACCATCGCTTCCATGAAGTCGAGCGCGGTCTTCGGCTTTTCCGCCATCCGATCCCACATCGCATAGGTCGCCCAGTCGGGTTCGCCGAACAGCGCCGCCTTCTCGGCGCGCAACTCGGCGATCTTGGCGATCAGCGTACGGGTGTCGATATCGGTGGTGCCGTCGGCGCGATTGTAGCTCGCCTTGAACAGCTTCTCGCGCGCGGCGCGGTTTTCCATCGCCGGCAGCGAGGGCTGCTGCGTCGTGTTCTGCAGCGCGATGGCGAACTTGCCCGGCTGGCCCTTCTCCGCGGCGAGATCGGCGGCGGACTTGATATCGGCCTCGCTGAGCCCGGCGAGATCGCCGCGGCTGTCGAAGAACACCGTCTGGTCGGCCATTGCGGCGCGCGCTTCCTGGCCGAATTCGGTGGTCAGCGTCGACAGCTCGGAGTTGATTTCCTTGACCCGTGTGCGTTGCGCATCGGTCAGCAGCGCGCCGGCGTGGACCATGCCCTCATACGTGTCCTCGAGCAGCTTGGCGTCCTCGGGAGTCATGCTCATCGCCGCGCGGTTGTCGTAAACCGCCTTGACCCGCCGGAACAGCACCGGGTCGAGCGTGATCGCGTCGAAATGCGCGGTCAGCCTGGGGCTGATCTCGGTGTTGATCTCGTCGAGCCGGTCGGTGGTGTTCGATCCGGTCAGCGCGAAGAACACGTTGTTGATGCGGCTCAGCATGCGGCCCGACTTTTCGAGCGCGACGATCGTGTTCTCGAAGGTCGGCGCGGCCGGGTTGTTCTTGATCGCATCGATTTCGGCG
This sequence comes from uncultured Altererythrobacter sp., assembly GCA_913055875.1. Taxonomy (GTDB): domain Bacteria; phylum Pseudomonadota; class Alphaproteobacteria; order Sphingomonadales; family Sphingomonadaceae; genus CAJXJY01. The sequence goes on from CAJXJY010000009.1 coordinate 68,377, forward strand.
GTGTGGATCGCCATCGCCTGCTCGTAAGCGGGCAGGTAGTCGTCCTCGCCGAAAGCGGTGAAATCGGGCGCGTGGAAGGGCAGCGTGCTTTCGGCGGCGAAATAGCCGGTCGCTTCGGGCATGGCAGCGCTATCGCCGTCATCGGTCATATCGGCTTGGGCGACGGCCATGTCGGCGTCTTCGCTGGGCATGGTCTGGCATCCTGCAAGCAGCGCGCCGGCTGCGGTGGCGATCAAGAGGCGGGTTTTCATGTGAACTCCTGTCGAAATCTCGGTGCGCCGCTTCAACGACACATCAGTTACAAAAGCAACCATCGGGGGTCGCGGTTCCATGACGGCGGTCGAATACGGTCAGTCGTCGGGCGAATCCGAGGGCACAGCCGGGTCGGCAAGCGCCTTGCGCCGCGCCGCTTCGGCCGCTTCGCCGAGCGCCTGGCGGTTGACCGTCACGATCCGCGGCCGGGCTCCCGGCTCTGGCACGGCGAGCCAGATCGAGCCGAGTTCGAAGAATGCGCCCTGGTCCTTCTCCACGGTCATGTCGCCGAGCTCGATATTACGCAGCATTTCGAGCGTGGCGGGGTCGAATACCTCGTCGAACACCGCATCGAGCGTGTCGCCGTCGCCGAGGTCGCGCCGATTGCCCTCGGCGTCGATATAGAGCAGCGGGATGCCGATCTCGCGCAGCATCGCCTCGCGGTCGCCGCTGCGCGCGGCGGTTCGGATAGCCTCGATCGCATCGCGGAACTGGCTCGCGCTAGCTCCGGTCGCGCAGGATATCGCGCCGCCCGCAGTCTGGTCGTTGGCGCGGTCGTAATCGACTTCGGGCGCGTCCTGTCCGTCCCAGACGAGCAGCAGGCAGCTTTGCGCCGCCGAGCTGTGCGCGGCGGCGGGATCGGCCGGAACGGGGGTGGTTTCGGTGTCTGCGGCGCCGTCGCAGCCCGAAGCGAGCGCCAGCGCCGCGGCGGCGGCGAGCAGGCGTTCAGGTGCGCACCGTGTCGTCCGGTTGTTCGCGCGGATCCTCATAATTCGCGTCCAGGAATATATTGGCTCGCCGGTCGCTGCGATAGACCAGCCCGTTGGCCTTCGCACCCCCGGCATGATGATAGTGCAGTTCCTCGGCGATCGCCTCGTAATCGCTTTCCGCGATCGCCCGGTTGAGGCGCGGGCTCTCGCCGGCCGAGACGTTGCCTTCGCCGACATTGTACACGAGGTCGACCAGCGCGTCGAATTCGTGCTGGTAGAGCGGCAGGTGGCCGACCAGCGCGCGCACGCCGTCGGCGGCCTTGGCGATATCCTGGTGGAGGAACCGCATCGCCTGTTCGTGCGTGATCCGGTCGCCGACGCGCAGTCCGTCCTCGGGGAGGACGAGGTGGCCGATGCCGACGGTCGGATAGCCCGCGACATCGCGATAGACGGTGTAGCGAACGCCCTCTTCCTCCGCCATCGCCTCGACCAGTTCCTGGCTCGGCAGCAACAGCGCGGCGTCCTTGCGGATATTGTCCGACGGAATCGTATAGGCGCCGCGCTCGGGTCCGAAATCGAGCGGATTGATGCCCTGCGCGGCGATCGACATGCCCGCCGCGCCCAGCAGCAGCGATGCGCGGCTGGTCTTCGACAACTTGGGTGCCGCGGCGCGCGATTGCACGACCCCGCGCTTGGCGGCAAGGCCCGCAGCGATCCGCAGCGGTTCGTCCTTGATCCGCTGGAGCGCACGGCGCAGTGTGTCGCGCTTGCGGCGGCGCTTGCGTCTGACCGCGCTTCCGGTCGCACTTCGGGCGGCATGGAATGCGCCGAGTGTGCGGGCGGAATTGGGGGTCATGGTGCTCCTGTTGCGGGTCATGCCGGGGAAAGTCCGGCTTTTCATTCACCCAACCAACGGGTCAGCGGTGCGAAAGGTCCACGACTGGTCGACGCTGCGGAACGGATCGGGGCCTGTCCGAGGCGCGTCGCGGGTCAGGCCGCTTCGCTGACAACCTGGTTGCGGCCACGGTCCTTGGCCCGGTACATCGCCAGGTCCGAGCGGCGCAGCGCATGGTCGATCGTCTCGCCGGGCTCGCACGAGGCGAGCCCGATCGAGGCGGTGACGCGGATCGCGGAATTGCCGAGCTTGTCCGGGATGCGCTGGATGCGGCGGCGCAGCGCCTCGGCGAGTCCGGTCGCGGCGGCGCGGTCCACGCCTTCGACCAGCAGCGCGAATTCCTCGCCTCCGAGCCGCACCGCGCGGTGGCAATTGTGCGGCAGGGTGCGGACCACGCCGCGCATTTCGTCGGCGGTCGCGACCAGCACCCGGTCGCCGGTTTCGTGTCCGAAGCGGTCGTTGATCGCCTTGAAGTGATCGAGATCGATCGCGAGGATGTGCCGCAGCACTCCGCTGTGCTGCGCGGGCGCATCGTGTTCGAAGAAGGCGCGGCGGTTTAGCAGGCCGGTCAGCGGATCGTGTTGCGAGAGGAATTCGGCCTGCGCGAAGGCTTCGGCGAGTTCGTCGCCGAGCCGCCGGTTCTCGACCAGCATTTCGCAGGCCGCAATCTGCTGTTTCGCCGCGGCGAGGGCGAAGCCGGCGATGCCGGCCGAAACCGCGAGTACGGTAAGACACATTGCCGGCGAAACGTGGTCGAGATTCATCAGGATCGAGATCAGCAACGTCGCGGTGAACGTCCCGACCAGCGCGAACATCGGCCAGCGCATCGGGCCGTAGGTCACCGCGACCATCGCGACGCCGACGATGACGATCCCGCGTATGGTGCTGATCGAAGCGTCGCCGGGGCGGGGCGTCTCGAACGGATAGAGCAGCAGCGCCCAGGTGACGCCCGCCACCGCCAGCGCACAGATGGTGAGGCAGATATGCGGGCGCAGCTTCGCACCGCGCTCGAGCGCCTTGCGCAGCCGGTCGGTCGACCAGTGGCTGAAGGCGAGCGAGGCGAGCCGCAGCGTCAGCGGAACCACCAGCGCGTCGGCATAGGGGAGGGTGATGGCGGCGATCGCCAGCACGATCCAGGTCAGCAAGCTATAGGGAATCGCGCGTTGTTCGCGGTCGAGAACGGTGCGCACGACCTCGCACCGGACGTCACGCTCCCACGTCTCGTCGCGCAGGATATCGTGCAGCCCCTTGACCGGATTGGCGACCGTTCTTCCCAAGTTTTCCGCCCTTTGGCGGGGTGGAATGCACCCCGGGTTCCTGGCCGGGATAACGGCTGATGGTTAATTTGGAGTTGAGGGCAGGCCGCACACAATATTCCAACCGTTATTGCTGGATGATTTACTTGCTTTCGAAGAGTCTCGTCAGGTGATGCAGGTAAGTCAGTGCTTAACGAATACGCGTTACGTCGCCGGGAATGATCGACACCGAGCTTACCGGTAGAAGGGTCGACGACACGGGCGCAAACGCCAGGATCGCATGTTTCCTGGTCACCTATTTCGTCGTTACCTCGGCGACCATCTACGCGACTCGCTTCAGCGGCGGGCTCGCGCTCGTCTGGCTGGGTACGGGGATTCTCACCGGCCTGTTCGTCCATATTCCCTACAAGCTGTGGCCGCGCACGCTGGCCTATTTCACCGCCGCGAGCGCCTGCGCGACGACACTGTTCGGGTTCGGGCCGATGCCGGCCGTGCCGCTGGCGCTGGTCAATATCGGCGAGGCGGCCGCGATCGCGCTGGTCCTGCGCAAACTGTGTCCGAAGCTGGATTTCCTCGAAAACTACCGCTCGCTCGCGATCCTCGCCGTCGCCGGCGGCATCGCCGGACCCGCGCTCGCCGCCGTCCCGGGCGCGCTGATCGTGGTGACGCTGGCAACAGGCGGCACGTGGCTCGAATCCTTCGAACTCTGGATCGCCGGTCACGGGGTCGGCACGCTGCTGGTACTGCCGCTGGCGATGCTGGTTGCGCGCGGCAGTTTCATGCGCTTGGTTCACGCCGCGCCCGTCCGCGGCATCGTCGAGCTCGCACTGACGGCAATAGCGACGATCGCCGTTACGGTGCTGTCGCTGCTGGAGGTCGAGCTTCCGACGCTGTTCCTGCCGGTCGTGCCGCTGATCGCTGCGTGTCTGCTGTTCGGCTGGCTCGGGGCGGCGGTGGTCCTGTTGTGCATCGTCGTTACCTCGAGCACCATGCTGGCGATGGGTGCGGGACATGTCTCGGGGATCGAGGGCGGAATGACTGTGCAGGCGCTGTTCCTGCAATTCTATTTCGTCGTTCTCATGTTTCTCGCGCTGCCGGTGTCGGCCGTGCTGGCGCGCAACCGGAGCCTGCTGGCCAACATCACCAAGCGCGACGCGCTGCACAGGCTCATCACCGATCATTCCGACGACGCGATGCTGACCGTCGGTCTCGACGGACGAATCCACTTCGCCTCGCACGCCGCCTGCGCGCTTGCCGGGGAGGAGGCGCTGCAGGGCCGCAAGCTGACCGAGCTGGCGCTCGTCCGCGACCTGAAGGGATTGCGCCGCACCTTCCTGCTCGCTGCGGACGCTCCCGGCGAAACGATGATCCACGAGCACCCGTTCGGCGATTACGAGGACCGGATTTATATCGAGACCAAGGTGTGCGCCTATCCGGACGAGGACGGCAAACCGGCCGGTTTCGTGGTCGCCGCTCGCGATGTGACGCGTCGCCGCGAACGCGAGCTGGCGCACGAGAAGGTCGAACAGACCGACCCGCTGACCGGCCTTCCCAACCGGCGCAAGTTCTTCAAGCGATTGAAGGATGTGTCCGCCCATGCGGGCGATCGCCCGTGTTCGCTGGCGGTGTTCGACATCGACGATTTCGCGGCGATCAACCGCCGCTACGGCCGCGATGTCGGCGACCTGATCCTGCGCCATATCGGCAAGACGTTGCGTCTCAGGGGCGGCGACGAACTGTTCTTCGCGCGGTTGTCGGGCGAGGAATTCGGGCTGATCGCGACGGGGTACGACACCCGCGAGGCGGAAGCCTTGTGCTGGGGCGTGGCGGAGGAGATCGGGCATCGCGATGCGACGGCGAGCCGGGCGACCCCGCCGGTCGCGGTCAGCTTCGGGGTGGTGGAGCTACGTGCCGACGAAGCCGCTCCGGACGCAATGCGCAGACTGGACGACCGGCTGATGCAGGTAAAGACGCAGGTGGCGCGGAAAGTACGGCGGAGAGCGTAAGGGGCGGGGCTGCGGCGGACCGTCGCCCCTTCGGTTCAAACCGTCAGCGAAACAGACCAGTAGTGCGTCAAGAGTCCGCCGGTTCCGACACGGATGCGGGCAAAACCGTGATCGCCCCAATCCTCGCCGAAGCTGTTCTGAACCGTCGCGATGGCGTCCGCGTTGCGAAAATCCAGCCCCACCAAGCATAGGCAGTGCGCGAGTTCGTTGTCCGGATCGGGTTGTCGATCGAAGACGTTTCCGCCGGGCCAGTCGAAAAAAGGGCCTTCCTTGGTGATCCCCATCTCGACCACGATTGGCCCGTGATCCTTGAGATGGGAGAACGCCGTTGAGACGGAATCGACCCAATCCGTCTCCCGCACCTTCATCCGGTCATGAGACGCCGTACAGAAACCGTCAGGAACGGGAATTTGATCGTTATCGGCGACCGCAACGCCATCGTTGCGACACGCGTCGGCAGCGAATTTCGCGTTCAAACCGATCTGCGTGTCCCATTCGTCGGCAAGGCAATTGTGTATGAATGCCGGAGCGAGCGCGATGTCGGAACCTGTCGATATCCGGTGCTGGGCCTCCATCGCCGCCACGATTGAGAAACTCGTGCACAAATTGGTTCTGCCCTGATCGCGAACTCTGGAAAGCACGTCCTTGCCTTCCCAGCTGAAATGGCCCGTCGGCATCTCACGCGATCCGAAATCGGGCGCGAAGTCACCGGACAGGAGCAGTCCGGGATTGGGCGAAGCGGCGTTGCGGAATTGACGGCTGGCGCGGGCGCGCGCCCGAAGGGTGTCCTCAGGTTTCTCTTCGGTCATGATTGGGCCCTTCAGTCGCCCACGAGAGGCGAGTCGGATTTGGCCGCCTCCAGTTTTTGCCGTGCTTCGATGACGCCGAGTTCCGCTTCCAGCAATGCCTTCTCTTCGAGAAAGGCCTGGGTCGGCGTCTGTTCGCCAGCCAACTGATCTTCCAGACCGGCGATCTTCGCGCGCAGTTCGAGCTCGTCGGCTCGTGCCTTAAGCGCAGCTTGGTCGCGGCCGTCGAGTTCGGCCTTGAAGCCGGCGACCTGCGAAACGCCATCTGAAGCGACCTTTGCCAAGCCCTGCCCCGCAGTCGACGTGGTTTTCGATCCACCCTTGGTTAATTGGCCGTTCTCGTCAAAAGCGAGCGAACAGCCCATCGAAGTGAGGGCGCGGCTGCGACATGACAGCTGCCCGATACGGCCGAGTTGCAGCAGCGGATATTGCTTGGACAATAGCACTTTCTCTTCGGTCTTGGTGGTCCCGTCCGAAGCCGTGCTGACCGATTTCGGCTGAACGATCTTCAGCGTTCCCGGCCGGGCCGAACGATAGGGTATACCCCTCGTCAAATCGGTGTTTGTCAGCGTCGGGTGCTTGGGTGTCGGACCTTGCACTGGAGAAACGGCGTAGGTCACCGTCAAGCGTTCGGCCAAGCCGGGGTTGGGTACTTGTCCCGGCTTTACCCAGCGTTGCATCATCGCCGCAAACCGGGCCGAATTGAATTGCGAAATTGTTCCCGAAAAGGTCGATCCGTTTTCCGGCAAAGCGAATCTAACCTTGTGCGAAATCGGCTCGGCCAGCTTCTTGAGCTTGGTCTGGGCCGCTTCGAGTGATTCGGTTCTAAGTACCAGCAGGTCGTAGGCTTCGCGGTATTTCCTTGCCGTGTCGGGATCGATATAAGGGGCAAGCTTGTCGGCCTTTGCCTTTATGCGGTCGAATTGTTCGCTGGCTGTCTTGTGATCTGTGAGCCGCGAAGCAACCGTGCCCTTTTGCCGGTTATAGGCTTCCAGGGCCTTTGCCGTGTTCTCGTTGCAGAGATTTGCTCGCTCACTGCCATCGCCCGCTCCCGGTGCGGCGACCATCTTCGCGATGCCGAGCGCTGCCTGTAACCCGCCGGCGATGATCTCGACCGATTTGTCCTCGGCTGTCGCGTTGATACTCTTCACCATACCCGACGGGTGGTATTCGATATTCACTTCGCTGGTCTTGGCGAAGGACGAAAGACTGTTCGGGTCGACGTAGTATCGTTGTTCGGGATCGGGAAAGCGTTTCTTTTCTTCGACCGCCGCCGAAACCTTCAGGTCCAGGGTGTGGCAATCGGTCAGCTGGTAGACGACCGCGCCATGAAACTGATCGAAGTAGAGATCGTAGGGAAGACCGTTCTGAATGGCGTATGTGCCGTCGCTCTCCAGTGGTACAGCCTTGGTTAGCGTGAGATTGGTCGCACATCCTGCCAAGGCCAAAGAAATAATCCCCAGCACCGATAGCTTCGTTCGCATCATCATCTCCCCCTCGATAACGATCGAAACTATAATTGATCTGGCGTAGCGAGTCATACATTTTCTTCGACAAATGAACATCAGTAAACATGGACATCTGTCGGCTGGCATTCGTGAACTGTGCAGTAAAGTAGCGAGATTGCCGATCGACGGGTCTGACGCTACGGCACATGTCGCTTGTCGCGCGTGTGACAGATCTCTTTCTCGGCTTGTGGAGGTGGGCTTTTGGCCGACGAGCGTATCGCATTGCTTGCAACCGGATTTTGATCGGGAATGCAGCGTAGTCGGCTCTTGACCAGCACGAACATTTCCGGAACAGCGCTCAGCTATGCCCCTCACTACCATCTCCGTCCGCGGCGCGCGGGAACACAACCTCAAGGGGGTCGATATCGACCTCCCGCGCGACAGCCTGATCGTCATCACCGGGCTCTCGGGTTCGGGCAAGTCGAGCCTCGCCTTCGATACCATCTATGCCGAGGGGCAGCGGCGTTACGTCGAATCGCTTTCCGCCTATGCGCGGCAGTTCCTCGAGATGATGCAGAAGCCCGATGTCGAGCATATCGACGGGCTCAGCCCCGCGATCTCGATCGAGCAGAAGACCACCAGCCGCAATCCGCGCTCGACCGTCGCCACCGTCACCGAGATCTACGACTATATGCGGCTGCTGTGGGCGCGGGTGGGGGTGCCGTACTCGCCCGCCACCGGGCAGCCGATCGAGGCGCAGACGGTCTCCAACATGGTCGACCGGGTCATGGCGCTGCCCGAGGGTACGCGCCTCTATTTGCTCGCGCCGGTCGTGCGCGGGCGCAAGGGCGAGTACCGCAAGGAGCTGGCAGAGTGGCAGAAGGCCGGCTTCACCCGCGTGCGGATCGACGGCGAGATGTTTCCGATCGAGGAAGCGCCCGCGCTCGACAAGAAATTCAAGCACGATATCGAGGTGGTGGTCGACCGGCTCGCGGTGAAGGAAGGGCTGGAAACGCGGCTCGCCGACAGTTTCGAGACCGCGCTACGGCTGGCCGAGGGGCTGGCCTATGTCGATTTGGCGGATGGGACGGTGGCCGATGCGGCCCCCTCCGAGCCTCGCTCCGCTCCGCCCACCTCCCCCAGCGGGGGAGGATCGAAAGACGCAAATCCTCCCCCGCTGGGGGAGGTGGCAGTCGCGCAAGCGACTGACGGTGGGGGCCGGTCCGGCGGCAAGATGAAGGGCGCCGGCGTCCCCGACAACCGCATCGTCTTCAGCGAAAAATTCGCCTGCCCGGTCTCCGGCTTCACCATCGAGGAAATCGAGCCGCGGCTGTTCTCCTTCAACGCCCCCCAGGGTGCGTGCCCGACCTGCGACGGGATCGGCGAGAAGCAGCTGTTCGATCCGCAACTGGTGGTGCCGAACGAGGCGCTCACGCTGAAGAAGGGCGCGGTGGTGCCGTGGGCCAAGTCGAACCCGCCGAGCCCCTATTACATGCAGGTGCTGCAATCGCTTGCGACCGAGTACGGCTTCGATCTCGAAACGCCGTGGAACGAGCTGGCGGAGGAGCACCGTGACGTGATCCTGCACGGCACGCGGGGCAAGCGCGTGCCGCTGACCTTCAGGGACGGGCGCAAGCAATACACCGTCAACAAGCCGTTCGAGGGCGTGATCGGCAATCTCAACCGCCGCCTGCGGCAGACCGAAAGTGCGTGGATGCGCGAGGAGCTGAGCAAGTTCCAGACCGCGCAGCCATGCGAGACCTGCGGCGGCAAGCGATTGAACGAGAAGGCGCTGGCGGTAAAGGTCCCGAGCGCCGACGGCCCGACCGATATCGCGACGCCGACGAAAATGAGCGTCGCCGATGCGGTGGCGTGGTTCGGTTCGCTCGACGAGCACCTCAACCCGACCCAGCAGCAGATCGCCAAGGCCATCCTCAAGGAGATCAACGAGCGGCTCGGCTTCCTCGACAATGTCGGCCTCGACTACCTCAATCTCGACCGCACCAGCGGCACGCTCAGCGGCGGCGAGAGCCAGCGCATCCGGCTGGCGAGCCAGATCGGCAGCGGGCTCTCCGGCGTGCTCTACGTGCTCGACGAGCCGAGTATCGGTCTCCACCAGCGCGACAACGACCGGCTGCTCGAAACATTGAAGCGGCTACGCGACCTCGGCAACACGGTGATCGTGGTCGAGCACGACGAGGACGCGATCCGCAGCGCCGACCACGTGGTCGACCTCGGCCCCGGCGCGGGGGTGCGCGGGGGCGAGGTGGTGGCGCAGGGCACGCTCAAACAGGTGCTCAAGGCGAAGAACTCGCTCACCGCCGACTACCTCACCGGCCGCCGCGAGATCGCCGTCCCGGCCACCCGCCGCAAGGGCAACGGCCAGCATCTCACCGTGCACGGTGCGCGCGCCAACAATCTCAAATCGATCGACGCCGAGATCCCGCTCGGCACCTTCACCTGCATCACCGGCGTCAGCGGCAGCGGCAAGTCGAGCCTGGTGGTCGACACGCTCTACCCTGCCTCGGCGCGCGCGCTCAACAACGCCCGCGTCATCGCCGGGCCGCACGACAAGGTGACGGGCCTCGAATATTGCGACAAGGTGATCGAGATCGACCAGTCGCCGATCGGCCGCACCCCGCGCTCGAACCCGGCGACCTATACCGGCGCCTTCACCCAGATCCGCGACTGGTTCGCCGGCCTGCCCGAGGCGCAGGCGCGCGGCTACAAGCCGGGGCGGTTCAGCTTCAACGTCAAGGGCGGCCGGTGCGAGGCGTGCCAGGGCGACGGGCTGATCAAGATCGAGATGCACTTCCTGCCCGACGTCTACGTCACCTGCGAGGAATGCGGCGGGCGGCGCTACAACCGCGAGACGCTCGAGGTGAAGTTCAAGGGCCACTCGATCGCCGACGTGCTCGACATGACGATCGAGGACGCGGAGACCTTCTTCAAGGCCGTCCCCCCGATCCGCGACAAGATGCATATGCTGAACGAGGTCGGGCTCGGCTACGTCAAGGTCGGCCAGCAGGCGACCACCCTGTCGGGCGGCGAGGCGCAGAGAGTGAAGCTGGCGAAGGAATTGTCCAAGCGCTCGACCGGGCAGACGCTCTACATCCTCGACGAGCCGACCACCGGGCTGCATTTCGAGGACGTGCGGAAATTGCTGGAGGTGCTGCACCGGCTGGTGGAGCAGGGGAACAGCGTGGTGGTGATCGAGCACAATCTCGACGTGATCAAGACGGCGGACCATATCCTGGATTTAGGTCCGGACGGAGGCGTGCGAGGAGGCGAAATCGTCGCCGAGGGCACGCCTGAAGAGGTGGCTGCGACATCCGCGAGCTACACGGGACAGTATCTGAAACCTATGCTGGAGCGGACCAAGGAAGCCGCCGAGTGAATGTGATAGTTTGCCTTTGATCGAGCCTGTTCTGAGCGGAGCGGAGAACGCAGTTTGTAGCGCAGTCGAAGGGACCGCAGACCGTATCCTCGACCTCGGCCTTGAGGGCGAGGTGTGCAAGGGTGAAGTTATGGCGGAGGCGGAGCGGCAATCGGCATTCTTAGAGGCTGTCGAGTAAATGTAATTATCTGCGCCAGTCACCTAGTATCGATGACTATCGCCGCGCTCCTCTTCGAATAAAATCGGATTCATCCTCTGCCACTCTCTTCATCAATACAGTAAAACGAGTCTTAAAAAATTCTTGCCCATCGATCCATTGGTTCTCGAACTGATTCACTTTCACGTCCCCACCGAAATGTGTACGCATAATAGTTCGTGCTGCATATAGACCAATGCCAGAACCTCTGACATTATCACTCTCTGTCAACTCTCCGCGATAATTTTTCTCAAAAATTTTCTCTTTCTCGCTTTCCCGAATTCTTGGGCCGAATGACTCCACCCTAAAAATTATGTCAGTCTCGTTCTCTTCAATCCGGAGATTTATTGGTAAACGGCGTGGTGTATATTTTATTGCATTCTCAATAAGAACTAAAGGGACCATCTCAAACATGGGTGGACCATAGATATGGCCCCAAGCATGACCATCAAAATTAATCCGACATCCCTTTGAGCTGGCAAATCCGCTAAATGATTTTCTCACCTTATCTATCTTCTTATATGGAGATATCTTTTCGTCCGTCCATTTTGCGGTGGCGCCTGTTGAGTAGTCAATTATATCCAATCGAAGAGACATTAGTTGCTGAGTATTTACTGCATTGTCTAGGTGAAAGACTAGTTCATTATCTGAATTATCAGGAAGCAATTCCCGCGCCGAGCTTGCTGCATGGTAAATTTCTTTTGAGATTGCCCTGAGGTCATGAGTGATATTGGCGAGTTCCGTGTCGCGCTCGTCGCGAACTGACCCTGCCGTTTCCATGTAGGTGTTAAGGTAGTCTTCCAGCGTCTTGCGATCGAACTCCTGCGGCATATCAGGAAATTTTCGCCGCTTACGCCGCTCGTCCTTGAGGGTCATTCCCGGCAAAACCACCTTGCGTCCGAGCGGATCAAATTTGGCAAGCGTGCTGTACCCTAGCGGGCAAAATGCCCAGCCCGGTTGCATGGTGGAATAAAACGATTTCTGTGCCGGCGAGAAAAACTCCACTGGCAGCTTAAAGATCGTTCCTTGCTGCTCCGATGCGAAGCCCGAGTCGAACATAACCAATGCGAATGCACTCATTCATCCAATAACCAGTTTGAAAATTCCAGAAGCTACCAACGACTGGGCAATACCCCTCAAATCCGAACCTGACGCCATCTTTACAACAGCATTGCGATAGGGGGACTCGGTCCCTGCCGTTACGGAGCGAACGTAGGCATCCTCAAGTTTCAAAATGTCCAGTGTCGGAACGTCTCCGTCCACAAGTGCGACGCGTTGACGTTTCCAAACAAGGATAGGATTGGTCAAAAACCTAATTATTCGATCAAGATTATCTCGCCATTCTCCGAGATCGGCATCCTTTTTTAAAAATACATCAGCAGATTTTCGGGCTAGCTCTATAATACTAGCTTCAGCTCCACCTGTATAAGCTATTACAAATTTTTCTGGGTGGTTTCTTTTTATTTCGTCGATCAAATATCCCCCTTGGCCTACGTCATTTAGATGCTTGCCAACGCCTCGCAAATCGCACATGATTATGTTGTATTCTGCGATATCTGATATTTTAACTATGTCGCCCAGAAAGTCGATATTGTATCCGTTGTTTCGAAGCCGCTGTTCATGCCGGAAAGGATCATCGTCGATAACTGCAATTGGCACTTGCGCCCGGCGATCGAGATCACTGCGCTGGGCGTTGTGCGCCTTTTGATAAGTGTCGAGTTCGTCAATCCCGCGATAGGTCAGCAGTTTTTCGAACATTGGGCTTTCCTAGGTGTTGGTCGGTCGCGACGCTTAGGGGCGTGCGAACGAATGTTGATCTTCGAACATTCCTACATGACATTCATCCTAAGGCTAGCTTGGTGCCGTGTGCGCGCCATGATTTTGAACCGACTGCCTCAGTTTCATGGCTCCCCTCGCCGTGGTAAGTAATTCGGTTGGGCTCCCGAGGCGACAAGATTCGCCGCTATTGTTGGTGAAGCATGGAAATATGCTTTCCTACACGCCCCTCGGTGTATAACTGACTCGGTTCCCCTGCACGCAACCCACAGGTGAACCGATGACTTTCCAGCGAGCACGACAGGGCCGTCTGATCACGGCTGAGGAACTCAAGGCACGGCAGGTCGCGCAGGCCGCGGCCGAGGCGCGCCAGCGCGCGGAGGCGCGGGGCGGGGAGGGTGGGGGCGAGAGCGCCGAACCTCCCAAATCCGTTCGCCCTGAGCCTGTCGAAGGGCCGCACTTCACTTCGAGCGCTGTGCCGGAAGAAAAAGCAGTCCTTCGACAAGCTCAGGACGAACGGGGAGGGGAGTGTGGCTTGAGCTCTCGGGCTCAGTCCGAGTGCGATGGGGACGATGATCCGGGATTGCCCGAGACCCCCGCCTTTCGACAGGCTCAGGAGGGGCCCTCCGCGGGGGATCGGGAAAGCAAAGCGCAACCCACCCCCAATCTCCCCGCCCTGATCGCCTCGCTCCCCGGCGACCAAACCCGCGCCCCGCAGACGCAGTTCGATCGCGAGCGGCAGGTGACCTTCCTCGAAGCGCTCTCGACGTGGGGCAATGTGCGCGCGGCGGCGAGGCGGGCGGGGGTGTCGCATCAGAGCGTCTATCGCGCGCGGCGCGCCACGGCGGCGTTCAAGCGCGCGTGGGGTGCGGCGATGGTGGTCGCGCGCGGGCATGCCGAGGCGGTCGCCGGCGAGCGCGCCATCGACGGGCTCGAGGAGGACGTGTGGTATCACGGCGAGGTGGTCGGCAAGCGGCGGCGCTACGATACGCGGCTGCTGCTCGCGCATCTCGCGCGGCTCGACCGGCTCGAGGCGGACGACGACACCGCCGCGCTGGCGGAGGATTTCGAAAGCCTGCTCGACCGGATGCGCGATGGCGAGGAGATCGCGGACGCGGAGGCGTGCACTCATCGCAAAACCGTTCACCCTGAGCCTGTCGAAGGGTCGCACTTCACTTCAGGCGCGGCGCCAGAAGAAAAGGCAGGGCTTCGACAGGCTCAGCCCGAACGGCGGAAGGGAGGTTGCGCGGAGCGGAATATTTCTTCCCCAGGACCGTGTAACACCCGGTCCATGTCTCCCGCCGCCACGCGCGCCGCGATGCTGGCCGGGCTCGCCTGCGACTGCGCCGGTGCGCGGCACGGCACCGATGGCGGGTCGCCGCACTTCCGCATGGGCGCACACGGGCCCGAGCCGGTGTGCAATGCCGGCGGCGGGGCGGGGCCGTGCTGCGACGATCCGCGCTGGCCCGAATGCCGCGACTGCCCGCACTATCCCCGCGTCTCGCGGCTGCTCCACCTGATGGACGAGCAGCGCCCGCCCGACGCGCCGCCGCTATCCGAGCTGGACGATGCGGAGGCGGCCGAGGCGTGCCAGATCGCAGCGTTCGAGGCGGGCGACGACGAGTGGTGGCGCTATGGCGACGGGTTCGCGCTCTACGAAGCCGACGGCTCGGGCGGGTGGCGGATCGCAGGGCAGGGAGACGACGCCGACACCCGATAGCGGGGTGTCGGATAGGTGCCGCCGCACGTGTCGTTGGTCGGCCCGTGATCGATGCTTGCAGATCGCGGCTTGCATCGCGTGACATGTCGACTCGCACCCCTTGTCGACTCGTTCACCTGTCGTTAATGCTGCCGACAGGGTTGCGAACGGGGGGCCGGACCACGATGAAAGCGCGCGCTTTCGACGTCGAAACGATGTTCGCGGAGCCGTGCTTCAGGACAAACATCGCCGATGCGATCGCGCCCGAACAGGAGCACTTCGTCAAGGGCCTTGCGATGCTCGACGACCAGGTCAACCGGATTTCGGAGGAACTGTACCTGCTCGAGCGGCCCGAGATGGCGAGCATCAGGGCGGCGGTGCAGGAGGCGCTCGACACCTATGCCCGCGAGGTGATGGGGATCTCCGCCCGGCTCGAAGTGACGCGGAGCTGGTCGCTGACCAATCCGCCCGGAGTGGGCATGCACGGGCACACGCATTCGAACGCGCTGGTGTCGGGCTCGCTCTACTACACCGACCTGCCCGACCCGCCGGGGAACATGATCTTCGAGCGGCACGACACCTGTGGCCGGCTCGAAATCGCGGTGGGCGACACCGGGCGGAACGTCTCCGACGCGCAGCGCAACGCACTGGTGCCGGCCAGGGGCGACCTGGTGCTGTTCCCGAGCGCGCTGGAGCATTACGTCGAGACCAACACTTCGGGGGTCGACCGGCATTCGATCGCCTTCGACACCCTCGTGCGCGGCAGGCCCGGCAGCTCCCGCGACGTGAGCGAGCCGGAGCTCTAACCCGGTGTCGGAAGCTTGGCGGTGATGACGGCGAAGCCGACGCTGACGGTGATGAGCAGAACGAGCAGCGCGAGGTTCACCCTGGGCCGCCTGGTGAACATCAGCCAGATCAGCGCGGGGAAGAACAGCAGCAGCACCACCCCGTTGGCGAGCATCATGCCGGGGGACATTCCCTCGACCATCTTCTGCTGCGCAGCCATCGGAACGATGAACTGCGTCGCCACGATGCTGACGATGTTGATCCCGAGCACGCCGCCCAGCACCCAGCGCTTCTGCTGCCAGTACCAGACGTCGAAATCGGGCCAGTCGGCCGGCTCGTCGGGGAAGGTAAGGCTGGCGACGAGATAGTACCAGCCGATCACGAACAGAATACCGAGCACCGATGCGGCGTTGAAGATCAGATGGTCGCGCAGACCGTACATGTGGAGGAAGAAGGTCGACTGGTCGATGATCACCAGCAGGCCGAGCAGCGGCACCAGCCAGCCGATCCGGATGGCCGATGCGGCGGGGTCGATCCCCGCCTTGCGGCGGGCCCTGAGCTTGAGCACCCGCGCGAAGCCGCTCAGCACCTCCGCCATGGCGAGGCCCACGAGCAGGATGAACGCCTCGAACAGAAAGTTGAAACCGTCCATGCGTGCCCCCCAAGCCGCGTCCCTTCGCGCACGCGGATCAGCATGCGGCGGAGCTATCGGCTTGGCAAGTACCGGAAAGAGCGATGGCGCCGAATGTGCGCCCGGCGAGGGAGTGCTATCCTTCGACCAGCGCCAGTTCGACCCGGCCGTGTCCGCGGCGGATCAGGCCGATCTCCTGCGCGGCGGCGCGCGACAGGTCGATCACCCGGCCGCGGGAGAAGGGGCCGCGATCGTTGATCCGTACAACCACCGACCTTCCCGTGCGCGGGTTGGTCACCTGCACCAGGGTGCCGAAAGGCAACGTGCGGTGCGCGGCGGTGAGCGCGTGCATGTCGAAGCGCTGCCCGCTAGCGGTGCGGCGGCCGTGGAAGCGGCGGCCGTAATAGGACGCGGTGCCGCTGCCGAGCGATTGGGTGACTCGCGGACCCTCGGGTTCCAGCGGGGGCTCGATCTCGGTGATGTCGACCGCGTGTGCTGGCTGGAGATAGGGGCGCGGGGGATGGTCGAAGCGGGCGAAGCTGGTCTCGAACCGCTCCTCGGCCGCCTCGCCGGGTTCCGCGAGGACGACGCTGCCCGACCCCGCCGGCAGCATGGTCGCCGCGGCGAAGATCAGCGCGGTGCCGGCACGGATGCGGCGAAAGGTTCGAAGCCCGTCCATTGCGCGCGGATATAGCCGACGCGATGCAGCATCGGCACCACATGTGGGGCCGCCTGCCTTGTTATGGGCGCATTTCGTCGCGTTTGCCGGAACCATCGCGCGGCAATGCAAGATCGCGCTGTCCTACAGATGGAAGACCGTGCCATGTCGCGCAGTGCGATTCGCCGCGGTGCCTGGTACGCTCTTTGAAATGTCGATAATGCCTGTGCGAAGCGGTTGGCAGGAGCCGTTTACAGCTTCGCTGAACTGGTACCGGCCCGCTCCTTCCCGGGGCCTTGTTGCGTGCGGATGGGACCTCCGTCCGATTTGCTGTTCCATCACCCATGTCAACCCGGCCGACGATGGGCTACTATGGTCGGGATGGCCGGGGGATGAGGGATGGAACAGCCCCGGCAGTCAGACGACTGCCACGCTGCGACAGGCTGCCGATCGCCGGAAAAGAAATGTGTCCTGGAAGGCAAATGGGGCCGGCATTGCTGCCGACCCCACTCTCACCGGCCCGTGGTCTCGTCTTCCGGCGAACCTTCCGACGAGCGCTTGGCGCCCGATGTTTCCCCTTTTCTCCGGCAAGCCGGAGATCCGGTTCTGTCACCGGCGCTCGCGCCGGCATCCGGTTCCTCCCGCGGTCGGTTCGGTCCGAAGACCTCCCCTCGTCTGAAGAAACCGAGACCGGTCATCCGCTGTTGGCCCGGCATCTCGAGCGGTTCCGCGTTCGCCGAAGCGTTCGCGTTCCCATCGATGCCCGACCGGAACGTCCGGCCTGCAGCAGAGTGCTTTCGCGTTCCTCTCGAGCGGCCCACTTGCGTCCGGCCGAAGCCTTCTGCATGTGGTCCTCAAAGACCGCGCGGACAGTCTCCGCTACATCATCCGGGTTTGAAAAGTCCTTCGCTATCAGGCCGTTGGACCGTCAATCGAAGAGTCTTTCGCTCCCTTCCGATAAACAGAGACTGCTCCGGAGAAGCGAGTCGTTCAAGGTCGCAAAGGCCCAGTTTTCCACTTTTCAATCAATTCGCTGTGGACGAGCGTGGATAACTCAACGGTTTGGCGCAAACGTCCTCAACAAGCAAAGCGATAGGCAACCAACGCCTCCTATCGGTCCCGCTTCGCCAACAACCGCAAACGCAGCGCGTTCAACTTGATGAACCCTTCGGCGTCCTGCTGGTCGTAGGCGCCTGCATCGTCTTCGAACGTCACGTGCCGCTCCGAATAGAGCGAATTGGCCGACTTGCGCCCGACCACGCTCGCCAGCCCCTTGTAGAGCTTCACCCGCACCGCCCCGCTGACCTTCTCCTGGCTCACATCAACCGCAGCCTGCAGCATCTCGCGCTCGGGGCTGAACCAGAAGCCGTTATAGATCAGCTCGGCATAGCGCGGCATCAGCTCGTCCTTGAGATGCGCCGCGCCGCGGTCGAGCGTGATCTGTTCGATACCGCGATGCGCGCGGGCGTAGATCTCGCCGCCCGGGGTCTCGTACATGCCGCGGCTCTTCATGCCGACGAAGCGGTTCTCGACCAGGTCGAGCCGCCCGATCCCGTGCCGCCGGCCGAGCTCGTTGAGCGCGCTCAGCAGCTCCGCCGGGCTCATCGCCGCCCCGTTCAGCGCCACCCCGTCGCCGCGCTCGAATTCGAGCTCGATATATTCGGGCGTGTCGGGCGCGTCCTCGGGGTGGTCGGTGCGCGAATAGACGTAGTCGGGCGTCTCCTCCCACGGATCCTCAAGCACCTTGCCCTCCGAGGAGGTGTGGAGGAGGTTGGCGTCGGTCGAGAACGGGCTCTCGCCGCGCTTGTCCTTCGGCACCGCGATCTGGTGCTTCTCGGCCCAGGCGATCAGCGCGGTGCGGCTGGTCAGGTCCCATTCGCGCCACGGCGCGATCACGCGGATGTCGGGATCGAGCGCATAGGCGCTGAGCTCGAAGCGCACCTGGTCGTTGCCCTTGCCGGTGGCGCCGTGCGCGATCGCGTCGGCGCCGGTCTCGTGAGCGATCTCGACCAGCCGCTTCGAGATCAGCGGCCGCGCGATCGAGGTGCCGAGCAGATAGTCGCCCTCGTAGCGGGCATTGGCGCGCATCATCGGAAAGACGAAATCGCGCACGAATTCCTCGCGCAGGTCCTCGATGAAGATGTGCTTGTCGGGGATCCCCATCGCGCGCGCCTTGGCCCGCGCCGGCTCGATCTCCTCGCCTTGGCCGAGATCGGCGGTGAAGGTGACTACCTCCAGCCCGCGCTCGATCTCGAGCCACTTGGCGATCACGCTGGTATCGAGCCCGCCCGAATAGGCGAGGACCACTCTCTTCACGTCGGACATTCGCTGCGCACTCCGTCAATCGGTCCGAAGACCGGCGGCGCGCGTAACAGGGGCGGGGGCGGGGGGCAATCAAATCGGGCTTGTCTGCCCGATAGCCTGTGTCGGTGTGCCCGCTCAGGCGGCTTCGGACAGATCGTTCCGAAGCATAGCCTCGTCGAACACGGCGACGCGATTCCTGCCGCTGTTCTTGGCCGCATAGAGCGCAATATCGGCGCGGCGCAGCGGATAGGCGTCGCGAGCGTCTTCGAGCCGGTCGATACCGATACTGACGGTGAGCGGGCACGGTACTTTGTCGGGCGTGACGAAGCTCGACCGCTCGACCGCGCTGCGTACCAGTTCGGCCGTGGCAGCAGCTTGCACCAGTGAGGCCGCCGGCAGCAGCACGCCGAATTCCTCGCCTCCCAGTCTTGCGAGCATCGCGCTCTCGTCGAGCACCGATGCGATCGACCTCGTCAATGCCACCAAAGCCTCGTCGCCGACATGGTGGCCGAAGCGGTCGTTGATAGACTTGAACCGGTCCGCGTCGATCAGCAGCAGCCCCGCGCCTTCGCCAGTCGCACAGCATCGTTCGATGGCGGCGAGAAATGCGCGGCGATTGGCGATGCCGGTCAGCGCGTCGTGCGCCGCGTCGTGTTCGAGCCGCGCGTTGAGCTCCGCCAGCCGGGCCGACTGCGCGACGATCACCAGCGCGATCGGCAGGCTGCACAACAGCGGTACCGTCACTGCGAAACCGGCTGCCAGCGGCAACACGCTGTTCCCGCTCGGCAGGAATTGCAGCGCCGCGAGAACGCAGGCGAGCGACACCGCGACCGACAGCGCGCCGATCTTCGCCGTGGTGAGCAGCACCCTGCGGTCGATATGCAGGCGGTCGAACATCGGCCCATCATGGCGCGAAGGGATTGAGATGCTCTTAAACGCCCGGCTCCTACGGGTGCGACGCATGCCGCCCAGCCAAACCGCTGCGATCTGGGAAGTCGGGCTGCGTGCTCCTATATCGGGCGGGCAACGGGAAAGGGGATGCGATCAATGGCCGGACTTTGGGCAAAGGCGCGGAGCATGGCGGAGCAGGCGCCGCCCGAGCGCAACCGCTGGGTCGATTTCCTGCGCGCGCTGTCGATCATGGCGGTGGTGGTCGGGCACTGGCTGGTCGCCGCGCCGTGGGTCGATGCGGACGGCGCGGTGCAGGGCGGGCACCTGCTCGGGATCCTGGAGTGGTCGCAATGGCTGACCTGGGGGTTCCAGGTGATGCCGATCTTCTTCCTCGTCGGTGGCTATTCGAACGGCGTAAGTTGGGCGGCGACGCGGCGGAAAGAGGGGCACTACTCCGACTGGTTCGCGAGCCGCATCCAGCGGCTGATCAACCCGGTGTTCCCGGTGCTGCTGGTATGGGCGGTGCTCGCCTTTTTCGGCACGCAGTTCGGGATGGAGCGCGAGCAGGTGCGGATGGCGACCTTCCTCGCGCTGATCCCGGTGTGGTTCCTCGCGGTCTACCTGCTGGTGACCGCGCTCGCGCCGCTGACTTTGCGCGCGTGGGAGCGGTGGGGCTGGGGCAGCTTCGCCGCTTTGGCCGCAGCCGCGGTGGCGGTCGACTGGCTGACCTTCGCGGCGGGCGTGCCGTATTTGAACTTTCTCAACTTCCTGTTCGTGTGGGTCGGCATCCACCAGCTCGGCTATGCGTGGCAGAGCGGGCGCTTCGGCGGCGTCGCGATGCGGCTTGCGTGGTTCCTCGGCGGGCTGGCGGCGCTGTGCGCGCTGGTGTTCGCCGGGCCGTACCCCGTGGCGATGATCGGGGTACCCGGCGCCGAGATCACCAATTCGATGCCGCCGACGCTGGCGCTGTTCGCGCTGGGCGTGACGCAGACCGGGCTGGTACTCGCGCTCGAGGGGCCGGGGCGGCGCATGCTGGAGAATGTCCGGCTATGGACTGCGACGGTGCTGATGAACGGAATGATCATGACAGTCTATCTGTGGCACCTGACAGCCTTCGTGCTGGTGATGGTGGCCGCGTGGCTGGCGGGCGGCGTGGGGCTGGAGGTCTATCCCGGCACCGCCGGCTGGTGGCTCGCGCGGCCGGTATGGTTCGCGCTCTACATAATCGCGCTGTTGCCGCTGATCGCGCTGTTCGCACGCTACGAGCGCGGGATGGGCATAGCGGCGCGCGAGACGCCGGTGCCGCAATGGCGCCTCGTGCTCGGCCTGCTGCTGATCTGCACCGGCCTCGCGATGACCGCCGCGATCAGCATCGCCAGCCCCGAGGGGGTGACGGGCGTGCGGCTATGGGTGGTGGCGCTGCCGTTTATCGGCGCGGCGCTGGTGGGGTTCGGGCCGATGTATCGGTGGGTGAAGGGCGCCGGCTGACCCGATTCGATCCGATTCGCAGCATGACGATGCCCGTTTCGGGGGGTTTTGTTGATAAAGTACATCCGGCGTCGGCGCTTGTTGAAGCGGCGCGCGCGATTTCGTCGTCTATTCGGTTTTCAAAGAGCCGATGCGAACATAGCAGCGTCGGGGCGTGTAGGAAAATGGGCCGTGCGGCGGAGTGGTGGCGTGCTACAGGGTTCGGACTGAAAGGCGGAAAAGGCTATGACCAATAGCGAAGCGATCGCCGGCCTCGAGCCGGTCCACCAGGGTGAGGTGTTGAGCGAGGACGTGTTTCCCGAAACCGGCCTCACCAAGACCGAATTCGCCCGCCGCCTCGGCATGAGCCGCGAGGCGCTGCACAATATCTTCACCGGCAAGTCGGCGGCGACGCCGTTCGTGGCGCTGAAACTGGGCCGCCTGCTGGGGACGTCGCCGGAGATGTGGCTGAATTTGCAGCAGGCTTACGACCTGGTGGTGGTGCGCGGCGAGAAGGGCGACGAGATCGACAAGGTGGAGCAGTTGGCGGCCTAGCGGCTGGCGATGACTGCCGTTTGTGGGCGCGGCGCTGGTGGGGTTCGGACCGATTTATCGGTGGCTGAAGGGGTGAACAGGTCTTTCAATTCACATGACTTCTCTTTTAGCGGCTCTGCGAAACTCGTCGAACTGCATAAGCAATGCATTAGTTTTTTTGTGTAGATCATCGGAAAGCTCATCGTACTTCCGCATTTTTTCCGGGTCGTAGTCCCCTCCCCGATCGATGTTCCAATTGGGTTGCAGTGCGAAGGCCATGTCGTCACCCGGTGGACCATGTGTGAAGAACCTGAGACTGCAAAAGTTTCGCCACTCCCGCAAGGCGTCGATCAAGCTGTTGGCTTCCTGCGAGACCGTAGGGTTTAGAAACTCGTTATCCGTACTTGCGAGGTAATACTCCAAATCGTCCAGCATGTTCATCTGCGATCGCATGAAGAGGTGGTTTGTGTCGATAAATCCAAGGATGCTTTTCACCTTCTCGTCGGGAAACGCATTGATGAACTTCTCATATATTTGGAGATCATGGTTTCGGTTCCGACGCGCGTCTTCCTTTTTGACATCAAAGTCGAACCGCTTTTGGGTTAGCTCAAGGTAACTCACAATGACATGATAGATCAGACCAGCTATAACTAGAGCCGCGCCAAAAATGGGGGCAGTTGGCGGATCGACCTCGACGTCCAAGCGATTGGAAAGAAGCGCCCTTACGTACGGTTCCCAAAAGGGACCAGACAGAACCAAAATCCCACCGATCACGCAAGTCATTGCAATCCGATGGTGTGGAAGTCCTCGGACTACACGATAAATTCTGAGGGCAAGATCGACCTTGGTCTCTTTGGACGACTCCACAATTACTCCGCCGCTTCCCGCAACCCAGGATCGAACCGCCACCCCGGCACCTCGCCCAGCTCGCGCAACCGCGCGCTTTCCTCGTGGATATATTCGCGCGTCATCGGGATCGCGGCGCGGTCCTTTACGTATTGCAGCTGCCAGTTGACCATCATCCCGTTGCGGAAGCTCTGTTCGGCGCCGGCGAGGTAGAACAGCCACATGCGGTAGAAGGTCTCGTCGTACATCGCGGTGATCTCTTCGCGGTGCATCACCGTGCGGTTGTACCACTCCTCGAGCGTGTACGAGTAGTGGAAGCGCATCGCCTCCACATCGGTCACCTGCCAGCCATAGCGCTCGCTCTGCGTCACCAGTTCGGAGAGCGCGGGGATATAGCCGCCGGGGAAGATGTATTTGCGCGTCCACGCGTCGGTGAAGCCCGGAGGGCCGGCGCGGCCGCAGCAATGGCTGATCATCACCCCGTCGGGCTTCAGCAGCCGGTTGGTGTGCTCGTAGAATTGCGGGTAGTGGATCGTGCCGACATGTTCGAGCAGGCCGACGCTGGAGATGCGGTCGAACTCGCCGGTTACGTCGCGGTAGTCCATCAGGTGGAACTGCACCTTGTCGGCCACGCCCATCGCCTCGGCGCGTTCCTTGCAGAAGGCGATCTGGTCGGGCGCGAGCGCGAC
Organism: uncultured Altererythrobacter sp.; assembly: GCA_913055875.1. Taxonomy (GTDB): domain Bacteria; phylum Pseudomonadota; class Alphaproteobacteria; order Sphingomonadales; family Sphingomonadaceae; genus CAJXJY01. The sequence goes on from CAJXJY010000009.1 coordinate 91,624, forward strand.
GCCGGTGACCTCGCAATCGTACATCTCGTGCAAGTACAGCGCCAGACCGCCCCAGCCGCAGCCGATATCGAGCACCTTCATGCGCTGGCCGCCATTGTCCTCCGGTCGCTTGAGATAGAGCTTAGCGGCGAGGTGCGCCTTCTTGTCCATCTGCGCCTGTTCGAGGCTGGTCGCGTGCGGATCGGCCTCGCGGTAATAGGCCATGGTGTATTGCCGATCCTCGTCGAGGAAGCGCTCGTAGAGCTGGCGGGTGAGGTTGTAGGTGTGCTCGGCGTTCCGGCGCGCCGAGGAGCGCAGATTGATCCCGTCGAGCTTCGCCACCGCGCGCTGGAGCGCCTTGCGGACCGGCCCCTTGGGCTTGAGCGAGGAATCGCCGAGCCGCTTGGCGTTCATGGTGACGAACAGCACCATGTCGCGGATATCGTGCGGCTCTTCGACCGTCAGCCAGCCCCACATGAACGCCTCGCCCGCGCCGAGTTGCGGATAGCGCACGATATGGTTTGCGGCCTTTTTGCTGGTCAGCCGAATGCGGATCGGGCCGGGGCGGCCGCCCGTCTCGGGCGGGTAGTCGCCTCCTCCGGGGCCATAGGTATATTCCTTGCCGTCGTAATCGGTGACGATCAGCCGTCCGTGATTGATCGCCTTGTTCAGGAACTTGTCGAGCAGGTACATAGGTGTTTTCCGGTCCCCCGTCTGGATTGCTGACAGAGTGCGTTCGAGGCGCTAGCGTGTCAATCGGGAGGATACGCGATGGCCGAAGCGAAGACGCAGATTACCGAAGTCGATCCACGGGATTTCATCGCCGCGGTCGAGCCCGCGGCGAAGCGCGAGGATGCCGAGGTGCTCGACGCGCTGTTCCGCCGCGCGACGGGGGAGGACCCGAAGATGTGGGGCCCCTCGATTATCGGCTACGGCGAGTACCACTACCGCTACGAATCCGGGCGCGAGGGCGATATGTGCCGGCAGGGCTTCAGCCCGCGCAAGGCGAAGCACTCGCTCTACATCATGGATTGCGGCGACGAGAGCGACCAGGCCGCCTTCGCTCCGCTGCTGGCACGGCTGGGCAAGCACAAGACCAGCAAGGCGTGCATCTACGTCAACAAGCTGGCCGATGTGGATCTCGACGTCCTGGAAGAGATGGTTGCGCTGGGCTGGAAACGGTCGCTGGAGAGGCATCCGGAATAGCGGGGCCGTCCGGCCCCTCATCCAACTCCGCCTAATTCGCATGCGCGAATAAGGCTCCGTATCCTTCTCCCCCGGGGAGAAGGATGGCGCAGCTTGGCGCGTATGCGCCTAGCGGAGCCTGGATGAGGGGCCGCGCGTTAGACCCCGGCATACCACTGATAGCCGCGATCCTCCCAATAGCCGCCTGCGCCGCCGCCGATATCGTCGAGGCTCGCGACCGCTTCGATCGCGGTCAGGTATTTGGCGTGCTTGTAGCCCAGCTGCCGCTCGATCCGCATGCGCAGCGGCGCGCCGTTGCGGACCGGGAGCGGCTCGCCGTTGAGCAAATGCGCGACGATGGTCTGGGGGTGGTAGGCATCGATCATGTCGACGCTCTCGTAATAGGGCGTGCCCGAGAGCTCGTCGGCGCAGCGGAAGACGACGAATTTCGCCTCCTCGCGCACCTTCGCCGCGTCGAGCAGCAGCGACAGTTGCGGCCCGGTCCATTCGCCGATCGCGCTCCAGCCCTCGACGCAATCGTGGCGGGTGATCTGGCTGCGCTGCGGCAGGCGGCGGATATTGTCCATGCTCAGGATCAGCGGATTGTCGACCAGCCCGCGCACTTCGAGCCGCCAGTTGGCGAAACCCTCGGCCGCGTGCTGCGGATAGCCGCCGTTTTGCGGATCGGTCGAGCCGTTGCCGCGGAAGAAGGGCGAGATGTCGTCGCGCTCGAACTCGGGCGCGAGCGCCTCGCGTCCGGCGAGCATTCGGTGCGCCTTGCGGTGCCAGTCCTCCGCCGCCGACAGGATCGACGATCCCGCTCTGCTGTCGGCGACCTTCGAGCACCCCGCGGCAAACAGCGCGCCGAGCCCGGCGAGCACGTTCCTACGCCTCATCGCGCCCTCCGGTAATCATGTCGCGCATCTGCCGCACCGGGCCCGAGAGCAGCACCAGCAGCACATGGACGACGAGGAAGCCGAAGATCGCCCAGGCGAAGATGAAATGCAGCGAGCGCATGCTCTGCCGCCCGCCGACCAGGTCGATCGCCCAGCCAAAGGCGGGCTCCATACCGGGGCTGATGCCGATCCCGGTCAGCACCATCATCGGCAGGAACGCGCCGAGCACGAGGCCATAGGCGAGCTTCTGGAGGAAATTGTATTTCCCCTCGCCATGGTCGAAATCGAGCCGCAGATGCGCGCGGATATCGCGCCCGATCGCGCTCGGGTGCCATTCGCTCCGCCGCGTGCGCAGGTCGCGCCAGAAATGCCGGTTCGCCAGCATCGCGATCCACATGAACAGCAGCAGCAGCGCGAAGGGCCAGGCCATGAGCACGTGCCAGTCGCGCGCCTGCGCGAGGCTGTAGTAGTCGGGGATCGTCATCCACCCGGGAAAGCGCGGCACGGCGAGCCACGCGTCCTCGGGCGCAAAGCCCCATTTGCCCCAATAGAGATAGCGGTGCGCGTTGGAGATGTTCAGCCCGCTCATGAACAGCACTACCACGCAGACGAGGTTGAGCCAGTGCCAGATGCGGGTGGAGAGGCGGTGGCGCTTCACGGGCGCGCGCCTTCGCGGGCGAGGTAGATCACGTCGCGCGGCTGCGACAGCAGGTGCTGCCCGCTGTCGACGAACAGCGTCTCGCCGCTGGCGAGGTGGCCCCCGGCAAGGAACAGGCATGCGGCGGCGATCTCGTCCGCTCCGGTCTTGCGTTTCAGCAGGTTGAGCCGGTGCGAGATCTCGATCTCCTCCGCGCTCTGGTCGTGGCTCGGCAGGATCGCGCCGGGGGCGAGGCCGTAGACCCGGTCCTCAGGTCCGGCGGCTCCCATTGCCAGCAGCGGGATCGCGCCCGCGGCGGCATGCTTGCTGACCGAATAGCTGAAGAAATCGGGATTGGGATTTTCGAGCTTCTGGTCGGTGAGCTGGATCGCCCGCCGCCCGCCGCGCGCGCGCGCGCTGCTGAGATAAGCCTGCGTCATGCGCATCGGGGTCTTGGCATTGATCGCCATCGAGCGGTCATACGTCTGCGGGTCGAGCGCGGTTACAGCGTCGGGCTGGAAGATCGCGGCCGAATTGACCAGCACGCGCCAGTCGTCGAGCCGCGCGGCGAGCGTCTCGACCATCTTCACCGCCGCATCGCCGTCGGCGAGGTCGCAATGGATCGTCTCGGCGCTCGGCAAGGCGTCCGCGAGCGCCTCGGCCTCGTGCGCCGAGCTGCCGTAGTGGATGACGACATGCCATCCCGCCTCGCCGAAGCCGCGCGCGATGGCGGCGCCGATACGCTTGGCGGCTCCGGTGATCAGGACGGCGGGGCGGGGCATCGGTCGCCTTGGACCATAATTTGCCCGCGCGGGGAAGGGCGATCAGTCCCGTCCCGCCGCCTCCGCCGCCTTCTGCCGCCATTGCGAGCTGAGCTGCTCTAGTCCCGCAATCTCGTGCAGTTCCTCCGCACTCGCCTCGTGCGCCGGATCGTACAGTGCGGCGAACAGGCGCGCGACGGACCATCGCGCGTGACCGGTGGCGACGCGTTCGAGCCGGTCGCCCGCCTGCGCCGTGCCGTCCTCGATCACGCGGTAGTACCAGCCGCAATTGTGCTGTCCGATGATCCGCTTCACCATGCCCTTGCGGCCGAACCGGTGCTCGATCTTCCAGCACGGCTGGCGCGGCTGGCTGATTTCGAGCAGCGCGGTTCCGAGCCGGAAGCGGTCGCCGATATGGACGTCGCTCTCGACCAGCCCCTCGGCGACGATATTCTCGCCGAAAGCCGCGTCGAGCATCAGCAGGTCGTGCCCGCCGAGCCACTCGGCCCAGCCGGGATAGTGATCGCGCGGATAGTGGTGCACCGCCATGTCCGGCCCGCCATGATGCTTGCGGTCGGCTTGTTCGTCGCCTGCGAGGCCGAGCCTGCGAATGGCGACCGGGCCGTCGACGGGCCGCTTGTCGATCGCGCTCGTCTCGTCGTCCTTGAACGGCTGCGGCGTGCCGGTGCACAGTGCATGGACCTGGACATGCAGGGTCATGGTTTCCGCACCGTCAGCGCCAGCCAGTCGCGCACCACGCCGTCCGCGCCTTCGCCGCGATAGCGCTGGGAGGCGGCGATCGCGAAGCCGGCCTCGCTATAGACGTGTTCGAGCCAGTTCACGTCGGGCAGGTTGGTCAGCCGTCCCAGCGGATCGCGCCCTTCGCCGTCACCAAGCTTGTAATTGGCGAAGTGCCATCCGCCGGGGCGCAGCGCGGTGCGGATCGCAGCCAGCACCTTGGGCAGCTCGGCGCGCGCGACATGGAGCAGGCAGGCATGCGCCCATACGGCGTCGTAGGCGTCGTGCGCGTCGAGATCCTCGAACAGCATGTGTCGCGCGCCGACATCGAAGCGCTCGTTGGCCTTCCTGACCATCGCCGGCGTGCCGTCGGTCGCGTCGAGATCGAAGCCGCGCTCGGCGATGCGCGCCGAATCGCGCCCGCCGCCGCAGCCGAGTTCGAGTACGCGCGCGCCGGGTTCGAGCCGGTCGAGAAACGCGTCGAGATGGCGGCTCGGCGCCTGCCCGAAGCTGAGCGTGTAGCGCGGAGCGTTGGTCTGGTAGTACGCAATCGTGGCGGGATCGGCGCTCATTCGCCCTTGAGGTGCAGGGCGAGGAAAGCGAGCGTGGCGGGCCAGATTTCCTGCTGCGCGGCGAGCGTGGGCTCGTCGTAGCGGAACGTGCCCTCGGTGCGCTGCACCCCGGTGCCCGACAGCGCATGGCTCGCTTCCGGGTAGATCAGCGCGACCGTCTCGAGCCCGCCCTCCTCCGCGCGGCGCTCGGCGATGTTCTGCGCCATCGCGCCGGAATTCCAGGTGTTGTCGGCATCGCCGCCCGCGACCAGCACCGGCTCGTCGATCTCCTCCACGCGGATGCGTGCGGCGGGAACCCGGCCGGGATTGGCGCGGCGCCCGGCATCCTGCGGTGTGCGCAGCCGCACCGTCGCGCCGGGGATGGCGTATTTCTTGAACTCCTCCTCCATGCCGAGATAGGGCACGAAGGGCAGCGCCTCGCCGTTCCACGAGAAGCTGCTGACCTCGCCCGGTGTCGTCTGCGGCCCCCAGCCTTCCCAGATGACGTCGCTCGGCACGATCGCGACCACCGCGGCGAAGCCGTCGATCCGGCTTGCTCCGGCGAGGACGAATTCGGCACCCTTGGAAACGCCATAGAGCCCGATGCCGTCCGCCTTCACATCCTCGCGCCCGCGCAGCCAGTCGCGCGCGATGGCGAGCTTTTCGAGCGGGATCGAATCGAACGCGACCGGCAGGTCGGGCAATTGCCGCTCGGCCGGCAGGTAGGCGGGGGAGTAATAGGGCAGGCCCAGCACCGCGTAGCCCTGCTCGATGAAGCGCGGCGCGGACCCGCGCGATCCGCCATCGCCGCCCTCGCTACCGCCGAGCACGATCACGACCGGGAAGGGCCCCTCGCCGGGCGGGGTGGCGAAATAGGCGTAGGGGAGGGCATCGCCGACCATGATCTCGGTCGGAGCGACGGGCGGGCCGGGCTCCGCCATGACCGGTGCGGCGAAAGCCAGTCCCGCAGCCGCGAGCAAAGTCGAAAACTTGAACACACTCATACTCCCTTGGTGTATTACGGGTGTATGTCAGTCGCTGTCGGTGCAATCAAGCGTTGGATGCCGCCGCAGCTTCGCGGTCCCGCTGCGCCCGGCTCTTCTTCTCCGCCGCGGTCTTGAGCTGGCCGCAGGCGGCGTCGATATCGCGCCCGCGCGGGGTGCGCACCGGCGCGCTGATGCCGGCCTCGAACACGATCTCGGAGAAGCGCCTGATGCGCTCGGGCGTCGAGCATTCGTAGGGTGCGCCGGGCCACGGGTTGAACGGGATCAGATTGACCTTGGCGGGCAGGCCGTAATCGCGGATCAGCCGCACCAGCTCGCGCGCATCGGCGTCGCTGTCGTTCTTGTCCCTGAGCATGACGTATTCGAAGGTGATCCGCCGCGCGTTGGAGGCGCCGGGATAGGCGGCGCAGGCGGCGAGCAGGTCCTCGAGGCCGTATTTGCGGTTTAGCGGCACGATCTCGTCGCGCACATCCTTGTTCACCGCGTGGAGCGAGACCGCGAGATTGACCCCGATCTCGTCGCCGCAGCGCTCCATCATCGGCACCACGCCGCTGGTCGACAGCGTAATCCGGCGCTTCGACAGGGCAAGGCCTTCGCCGTCCATCACCAGCTTCATCGCGTCACGGACATTGTCGAAATTGTAGAGCGGCTCGCCCATGCCCATCAACACGATATTGGTCAGCAGGCGGCCGTCGGAGGTGTATTCGCCTTCCTCGTCATCCCAGCGCAAGCTGGGATCTTCCTTCGCCCGGTCGCGCATATCGGCGGGAGACCCCAGCTTGCGCTGGGGTGACGAGGAATTGGGCCATTCGCCCAGCGCATCGCGCGCGAGCATGACCTGGCCGACGATCTCGCCCGGGGTGAGGTTGCGCACCAGCCGCATCGTGCCGGTATGGCAGAAGCGGCAATTGAGCGTGCAGCCGACCTGGCTCGAAATGCACAAGGTACCGCGGTCCGCGTCGGGAATGAACACCATCTCGAAATCGTGCCCGTCGGCGGTGCGCAGCAGCCATTTGCGCGTGCCGTCGCTCGAATGCTGCGCCTCGATCACTTCGGGCCGACCGATCACGAAGCGCTCGGCGAGCCACGGGCGCATGGTCTTGGCGATATCGGTCATCGCCTCGAATTCGGTCACGCCGCGGTGGTAGAGCCAGTGGAACACCTGCTTGGCGCGCAGCTTGGCCTGCTTCGCGTCGAGCCCCGCCTCGGCGAACAGTTCGCGGATGCGCTCGCGCGGCAGCCCTATCAGGTCGATGCGCCCGTCGGCGCGCGGCGTGATGTCGCGCGCGACGGGGACGGGATCGGCCTGTCCCGGAATGCTCATGAGGGCGGTGTCTGCCATGGGAGGCGCGCATATAGGGCGCGCGCGGGCGTTTGACTAGCTCAGCCGAGCGCAGCCGACCGATGCCGCATCCATCGCGGTGGCGACGCCTGCGAGGTCGTAGCTGTTCGAGAACCGCCGCCCGTTGCTGTCGGTGGCGCTGACGCTCATGCGGCTCGCCGAACGCATCGCAGCGACGATCGCCGCATCCATCGTCCGGTCCCGCGCCCAGGCATCGCCGCCGCCTCCGGTGAGCCGGAAGCGCTCGTCGCCGACGACGAGGCGGATATTCGGTTTGTCCGCGAGTTCGCGCGAGAGACGGAAGTGGACCTGCCCGCGCACCTGCCGCCGCGGCCAGGTACCGATGCTGGCATAGGGATCGTAGTCGCGGCTTAGCCGGCTCGGCGCGGCCTTGGCGATCGCGTAGCAGCGTGGCACGCCGGGATCGCGAAACGCGCCCCAGTCGGAGAACACGCCGAGGCTGTCGCGGGCCGAGAGCGGTGCGGCGAGGACGAGCAGGGCGAGAGTGGCGGCGAGTCTAGTCATAGCGGATGGCCACTATCTCCCACTCCTTCTCGCCCGAAGGCAAGCGGACCGTGCGCAAATCCCCGACCGATGCGCCGCGCAACGCGCGGGCGAGGGGGCTCGACCAGCCGATCCGGCCCGTCCCGGCGTCCTGTTCGTCGTCGCCGACGATGGTGACGGTCTTCTCGGCATCGTCCTCGTCGGCGAGCGTCACGGTCGCGCCGAAAAAGGCTTTCGACTTGTCGGGCTGTTGCGACGGCTCGACCACGCGCGCGGCTTTCATCCGGCGCGAGATGTGGCCGAGCTCGCGGTCGATCTCGCGCATGCGCTTGCGGCCGTAGATGTAATCGCCGTTTTCCGAGCGGTCGCCGTTGCCCGCCGCCCAGCTGACGATCTCCACGATCTCGGGCCGCTCGGTGCCGAGCAGGTGGTCGTAGCGCGCCTTGAGCGCGGCATAGCCGGCAGGCGTGATCGGGTTGGTCTTGGCGTTCACGCGCGCTGCCTAGCGCAGATAATGCCTCACGTCGCGCTCCTGCGGCCGCGACAGGTCGGGATTCATGTTGGCGTAGGTCACCGCATTGCCGATCACGCGCATGACGTAATAGCGCGTCTCGAAATTCGACGGGATCCGCTCGATCCAGGTCGGCCAATCGATCGACCCGCTGCGCGGATCGCCGTTGAGCCGAAGCCACTGGCTGACGCGACCCGGCCCGGCATTGTAGGCGGCGATGGCGAGCGGGTAGGACCCGCCGTAGCGGTCCATCAGCCGCGCGAAGTGCGCGTCGCCGAGGCGGATATTGTAGCTCGGGCTCCCGGTCAGGTCGGCGGACAGGTACTGCACGCCGATCTTGCCCGCTTCTTCGCGCGCAGTGCCCGGCATCAGCTGCATCATCCCGCGCGCGCCGGCATGGCTGACGCGGTTGCGGTCGAACTCGCTTTCCTGCCGGGCGATCGCGTGAACCATCGTCCAGTTGGCGCCCGAATGGGTCGGCACGGTGGGGAAGCCGAGCCGCTCGAACCCGGTCAGCCCGTGTTCGCCCGCGGTCATGCCCGCGACGACCGCCATTTCCTCGAGCCCCGTCTCGCGCGCGAGGTCGGCGACCATGCGCATCTCGGCCGGGGTATCGGCCTTGTCGGAGATCGCTTCGAAAAAGGCGCGTTCGGTGCGCCAGTCGCGGCGGTCGCTCGCCAGCGTGCGGATCGCGATGGTCAGCGGGTCGGCGTCGAATTCGGCCTTCTGCTGCGGTGTCGGTGCCGCTGCGGGAAGCTGCGCGAACGCAGGCATCGAGCGCCCGAGCGCGGCCACCGCCAGCTGGCCGTAATAATAGTCGGGATGCTGCGCGGCCATCGCGTAATAGCGCTCGGCCTCGGCGCGGTCGCCCGCCTGCGCCGCCGCCTTGCCCGCCCAGTAGAAGCCCTTCGACCGGGTCAGCGGCGTCTTGGCGGCGGTGCCGTAGCGGTAGAACAGCGGCGCGGCGCCGGCGCCGTCGCCGAGCGACCACAGCGCCTTGGTCCCGCCGAGCCACATCAGATCGGTCATCTTGTCGCGCAGGACGAACGACCCTTCGGAGATATCGGTGCCCGGCGCGAACAAATCGTCGACCTTGGACGCGATCTGCACCGTCTGCCGCGCGCCGCCGGCATTGGCGACGCGCAGCGCGAGCGAGACGTAGTCTTCCGCCTTGTGCGGCAGCCCGGCGAAGGGCGGGCGGTTGGCGAGCAGGTCGATCGCCGCGGGCATGTTGCCGCTGGTGCGGTACTGGTTGGCGAGGTTGTAGACGTAGCCCGGATCGGTCCGCGCATTGGCGGGGGTGGTTGCCCCGGCATTCTCGGGCAGCGTGCCGCCGATCAGCGCGAGGCGCGCGATGAACAGCTCGCGATAGGCGGGCGAGACCTGGTTGGTCATGCGCAGCGCGGCTTCGGTCTCGCCCTGCCACAGCAGCGCGTCCATCCGCGCGTCGTGATCCTCGGGCGCGAAGCGCGAGCCGAACAGGCCGACCATATAGGCTTCGGACGGGCTCGACATCGCACCGCCACGCCATGCCTCGCGCGCGACGTCGAACGCTTCGGGACGCTGCAGCGCCGCGAGCGCCAATGCGTAGCGGGCGCGAGCGGCATTGGTCAGCGGCGGTTTCCGGTCGAAGAACGCGACCAGTTCGTTGGCACCGACCGCCTCTTCGTCGAGCGCGTTCTCGGCGCGGACGCGGAGCAGCGCTTCCTTGGGGAAATCGGGAAAAGCGAGCACGAAGCCGGCATAGGCATCGAACCCGGCCTCGGTGTTGCCGGTCGCGGTCAGCCGTTCCCAGCGCTCGATCGCCTGCGACATGCGCGTCGGAGCGGTTGCGACGAGATCGGCGCGCGCGCGGTCCCAACCGGTTTCCTGCGCCATCAGCGGGCTGGAGGAGGCGAGCATCGGGGCGGCGAGAGCGGCGAGCGCGAAGGGGGAAATGCGGTCCATGCTGGACATTGTGGCGGGCGGCTCCTTATCAGGCGGTGAATGAACGGCGATCGAGGCGCGATTAACGCAATCGCGCGAGTGTCTTATGCCGTCAACGCAGAGGTCAGGTAAATGTTCTCCGGCTCGATTCCCGCCCTGGTGACGCCGTTTCGCGACGGATCGTTCGACGAGGCCGCGTTCCGGCGGCTGGTCGACTGGCAGATCGACAACGGCTCGAAAGGGCTGGTTCCCTGCGGCACCACCGGCGAGGCCTCGACGCTCTCCAACGCCGAGCACCACCGCGTGATCGAGGTCTGCATCGAGCAGGCCGCGGGGCGCGTTCCCGTGATCGCGGGCTGCGGCAGCAACGACACGCGCAACGCGCTGCTGCATATGAATTTCTCGAAGAAGGCGGGTGCCGCGGCGGGGCTGTGCGTGGCGCCGTACTACAACCGCCCGAGCCAGACCGGGCTGATCGCGCATTTCAGTTTCCTCGCCGAAAACAGCGATCTGCCGATCGTCCTTTACAACGTGCCGAGCCGCACCGTGACCGATATCGAGGACGAGACGGTGGTCGAGCTGGTGCGCAAATACCCCGACCGGATCGTCGCGATCAAGGATGCCAGCGGCGACCTGTCGCGCGTCGCCGATCACCGGATGGGACTCGATCACGATTTCTGCCAGCTGTCGGGGAACGACGAGCTGTGGCTGCCGCACTCGGCGGCGGGCGGCTCGGGCTGCATTTCGGTCACCGCCAACGTCGCGCCCGCGCTGTGCGCCGAATTCCACGAGGCGATCGCCGCCAACGATCTGGTCAAGGCGCGCGCGCTCAACGACCGGCTGTTCCCCTTGCACTACGCGATGTTCTCCGACGCCAGCCCGGCGCCGGTGAAGTACGCGCTGACCCGGGTCCACGACTGGCTCGAGTGCGACGTCCGCCTCCCGCTGTGCAAGGCGAGCGAAGCGTCGCGCGCCGCCGTCGACGAGGCGCTCAAGCATGCGGGGTTGGCTTAGCCCGGCGCGAACTCTATCTGCCCGCCATCATGGCCCGCCCCAAACCCGAAACCTTCGACAAGCAGAAGACCGTCGCCGAGAACCGGCGCGCGCGGTTCGATTACCATGTCGAGGACAAGTTCGAGGCCGGGCTGGTGCTGCAGGGCACCGAAGTGAAGAGCCTGCGCGCGGGCGAGGCGAGCATCGCCGAAAGCTATGCGGAGGTGCGCGACGGCGAGGTGTGGCTGGTCAATGCCAACATCCCGGAGTTCAGCCACGGCAACCGCAACAATCACGAGCCCAAGCGCCCGCGCAAGCTGCTGCTCCACGAACGCGAGATCGCGCGGCTGACCGGCGCGGTCGAGCGCAAGGGCATGACGCTGGTCCCGATGAGCGTCTATTTCAACGGCAAGGGCCGGGCGAAGGTCGAACTCGCGCTCGCCAAGGGGCGCCAGGCGCAGGACAAGCGGCAATATGTCAAGGACCGCGACTGGAAGCGCGACCAGGCGCGGATCATGCGCGAAAGAGGCTGAGCGGGCGCGGTCGATTCACCGGCTGGTCATCCGGGCGGGCCTACCCATATCGGCAATCATGGACGCTTTGCCGAAAACCCCGCCACCTCCCTTGCGCTTCGCCGCGCGGGCGCGCAATGCGGCCCCGGGACGATGAGCGGCAGCACTTCCAAGACCTGGCTGGCGGACCTGATCCGCAAATACACGCCGACGCGCGAGGAGATGGCGCGCAACAAGTATCTCAAGCCGATCGCGCACCGCTTCCTCACGCCCGAACTGTGGCGCTTCACCCGCCGCTCCGTGCCGCGCGGCGTCGCGCTGGGAATCTTTTCGGGCTTCATCATCCCCGTCGGCCAGATATTCCTGGCGGCGTTTCTCGCTTTGCCCGCGCGCGCCAACGTGCCGCTCTCCGCGCTGGTAACCTTCATCACTAATCCCTTCACCTTCCCGTTCTGGGCGGTGGTCGCCAATCGTATCGGGGCCTTCATCCTCAAGGTCGATCTCGCTGCGACCGGGGGTGCGGCGCAGGAGGAGATCGCCAGCGGGCGCTGGGCATGGCTGATCGAACTGTTCGAGGGGGCCGGGGTGACCGTGCTGGTGACGATCTTCGGCTTCATCGTGCTCGCCATCGTCGGCGCGGCGCTGGGCTATCTGATCGCGAGCCTCGTGTGGCGCGTGATGGTCATGCGCAAGCGCGCCAGGCGGCTGAAGCGGATGGAGGCGCGGCTCGACGCACGCCTGGAGGCCCAGAAGGGATGAACACCCTGGGGGAGGTCGAGCAGATCCGAGCGGCACCGGCTTTCGCGGCGGTGGGAGCGGCGCTTGTCGTCAGCGCGCTGGCGCTGTGGTGGATGACCGGCAATGCAGTGGTCGCGCTAAGCTATGCGGGCGCGCTGGCGGTGCTCGGGGCGGGCGCCATCGCTTTCGCGCGGTCGCGGCAGGCGCAAACCGGAGGCGAACTCGCCGTGCCCGACTGGTCGGTGACCGTCGAGGCGATCGAACATGACGGCCTCGGCGTCGCCGTCACCGACCGTGCCAACCGGCTGGTCTGCGCCAACCGCACCTATGCCGCCTGGTTCGGCGCCGGCCATGCGCCGCCCAACCTGCCGCTCGAACGGCCCTCGCTCGAACGTCTGACACGCGCGGCGCGCGAGGCGTGGCGCGACGGGCGAAGTGAAGCCGAGCGGCTCGACGCTGCCGAATCCGGCGGATGCTGGCGCGCGCGCGCACAGCGGGCCGGGCGCGGCGAGGACTATCTCGTCTGGCGCTTCGAGCCGCTCGCCGAAGAAGATCTGTCGGAGACGGCAGGGGCCTGGCTCGGCGGACTGTTCGGCCGATTGCTGTCGCGTTCGGGGATCGAGGGGGCACTGGTCGGTCCGGACGGCATCCTCAGTGCGGTAACGCCGGGCTTCGCCGAGCGTGCCTCGGGCGATGCGAACGCGACTCTGGCCGGGCAGGAGTTCGTCGCTCAGCTCAGGACCGACGATCGCGACCGGATTTACTTCGCGCGCGAGGGACAGCGCGGCTCGCCGCAGACGCTGGTGCAGGTGCCGCTCAACCATCCCGGCGAGGAGCGCGGCGCCGGCGCCGACGAAGCGCCGTCGCTGATGCTGCTGGTCGACAGCGGAGTCGGGATCGGCGGCTCGGACGGAGCCGGGCAGGCGAGCGCGACGCAGCTCGAATCGCTGCTCGAATCGCTCCCGCTGGGGCTGGCGATGACCGACCGCGACGGGCGCTTCCTGTTCGGCAACGCGCCCTTCCTGCGTGCGGCGGGGATCGAGGAACGGGGCCTGCCGCAATATCCGTCCGACCTCGTGGTCAAGGAAGACAAGGGCGCGCTGGCGGATACGGTGCGCCGCTTCGGCAAGGGACCCGCGAACAGCGGCGACATGGCGATCCGTCTGCGCGACAATCCCGAGGAGCCGGTTTCGCTCGGCCTCGCCGGGGTGCGCGGACTCGGCGAAGCGGCGGTGATGCTCAGCCTGGTCGATTCCAGCGAGGAGACGCGGCTCAAGAAGCAGATTGCGCAGGCGACCAAGATGCAGGCGGTCGGCCAGCTCGCCGGCGGGGTGGCGCACGATTTCAACAACGTGCTGACCGCGATCATCGGTTATTGCGACCTGATGCTGCTGCGCCATACGCCGGGCGACAGCGACTACGACGATATCCAGCAGATCCGCGCCAATTCGAACCGCGCCGCCAGCCTGACGCGGCAATTGCTCGCCTTCAGCCGCCAGCAGACGCTGCGGCCCGAAGTGCTGCAATTGCCCGACGTGGTCAGCGAGGTCAGCCAGCTGCTGAAGCGGCTGCTCGGCGAAAGAATCGAGTTCCGCGTCCGCCACGACCGCGATCTCGGCCCGGTGCGCGCCGATCCGCAGCAGCTCGAGCAGGTGATCGTCAACCTCGCGGTCAATGCGCGCGACGCGATCCAGTCGCATGGCGACGGGACCGGGCGCCTGTCGCTGTCGACGCGCTCGGTGAAGGCGGGCGACATCCGCAAGATGTCGTCGGATATCCTCCCGGCGGACGACTACACCGTGCTGCTGGTGCAGGACACCGGCGGCGGCATCCCGCCCGAGGTGCTTGGCAAGATCTTCGAGCCGTTCTTCACCACCAAGGAACAGGGCAAGGGTACCGGGCTCGGGCTGTCGACCGTCTATGGCATCGTCAAGCAGTCGGGCGGATTCATCTTCGCCGACAACGTCCCCGGCGGCCACGGACAACCCGACGGAGCGCGCTTCACGATCTACTTCCCGGTCCATCGCGGTGCGGCTCCGCAAGCGGCGGCCGAGCAGGCCGAGAGCGCCGCTTCGGACTGGTCGGGCGGCGGCAGCGTGCTGCTGGTCGAGGACGAGGACATGGTTCGCGCTGTGGCGGAGCGCGCGCTCGGCAGGGCGGGCTTCTCGGTGATCACGGCGCGCGACGGCGAAGAGGGGCTGGCCGCGATCGCCAAGGGAGGCGAATTCGACCTGATCGTGTCCGACGTGGTGATGCCGGGGATGGACGGCCCTGCCATGGCGCGGGCGATCCGCAAGGTTCAACCCGACCTTCCGGTGCTGTTCATGTCCGGCTACGCCGAAGAACAATTACGCAGCGAAATCGATATCGACAACATGCATTTCATCGCCAAACCGTTCAACGTCCAGCAGATCAACGAAGAAGTCGGACGGATCCTGCGTTCCCGGAAATCCTGACGGTACATAACGCCTGTCCGTTACCGGATTTTTTCTTGCCAAATTAGAACTAAAGGCGGAGTTTCCTCTCCAGGCCCGACACTCGAACAACGAGAAGGCCGAAAAAGTGGGTCGCTTGCACCAACTTTGAGGGGAAATTTCCATGAAAATTGCAAAGTTCGCAACCATGGCGGCTGTCGTCGCCCTGAGCGCTTCGTTGCCGGCTGCACCGGCGCATGCCCAGTCCGAGCCCATCCTCGGCCAGCTGATGCCGGTCGGGTTCAATTTCTGTCCGCGCGGATGGTCCGGAGCGGACGGCCAGTTGATGGCGATCGCGCAGAACACGGCGCTGTTCTCGCTCTACGGCACGACCTATGGCGGCGATGGGCGGACCACTTTCGGACTGCCCGACCTGCGCGGGCGCTCGCCGATTCATACCGGAACGGGGCCGGGGCTTTCTCCCTATACGCTCGGCAGCCGTGGAGGGGCCGAGCAGGTCACGCTCAACACGCTCCAAATACCGTCGCACAACCATGTCGGCGAAGTGCATGTCTCGCGCACCGACGCGACCACGCGCTCGCCGGCCGGCGCCTATTTCGCCCGTACCGACCAGAACACGCTGGCCTACGAGGAAAACACTCCGCCCCAGGCGGGCGACACGATGAACGCGGGCACTGTGACGACGCAGAATACCGGCGGCAACCAGCCGCATTACAACCTGTCCCCCTATCTCACGCTGCGCTGGTGCGTCGCGATGGTGGGCGTCTACCCGTCGCGCAACTGATCCGGACTGCAAACCTCGGAACTTCAAGGAGCTTACGATGAAACTCGCAAAATTCACCACCATGGCCGCAGTCGTCGCCCTGAGCACTTCGCTGCCCGCCGGGCCGGCCTCGGCCCAGTCCGAGCCCATCCTCGGCCAGCTGATGGCGGTCGGCTTCAACTTCTGTCCGCGCGGCTGGACCGGTGCCAACGGCCAACTCATGGCGATCAACACGAACCAGGCGCTGTATGCTCTCTACGGCACGACCTATGGCGGCGACGGGCGGACGACGTTCGGGCTGCCCGACCTCCGCGGTCGCTCGCCGATCCATACCGGGCAAGGACCCGGCCTGTCCGATTACATTCTGGGCAGCCGCGGCGGCGCCGAGGAGGTCACGCTGATCACCAGCGAAATACCGTCGCACAACCATATCGGCGAGGTGCATGTCTCGCGCACCGATGCGACCACGCGCTCGCCGGCGGGTGCCTATTTCGCCCGCACCGACCAGAACACGCTGGCCTACGAGGAAAACACCCCGCCCCAGACGGGCGACACGATGAATGCCGGCACGGTGACGACGCAGAACACGGGGGGCAGCCAGCCGCACTACAACCTGCCGCCCTATCTGACGCTCAACTGGTGCGTTGCGCTGCAAGGTCTGTTCCCGTCGCGCAACTGACCGCAGCGCGCGGATGATAACGGAGCGCTTCCGCGAGGAAGCGCTCCCACTTCTTCCCCCCTATGCCGCACGGCTTTGCCGGGTAGCGGCACCTTTCCCCTTGCCAAATCGGATCGAAACGCGGAGGTTGGGACCCGCAAGGCCCCGAATCTACGCGAAGAACAATAAGGCCGAAACGGTTCGCATTGACCAAGCTTCAGGGGAAGAATCGGATGAAGATCGCAAAATTCGCCACCATGAGCGCCGTCGTGGCGTTGAGCACCTCGCTCCCGTCCGCACCCGCCCATGCACAGGATACGCCGCTGATCGGCCAGTTGATGCCTGTCGGGTTCACCTTCTGCCCGCGCAACTACACCAATGCCGACGGCCAGTTGCTGGCGATCGCGCAGAACACAGCGCTGTTCTCGCTTTACGGGACGACCTATGGCGGCGACGGGCGGACGACTTTCGCATTGCCCGACCTGCGCGGACGTTCGCCGATCCATACCGGCACTGGGCCGGGGCTTTCCACATACGTGCAGGGAAGCCGTTCCGGTGTCGAGCGGGTCACGCTGACCACTCTGGAAATACCGTCGCACAATCACGTCGCCGACGTGAACGTATCGCGCACCAACGCGACCACGCGCTCGCCGGCAAGTGCCTATTTCGCCCGCACCGATGCGGCGACGCTGGCGTACGAGGAGAACACCGCACCGACCGGCGACAAGATGAACGCCGGGACGGTCACGACCCAGCTTACCGGCGGAAACCAGTCGCATTACAATCTGCCTCCGTACCTCACGATCCGCTGGTGTGTCGCGCTGCAGGGCATATTCCCCTCGCGCAACTGATCTCGCGATCGACACTTTCTCGGGAGCAAATTCGATGAAACTCGCAAAATTCGCGACGATGAGTGCCGTCGTTGCCCTGAGCGCTTCGCTGCCTACCGCGCCGGTCCACGCTCAATCCGAACCGCTGCTCGGCCAGCTGATGCCGGTCGGCTTCACCTTCTGCCCGAGCGGCTGGACCAATGCCGACGGACAGCTGCTCGCCATTTCGCAGAACTCGGCATTGTTCTCGCTCTACGGCACGATTTACGGCGGCGACGGACGGACGACCTTCGCGCTGCCCGATCTGCGCGGGCGCACGCCGATCCATACCGGGACGGGGCCCGGCCTTTCGAATTATCCGCTGGGCAGCCGCTCCGGTGTCGAGCAGGTTACGCTTAGCACTCTGGAATTACCCTCGCACAATCACGTCGCCGACGTGAACGTATCGCGCAGCAATGCGACCACGCGCTCGCCTGCGAGCGCGTATTTCGCCCGCACCGACGCGGCGACGCTGGCGTACGAGGAGAACACCGCGCCGACGGGCGACAAGATGAACGCCGGTACGGTTACGACCCAGGTTACCGGCGGCAACCAGGCGCACAACAATTTGTCGCCTTATCTTACGCTGCGATGGTGCGTCGCATTGGTCGGGATTTACCCGTCGCGCAACTGAGCGGTTGCAGCAATCGGAAATTCGGCGCTGCCATGGTCGGGGGCGACTGGCAGTGCCGTACATATGCGCTCCCGAAGGGAGCCCATATGAAAAGGACCGTTACGACACTATCGGTGCTGGCGAGCTGCACGGCGCTGTCGCTCACCATGAACGCAACTCCGGCGCATGCCCAGAGCCGGTATATCGGCGATATCTTCATCGCCGGCTACACCTACTGCCCGCGGGGGACGACCTCCGCCGAGGGGCAGTTGCTGGCGATCAGCCAGTTCACTGCGCTGTTTTCGCTCTACGGCACCACCTATGGCGGCAACGGGACGACCAATTTCCAGCTGCCCGACCTGCGCAGCCGTTCGCCGATCGGGCAGGGACCAGGGCCGGGCCTGAGCAATTATCCGCAGGGCGCGGAGGGCGGGGTGGAGAATATCACGCTCACGACCAACCAGCTGCCGACTCACTCGCACACCGCGACGGTTAACGTCTCGCGTTCGAACGCCACCACGCGCGCACCGACCAATGCCTATTTCTCGCGTGCGACGACCAATACCTACGAGGAAAACACCGCGCCCACCGGTGACACGATGAATGCTGGCACGCTGTCGGTCGCGAACACGGGCAACGGTCAGGCCTACAACAACCGCAATCCGTATCTCTCGCTGCGTTATTGCGTCGTGCTCGAAGGCATTTTCCCGTCGCGCAACTGAGAATCGCAGTAACAGGACATTGACGATGAAACAGACAGCGAAACTTCTTCTGGCGGGCGCAGGCTTGTTCGCCCTGACCGCGCCGGCGCAGGCGCAGGACCGGTATCTGGGCGACATCTTCATGGTCGGCTACACCTTCTGCCCGCGCAACACCGCGTCGGCCGAAGGGCAATTGCTCGCCATTTCGAGCAATACCGCGCTCTACTCGCTCTACGGCACCACCTATGGCGGCGACGGACGCACCACCTTCGCGCTGCCCGACCTGCGCAGCCGTTCGCCGATCGGGCAGGGCCCCGGACCGGGCCTGACCAACTATCCGCAAGGCGCTCGGGGCGGGGTGCAGGATATCACGCTCACCACCAATCAGCTGCCGACCCACTCGCACACGGCGACGGTCAACGTCTCGCGGTCCAACGCCAATACGCGCGCCGCGACCAATGCCTATTTCGCCCGCGCGACCGGCAATACCTACGAGGAAAACACCGCGCCGACGGGCGACACGATGAACGCCGGGACGGTGTCGGTCGCGAATACCGGCAACGGCCAGTCGTTCAGCAACCGCAATCCGTTTCTGTCGATCCGGTTCTGCGCGGTGATGCAGGGCATCTTCCCGCCGCGCAACTGATGCCGACGGCCATGTAGGGAGAGCGCCTTGCGCATCGCGGGGCGCTCTCCCGCCTGGCGGACATGCTGCCATGGGTATGGTGATACATTGTTACGTTCACACCCGATACATTCGCTTGCAGCATGTCTGGGAAAGAACTCGATCAGGGAGGGACCGATGAAGCCGTCATCCTATCGCGCGTTGACTTTGGCCGCAGCACTGGCGTGCACGGCAACGCTGGGCCGGGCGCAGTCGCTGCCCGATCCCGATGCGACCGCGCAGGGCGACGTCGCGGTGACGATCTACAACAACAATCTCGCGCTGGTGCAGGACGTGCGGCAGCTCGACATACCGCGCGGGGACACGCGGATCGAATTTCCCGACGTGTCGGCGCAGATCCGCCCCGAGACGCTGAGCTTCTACGCGCCCGACACGACCATCGCCGAGCAGAATTTCGATTTCGACCTGCTGACGCCGGTCAAGCTGATGGAAAAGGCCATCGGCCAGACCGTCACGCTGTTGCGCACCAACCCCGCCACCGGGCAGGAAACGCGCGAGCGCGCCAAGGTGCTGTCGACCGCGGGCGGGGTGGTCGTCCAGATCGGTAACCGAATCGAGGTGCTGCGCGACGACGGCTTGCCGGTGCGCGTGATCTTCGACCGCGTGCCGCCCAATCTGCGCGCGCGCCCGACGCTGTCGGTCAATCTGCAGAGCAGCCGCGGCGGCACCCGCCCGGCCTCGATCCGCTATCTCACCCCCGGCCTCGGCTGGAGCGCCGACTACGTCGCGCTCTACGACGAGCAGCGCGGCACCACCGACATGCAGGGCTGGGTCACGCTGACCAACAACACCGGCACCACTTTCCACGATGCCGATACCTTGCTGGTAGCGGGCAATCCGAACGGTTCGGGCGGTGGCCGCCGGAACAACCGCGGCATGGTCCGGCCGGGCACGGAGAATTCGGGCCGCGAACAGGTCGGCGAATTCTACCTCTACCCGATTTCGGGCCGCACCACGATCGCCAATGCGCAGACCAAGCAGGTCAGCTTCCTCGACGTGCAGGCGGTGCCCGCGCGCAAGGTCTACCGGCGCGAGGTCTATTGGCTGACCAACGACAACGCGCCGGTGCCGGTATCGACTGAGATCGCCTTCTCGACCTCGCGCGACCAGGGGCTGGGCGATGCGCTGCCCTCCGGCACGGTGCGGTTCTACCAGCGCGACAGCCAGGGAACGCCGCAATTCATCGGCGAGAACGGCATCGGCCACACGCCGATGGGCAGCGAACTGTCGCTGCGCACCGGCGACGCGTTCGATATCTACCTCCAGGCCGAAGTCGAGAAGCGCGAGAAGATTACCGCCGCCGAATGGGAGCGCAGCGCTCGCTATCGCGTGCTGCGCGACGGCGAGGTGGTCGAGGAACTGGAAGTCGAACGGCCGAAGGAATTCTACCGCACGACGATGCGCTACACGATTACCAACGCCAAGAGCACGCCGGTCGAGGTCGACCTGGTGCAGGGCGGGTTGATGCGCGGCTGGTGGGCGAACGACTACCGCATCGTCAGCGAGGATATCGAGGGCGTGCAGATCAACGCCGACCGTCGCAAGTGGATCGTGCCCGTCCCCGCCGAAGGCGAGCGGGTGGTCCGCGTGACCTACGAAACGCGTTACTGACCGGCGGCGCGTGAGCATGCGGCACGCCGCATTCCTGCTGCCCCTGCTGGCCCCCGGTCTCATATGGGCCGCGCCGCTCGAGGCGCGCGAGGCGGTCGATGCGTCCGAGCCGAGCGACCTGTCGGTGACCGTCTATCGCGATCCCAACCGCCGCGTCGGACAGGACATGAATCGCAACTGGCCGCAGGGCTTTGCGATGATCAGCGAGACGCGCACGGTCACCTTGCCGCCCGGCGAATCGACCATCCGCTTCGAGGGCGTGGCCGAAGGCATGGTCGGGGTCACCGCGATCGTCACCGGCCTGCCCGGCGGGACGATCGAGAAGAACCGCAACGCCGAGCTGCTCTCGCCGGCCGCGCTGGTCAACGGCGCGCTCGGCAATCGCGTCACCATTACCCGCACCAATCCCGCAACCGGCGAAGCGGCGAGCGAGGACGCGATCGTCCGCACCCGCGCCGACGGGGGGCTGGTGCTGGAGACGCAGGACGGGTTCGAGGCGGTGCGCTGCGCCGGCCTGCCGGAGAAGCTGACCTTCGACCGCGTGCCCGAGGGACTCTCGGCCAGGCCGATCTTTTCGATCGACACGCGCGACGAGACGGGCGGCACTTACGAGGTCGTCCTGACCTATCTGGCCTGGGGCTTCGACTGGCAGGCGAATTATGTCGGCACGTTGGGAGAGGGGAAGGGCGATGGCAGCTTCACCATGCGCCTGCTCAGCTGGCTGACGGTGCTCAACGACAACGGCCAGAGCTTTCCCGACGCCGACCTGCTGGTGGTGGCGGGCACCATCAACGTCACCAGCAATTACCGCGCGCTCGCGCAGCCGCCGCGCGCCGCGCCGCTGCGGCTGACCTGCTATCCGATCGGCAGCACCGCGGCGGGCTCGCGCATCGCCTATCCGCCGCCACCGCCGCCGCCACCCCCGCCGCCGCCGCCGATGGCCGACAATGCGATAATGGTGACGGCCCGCCGCAGCGAGTCGGCGCAGGAGATGGCCGCGCCGGGATCGGTCGTGTCCGCCGAGGAGGAGCAGCTCGGCGACCTCAAGCTCTACCGCGTGCCGATGCCGGTGACGGTCGCGGCCAAGGGTCTCAAGCAGGTCGCCTTCCTCAACCGGGACGAGGTCGAGGCCCATTACGTCTACGTCGCCCGGTGCAGTCCCTACGACCGGTTCGACGAGATCGAGGACGAATCGGACATGGAGACGACGCAGATGCTGCTCGTCACCAGGAACGAAGAGGACAAGGGGCTGGGCGTGGCGCTGCCGCAGGGCGGGCTGGTGCTGTTCGAGCCGAGTTCCTACGGCCCTCAGCTCGTCGCGCAGCCGAACCTGCGCGATTACGCGGTCAACCAGGATATCGAGCTCGCACTCCACGAAAGCACGCAGGTGTTTTCCGAATGTGCCAGGGTAGGCAAGGGCGATCCGGGCGCCGACGACCGGCCGTGGATCCGGATGCGCGCGCTGCTCAGCAACGCCAATGCGCACCCGGTCACGGTGCGGATGGTGTTCGGCGCTTCGGGCGAGTGGGACGTGCGCTGGCCGCGCCGCACGCCGCGGATCAAGGACGGCCTGCAGATCCTCGAACTGGTGATACCGGCCAACGCGACCCGCAGCTTCGACTGGGAAATCCGCCGTTCCGGATGAATTGCCGGTCGCGGTAATTGTCTCGACGGGATAGGCTTCGAAAAAATTTTTGTTCCGCTCTTGTTCTTGTGGAACAAATCGGATACATGCTTCGCAGTCGATAACGGGGATGAGGCCCTAGGCGAGCGAAGGAGATCATGCGATGGCTGCCAATCTCAAGCTGGTAGAAGGTAAGGAAGTGAACGCAGACCGACAGAAGGCGCTCGACGCCGCGCTCGCGCAGATCGATCGTGCATTCGGCAAGGGTTCGGCGATGAAGC
The DNA here is from genome assembly GCA_913055875.1 of uncultured Altererythrobacter sp. GTDB lineage: Bacteria > Pseudomonadota > Alphaproteobacteria > Sphingomonadales > Sphingomonadaceae > CAJXJY01. The sequence goes on from CAJXJY010000009.1 coordinate 114,141, forward strand.
TGGGCAGCCGCGAGGCGATGGAGGTCGAATCGATCTCGACCGGATCGCTCGGGCTCGATATCGCGCTCGGCATCGGCGGCCTCCCCAAGGGCCGCGTGATCGAGGTCTACGGACCCGAAAGCTCGGGCAAGACGACGCTTGCGCTGCATGTGATTGCAGAGGCGCAGAAGGCCGGCGGGACCGCCGCCTTCGTCGACGCCGAACACGCGCTCGATCCCGCCTATGCGAAGAAGCTGGGCGTGGATATCGACGAGCTGATCGTCTCGCAGCCCGATACGGGCGAGCAGGCGCTCGAAATTACCGATACGCTGGTACGTTCGAATGCGATCGACGTGCTGGTGGTCGACTCGGTGGCTGCGCTGGTGCCCCGCGCCGAAATCGAGGGCGAGATGGGTGATTCCCATGTCGGCCTCCAGGCGCGCCTCATGTCCCAGAGCCTGCGCAAGCTCACCGGGTCGATCAACCGTTCCAAGTGCATGGTCATCTTCATCAACCAGCTGCGGATGAAGATCGGGGTGATGTACGGCAATCCGGAAACCACCACCGGCGGCAATGCGCTCAAGTTCTACGCCAGCGTCCGGCTCGACATCCGCCGCACCGGCCAGATCAAGGACCGCGACGAAGTTATCGGCAACTCCACACGCGTTAAAGTGGTAAAGAACAAGGTCGCCCCGCCGTTCAAGATGGTCGAATTCGACATCATGTACGGCGAGGGCATTTCCAAGATCGGCGAGATCCTCGATCTCGGCGTCAAGGCGGGCATTGTCGAGAAGTCGGGCAGCTGGTTCAGCTACGACAGCATCCGCATCGGCCAGGGCCGCGAGAACGCCAAGACCTACCTCAAGGAAAACCCCGAAGTTTGCACCAAGTTGGAAGCCGCCATCCGCGGCCGCACCGACGAGGTCGCCGAGGAGATGATGACCGGTCCTGACGCGGAGGACTGAGGCACTCCCCTCAAGCGGGCGCGCAACCCGAGAATGGGGCGCCCGGGAAAACGGAAAACCGGCGCGAGCGTCCACCCGGACCCGCGCCGGTTTTTCTTTGCCGCCTGCGGGGGAAGCCACTGCCGCGGCACCTTCCCACATGTACACCGCGCGTCTAACCTGCGACAGCAAGCACAGGTCGGAGTGGGTAGCGATGACCGACAAGAGCGAATGGGAAGGCCGGGTCGGCCGCAGCTGGGCCGAGGAATGGCGCCGCACCGACCGCAGCTTTACCGGGCTGACCGATATGCTGCTTGCACGAGCGAGCGCACAGCCGTTCCGGCGCGCGCTCGATATCGGTTGCGGCGCGGGCGAGATCGCGCTGGCGCTGGCGCGCGGCCATGCCGGTGCGGAAGTCGTCGGGGTCGACGTCAGCGCCGAACTGATCGCGGTCGCGAACGAGCGCAGCGGCTATCTCGGCAACGTGTTCTTCCGCCACGGAGACGCGGCGCAATGGCAATTGCATGGCTACGCGCCCGACCTGCTGGTGTCGCGCCACGGGGTGATGTTCTTCGACGATCCGGTCGCCGCGTTCGGCCACCTCGCGCGCATCGCCGCCCCCGGGGCGAGGCTCGTATTCTCCTGCTTCCGCGCCATCGCCGAGAACCCGTGGGCCGAGCGGATCGCCGCATTGCTCCCGGCGGACGTCCTCGTACCGAGCGATCCGCTCACGCCCGGCCCGTTCTCGCTCGCCGACCGGTCGCAGGTCGAGGGCATCCTGCACGAAGCGGGCTGGCTCGACATCGGGCTCGAACCGGTGGATTTCGCCTTCGTTCTCGGTTCGGGCGAGGATCCGGTCGAAGACGCGCTTGGCTACACCACCCGGATCGGCCCCGCCGCGCGCGGCGCACGAATGCTCGCCGACGAAGAGCGCGCGCGCTTCATCGCACGGCTGCGGCGATTTCTTTCCAACAATCTCGACGAATCGATGATCGCCCTGCCTGGCGGTGCATGGATAGTCACGGCCCGAGCGGCAGACCGGGCGAGAGCCCCGGCAACTTAATCGGCTTGTCGGGTGCGGTATGAGTGCCTAATTCGCCTGCATGATGTCGACCAACGAAATTCGCGCGGGTTTTCTCGACTATTTTGCCGGCCAGGGCCACGCGGTGGTGCCGAGTGCGCCGCTGGTGCCTTACAACGATCCGACGTTGATGTTCGTCAATGCGGGGATGGTGCCGTTCAAAAACGCCTTTACCGGCCTTGAGACCCCGCCTGCGCGAACCGCAGTGAGCAGCCAGAAATGCGTCCGTGCGGGCGGCAAGCACAACGATCTGGACAATGTCGGCTATACCGCGCGGCATCACACTTTCTTCGAGATGCTCGGCAATTTCAGCTTCGGCGACTATTTCAAGGAGCAGGCGATCCTGCACGCCTGGACGTTGCTGACGAAGGAATGGGGCCTCGCGCCAGACCGGCTGACCGCCACCGTCTATCACACCGATGACGAGGCATTCGAGCTGTGGAGGAAGATCAGCGGCCTGCCCGAAGAACGCATCATCCGCATCGCGACCAAGGACAATTTCTGGGCGATGGGTTCGGACGGGCCGTGCGGGCCGTGCTCGGAAATTTTCTACGATCACGGCGAGCATATCGCCGGCGGCCCGCCGGGCAGCCCCGACGAGGACGGCGACCGCTTCGTCGAAATCTGGAACCTCGTCTTCATGCAGTTCGTCCAGAGCGCCGACGAGATCACCGGCGACTTGCCCGAACCTTCGATCGACACCGGAATGGGGCTCGAACGCGTCGCCGCGGTGCTGCAGGGCGTACACGACAATTACGACACCGACACCTTCAAGGAACTGATCGCCGCCAGCGAGAGCCTGACCGGCGTTGCCGCCGAGGGCGAGCAGCAGGCGAGCCATCGCGTCATCGCAGATCACCTGCGCTCGACCGGTTTCCTGATGGCCGACGGCGTACTGCCTTCGAACGAGGGCCGCGGCTATGTGCTGCGACGGATCATGCGCCGCGCGATGCGGCATGCGCATTTGCTCGGCGCCGACGAACCGCTGATGCACCGGCTCGTGCCCGCTTTGGTCACCGAGATGGGCCAGGCCTATCCCGAACTGCAGCGCGGCCAGGCTCTGATCGAAGAAGTACTCGAACGCGAGGAAACCCAGTTCCGTCGTACGCTCGACAAGGGCCTCAAACTGCTCGACGAAGCGACCGGGAGCATGGGCACGGGTGACCGGCTCGACGGCGAAACCGCGTTTCGGCTCTACGACACTTACGGCTTTCCCTACGACCTGACGGAGGACGCACTGCGTTCACGGGGGATCGGGGTCGACCGGGCGGGTTTCGACGCGGCGATGCAGGGGCAGAAGGAGGCCGCGCGCGCTGCCTGGAAGGGCTCCGGCCAGGCGACCGACGACGAGGTGTGGTTCGATATCGTCGAGCGCGAGGGCGGCACCGAATTCACCGGCTACAGCGCCACCGAAGGCGAGGGCACGGTGGTGGCGCTCGTGGCGGATGGTGCGGAAGTCGAGGAAGCCGGCGAAGGCAGCGAGGTCTTCGTGCTGACCAACCAGACTCCATTCTACGGCGAGAGCGGCGGGCAGCAGGGCGATACCGGTAGCATCTCCACCCCGGCGGGCCTCGGTATCGGCGTGAGCGATACTTCCAAGCCGCTCGGACGGCTGCATGCGCATCGCGGAACGATCGCCTCGGGTACGGTGCGCGTAGGAGATACCGTTCACCTGACGGTCGATGCCGAGCGGCGCGATCGTGTGCGCGCCAATCATTCGGCGACCCACCTCGTTCATGCAGCGCTGCGCAACCGGCTCGGCAGCCATGTGACGCAGAAGGGCTCGCTGGTGGCGGAAGACCGCTTTCGGTTCGATTTCTCGCACCCCAAGCCGCTGTCGGACGAGGATATCGCTGCGATCGAAGCCGAGGTGAACGCCGAAATCCGCGCCAACGAACAGGTCCAGACGCGGCTGATGAGCCCCGACGATGCGGTCGAAGCTGGCGCGCTGGCGCTGTTCGGCGAGAAATACGGCGACGAGGTGCGCGTGCTGTCGATGGGCCGTAAACCCGATGGCGGTCGCAACTATTCAGTCGAATTGTGCGGCGGCACGCATGTCAAGGCGACCGGCGATATCGGCCTGTTCCGCATCGTTTCGGAAAGCGCCGTCTCCTCGGGTGTGCGCCGGATCGAAGCGTTGACCGGCGAGGCCGCGCGGCAATGGCTGGTCGGGCGGGAGGAGACGCTGAAAGCCGTCGCGGGCGCGATCAAGGCCGCTCCGGACGAAGTCGAGGCGCGCATCGCCGCGCTGGTCGATGAACGCAAGCGACTCGAACGCGAACTGGCCGAAGCGAAAAAACAGCTCGCGCTTGGCGGAGGCGGCGCTGCGTCACCCGGCGCGGGCGACGAGGATATCGGCGGAGTAACCTTCTCCGGGCAAGTGCTCGAGGGTCTCGATCCAAAGGAGCTTCGCGGCCTGCTCGACGAGGCGAAGAAGCGGCTCGGGTCGGGCATCGCCGCGGCAGTCGCGGTCAATGACGGTCGTGCGGCGCTGGCGGTCGCGGTGACCGACGACCTGACCGATCGCCACGATGCCGTCGCGCTGGTTCGCGCGGGTGTCGAAGCGCTCGGCGGCAAGGGCGGCGGCGGGCGCTCCGATATGGCGCAGGGCGGCGGGCCCGACGGTAGTAGGGCCGAGGATGCGCTCGAAGCGGTAAGGGACGCGCTGGCGAAGGAAGCCGCCTGAGCGCGTTTCGAATCAGGCGCTCGGCGTTTTCTTGGTTTCGCCTTTGCTGCCGCGCGACAGGTCGTTGCCGCCGGTATCGCCCGGCTCGTCGTGATGCTTGGTGGCGGGGTTGGTGTCGCGCCGCGGGTCGGCGACGTTCTGCGGCTTGAATTTCTCGTCGTTCGGGGTTGGCTTGGTCGGATCTTGGTCGGACATGATTCTCTCCTTTGCCCGACCAACGCGTGATGCAACCGGATCGTGCCGGGAAATCAGTTTTCCGCCGTACTCGTCCTGAGCTTGGGCTTGTAGTCGAGCGCGCCGTCCTGCTCGAGTTCGGCGCGGTATTCGTCGCGCTTCTCGTGGATCGAGGCAATCACCGGTCCCATCGCCACCCCGATATCGACCAGCACCGCTTCTGACAGCTGGAGAGAGCTTTCGAGCGTTTCGGGCACCGCATGGCTGGCGCCTGCGCGATAGAGTTCGGCAGCATGGCTGGTGTCGCGCGCGCGGGCGACGATCAGCAGCTCCGGGTAGTTCTTGCGCAATTTGCTCACCAGCCTTTGCGCGAGCACCGGTTCGTCCATGGTCAGCACCACGGCCGGGGCGGTTTCGATTCCGAGACGGTCGAGCGCATCGCCGCGCGCCGCATCGCCGAAGGTCGCATTGAATCCCTGCCGCTTGGCATAGGCGATCAGGTCGGCATCCGAATCGACCGCGACATAGGGGCGGTCGTGCGCGTCGAGCATCTGCGCCACCAGCCGCCCGACCCGGCCGATACCGATGATCACAACACGCGGTGCGTCGCTGTCGTCCTCGGGCAGCTCCGGAATTGGCTCGACCCGCCGGGCGATGATTCGCCCGAGCCGCGCCAGAAGCGGAGTCACGGTGAGGCCGATCGCGGTGACGATCTGCCAGAACTGCGCGGTGCCGGGCTGGATCAGCAGCGCCGCGCTCGCCGCTGCGAGCACGATCAGCGTGGTTTCGGACGGGCTCGCCATCAATATGCCGGTTTCGGCGGCGGTGCTGCGCCGCGCGCCCATCAGCCGCAGAAGGATGCCGGTGACCACCGCCTTGAACACCAGTACGCCGATCACCGCGAGCCCGATCATCCACAGATTGTCCCACACCGTCAGCAGGTCGATGCTCATGCCCACGGTGATCAGGAACACGCCCAGTGCCAGCCCCTTGAAGGGTTCCATGATCGATTCGATCTCGCCGTGATATTCGGTCTCGGCGATCAGCAGGCCGGCGATCAGCGCACCGACGATCGGCGACAGGCCGACCGCAGCGGTGGCGAGGCTGGCGCCGATGACCACCAGCAAGGTGGCGGCGAGGAACAGTTCGGGGCTCTTGGTCCGCGCCGCCTGCGCGAACAGGCGAGGGAGGGCGATGCGCCCGAGCACGAGCAGCGCGACGATCAGCAGCCCCCCCTGCCACAGCGTGTCGAGCAGGCCTTCCCACCCGGCTTCCTGCGCATAGGGCGCCATCGCGCCGAGCAGGAACACGATCGGGACGATCATGATGTCCTCGAACAGCAGCATCGACAGCGCGGCGCGCCCGACCGGCGAGGTCGTGCCCGCGATGGGCAGGACGATCGCGGTCGAGGAGAACGCAAGCGCGAGGCCGAGCGCCATCGCCCCGGTCCAATATTGCCCCATCATCGACAGGAACATCGCCAGCACGAACCCGATGATGAGCAATTCGAGCGCGCCGAGACCGAACACCAGCTTGCGCAACTGCCACAGACGCTTGAACGACAGTTCGAGACCGATCGTGAACAGCAGCAGGATGATGCCGAACTCGGCGAAGGGTTCGAGCCCTTCGGGGTCGGAAATGGTTATGTGCCCCAGCCAGGGGTATTCGTAGACCAGCTTGCCGAGGCCGTAGGGGCCGACCAGGATACCGATCAGGATGAAACCGATCACCGGCGTGATGCGGAAGCGCGCGAAGACGGGGATGACGATCCCGGCCGCGCCGAGGATCACCAGCGCGTCGGACATCATCGGTGATACTGAAATTTCGCCCGCCATGCAGGCACTATAGCGCGATGCCGGGGCGCGTCACGGGGGTACGCGCGCGAATTATCCCCCGCCGGGCGTGTGCGGACCCTTGGGCGCGGTGTCCTGGCTCGCGGCCTCCGCCGCAGCCTCGCCGATGCGCCCGGAGACCTGCCCGACACGCTTGTCCCATTCGATCCGGTAGAGGTCGAAGCGGCGGTCGGCGAGATTCTGCACCGTCCCTTCGGCGCGCGCCCAGCTGAGATCGGCGAGATTGACGTCGCTGATCGTCAGCGTCTCGACGTTCTCGCTCGCCTCGGCGGCGATGCCGTCGCGCGCGAAGGGGAAGTCGCACGGCGTCAGGATGCAGCTCTGCGCGTATTGGATATCCATGTTGTGGACGTTGGGCAAATTGCCGACATTGCCGCTGAGCACGACGTAGCACTGGTTCTCGATCGCCCGCGCGGCGGCGCAATAACGCACCCGCATGTAGCCCTGGCGGCTGTCGGTGCAGAACGGCACGAAGATGATCCGCGCGCCTTCGTCGACCAGCCGGCGCGCGAGCTCGGGAAACTCGCTGTCGTAGCAGATCAGCACGCCGATCGGGCCGCAATCGGTCGGGATCGCGTCGATCGAATCGCCGCCGCGGATATTCCACCAATAGGCCTCGTTGGGGGTGGGGTGGATCTTCTCCTGCGCGTGGACCGATCCGTCGCGCAGGCAGACATAGGCGACGTTGTGGATGTCGCCGTCCTCCATCCGGGTCGGGTGCGATCCGCCGATGATGTTGATGTTGTAGTTGAGCGCCATCTCGCTCAGCGCCTTGCGGATCCTCGGCGTGTAGCGGCTCAGCGCCTCGATCGCTTCGAGCGGGTTGAGTTCTTCCTCCTCAGCGCTCAGCAGCATCAGCGTGAACAGCTCGGGAAAGACGATGAAGTCCGCCTCGTAATCCGCTGCAACGTCGACGAAATATTCGACGTGTTTCATGAATTCGTCGAACCCGCTGACCGCGCGCGCCTGCAGCTGGCAGGTCGCGATCCGCACCCCTTCGACGTCGCGCGGGACGCGGTGCTTCTTCGGCGCGTCGCTGTCGATATAGGGGTTGCGCCAGACCATTCGCACCGCGTGGGTCATCGACGGCTTGTCTTCGGGCAGGTAGTTTTCGAGGATGCCCTGCGGTTCGAATCCGTTGGCAAGCTGGAAGCGCAGCACGGGATCGTGGATCTTCGCGTCGACCACTTTGGCGAGATAGTCTTCGGGCCCCTCGGCGCGGTTGCGCTTGCGGCGCATCGCCTTGGCGAGGCCGGGCATGCGTCCGCCGAACACGATCCCGGTCAGGTCGAGCCGCTCGGCGAGCGCGCGGCGCTCCTCGTACAGCCGCCGGCCGATTCTCGTCCCGCGCGTCTTGGGATCGACGCACAGCTCGTAGCCGTAGAGCCACTCGCCCTTGGCGTTGTGGCGGCTGCCGAAGCCGTTGCCGGTGATCTCGTCCCAGTTCGCATTGGAAAAGGCGAGCTTTTCCGACAGCCGCATCGAGGCGCAATAGCCGACCACCTTGCCGTCCAGCTTGGCGACGAAGCAGCCGGACGGGTAGTTGTTGATCTGCCCGCGAATCTCGCCGTGCGTGTAGGCGGGCAGGTCGTCGTATGCGCGGCGCACGAGGTCCGCGATGCCGCGGACGTCCTTGAGCGTCGCCTGACGAACTTCGAGCCTGGCCTTCGAGTTGGTCGTCATCGCGAACCGGTCGCCGGGCTTATGCCCAGTTGGCCATTTCCTTCTCGAGATTGCTCACGATCGCCTCGAAAAACTGCTCGGTGGTGAGCCAGTTCTGCTCGGGGCCGATCAGCAGCGCGAGATCCTTGGTCATCTGGCCGCTCTCGACCGTGTTGATACAGACCCTCTCGAGCGTTTCGGCGAAGCGCACCACGTCGGGCGTGCCGTCGAACTTGCCGCGATACATCAGCCCGCGGGTCCAGGCGAAGATGCTGGCGATCGGATTGGTGCTGGTCGCCTTGCCCTGCTGGTGCTGACGATAGTGGCGGGTGACGGTGCCGTGTGCCGCCTCGGCTTCCACGGTCTTGCCGTCGGGCGTCATCAGCACCGAGGTCATCAGCCCGAGCGAGCCGAAGCCCTGCGCGACGGTGTCCGACTGCACGTCGCCGTCGTAATTCTTGCATGCCCACACGAACTTGCCGTTCCACTTGAGCGCGGCGGCGACCATGTCGTCGATCAGGCGGTGTTCGTAGGTGATTCCCGCTTCGGCGAACTTGTCGGCGAATTCGGCGTCGAACACTTCCTGGAACAGATCCTTGAAGCGGCCATCGTACTTCTTGAGGATGGTGTTCTTGGTCGACAGGTAGACCGGCCAGCCGCGGTCGAGGCCGTAATTCATGCTCGCGCGCGCGAAGTCGCGGATCGAATCGTCGAGATTGTACATCGCCATCGCGACGCCGCTCGACTGGAATTCAAACACGTCGAGGTCGATCTTTTCGCCGTCTTCGCCCTCGAACACGAGCCGCAGCTTGCCCGCGCCGGGGATCAGCGTGTCCTTGGCGCGGTACTGGTCGCCGAAGGCGTGGCGGCCGACCACGATCGGATCGGTCCAGCCCGGCACCAGCCGCGGCACGTTGTCGATCACGATCGGCTCGCGGAAGACCACGCCGCCGAGGATGTTGCGGATCGTGCCGTTGGGACTGACCCACATCTTCTTGAGGTCGAATTCCTCGACCCGCGCCTCGTCCGGAGTGATGGTGGCGCATTTCACGCCCACGCCGTGTTCCTTGATCGCGTTGGCGGCGTCGACGGTGATCCGGTCGTCGGTCTCGTCGCGCTTCTCGATCGAAAGGTCGTAATATTTCAGGTCGACATCGAGATAGGGGAGGATCAGCCGCTCGCGGATCCATTGCCAGATGATCTTCGTCATCTCGTCGCCGTCGAGTTCGACGACCGGGTTCTTGACCTGAATTTTCTGCATGAGTGCCCTGTATGTCTGGAATTGTGCCGGGAAAGCGTTGCGCGCGCTTTAGCAGAGGCGGGGAAGGGCGCAACCTCGCCTCACTCGTCATTCCGGCGAAAGCCGGAATCTGTCCCGGTTACGTGCGACCAGGTGGCCTGAGATCCCGGATCAAGTTCGGGATGACGGCCGATGCAGAAAAGGCGCCGCTGTCGCGACGCCTTTTGCGCTCTTGATTTCGATGGTGGGCGTAGGAAGAGTTGAACTTCCGACCCCTGCGATGTCAACACAGTGCTCTACCACTGAGCTATACGCCCGAGCCATCGGATGCACCGCGGCGGCCAGTCCGCCTGCGGCAGGCGCGCCATGTAGCGGCGAGCTATCGGGCGCGCAAGGGGTGAATGCGCCTTACAGCGATGCTGCTGCCTGATCCTCGAACACGCGCTCGACCTCGAGCACCAGGTCGCGCAGGTGAAACGGCTTCGACAGCACCTTCGCCTGCGGCTGTTCGCGATTCGCCTTGAGCGTGACCGCGGCGAATCCGGTGATGAACATCACCTTGGTCTGCGGGCTGACCTCGTTGCAGCGCTGCGCCAGTTCGATGCCGTCCATTTCGGGCATGACGATATCCGACAGCAGCAGGTCGAAATGCTCGGCCTGCAGCAGCGGCAGCGCATCGGTGCCGCGATCGACGGCGTCGACGCGGTAGCCGGCGTTTTCGAGCGCGCGGGAGATATATCCCCGCATGGCCTCGTCGTCTTCGGCGAGCAGGATTCGCAATGCGTTGCTGTCGGTCATGCGTGCTCCCCTAGCGCCAACCGCTTAAAAAATCTTTCTTCGCGCGGGCCGTGGCCAGCTTTGAGACACAGTTTCTTCGCTATGCTAACTTTGACACGAGCGTGCAATCGCGCCAGCAAAGGGTGCCATGGCGGATCGGAAAACATCGGGGGGCGAAGGGGGCACGCTGGCAGGGGGGCGAATTCCGTCCACCGACCGACCCGCTTTTCGTCTCGAATTGTCCCCCGCCATGCCCGTTCCCGTGCTGATCGCGGCCCCGCATGGCGGGCGGGCCTATCCCGAATGGCTGCTCGACCGGATGCGCGATGCGGAAGCTGCTGCGCTGCGGCTGGAAGACCGGCATATCGATACCGTCGCCGAGGCGCTCGCCGGGGAAACCGGCGCCGCGCTGCTGGTCGCCGAGGCACCGCGTGCGCTGCTCGACCTAAACCGTGCGAACGACGACATGGACTGGGGGATGGTCGAAGGCGGCGCGCCGCAGCGGCAGGCCAAGTCGCTCGCCAACCGGCGCTCGCGCAGCGGGCTCGGACTGGTGCCACGCCGCCTGTCCGGGAGCGGGGAGATCTGGAACAGGCGCATGACGCGACCCGAACTCGACGAACGAATCGCGAGCGTGCACCAGCCCTATCACCGCGCGCTGGGCAAGGCGCTGGACGAATTGCGCGACAAGTGGGGTGCCGCGCTGTTGATCGACCTGCATTCGATGCCTCCGCTCAAGCGCCGCTTCCCGAACGAAAAACCGCCCGAATTCGTCGTCGGCGACCGCTTCGGGGCTAGTTGCGACCACCTGCTGGCGGCGCGCGCGCTGGATTTTCTCGGACGTCGCGGGCGCGGCGTTGCGCACAACCGACCCTATGCCGGCGGCTACGTGCTCGACCGGCACGCCCAGCCGGCGCGTGGTATTCACGCGATCCAGCTCGAAATCTGCCGCTCGACCTATCTCGACGCGCGCTTGTCCGAGCCTTCGGCACGGCTGCCTGCGGTGGTTCGGCTGCTCGCCGGATTGGTGCGCGACCTCGCCGCCTGCACTGCCGGGCTGGCACGCGACCGCGGATTGCCGCTCGCCGCCGAGTAAGCGAAAGATTGCGCATGAAAAAACCGCCTCGTGCGCGATGCACGAGGCGGCCAAGGTTCAGGGAGGTGGCGCACTTTCGTGCGCCGGTCCGGACAGGCCATGAGGGGGGAGCGCTGCCCGGACTATCCCAAAGATAAGCAGTGCCGGGGTCAATTCAAGCACGGCACACCGATAGTGCCGCCCGGACCGTCGACATTACTGTGCGGTTTCGGTCCCTGCCGCATTGGCCAGCACAGGCCCCTTGCCCTGTTGCTGCTGGCGCGCGAAGATCGCGCGCATCAGGTCGAGCGAGAAGAGGTGCGCGAAGATCAGCGCGACCATGCCGTTCTTGTTCCACTCGGCCAGCGTATCGCCCGGCACGTCGCGCAGCTTTTCCTGATCGACCATCTGGAAGCCGCGATAGGTATACGGATTGTCGGGGTTTTCGTTCATCGTGATGGCCATTTCGCCGTCCATCATTAGGTCGTGCTTCTTGAGCTCTTCGATGAACGCCTTGGTGCGCTGACCGGCACCTTCGAAATGTTCGCAGAATTCGAGAATGCGCTTGGTCGCGTCGGAAGCCTGGCCTTCCTCGTCGAACAGCACCTCGCCGTCGTCGAACTCGCCAATCGAATCCGAGGTTGGGTCGAAGCACAGCGACAATTCGTCACCTTCGGGCTTCACCTTGGCGAGCATGAACGGATAGCGGCGGATATAGGCGGGCAGATAGACCGGGTCGTTGACCTTGCCGTTTTCGTCGACGAACACGTTGACGCCTTCGTTGAGCCCCATCAGTGCGAGCGGCAGCGGGTTGTCGCCGGTCGAGAACACGATCGGGTAGTCGCGCTGCGCCTGGACGAATTCGTCGACCGTCAGCGGGATCGCATGCGCGCCGATCAGCCACTCGGCCTTGTCCATCGTCTTGCTGCGGTACTTGCCGTGGTCGCGGCTGTTGAGGGGCATCAGGTCCTTGTAGAACAGGGGCAAAGTGGGCTGCGGCGCGCTGGCCATCGAATCTCTCCGGATCGGCTGGAATGTGGGTGCGGTCGGGCTCGCCTTCCGCGCGAAGCGCGCCTTTAGGCGCTTGGGGCGTCCGGCGCAAGCGGCACCAGCTTCCCGGGGTTGAGGATGCCCCGGGGGTCGAGCGCCTGCTTGACTGCGCGCATCGTGTGTAGCGCGACCGGATCGCCGAGCCGGCCCAGCTCGTCGCGCTTCATCTGGCCGATCCCGTGCTCGGCGCTGATCGAGCCGCGCCAGGCGGTCACCCGGTCGTGCACGAACGCGCTGATCGCCTTGCCTTCGCCGTCCTCCCACGCGCCGCGTTCGGCGCCGCGGGGCGCGAGGACGTGGAAGTGGATGTTGCCGTCGCCGAGATGACCGAAGGCGACTGCCCGGCAGCCCTCGAAGCGGCGTTCGACCTCGGGCACCGTCTTGGCGACAAAGCCGGCCATGTCCTCCACCGGGACCGAGATATCGTGTTGCATGGCAGGGCCGATCGCGCGTTCGGCGGGGGCGACCGAATCGCGCAGCAGCCAGAAATCCTCGGCCTGCGTCTCGTTGGCGGCGATCGTCGCATCTTCGACCAGCCCCGCTTCCATCCCGGCGACGAGAACGCGTTCGGCCATTTCATTCAGCGCGTCGGCCTGGCCTTCCTCGGCGACCAGCTCGATCAGCGCGTGCCAGCCATGCTCGCCCGCGAGCGGCGATCGCGCGTCGGGGAGGTGGTCGAGCACCGAGGCGAGGCAATGTGCAGGCATCACTTCGAAGCCTTCGAGCTCGTCGCTGGCGAGGCGCTGCGCGAGCAGCAGCAGCTTGCGCGCATCGCCGATCGTCGCGAGCCCGGCCCACATCACCGCTCGCCCGCCGATCTCGGGCAGCAGCCGCAGCCGCGCCGCGGTGACGATGCCGAGCGTGCCTTCCGATCCGATCAGCAGCTGCTTGAGATCGAAACCGCGATTGTCCTTCTTGAGCGCAGTCAGCGCGTCGAGCACGCTGCCGTCGGCGAGCACCGCCTCGAGCCCCAGCACTTGCGCGCGCATGGTGCCGTGGCGCAGTACCTGCGTACCGCCGGCATTGGTCGAGACGAGCCCGCCGATCGTTGCCGAACCCTTGCCGCCCAAAGTGAGCGGGAACCGCATCCGCTGTCGCGCGGTCTCCTCGTGCAGCGTCTGCAGGATCACGCCGGCTTCGCACACCGCCTGCCCGGCCTCTGCGTCGAGTTCGCGGATCCGGTCCATCCGCCGCAGCGACAGCAGCATCGCCTCGCCGCTGCCATCGGGCGTGGCGCCGCCCGACATCCCGCTGTTGCCGCCCTGCGGCACGATCGCCACGCCGTGCTCCGCGCATAGCGCGACGAGCCCGGCAACCTCCTGCGTATCGGCGGGCGAGGCCATCGCCAGCGCCGCGCCCGAATAGCGTTGGCGCCAGTCGGTCAGCCACGGTGCCATCAGTTCGGGATCGCGGGTGAAGCCGCGCGGGCCGAGCAGGTCTTCCGCCTGCTGCAGGAAGGATTGCTTGTCGCTCGTTTCGGTCATTGCAGCGCGGCTATGCCACAGGCGCGCGGGCTTGCCAGCCCTTGCGCCGTGCGAAATAGGGATTAAGCCGTCATTCAACCGCGGCTGATAGGGGGGCATTCGAACAGGCCGTGCGCAGTTTCCGCGCGCGCCGGAGAATTTGAACACCGTCGCATGCCGCAATTCCTCGCCTATCTCGCGCCGTTCGCGCTGCTGTTGCCGGGCAGCCCGCCTGATTCCGAGCAGGACGCAGTGTCGCTGCTGCCCGAGCCCGAGGAAGAATCCGCGCCGCGCACCGAGCAGACCGCGCATGGCTGGCTGCTGCTCGATGCGACGACCTCGATCCCGATCCAGCACCAGGTCCGTATCGAACGCCGCGTGACGATCCGCATCGCGCCGCGGAGCACCTCGCGGCAGGAAATGATCGCGCGATTGCAGCGCCCCGACGGAACCACCAGGGTGGTCGAGCGCAATTTCGGCCGCTGCGTGCCGCTGCGCTCGATCGCGGCGGTGCAGACGATGGCCGACAACCGGCTGCTGCTCTACCTGCGCGACCGGCGCATCCTCAGCGCGCGGCTGGAGAAGGCGTGCCGGGCGCGCGACTATTATTCGGGCTTCTACGTCGAACCCAACGATGACGGGATGCTGTGCATCGGCCGCGACAAGCTGCTCGCGCGCAGCGGGGCCAAGTGCCAGCTGAGCGGATTGAACCAGACCGTCGCGGTCGCCGACGACTGATCCCCTTCGAAATCTTGACTTTCGCTCCGCCTTGCGCGAAGGGCGCGGCGATTGTGCGGGTGCGAACTCAGCCCGCTCGCGGCCCTTCGCGGCCACACCAACCGGACATTTGCCGTTCCCATGACCTTCGCCGATCTCGGCCTCTCTCCCGAATTGCTCAAAGCCGTCGACGACGCCGGCTATACCGAGCCGACGCCGATCCAAGCCGAGGCGATCCCGACCGTGCTGATGATGCGCGACCTGATCGGCATCGCGCAGACCGGCACCGGCAAGACCGCCGGCTTCGTGCTGCCGATGATCGACATCATGGCCGCCGGCCGCCGCCGCGCGCTGATGCCGCGCTCGCTGATCCTCGAGCCGACCCGCGAACTCGCCGCGCAGGTGGCGGAGAATTTCGAGAAATACGGCAAGAACCACGACCTCAAGATGGCGCTGCTGATCGGCGGTGTGCAGATGGGCGACCAGGTCAAGGCACTGAACGAGGGCGTCGACGTGCTGATCGCCACGCCCGGCCGGCTGATGGACCTGTTCGAGCGCGGCAAGATCCTCCTCAACGGCTGCGAGCTGCTGGTGATCGACGAGGCCGACCGGATGCTCGACATGGGCTTCATCCCCGATATCGAGTTCATCTGCTCGAAGCTGCCCGACACGCGCCAGACAATGCTGTTCAGCGCCACCATGCCGCCGCCGATCGAGAAGCTGGCGAAGAATTTCCTCGACAATCCCAAGCGGATCGAAGTCAGCCGCGCGGCGAGCACCAACAAGGACATCACCGCCTTCAAGGTGCCGGTCAAGGCGCGGCAGAAGCGCGACACGCTCGAATGGCTGCTGGGCAACGACCATGTCGAAACCGCGATCATCTTCGCCAACCGCAAGACGACCGTGCGCGAGCTCAACAAGCACCTCCAGCGCAGCGGTTTCGCCAGCGGCGAAATCCACGGCGACATGGACCAGGCCAACCGGATCAAGGAGTTGAACCGGTTCAAGGCGGGCGAGATCAACATTCTCGTCGCCAGCGACGTCGCCGCGCGCGGGCTCGACATCAAGGGCGTCAGCCACGTGTTCAATTTCGACACGCCGTGGCACCCCGACGACTACGTCCACCGCATAGGCCGCACGGGCCGGGCGGGGGCCAAGGGCCGCGCCTTCACGCTGGTGGCGGAGGACGACGCCGAGGCGATCCAGAACGTCGAGAAGCTGACCAAGGTCGAGATCCCGGTGTTCGGCAAGAGCGACGTGCGGGTCGAGCTGAAGGATTCGGGCGCGGCGGATGAGACGAAGGCGGACGACAAGCCCAGACGATCGCGGTCGAAACGGCGCGACGACAGGCAGGACGACCCGCCGAAGAAGCCGCGCAAGGAAAAGCGGGACAAACCCGCCAGGGCCGAAAAGCCCAAACGTGGCAGGGGCAAGCGCGACCAGGACGACGAACCGGTCGAGGCGGGCGAATGGAACGGCCCGAAACCGGGCTTCCTCGGGGTCGGCTTCGACTGACTTGCGTTTCGCGCAAGTTGAAGAAGTACACCCGGCGCGCCCGGTTCAACGAACTCCATAGGACGCGCAAAAACGCGAAAGCCCCGCGCTGGGCGGGGCTTGGTCGGATGGGGCTTTACACGGTCAAAGAGCGAATCGCACGATAGCGGGCGCGGAGCGTGTAGGAAAATGGTTTCGCGGGTGCGCCCGTTCGCGCCACTTCACTCCCGCAATATCTTCTCCATCGCCTTGCCCTTCGCCAGCTCGTCGACCAGCTTGTCGAGCCATCGCACCTTGCGCATCAGCGGGTCCTCGACCTCCTCGACCCGCACCCCGCAGACGACGCCGGTGATGAGGCCGGTATTGGGGTTCATCCGTGGTGCTTCGTCGAAGAAGGCCTGGAAATTCTTCTCGTCGTCGATCTGCGCCTGCAGCCCGGCCTCGTCGTAACCGGTCAGCCAGAGGATGATTTGGTCGACCTCGTGCTGCGTCCGGCCCTTGCGTTCGGCCTTCTGGACATACATCGGATAGACTTTCGCGAACGCCATATCGCCGATCGGTTTGCGCGGCATGCGGTGCCTCCATCGTTTTGCCGGGGCATCATGCAACAGGCGCGGCCCAAGGTCGAGCGGGTGGGGAGCGCTTGGGAAAACGGTTTTCGGCTTCGCAGATGTTTCGCCTAGCCCTTCGACAGGCTCAGGGCGAACGGGTTTGGGTGGACTGATACAACCTATCCGTTCGTCCTGAGCCTGTCGAAGGACGGTGGCACAACGCCCGCCTCACTTTCCTTGGCGGTTCCGCCCCAACCGTGCAATTTGCTCCCAATCGCCAGCGATCAGCGCTTCCTTCTTGGCCCTGCTCCAGCCCTTTATCTGTCGCTCGGCCGATATCGCTTCGTAGCGGCTGGGAAATATTTCGGACCACACGAGCGTGACCGGCTTGCGCTTTGCGGCATAGCCGCCGAGTTCGCCCGTGTGATGTTGCGCCATGCGGTGGTCGAGATCGTCGGTGTGGCCGGCGTAGTATGACCCGTCCGAACAGCGCAGGAGGTAGGCGTAGAACTCCATTGGGTGTGGCTAGCGGATCGCCCGGTCCTTCGACAGGCTCAGGACGAACGGGAGAGGGAGAATTGGCTCCATTTCGGTTCCGTCGGTACATCCGGTCCGGTTGCTCCCGCATCCATTCCGTTCGTGCTGAGCCTGTCGAAGCACGGGGCGGGGCGTTAGAGTATCTTATCTGACCAACAAACCAATGATCTGAAACAGGAAGCCAACGACGATAAGTGCCAAACCCAAATAGCTCATTTTAAGGGATCGGCCTGAATGATCCGAGTCCATCTGGCTTAGTTCGGCATGATGCCAAGATGATCTTGCTAGATCACTTCCAATGCTCCGCAAAAGTTCCAACATACCAGATATAGTGCTTTGTGCAGCAGAGGAATCAAATGTGCCACCGTGATACTCTGGGCGACCCTCTTCCCAATGCCAATCACGCCATTCATTCCCTTTCTCAAGTTCTTCGACTTGTTGTGCAACGGCCCGATTATTCTCACCGATTTCCGACATGATATTAGATCGCGTCTCGCTCTGGCTTCGCAAGAACTTTTGAGAGCGAACGAGATCCCATCCGAGAAGAAGAACGCCGAAGGCATCCAAGAGTAGCCCAGCAACCGACGCAACAATTGCTAAAACGCTCATCTCACCCCTCCGCCACCGTCACAAAGCTGTCGATCACCCGCTTCGTCCCCGCCTTCTCGAACTTGATCTCCAGCTTGTTCCCTTCCTGGTCCAGCACCACCCCGTAACCGAACTTGTCGTGGAACACCCGCTGCCCGATCGCGATATCGCCGCGCGGTTTGGCGGCGAAGCTGGCGGCGCTGCGGCGGTTTTCCTGTACCCGCGCGGGGCGGGTCTCGTAGCCGGTGGCGAGCGCGCGCTGCCAGCCGGGGCCGCGCGCGGAGGAGCGCTCGGGGCGGCTGGTCGAGACATGCGCGAACGGGTCCTCGGTCTCGCTCCAGTTCGCCTGCCACAGCGATTTGCCGCCGGTGAGCGTGGTTTCGGTCTCGATATGCTCGTCGGGCAATTCCTCGATGAAGCGGCTCGGGATCGAGCTGGTCCACTGCCCGTAGATGCGGCGGTTGGCGGCGTGGAGCACGGTGCAGTGGCGTTTCGCCCGCGTGATCGCCACGTAGGCCAACCGCCGTTCCTCCTCCAGCGACGCCAGCCCGCCCTCGTCGAGCGCCCGCTGGCTCGGGAACACGCCTTCCTCCCAGCCGGGCAGGAAGACGTTGTCGAATTCCAATCCCTTGGCCGCGTGCATGGTCATGATGGTGACCTTCTCGTCCTCGGGCGAGGCGTCGTTGTCCATCACCAGCGCGACGTGTTCGAGGAAATCGCCGAGCGTCTCGTAATCCTCCATCGCGCGGGCGAGCTCGCCGAGGTTCTCCTGCCGCCCCTTGGCCTCGGCGGTGCGCTCGTTTTCGAGCATCGCGTCGTAGCCGCTTACCTCGAGCACGGTGCGCAGCAGTTCGGCTGGAGTGACCTTGTCGGCCTCCTCACGCCACTTGAGGAACTGCCCCATCAGCCCGGCGATGCTGTTCGCGGCGCGCTTGGGCAGTTCGTCGCTGTCGGCCAGTTGCAGCGAGGCGGCGGCGAGCGGCAGGCCGGTGCGCCGCGCGTGCTGGTGCATCTTCTCCAGCGTCTTCGCGCCGAGGCCGCGCTTGGGCTGGTTGTAGATGCGCTCGAAGGCGAGGTCGTCCTGCGGCTGCGCGATCACGCGCAGGTAAGCGAGCGCGTCGCGGATTTCGGCGCGTTCGTAGAAGCGGAAACCGCCGATGATGCGGTAATTGACGCCGATCTGGATGAAGCGGTCCTCGAATTCGCGCGTCTGGTATTGCGCGCGGACGAGTATGGCGACTTCGTTCAGATCGGCGCCCTGTCCTTCGAGCCGCTCGATCGCCTCGCCGACGCGGCGGGCTTCCTCGGGCGCGTCCCACACGCCGATCACCTGCACCTTGTCGCCGCCGTTCGCCTCGGTCCACAGCGTCTTGTCGTGGCGCTCGCTATTGGCGCGGATCAGCCCCGAGGCGGCGGCGAGGATGTGCGGGGTCGAGCGATAATTCTGCTCCAGCCGCACGACATGCGCGCCGGGGAAATCCTTCTCGAAACGCAGGATATTGGCGACTTCCGCGCCGCGCCACGAATAGATCGACTGGTCGTCGTCGCCGACCACGCAGATGTTCTTGCGCTCCTGCGCCAGCAGCCGGAGCCACAGGTACTGGACCGCGTTGGTGTCCTGGTATTCGTCGACGAGGATATATTTGAACCGGCGCTGGTACTGCTCGAGCACATCGCGGTGCTGCCGGAAGATGTTGAGCATATGCAGCATCAGATCGCCGAAATCGCACGCGTTCAGCGCCTTCAGCCGGTCCTGGTAGAGCCGGTAGAATTTCTGCCCCTGGCCGTTGGCGTAGCTCTCGTTCTCGACCGCATCGAGATCGCCCGGATTGAGGCCGCGGTTTTTCCACCTATCGATCAGCCCGGCGAGCTGGCGCGCGGGCCAGCGTTTCTCGTCGAGGTCGTTCTGCTGGATCAGCTGCTTGAGCAGGCGCAGCTGGTCGTCGGTGTCGATGATCGTGTAATTGCTCTCCAGCCCGACCAGTTCGGCATGGCGGCGCAGCATCTTGGCGCAGATCGAGTGGAACGTGCCGAGCCACGGCATGCCCTCGACAGCATCGCCGATATGCTGCCCGACCCGATGGCGCATCTCGCGCGCCGCCTTGTTGGTGAAGGTGACGCACAGGATCTCGCTCGGCCAGGCGCGTCTTGTAGCGACGAGATGGGCGAGGCGCGCGGTCAGCGCGGCGGTCTTGCCGGTGCCCGCGCCCGCGAGCATCAGCACCGGGCCTTCGGTGGTCAGCACCGCCTCGCGCTGCGGCGGGTTGAGCCGCGCGGCATAGGCCGGGACACCTGACTGGGAGGGCGCGGGAAGGGCGGATTCGTCGCTCATGATGAGGGTGAACAGCTAGGGAACGTCGCGGGCATTGGCAAGGCAGCTCACCAAGGCGTTAACGCGTCGCGGAACAAGGGCGGCGGCTTGCGGGTTGTAGGAGGCAATACCCATCAATTCGGAGCCAAAACGATGAAAACGCTACTCGCAACCGCCGCCGCGCTCACCATTGCCGCCGGCATGAGTACGCCCGCCACGGCCCAGTCGACCACCTCGAAGGGCTTCACCGTCACTGCCAAGAACGCCAAGGGTCAGGCGACCCAGGTGAGCAAGGACGGCCAGACCTACAATGTCTGCATGGGCGACGTGCAGGACAGCTGCATCAACCCGCGCGAGGCGGGGCTGAAATGGGGCAATTGGCCGGTCGGCTACTGGCCGGGCAAACCCGCCAGCCAGATCGACGGTCCGCTGCCGGCCGAACGGTCGATGTAGGCATTCGAGCTTCGTCGCGCTCCCCAATGGGACCAGATGGGTGAGCCGCTGACGTGGATGGGCGGTCGTGCCATGGCGCGGCCGCCCTTTTCGTTGTTCGGGCGCGGCTACGGTTGCAGGACCCGGCGGAGCAGGGTGAGCCTGGCCTTGCCGACGCGCCGCTCGGTCTCGATCTCCAGCGCATCGATCCGCACCGCCTCGTCGGCGGCGGTTTCGAGCGCCATCCACGTCGCCTCGCCGATCCAGCCGAGCCGCAGCAGCCGGTCGAGCGCGACCTGCCCTGCGCCGGTGCCGTAGGGCGGATCGAGCAGGATCAAATCGTGCGGACTTTTCGCCGGGCCGAGGCTCATGACCGAACCGGCGCGCACGTCGCATCTGGTGCGCGCATCGAGCGCGGAAACGTTGGCGCGGATCGCCTCGAGCGCGGCTTTGTCCTGCTCGACGAACAGGCAATGCGCCGCGCCGCGCGACAGCGCCTCGAGCCCGAGCGCGCCCGAGCCGGCGAACAGGTCGGCGACCGACAGATCCTCGAACGAACCGAGCCTGCTCGTCAGCATGCTGAACAGCGTTTCGCGGGTCCGGTCCGCAGTGGGGCGGGTCGCCTCGCCCTTGGGCGCGACGAGCCTGCGCCCGCGCCATTCGCCGGCGACGATCCTCACGTCTTCGATCCTCCCCCCTTGGGGGAGGTGGTGCGAGCGGAGCGAGCGCCGGAGGGGGCATGGCCTGCACCTCGCGCTCCCCCTCCGTCAGCCGCTGTGCGGCTGCCCCCTCCCCCAGAGGGGGAGGATTTGAGCCCGCTCCGGAACCGGTCGATATCGCCCTTGCGGATTTCGACCGCCTGTCCGCGCGGCAGGTCGGCGAGCACGAAGGGCCCGTAGGCGGTGCGCATCAGCCGGTTCACCTTGAGCCCGAGATGTTCTAGCACGCGGCGGACCTCGCGGTTCTTGCCTTCGGTGATGGTCAGTTCGATCCACTGGTTGCGCCCCGTTCGGCGTTCCATGTTGGCGTCGATCCGGCCGTAATGCATGCCGTCGATGGTGACGCCCTCGATCAGCTCCTCGAGCTGGTCCTGTGTCACCTCGCCGAAGGCACGCGCGCGGTAGGTGCGCGGAACGCCGCTCGCGGGCAGCTCCATCTGCCGCTTGAGCTCGCCGTCGTTCGTCAGCAGCAGCAGCCCCTCGGTGTTGAGATCGAGCCGCCCGACCGGCATCACCCGCCCGGCGTCGTTCGGCAACGCGTTGCGCAGCGCGGTGTAGATCGTCGGGCGTCCGGCGGGATCGTGCTCGGCGGTGATCAGCCCGGTCGGCTTGTGGAAGGCGAACAGCCGGGTGCGCTCCGCCTTGCCGACGGGTTTGCCGTCGACGGTCACCCCGCGCAGGTTGGGCACGATGGTGGCGGGCGTTTCGAGCACCTCGCCGTTCAGGGCGACGCGTCCGTCGCCGATCATCCGCTCGACCGCGCGCCGGCTGGCGACGCCCGCGCGCGCGAGCAGCTTGGCGATGCGCTCGCCCTCGCTGGGGGCGACGCCCATGTGCTTGGGGGGGCGGTTCGATTTGTCGGCCATGGCGGCGCCTCTACACAGGTCGTCATCCCGGCGAAAGCCGGGATCTCAAGCGGTGACGTCGGACGTGGCGGCACGAGATCCCGGCTTTCGCCGGGATGACGGATAGGTCACATCTCCCCGATCAGAAACGCGTTGACCGTCAGCCGGCCGCTGCGGCGCAGCGTCGCGGGGTCGGGCGCGGTCGGGATGACTCCCGAATGCAACCGCCGCCCGCGATAGGCGATCAGCCGGTCGGGCCGGGCTTCGACCTCGCCGATCAGCTCGTAGCGTTCGCTGTCGCCGTAATAATATTCGGGCGGCAGCGGGCCGTATTCGCGCTCGTCCTCGCGCACCGCGGCTTCGTATTCGTCGGCGCGCTCGGGCGTCACGGTCTCGAAGCCGGTGCGGCGGTGGCGGTAGAAGGCGGTCCCACCGGTTTCGGGGCCTTGGGTGAAATGCACCGTGGCGAGCAGGTTCGGCCGGGTGCCGTCATAATGCGGACGGCGCTGCTGCTGGCTCAGCGCTTCGGGGTGCAGGCTGACCATGCTCAACGCGCAGCTTTCCGCGCTGAAGCGTTTCTCCAGCCCGAAATGCTCGGCGAACAGCCGGCCGAGCAATTCGCCCTGCAGCGCGAAATAGTTGGGGTCGAACGCGCTGCGCACGCCCGGATAGCCCTGCACCGGCTCATACCGCGCCTGCCGGCCGGTCGCCTCGATACGGTCGATGCAGCCGCTGAAGCCGTCGATCACGACTACCGGCTCGCGCTCGCGCCCGAAATGCTCGACGCGCCAGGATGCGGCGTTTTCGGACACGTTCAATTCGCCGCGCGCAGCGCCTCCTCGACGGTCTCGTGATAGCGCCTGATGCCGCCTTCGAGAGTGCCCAGCGTCAGTTCGGGAATCGCGCCGGTCGAGAGTCCCTGCTGGCCCAGCTCCGCCGCCCGGAAATCCTCGCTCGCGAACACCCCGCCGTCGAGCAGCGCCCAGCTGCGTTCCCAGTGGTCGCGCGCCTTGTCGGTGGCGGGTTCCTCGGGGATGAGCATGAAATCCTCGACCAGCGTCAGCTCGTGCGATTGCGGCATCATCGTCATGACGTTGATGTAGTCGGGGCTGGGGATGATCAGCGCGCCGGGGATCATCTGGTAGGCGAAGGTCACCACCCGCCGCAGCGCGGCCATGTCGGTCAGGTCGACGCCTTCCATCTCCTCCAGCCGCCCGACCGCGCTGCGCGCATGCGGGCCGATCATGTCGCCGCTGGTCACGCCGTCCTTGAAGAACGGCCCGATCGTCTTCGCATGCAGGCGGGTGACGTGGTAGCTTTCGAGGAAGGCGTCCATGATCAGCTTCCAATTGCCGCGCACCGTGTGCGTCTTGCGGCGGAACAGCACGTGCTCGGCCGCACCGAAGGCGTCCATGTCGGCGCCGATCGCCTCGGCATCGGACCAGTCGGGATTTTCCGACGGGCAGAACCAGATCAGCCCGCCGCTCTCGAGGCTGGGCAGTTCGACCAGCCCCATTTCGCCCTTGTCGAGCCCGGGGAAGGTGTCGGGGCGGGGCAGGGCGAGCAGGCGTCCGTCCACCGCGTAAGTCCAGGCGTGATAGGGGCAGACGAGCTTCCTGGTGCACTGCACCTCCTCGCCCTCGACCAGCCTTGTGCCGCGGTGGCGGCAGACGTTGAGGAAGACATGCGCCTTGCCCTCCGCGTCGCGCGTCACCAGCAGCGGGCGCCCGGTCGCGTCGTGCGGCACCGCCATGCCCGGATCGGGCAGCAGCGCCGAGGGGCACAGGATCTGCGGCAACCGGTCGAAGATCGCGCTCTTCTCGCGCGCGAAATAGTCGGGGTCGGTGTAGACATGCGCGGGGACGCGCGTGACATCCTCTCCGGTGCGTGATTCCCCGTCGGCGATCGCCTGCGCGAGCGCGAGCTGGCCATCGGTCGGACGCCGCGAGGGCGCGAGTGTGGGCGTGGTGCTCATGACGCCTGTTCCTCTCACAATTCCACCGCTAGTGTCGCAAAAAATTGCCCGAATAGGAAGGACGCTAGGGAATGGCCGAAGCTGCGGTGGCAAAGAAGAAATCGACCTGGCGTGTGCTCGCGATGGCGCTGAAGAACCGCAAGAGCGGCTATATGGCGCTGTTCGGCTTCGCCAGCGGGCTGCCCTTCGCGCTGTTCCTCGGCACGCTCTACGCCTGGCTGACCGAAGCCGAGGTCGATCTCGAGACGATGGGCGTGTTCTCGCTGATCGGGCTCGCCTACGCCTTCCAGTTCCTGTGGTCGCCGCTGATCGACAAGGTCGATCTCGGCTGGTTCCGCCGCTTCGGCAAGCGCAAGCAGTGGATCGTGCCCGCGCAATTGCTGCTCGGTGCGATCCTGGTGACGTTGAGCCTGCTCGAGCCCAAGACGCAGCTCGGCTGGTTCTCGCTGCTCGCGGGGATCGGCGCGATCGCCAGCGCCACGCAGGATATCGCGATCAATGCCTGGCGCATCGATGTCGCCGACGAGGAGGCGACGCTCGATATCCTCTCGACCATCTACCAGATGGGCTATCGCCTCTCCTCGCTGGTCGGCGGCGCGTTCGGGCTGATCATCGCCGCGCGGATCGGCTGGCCGCAGACCTACATGCTGATGGGCGCGATCCTGCTGGTGATCGGCTTCTTCGGCACCTTCGCCCCCGATAGCGGGCGCGAGACCACCACCATCGGCGCCAGCGACGAGGAACTGGCCGAGCTCTACGCCCCCGGAGAGGTGCGGCCCGACGTGCGCCGCAAGGCGCTGCGCGAAGTGCTGCTGTTGTGGGGCTGGGCGCTGCTGGTGCTCGGCATTTTCATGGTCCGCGCGCTCGGCGGTTACGTCCCGATGCTGCCGACCTTCGATGTCGGCACGGCCTACCTGTTCGATCCGAACTGGTTCTTCGGCATGTTCCCGCTCGGCCCCGAGGGACGCCCCGATCCGACCGAATTCACCGCCAAGATGGGTCCGCTGATCATTTCGGCGACGATCATCATGCCGGCGATCATCGCCGCGACGCTGTCGCTGCGCAAGCGGCGCGGCATCGACGTGATCGAGGCGCGCGCGGACGGCGAAGCGGAAGTGGCTGCGCGGCCCAACGCACTCGACCATCTCTACCGCGCGCTGCTGGTGCCGCTGGTCGAATTCGTCGGGCGGATGGGCTGGTCGCTGATCCTGATCCTGTCGCTGGTGCTGACCTACCGCATCTGCGACGCGATCTGGGGCACCTTCGCCTACCCGTTCTATCTCGGCGAGCTCGAATACACCAATGACGAGGTCGCCTTCGCGTCCAAGTTCTTCGGCGTCGGCGCGATCATCGCCGGGCTGGCGTTCGGCGGCTGGATGCTGACGGTGATCGGCCGCATGGCGACGTTGACTATCGGCGCGCTGCTCGCCGCGCTCACCAACCTGCTCTACGCCGACATGGCGATCGGCGGCGCGACCATGCAGGCGGCGAGCGACGCGGTCGGCTTCTCGTGGCTGATTTCGCATATCGCCCCGTTCGGTTCTGAGGGGCTGCCGCGGCTGACCTTCACGATCATGTGGGAGAACCTCGCCATCGGCATTGCGGGCGCAGCTTACGTCGCCTGGCTGTCCTCGATCGTGTCGAAGAAATACGCCGCGGTGCAATATGCGCTGCTGTCCTCGCTGACGCTCCTGATCGGGACGCTCGGCCGCGGTGCGCTGGGCGAGATGATCGAGGAGCAGGGCTATTACGACGTCTTCATCCTGACCACACTGATCGGCTTCGTCGCGGTGGTGCTGTGCGTGGTGGAGTGGATTCGCGAGAAGCGGGCCGGTGCGAAGTCGGGGGTGGTGACGCCGGAGGCGAGCGAAATCGTCGAGGCCGAGCCTTCCGCCGAACCAGCGATAAGACCGGCGACCAGGCCGGCGGATTAGGCATGCCATCCCAATCCCGTTCGTGCTGAGCTTGTCGAAGCACTGCTTTCTTCCGGCGTTGCACTGGAGGTGAAGTGCAGCCCTTCGACAGGCTCAGGGCGAACGGTTCAGGTAGGGAGTTCCTGATTGAGACGCAGCACTTCGCCTGCAAGATAGAGCGAACCCGCTATCAGCACCGGCAAGCCGTCATCGGGCAGGTGGGCGAGCGCCGTCGGAACATCGGCAGCCTCGTTCGCATCATCGCCGAAAGCCGATGCCGGGTGCCACTCGTGCCCCGGCACCGGCACTGCGGTGACGCTCGTGATACTCCCCGCCAGCGGATCGAGCAGCGCGCGCGGGTCCTTGCCCTCGATCATGCCGATAACGAGATGCAGCCGCTCGCCGGCGAAATGCCGCCCCAGCATTTCGCCCGCCGAGCGGTTGTGGCCGCCGTCGAGCCATATCTCGCGATTGTTCGTCAGCGGGCCGGGCGCAAAGCGCTGTAGCCGAGCGGGCCACTGCGCGGAACGGATGCCCTCGGCCATCGCATCGCGCGACACCGAGACGAAATCCTGGTGCCGCAGCATTGCTACCGCCAATGCAGCGTTTTCGTGCTGGTGAATGCCTGGAAGAGCGGGGAGGGGCAGCGCCAGCTCGCCGTGGCGATCGGCATAGGCGAGGCCGGTTGCGCTCGCCGCCACCGACCATTCGCGCCCGCGCATCGCCAGCGGAGCGCGCGCGACCAGCGCCGCGCGTTCGATCTCCAGCGTCGCCGCTTCGGAATAGGACAGCGTCACCAGCGAGCAGCCCGGTTTGACGATTCCCGCCTTTTCGAACGCGATTCGCACGATCGGTTCGTCCGGCACGCCGTCCTCCGGCGCGAGCAGGAACCGCTCGTGGTCAATTCCCAGCGCGGCGATACCGCAAGCAGCGGGCTGCTCGACCACGTTGGTCGCGTCGAACCGGCCGCCGAGCCCGACCTCGACGACGCAGGCATCGGCGGGAACGCGGGCGAATTCGAGGAAGCTGGCGGCGATCGTGACTTCGAAAAAGCTCGGGGCGAGATCTGCGCCAGCATCGAGCACCTCCTCGAGCAGCTCCGCCAGACGCGTATCCCCGATCAGCTCGCCCGCGACACGGATGCGCTCGTTGTAGCGCACCAGATGCGGGCTGGTGGTCGCGTGGACGTGCTTGCCGTCCGCTTCGAGCATGGCTCGCAGGAACGCGCAGACAGAACCCTTGCCGTTGGTCCCCGCGACATGGAACACCGGCGGCAGCGACAGGTGCGGGTCGCCCAGCCGCGCCAGCAGCACGCGAACCGTCTCGAGCCCGAGCCGCCCCTGCGGCACACTGAGCGCCGC
>CAJXJY010000010.1 GCA_913055875.1 uncultured Altererythrobacter sp.
CCCTCCACCGCCTCCGGCGGTTCCCCTCCCCCAGAGGGGGAGGAGTGGTCGGCGATAAACGAAACCCGCGCCGTCGCCGGCTGGGCGCTCGACCAGATCCTCGTCATGCTGCACCCCTTCATGCCATTCATCACCGAGGAGCTGTGGTTGAAGCAGGGGGATCGCGCCAACTACCCGCTGATCACCGCCAAGTGGCCCGATCCACAGGCGAGCGTGAGCAGGGATGCGACCGACGCGATCGACTGGGTGATCGAGTTGACCACCAATGTCCGCAGCGCGAAGAACGAACTCGGCATTCCTCCGGGCGCGAAGCTGGCCGCGTTCATCGCCGCGCCGTCGGATGTCGCGACCCGCACCATAGAGCGCAGCGCCGCCGCGATCGAACGGCTCGCACGGCTGACCCCGGTGACCGTCGGCGAGGCGCCCGCAGGCCCGGCGATGCAGGTGACGGCGGGCGAGGACGTGTTCGTCGTCCCGCTCGAAGGCGTGATCGATATCGAGGCGGAGAAAACCCGGCTCGAAAAGGCGCTCGCCGCCTCGCGCAAGGAAGCGAAATCGCTCGAAGGGCGGCTCTCGAACGCGAATTTCGTCGAACGCGCCAAGCCCGAGGCGGTCGAGAAGGCGCGCGCCGACCACGCGCACCACACCGCCGAGGCCGAACGGCTCGAGGCGGCGCTGGCGCGGCTGGGATAACAATCCTCCCCCTCCCCGTGCCGGGGAGGATTGATTTTCCTACACGGTGCGAATCTGCCATGAGGCGGTATGACCACCGCAGGCGAGCATGGCAGGGGGCGGCCTCCCGGAGAATGTGTCAACCGGCCAAATTTGCCATATAATTACATGATTTCAATATCTTACATGATATTTCCGACGGTTGACACGGTGTCGCCTTCGTCAACTTCGCTGTCCTTGCCTCAAAACCGCGGGGGAGTGTCACATGTGTCAACACCCCGGCCCTTGCCGTGCGGCTGACGCTCGCCACCCAGGCTCGCGGAGAGCCCGAAATCTTCGCCTCGGTCCAGGGCGAGGGGCCGAGCGCGGGCACGCCGGTCGCCTTCCTGCGGCTGTCGCGCTGCAACCTCGCCTGCGTGTGGTGCGACACCGCCTATACTTGGCACTGGGACGGCGACGAGCGACCGCACCGGTCGGGAGAGACGTTCGAGCGCAAGGCGAACCAGGTCACACTGGAAGTGGCGGACGTGGCCCGACGCATCCTCGCCCTGCCCCCTCGCCGACTGGTGGTGACGGGCGGCGAGCCGTTGATGCAGGCGGCGGCGCTGGCCGAACTGGTCGAGGCACTGCCCGATCATGCGATCGAGATCGAGACCAACGGCACCACTGCGGCCCCGCCGCGGCTCGATATCCGGATCGACCAGTACAATGTCAGCCCCAAGCTCGCGCATAGCGGCAATCCGGCCGAACTCGCATTGTTGCCCGAGCGGCTCGACTCCTACGCCACCGACCCGCGCGCCTTCTTCAAGTTCGTGATCGCCGAGCCCGGCGATATCGACGAGGTGCTGGCGCTGCAGGCGCGCTACCGCTTCCCGGCGGAGCGCACCTTCCTGATGCCCGAAGGCACCGACAGCGCAATCCTGCGCGAGCGCGAACAATGGCTCGCGCCGCTATGTATCGAGCACGGGTTCAGGCTGTCGGACCGGCTGCATATTCACTTGTTCGGGGATACGAGGGGTACTTGAGGCGCGGGGAGTCCTTGTTTTTCGCTCGCACCTCCGTGCGAGCGTCCTCGCGGCTATTCCTCCCTTCGGTCGGGCCGCTGCGGGCGCGCGGTCGCGCTTGCGGCCCTACGGGCCGTGCTCCGCGACCAAGCCAGTTGGCTTGGTCCAGATTCCTGGTGCCACGCCGCAGCCGCGCCGCGACCAGCGGCGCCAAAGGGCGACTGCCCGCCCGCAGGCGCCCGGAGCGAAGCGGAGGAATAGCGCCGAGGACGCACCCGCGGAGGCGGGTGCGCAAAACAAAGACCGGCAAGGAAGCTTCAGCTTCCTTGCGTTCTCCACCGCTGCACCACGCGATGCACCGATTCCTCCTCGCCGCCGGCCTTGCTCCACAGCTGGACGAAGCTCGGGTCTTCCGACGCGGGGCGCTTGACCTCTTCGAGGTGGTCGAAGCTGACGCGGATCGGGATCGCGACGCCCTCGCCGCAGATGATGCATTCGCGGTTGCGCAGCGCGGGGATCGAATCGAGGAAGCCGCGCGCGCCCTCGGGCATGGCGGCCTTGACGAAGGCCTGGTCGCGGTCGTTGTTGAGCCGCATCGAGATGATCGTGCCGCACTGCGACAGCACGCCTTCGGCAAGATCCGACGGGCGCTGCGTGATGAGGCCGAGCGAGATGCCGTATTTGCGGCCCTCCTTGGCGATGCGGCTGAGGATGGTGCCGACCGAAGATCCGTCGGCGTTCTTTTCGTTGGGGACGTAGCGGTGCGCCTCTTCGCACACCAGCAGGATCGGGCGGGTCTTCTCCTCGCGGCCCCAGATGGCGAAGTCGAACACCAGTCGGCTGAGCACCGCCACCACCGTGCTGGTGATGTCCGACGGCACGCCCGAGACGTCGATGATCGAGATCGGCATGCCCTCGCCGGGCATGCGGAAGATCTTGGAGATGAACTCGGCCATGGTGTCGCCGACCAGCATCCCTGAGAACATGAACTGGTAGCGCGGATCGGACTTCATCTCTTCGAGCTTGGTCTTGATCCGCATGTAGGGCGCGGTGTTGGTCGCCTTGTCGAGCTTGCCCATCTCGTCCTGGATTGCGGTCGAGAGGTCCGACAGCAGATAGGGGATCGGCGAATCGACGGTGATCTTGCCCATCGTCTCGGCGAGACGGTTCTTGCCGCGCGCCTTGAGCAGGCACTTGGCGAGAATGTCGGCATCGGTCTGGCGGTCGTTGCCGGTGCTGGTCAGCAGCACCTCGCAATGCTCCTCGAAATTCATCAGCCAGTACGGCATCTGCAGGTTCGAGACGTCGAGGATCAGCCCGTTGGTGCGAAACGCGGCGGAGTATTCGCCGTGCGGGTCGATCATCACCACATGGCCTTCGGGCGCCGCCTCGCAGATGCGATGCAGGATCAGCGCCGCGCTGGTCGACTTGCCGGTGCCGGTCGAGCCGAGCAGCGCGAAGTGCTTGCCCAGCATCGCGTCGATATAGATGCCCGCGCGGATATCCTTGGTCGGATAGACCGTGCCGATCTGGATGTTGGAGCGCCCGTCGCTGGCGTAGACCTGCCGCAAATCGGCGGTGGTGGCGGGATAGATCATGGATCCCGGAATCGGATAGCGCGTGACGCCGCGCTTGAAGCCGTTGATCTTGCCGGTCAGCTTCTCCTCGCTGCCTTCGCCGAGGAAGTCGATATTGGCGAGGATGCCGTTGGCGCGCCGGTCCTGCCGCTGGTTGCGCACGCTGGCGAGCAGCCAGCTGTTGCCGACGCGGATCTTGATCTGGCTGCCGACCTGGCCGGCGAGCGCGATCGAGGGATCGTCGTCCTGCATGCACTGGTTGAGCCGTTCGAGATCGAGCGCGATCTGCGAGCCCGAACCGGCGATTTCGAGCACCACGCCGATCGGCTGCGTCGCATTGTCTTCCGGCGCCGCCTGCTTGGCAGCTTGTGCAGGCGCGGGTTTCGCCCCGGCCTGCGGCGCACTCGCCGCGGCACGCGCCGCACCGGGCGCGGGCCGGTCGGTAGTACGGCGGTTGAAATCGTGATTGCCCATGTCGCTCATGTGCAGAACGGTCCCCTGTCAGATACCTTCGGGGAGATAGGCGAGACGGGGTTAAGATCGCGTCAACGCTGGGGTTTCGAGCCGTCAGATCAACGCGAACAACCGCCCCGCGATCCAGCCCATCCCGACCGACATCAGCACCGCGATCAGGCCGTAGAGAAACGCCTGTCTTTGCGAGAAAATCTCGACGAAACGCTCGAACCCGACCTTGCGCACCTCGACCTCGGCGATCGCCGAGGCGATCACCCGGCCGCGGGCGATGGCGAAGGTTTCCGCGGTGTAGGCGCCGGTCTGGACGTTGGAAGGCAGCTCGATCCGCGCCTGGTAGAGCACCTGTTCGCTGATCTCGACCCCGTTCATGTCCTCCTTGAACAGCCCCTGCCGGGTGCGCAGGTCGACCAGTCCGGCGGTGAAGCGCGCCTGCTCCTCGAGATCGACCAGCCCGCCCGGCGAGAGCTGGATGAACTCGGTGCCGAGCTCGTAGATCGCTGCGGTGCGCTCGTCGACGATCTGCTCGATCGGCTTCGAGGAGGCGACCGCGAAGAAGGACGGGGCGGAGCGGAAAGTGGTGCTGTCGGCGTTGATCCAGATGCCGCCGACGCGCTCCTTTTCGCGGATGCGGACCGGGGCGGTCGGGCCCTTGAGCACCACCACGATATCGTAATCCTGCCCCGCCCTTGCGCCGCGCGGATCGAGGATCGCGCCGAACAGCAGCAATTCGGTGCCGGTGAAGCCCTGCCGCACCTGGATATCGTCCTGCGAGACCTCGGGTACGAGGATCGGCTCGCTGCTCTGCGCGGGGAGCAGCACCAGCGCCGCGAGCAGGATCAGCAGCCGCTTCACAGCTGGATCACCGTGTAGATCTCGTCGGGCTGGTAGAACAGGCCGAACAGCATCCGCAGCGCCACCGCGAGCACGATCGCCGCCAGCGCCAGCCGCAGCCATTCGGCCTTGACCTTCTGCGCCAGCTGGGTGCCGAACTGCGCCCCGGTGACCGACCCGAACAGCAGCAGCACGACGAGCACGATATCGACCGCATGCGTGGTCAGCGCATGCATCATCGTCGTCGCCATGGTCACGAACAGGATGTTGAACAGCGAAGTGCCGACCACCACGCCCGCGCTCATGCCGAGGATGTAGAGCATCGCGGGGACGAGGATGAACCCGCCGCCCACCCCCATCAGCATGGTCAGCGTGCCGACCGCAACCCCGAGCAGCAACGGTGCGAAGGGAGAGATGTAGAGCCCCGAGCGATAGAACCGCCAGCGCAGCGGCAGCGCGGTGACGATCGGGTGATGCCGCCGCTTGCGCGGCTTGGGCGCGACGCCGTCCCTGGGCGGGCGCAGGCTGTCGATCGCCTCGCGCAGCATCAGCGAACCGATCGAGCCGAGCATGACGACGTAGAGCACGCTGATGACCACGTCGATCTGCCCGATCGCCTGGAAGAAGCGGAACAGCAGCGCGCCGATGCCCGCGCCGATGATCCCGCCGCCGACGGTGATCAGCCCCATGCGATAGTCGACCCCGCCGCGCCGCCGGTGCGCGAGAACGCCCGAAACGCTCGCCCCGGTCACCTGGGTCGAGGCCGAGGCCGCCGCGACCGTCGGCGGGACGCCGTAGAAGATCAGCAGCGGGGTGGTCAGGAAGCCTCCCCCGACGCCGAACAGCCCCGACAGCACCCCCGTCAGCGCACCGAGCGCGACGATCACCAGCCCGTCGACCGCGAGATTGGCAATGGGGAGGTAGACGTCCATGCGAGCGCCCTATCGCAGCGCAGCGGCGGAGCAAAGCGGAAGCGTTGGCGGATGGGTCGCGGGCTCTGGCGAGTCTTTATTGCGTGCGGGCCGGATCTCCGTCCGGCCCTTGCGGCACCGGCCCACTCCCCCCCCCTTCCACCCCGACTTTAGTATCCTAAGGGTGGAAGGGTGGGGGAGTGGGCCGGTGCCGCACCCGGCGGTCCGATGCCTGCCAAAGTAGTGACAGGTCGCATCACCGCCGGAAAACCCCTCAAAACCCGCTCGAAAGCGTCACCGCCACCCCCGAGCCGGGCTCGGCATCGCCCGCGACGCGCAGCCGGTAGTCGAGCGCCAGCCGCGCCGGGCTATCGCCGAGCCGCATGTCGACACTTGCGCTGGGTCCGATATCGAGTCGCGCCGCACCGCGCTGCGCTCCGCCCCATGCTCCGGCGCCTGCGCGCAGCTCGCCGAGGTCGAACGCCGCCACTTCGCGCGTCATCCGTGCCTGGCCGTCGGCGAAGGGAGTGGCGAATCTACCGCCGACATAGCCCCCTTGCGCATAGACTTCTGCGCGCAGGCCCGCGGGCAGGTCGAGTGGAGCGACTTCGGATACCAGCATCGCAGCGGGGCGGAATTCGGTTCGCCCATTCGCCATGCGGGCGCGCAGTTCGGCCTGCGCGGCAACGGGCACGCCGTTCAAGGGACGCGCAGCGAGGCCCACAGCCAGTTCGCGATCCTCCGGCCCGGCGAGCGCCGAGGTGAAGCGGGCATAGGCCTCGGGGCGCAAGTTGCTGCGCGGCGCGAGCCGGTGCCGGAGCACCGCACCGGCTTGGCTCGCTCCGTAGACGGGCGAGAGCAGCCCGGGCGCCGAACTGGAGGTCGCCCCTTGACGGAGGTAGACCCACCCCTCGAGCGACCAGCGATCTGCCGCGGGAGGCGGCGGCGCGCCGGCCGACAGCGGGCGGCCGAGGCCGGGAGCGCCGAACCTCGCAGAACCCCCGGCTGCCAGGCCGCGGCGCTGTTCTAGCGCCGCGAGCCACAGATACTGGTGCGACGCCATCGTGTCGAAACCGCCGCCCGGGGACGGCATGCCGCCCGTCGCCAAGGCGAGGGGCAACGCGGCGCCCTGCCCGTTCGGTGCTCCCCCGTCGCGCGATGCCGAATGGGCAGACCGGACCGTCAAGCCAACCGCCGCGCCCGATCCCGCCGACCGGACGGGCGGTTCTGACGCGCTGCCTTCTGCGAAGAACTCCCCGATCGGCTCGGGGAGCAAGGGGAACGGCGACTCCCACAGCGCGATCCGCATCGCACACCATAGCGCCAAGACGCCGCCAAGCACGACCAGCGGCTGTCCGCGACGTTTCGCTGCCGTTCTCATCCGCGCGCCGCCGCGAGCGAGCGCCCGATCGCCTCGGGATGCAAATCGTGTTCGGTCTTGTCCCATCGCGGCGTCTCGCCGAGCAGGCTGCGCGCATAGGCCGCCAGCGCGCGCCGCCCCGCCATGATCGCGATGGTGTTGGCGACCACCATGCGCGGAATCGCCCACAGGCCCTCGGCAAGGCCGTATTCGCGCGCGGTGAAGGCGGTGCGGAACGCGATCCGCCAGCACAGGCCGAACAGGTTGCACCACAGGATCGCCTGCAGCAGCGGCGAGCCGTCGATCGCCGCTCCGATCCCGGCCAGCCCGAGCGCCCAGCCGAGCGTCGCCAGTATCAGCAGCAGGTAGCCGACCGCGAGGATCAGCGCCGCGAACGGCCCACGCCGGTCGCGTAGGCGCATCCAGCACTCCACCACACTACCGCTCCAGCCGAGCCGGTCCCAGCCCTGGAAGGCGATGCCGTGAAGCCAGCGGGTCTTCTGCCGCACCGCCCGGTCGAGCCGCGCGGGGAAGCAGGCACGCGTCGCCACCAGCCGTCCGTCGGGCGCGCGCACGCGCAGGAATCGGGTGCGCCCGCCGAGCGCTCCGATGCCGATGCCGAGCTCGTAATCCTCGGTCAGGCAATCGGTCGCGAAGGGTCCGTCGTCGGCGCGCCGCATTGCCAGCTTGTCGAGCGCATCGCGGCGGATCGCGCAGCCGACCCCTGCGAGCGGGAGTCCGGCGCCGAGTGCATCGCGCACCACCATCGTTTTCCCATGCGCCTCGGCGAATTCGTCGCAATAATGGCTGCCGATACCGAAGGTGCCCGATTGCGGTTCGGGCCTGACGGGTAGTTGCACCATCTCCGCCTGCGCTATGGAAGCGTCGAGCACGCCGATCGCCGCCGGATCGACCATGTCCTCGGCATCGTGCAACACCACCATGCGCACCGTCCGGCCGCTCCTCTGCTCGTCGGTTGTCAACGCACGATAGAGCCGGTTGAGGCAGTCGGCCTTGGTTGTCGGCCCGTCGCGATCATGCACGACGATCCGCAGGCGGTCGTCGTGTCCGCCCACCGCCATCGCCGCTTCGAGCGTGGCGGGATCGTTGCGGTAGCAGCCGAGATAGAGCCGCAATTCGCGCTGCGGCCACACTGCCAGCAGGTGCCGGATGGTCGGGCCGATAATGCGCGCCTCGCGCCACGCGGGCAGGAACACGGCGACCGGACCGGAGAGCGTCGCGGGGTTCTCTTCGGCGCAGTCGAGCTGCCGCGGCCGCGTGCGCCGGGTCAGCGCGAGCCGGAGCCAGACGAGATCGATCGCCAGTTCGTCGAGCGCCCCGATCAGGAAGAAGATTCCGGCGAACAGCAGCAGTTCGTGCTGCACCAGCACGAGCCATTGCCAGGCCGTGAATT
Source organism: uncultured Altererythrobacter sp. (assembly GCA_913055875.1). Taxonomy (GTDB): domain Bacteria; phylum Pseudomonadota; class Alphaproteobacteria; order Sphingomonadales; family Sphingomonadaceae; genus CAJXJY01. The sequence goes on from CAJXJY010000010.1 coordinate 8,244, forward strand.
CCCATGGTTCCACACCGTGCCCCCCTGCGGAACTACGTATCTCTACGATGCAGTGCTTGCAACGCGCAAGCTTTTGCGAAAAAGGGTCGCGACATGGCCGAAAGCACAAGTCCCGTCCGCTCCTTCTTCGCCCCCGTGCGCGCGCTGTTCGTCGGCGACGCTTCGGCCGGCGTCCTGCTCATCCTGGTTGCGGTGGCCGCCATGCTGGTGGCCAATTCGGCGCTGCACGAGGAATATCACCACCTGTTCCACGGGCTGTGGTTCTCGGCCGACACCTTCAAGCTCAACACGCTGCATCTGTGGATCAACGACGGGCTGATGGCGATTTTCTTCTTCGTCGTCGGGCTCGAGGTGAAGCGCGAATGGATCGAGGGACAGCTCTCGACCGCAGAACAGCGCCGCCTGCCGATCCTCGCCGCGGCCGCGGGCATGGGCGTGCCGGCGCTGGTCTATATCTTCTTCGTCAGCGGCGAGGCCTCCGTCCTGATGCAGGGCTGGGCGATCCCCGCTGCGACCGACATCGCCTTTGCGATGGGCGTTCTCGGCCTGCTCGGCAGCCGGGTGCCCGCCTCGCTGCGGCTGTTCCTGCTGACCGTGGCGATCGTCGACGATATCGGCGCCGTGCTGGTCATCGCGCTGGTCTACACGGCAGGGATCAAGCTGACCTGGCTACTCGGCGCGCTGGTCGTGGTCGCCATCATGTTCGGGCTCAACCGGATGAGGATCTCGTCGGTCGTACCCTTCATCCTGCTCGCATTGGTGCTGTGGTTCTTCGTGCTCAATTCGGGGGTCCATGCGACCATCGCGGGCGTGGTCGCGGCGCTGACCATACCGATGCGCGGCAGGAACGACGACACCATGCTCGAACATCTCGAACACGGGCTGGCACCGTGGAGCGCGTACCTCATCGTGCCGGTGTTCGGCTTCGCCAATGCCGGGGTCGACATATCGGGCCTCGGGCTGGAAGGCGTGCTGGCACCGCTGCCAATCGCCATCGCCGCGGGCCTGTTCCTCGGCAAGCAGGTCGGAATCTTCGCGGCGATTTACGCCGCCGACCGGGTCGGCTTCGCCAAGCGTCCCTACCAGGCGACCTGGCCCGAGGTGTGGGGCGTCTCGATCCTGTGCGGGATCGGCTTCACCATGTCGCTGTTCATCGGCGAACTCGCCTTCCCCGGCTATCGCGAGCTGATCGACGAGGCGAAGATCGGCATTCTCGGCGGGTCGCTGATCTCGGCTGTGGTCGGCTACGCCATCCTGCGCATGACCACGACGCACCCGGACGATATCAAGTCGCCTTACGTTTCGTAATTTTCCGGCGGTGAGAGTCTTTGTTGCGTGCGGGCCAGACCTCCGTCTGGCCCTTGCGGCACCGGCCCACTCCCCCACCCTTCCACCCCGACTTTAGTAACCTAAGGGTGGAAGGGTGGGGGAGTGGGCCGGTGCCGCACCCGGCGGTCCGATACCTGCCAAGCAGCGACAGGCCGCGTCGCCGCCGAAAAAGACGCTCCCCTCACCAGCTCCCGGTGTTCTCCATGCTCGCCCAGGGTTCCTGCGGCGGCAGGTTGCCCTCCTGCAGCAGCTCGACCGAGATACCGTCGGGCGATTTCACGAACGCCATGTGCCCGTCGCGCGGCGGGCGGTTGATGGTGACGCCCGCATCCATCAGCCGCCGGCACGTCTCGTAGATGTTCTCGACGCGGTAGGCGAGGTGGCCGAAATTGCGGCCGCCGTCGTAGTGCTCCGGCTCCGAGCCGTCCTCGGGCGGCCAGTTGTAGGTCAGCTCGACCTCGGCGACGCCCTCCTGCCCCGGCGCAGCGAGGAAGATCAGCGTGAAGCGCCCCTGCTCGACATCGAAGCGCCGCACTTCCTCGAGCCCGATCAGCCCGAAGAACGCTACCGTCGCGTCGGGATCGGCCACTCGGATCATCGAATGCAGATATTTGACCATGCCCGGCTCACCTCGTTCAAAAACGGTTCATCGACAATCATGCACAACTCGTCGCAGGGTTGCTTCGAGCTAGGAGGCTGCGATGAACGACGATGCGGTGCAGGAAAGGACCAGGGAGGGCAACGGCTTTCTGAGCGATGCGGCGACCAGGCGCTGGTTCGGCACTGCGGCGATCGCGGCGATCGGCATCGTGCTCGGCGGCTACCTGCTCGGCGACGGATTGCTGCGCGCGAAGGAGGCCGAACGGTCGGTCACGGTGCGCGGCCTCGCCGAACGCGACGTCACCGCGAATCTCGCCACCTGGACGATTTCCTATTCTTCGACCTCGACCGATCTCGCCTCCGCGCAAGCCAAGGTGCGCGGCGACACCGAGGCGATCGAGCAATTCTTCGCCGGCCTCGGATTTCCCGAAGATGCATTGCAGCCGACCGGTGCCAACGTCTCGAGCTACACCAATGACGGGATCACCAACTACACCGTGCGCCAGCGGCTGTCGCTGCGCACCGACGATATCGAGCGCGCCCAGCGCGCGGTCGCGCGCCAGTTCGACCTCGTCAATCGTGGCGTCTTCCTCGAGGAAGGCTCGGGCATGAGCTACACCTTCACCCGGCTCAACGACATCAAGCCCGAAATGGTCGCCGAGGCGACCAGGGATGCGCGCGCCGCGGCCGAGCAGTTCGCCGAGGACAGCGGCGCGGATGTCGGCGCGATCAAGGACGCGACGCAGGGCTATTTCAGCATCGAGGGCCGCGACGGCGACGAAGGCGGCTGGGGCGTCAGCGATTCGCCCTACAAGAAGGTGCGCGTGGTCACGACGGTCAACTTTTCGCTCAGCTGACCGAATGCCCAAAGGAAAGGCCCGCACCGGTCGTCCGGCGCGGGCCTCCCGGCTGGCAAGAGGCCCGGACGCTACATGCTGTAGCCGAGCGTGAAGAAGATGCCCGCATCGGTGAAGTCCTCGATCGACGGACCTTCGGTGTCGACGTAGTTGACCCCGAGGCTGAGGCTGTCGGTAACCGCCCACGACGCGCCGAGCCCCCAGTCGAAGCTGGTACTGTTCGTGTCGGTCGAGAACACCCCGTCGGTATAGCCGAGATGCGCCGAGAGCGCGATCGGCGTGTCCGGAATTCCGGCCTCCACATCGGTGTAGACATAGATATTGTCCCCGCCGCCGAGCGAATCCTGTTCCCAGGCATAGGCGGCGCCGAGCGTGGCGCTGACCGGCCCGAGATCGGTCGAAATCGAGGCATAGGGCTCGAAATAGTCGGTATCGACGCCGAGGAAGTTGGCGAGCTCGTTCTCGGTCGGATACATATAGTAGAGCAGGCCGATATCGAGGGTGACGCCGTCGCCGACCTCGCCGCTCCAGCCGCCATAAACATCGAGTTCGAGCTCGCCGTACGGGCCGCCGCCCGAAATGGTGGAGGCCCAGGTGCCGATATAGACGCCGCTCGAATGGGCGATGTCGATCCCGCCCTGCAGCGCCGGGTCGCCGTCGGAGAAGGATACGCCGCGGAAGCGGTAGTCGCTGACGAGGGCGACATTGCCCGAGATCTCGATCTCGCCCGGCGGATCGGTGTCATCGCTGACTTCGTCTGCCGGGTTGACGACTTGTGCGAATGCCGGTGCGGCGGTTGCGGAAAATACGAAAACGGATGCGGCGGCAAGGCCGCGGATGGACGTGAGCATGACAAACTTCCTTGCGTTTGTGGTTTGCTTCGTCCCACCTGCCAATCTGTCGGAACGCATCGTTTGATGTGCGCTCTCTGACAAATATGAAACAATCTTGCCGAAATGTGCTGCATCGCACAAGAGGCAAACCCAAACGATATTTTTGCACCGGCAAATGTGACCTTTGCGCACCAGTCGGGCATTGCCGGCCGGGGTGGAGAGCGGTTGCCGCGGCGCGGCCCATCGCCTATGCGGCGCCGCAATTTCCCCCTATCTAGTACCCCGGCAACATGTTCGAACCGCTTCGCCAGCTCTTCCGCCCCCGGCAGGAAGCTCCCCGGCCCTCTTTGCCGCCGGGCGAGCGCGCCTATGTCATCGGCGACATCCACGGCCGGCTCGACCTGTTCGACGAATTGATCCACGCGATCGAGCGCGACGACATGGAAGCACCCCCGCCGGTGCGCACCACCGTGGTCCTGCTCGGCGACCTGGTCGACCGCGGCCCCGAAAGCGCGCAGGTCGTCGCGCGCGCGCGCGAATGGAAGACGCGCCGCCCGCTGCGGATCCTCGCCGGCAATCACGAGGAAATGTTCCTCGAAGCGTTCGAAGATACCGCCATCCTGCGCCACTTCCTCAAGCATGGCGGGCGCGAGACGCTGTTCAGCTACGGCGTGTCGAAAAAGGTGTTCGACGAATCGAGTATTCACGAGCTGCAGACGCTGATGCACCGGCTCGTACCCCGGCGCGACCGCGAATTCATCGAGACCTTCGAGGACTATATCGAGCTGGGCGACTACCTGTTCGTCCACGCCGGGATCCGGCCCGAGATCGAACTGGCGGACCAGGAGCGTCACGACATGCTGTGGATTCGCGAGCCGTTCCTGCGCCACACGAATCCGCATTCGCATGTCGTGGTGCACGGCCACACGATTTCCGACGAAGTCGATGAGCGTACCAACCGCATCGGGATCGACACCGGCGCGTTCCGCTCGGGCATGCTGACCGCGCTGGTGCTCGAAGGGACCGGGCGCCGCTATATCCAGGCGGTCGAGGAAACCGGGATGATCGCCATACACAAGAGGGACAGCGACGCATGAAGATCGCGATGGTGGGTTCGGGCTATGTCGGGCTGGTGTCGGGGGCGTGCTTCGCCGATTTCGGCCACGACGTCGTCTGCATCGACAAGGACCAGTCGAAGATCGACGCGCTCCACAAGGGCGTTATGCCCATCTACGAGCCGGGTCTCGACGCGCTGGTCGAGAGCAATGTCGGCGCGGGCCGCCTTTCCTTCACCACCGACCTCGCCGAGGGGATCGCGGGCGCGCAGGCGATCTTCATCGCGGTCGGCACGCCGAGCCGCCGCGGCGACGGCCATGCCGACCTGTCCTACGTCCACGCGGTGGCGAAAGAGATCGGCGCAAATCTCGCCAACGATGCAGTGGTGGTGACCAAGTCGACCGTCCCGGTCGGTACTGGCGACGAGGTCGAGCGCATCCTCGCCGACAGCGGCGCGAAACACCGCGTCTCGGTCGTCTCCAATCCCGAATTCCTGCGCGAGGGCGCGGCGATCGGCGACTTCAAGCGCCCCGACCGGATCGTGATCGGGGCCGAGGACGATTTCGGCCGCGAAGTGATGACCGAGGTCTACCGCCCGCTGTTCCTTAACGAATCGCCGATCCTGTTCGTCAACCGCCGCTCGAGCGAGCTGATCAAATACGCCGCCAACGCCTTCCTCGCGACCAAGATCACCTTCATCAACGAGATGGCCGATTTGTGCGAGAAGGTCGGCGCCAACGTGCAGGACGTCAGCCGCGGCATCGGGATGGACAACCGCATCGGCGCCAAGTTCCTCCATGCCGGGCCGGGCTACGGCGGCTCGTGCTTCCCCAAGGATACGCTGGCGCTGCTCAAGACCGCCGAAGATCACGACAGCCCGACGCGGATCGTCGAGGCCGTGGTCAAGGTCAATGACAGCCGCAAGCGCGCGATGGGCCGCAAGGTGCTCGACGCGCTCGGCGGGGCGGACAAGGCACGCGGCAAGAAGGTCGCGCTGCTCGGCCTGACCTTCAAGCCCAACACCGACGACATGCGCGATTCGCCCGCCATCGCCATCGCGCAGGCGCTGACCGATGCGGGGGTGAAGGTCGCCGCCTACGATCCCGAAGGGATGGAACAGGCGCGCCCGCTGATGCCCGAAGTGACCATGTGCGACAATTCCTACGCCGCGATCGAGGGCGCCGATGCCATCGCGATCGTCACCGAATGGGACGCCTTCCGCGCGCTCGATCTGGGCCGCGTCACGGAACTGGCCAGGGCGCCGGTGCTGGTCGACCTGCGCAATATCTACAAGCCCGAGGATGTCCGCGCGGCGGGGTTCGAATATGTCAGCATCGGGCGGGGATAGGGCCTACCGCTATTCACGAACAAGGCGCGCGTTGGCCGGCCGACATGCGATCATCCTCTGAGGGAGCCGGTCGCTGGTCGCCGAACGGGCGAGGCCAACCCAACTACCCTGTCTGTTCGTCATGCTGAACTTGTTTCAGCATCCATCTCTCTACCTGCACCGCCCTTGCCTGTGGTGAAATGGATCCTGAAACAAGTTCAGGATGACGGGGTCATTCCGATCGGGGCTTGAGCGATTCTTCCGCCTCCTTCGCGTAGAGCCACTTCGCGCACCATACTGCGAGCACCGCGCCCGCCAGCTGCGCGATCACGAAGGCGATCACGTTGCCCGGCGCGATGCCCGAGAAGGTATCGGTCAGGCTGCGCCCGACGGTGATCGCCGGATTGGCGAAGCTGGTCGAGGAGGTGAACCAGTAGGCGGCGGCGATGTAGAGCCCGACGCTCGCCGGCACCCACGCCTTGTTGACCTTCAGCGTCGCGAGGATGGTGAACACCAGCCCGAAGGTCGCGATCGCCTCGCCGAGCCATTGCCCCGTCCCGGTCCGCGCCTTGGCCGACAATTGCCACACCGGCAGGTCGAACATCAGATGCGCCGCGAGCACGCCGACGACGCCGCCCGCCAGTTGCAGCGCCACGAACAGCACCGCCTCGCTCGGGGCGATCTCGCGCCTGATGGCGAAGGCAAGCGTCACCGCCGGGTTGAAATGCGCGCCCGAAACCGGCCCCAGCATCGCGATCAGTACAGCGAGAATGAACCCGGTCGCGAGCGTGTTGGCGAGCAGCGCGATGGCGACGTTCCCGTCCGCGAGGTTCTCGCCCATGATCCCCGAGCCCACGACGCAGGCGAACAGGAAGAAACTGCCGATCGCCTCGGCTGCCAATCGTCTACTCACCGGTTACTCCCTCCCGTCGAGATCGAGCATGTCGTCGAACGCCGCGCGCGCGCCGCAGCTGATGAAATCGATTGCTTCTTCGGGCGTGTTGCCGAAATTGCCCGAATAGCGGATCAGCAGCCGGTCGCCCCAGATCCGGAACAGCGGCACCTCGATGCCGTCCGACGAAACCGCCGAATACCAGCCGGTGGCGGGATCGTACGACGCCGCCTCGACCCGCAGCCCGCAGGTATGCGCGTTGGCGCCGACCGCCGAGCCCTCGGCCGCGATCGAGCCGTCCTCGCGGCCGGTCAGCGCAGCGTCCTGCATCGCCGCCAGTTCGAGTGCGGGAATCATCCGGCGATAGAGTTCCCGCTTGCGGAACGCCTCGGTGAGCGCGAGCACCGGTTCGTGATAGGTTCGCGTCTCGTCGGGCGCGAGCGCCCAGCGGTCGCCCAGCGCGGCGAACAGCGCATCCATCCGCTCGCGATAACTGTCGGCGAGGCAGTCGCGGTCCGCGCACCGGTCGCGCTGCCGGAGCCAGGCCCGCTGCGAGGCCGCAGCGGTCACGCCCGCATTGCGCGCTTCGCGATACAGATCGGCGAGATCGCGATCGAGCGCGCGCAGTCGCTGCTCCCATTCGCCGCAGATCAGTGTCTCGGCCCGGCTCGCGGCCGCGGCGCAGGCAAAGGACGGTTCGTCCTTCGCCGCGACGGCGTTGTCGGCGACGACCTGAGCGACCTCGGCGGGCGAGAGCGACACCCCGGCGCGCGCTGCGCCATCCGCCTCGTATTCGGTCGCGAGCAGCACGGGGCCCGCCAGTTCGGGTGCTCCGACATGGGCCAGCGCCCGCGGTTGGACAAAGGTCCGGTCGAACCGCGCACCGTCGAAGCGGTCGAAGCCCCAGATACCGAAGCTGGACAGATCGGCCCCGCCCAGGTCGGCGCCTGCGAAATCGGCTCCCTCGTTGCCCCCGCACGCAGCGTCGAGCGTGATCTGGCAGTCGAAGCGGAACCGCCGCATGTCGGCATCGCGAAACACGGTACCGGCGAGATCGCTGTTCCAGTAACCGCCGACCCATTGCGCCTCGACCAGCGAGGCGCCGGTCAGGTCGGCGCGCGAGAGGTTCACTCCATCGAACACCACCCGCTCGAGCCGCGCGCTGCGCATATCGGCATCGCGCAAGTCGGTCTTGACGAAGCGGATGCCGGTAGCGTCCGCCGCCCGCCAGTCGCTGCCCTTGAGCCGCGTTTCGAAGAAGCATGCGTGTGCGAAGCTTGCTGCGAAGGGGGCGAACTCCGCCCCCTCGAACGTGCCGCCCGCGATCGCCACCGCCTGCGCACCCGATTGCGCAACCGCCTCCGCCAGCGCGCGCGGCGTCGCGATGTCGCGCGCGTCGATCGTGAGCGCGTCCTCCATTTCGCATGCCGGGGCGGCGTGCGCGGGATCGATCCCGCCCGCGTCCGACTGCGCGAGGGCGGGCGCCGTAATTGCGGCCACCGCACCGGCGACCAGCGTCGCGAGGATCGGAGTGCGGCTGCTCATGCCACCGGTCTAGCCGGGGGATGCCGAGTAGGAAAGCGCCAGGGGGCCTGTAAGCCGGGTTCTGTCCCGCGACCGGTATCGTAACGACCAGCGCCGCGGTGGCAGCCATTCATCTGGGCCATGGATCGCTCCATGGCTCGAGCAGCCAACCCGGGCGGTCGCAGCTTGCGCTAGGGGCGAAACACCCCTGCCCGCTTTCGCGAGCGCGCCGCCCCTATTCGGCCTTGCTCCGGGTGGGGTTTGCCATGCGGACGACGTTGCCGCCGCCCCGGTGCGCTTTTACCGCACCCTTTCACCCTTGCCTGTGCGCTTTAGGCGCCATCGGCGGTATACTCTCTGTGGCACTTTCCCTGGGTCTTCACCCGGCGGGCGTTACCCGCCACCCTTGCTTCGTGGAGCCCGGACTTTCCTCGGCACTTGCGTGACGCGGCTGCCCGGCCCCCTGGCCCGCCCTATCTAGCGTCTCCGCGGTCGCGATCAAGCAGCAGCTGGAACAGGATCGCGCGCACCTGTCCGTCGATCTCGCCGTCGATCTTCTCCGGCCGCCAGCGGCGCTGGAACGCCTCGACCGCCTTGTGCCCGTCGGAAACGTCGTAGCCGAAGCGTTCGAGCGCGAGGTAGAAGGCGGCATCGTTGTCGAACGGATCGCCGCGTTCGAGCTTGTCGGGGCGCGGCAGGCACAGCCCGTATTCGGCCAGCCGGTCCCACGGGAACAGCTCGCCCGGATCGATCTTGCGCGCCGGGGCGACGTCCGAATGGCCGACCACGTTGGCGCGCGGAATGTCGTAGTCCTTCACGACCCGCGCCACCAGCGGCACCAGCGCCTCGAACTGCGCCTCGTTGAATTCGCGGTAGCCGTATTTGTGGCCCGGATGATCGAGCTCGATTCCCACGCTGGCCGAGTTCACGTCCTTGTGCCCGCGCCAGTAGGACACCCCCGCATGCCAGGCGCGCTTGTCCTCGGGCACCAGCCGGATCACCTCGCCCTGCTCCCCGATCAGGTAATGCGCAGAAACCTTGGCCTCCGGATCGCACAGCCGCTCGATCGCGAAGCCCTTGTCCTCCATCTCGGTGTAGTGGATCACCACCATCGAGATGGGCAGCGCGCGCTCGTCGTGATTGGGCGACAGGATTTCGCGGTCGACCAGCTCGTCGCCGCTGCGCGGCAGGCCGGCCCCGAGTTCCTCGGGATTCACCCGATCATCCCCTCGGGCTGCGGCAGCACCGCGCCGAGGATCAGCGCCTCGTCCGAGAGCTGGTATTGCAGCCCGCCGCCCGCCTGTTCGGCGAGCAGCGACAGCATGTGCGCGGGCGCGGTGCGGCTGGTCAGGTCGGATGCCGAGAGCTCGCCCTGCAGCGCGCGGCCGACCGTATCGTCGAAACCGATCTTGGGCCCGGTCGCGCGGACCACGATCTCGTGCGCCCCGTCGCGCGCCTCGACCCCGATATCGAGCGTGCCACCGCGCACCAGCGCATCGAGCCCGATCTGCGCGAAATTGAGCAGCACCTTGACCGCCGGCTTGGGCAGTTTCTGCTCGTCGAGCGCCCAGTTGACGGTGATCCGCTTGGCATCGCCGACCAGCGCCTCGATCAGCGCTTTCGGCTCGGCCACCTCGACCATTTCGCCGAATCCGCCCGCCGCGCCGAAGGCGAGACGGAAGAATTTGAGCTTGTCGGTGCTGATCTTGGCGCTCTGTTCGAGCAGCTCGAAACAGCGCTGGCGCATTTCGGGGTCGTTCTCGCTGGCGAGCAGTTCGAGCCCGTTGCTGAGCGCGCCGACCGGCGAGAGCATGTCGTGGCACAGCCGCGAACAGAGCAGCGTGGCGAGGTCGATGGCGTCGTTCTGGTTCATCGGTAAAGAGCAATATCCCGAGACATGGACCGCTTGTTACACGGTCCTAGGGCAAAAAACCGCCCCCGCCACCCGGGATGCGATATCGGTCCCCGGATATGCGGTGCGGCGAGAGGCATGGGCCAGCTTAGGCGTCGGCGACGGTGTAGGAAAGCGGCGAAAAGCCGGTCTTTGCGTCGCGCCACAGGGTTACGTCGTTTCCGGCGACGATCGCCCAGATCCGTCCGTCTCCCGTAGCCTGCGCGCGATCGGTGGCGGAGGGCTCGCTGCGGCCATTCGGGTGCGAGTGGTAATAGCCGAGGATTTGCGGCCCGCCCTCCCGCGCCGAGCGATGGGCGTCGACCAACGCCTGCGGATCGATCTCGAACCGGCGCGCGGGGTCGGGGTGAACATTTCGCGCTGGGCGGATCGCGGCGATGCGATAACCCGCGCCGAGCAGAATGCCGCAGCATTCGTGCGGGTGGGCACGGGCGGCTTCGGCGTGCAAGCATGATAGACATTCACTCGAAATCGTAATCACCCGACACCCCTACCCCGTTCGCCCTGAGCTTGTCGAAGGGCTGCCTTTTCTTCTAGCGCACGAACCGTGCCGATACCCGAAACCATTTCCGGAACCCTCCCCGGCAATCTCCGCCTCGACAAGGCGCTGGCCGATGCCTCGGGTCTGTCGCGCGAGCGGGTGAAAGCGTTGCTGTCCGAAGGTGCGGTTACGGTCGACGGGCGAACCGCGACGTCCGCCTCGGGCAAGACCGCGGGCGGCGAGCAATTCACCATCGCCCTCCCCCCGCCCGACGAACCGCAAGCGCAGCCACAGGACATCCCGCTCGCCATCGCGTTCGAGGACGAGCACCTGATCGTGGTGAACAAACCCGCCGGGATGGTGGTCCACCCGGCGGCGGGCAATCCGGACGGGACGCTGGTCAACGCGCTGCTGCACCATTGCCGCGGCCAGCTGTCGGGAATCGGCGGAGTCGCGCGCCCCGGCATCGTCCACCGGATCGACAAGGATACTTCCGGTTTGCTGGTCGCTGCAAAAACTACTGCGGCGCATGAGGGGCTGGCGAAACAGTTCGCCGACCACTCGATCATGCGGCGCTACCTGGCGGTCTGCGGCGGCCATCCGAACCCGCCCGAAGGCACCGTTTCGGGCCGGATCGGACGCTCGGATCGCAACCGCAAGAAGATGGCCGTGCTGCCCGACGATTCGACGCGCGGCAAGCACGCTGTCACGCATTATCGCACGCTAGAAAAACTCAACGATTGCAGCCTGTTGGAATGCCAGCTCGAAACCGGGCGGACGCATCAGGTGCGCGTTCACTGCGCGTCAATAGGTCATGCGCTATTGGGAGATCCTGTCTATGGCCGCACTCCCAAACCGCTACGCCCGCTCATCCAGCGGATCGGTTTCGCCCGCCAGGCGCTGCATGCGGCCGCACTCGGTTTCGATCACCCGGTAACCGGCGAAAAATGCGAATTTCACGCCGATCTACCCGCCGACATGCAGGAACTTATCGACGAAACCGCTCGTTGAAATCGATGAATGGCACTGCAAAAGCGCGCGCAGTGCGCTATATGGAAGAACGTGGCCCGAAAGACCGGATGCCCATCAGGGGTCCGGCGAGAGAGGTCGACGCAGAAAGGTTAGGGAAGACGTGAGCAATAACAAGGCATTGAGCGTACCTGCGCTCGGCGGTGAGCAGAGCCTCAACCGCTATCTCTCCGAAATCAAGAAATTCCCCGTGCTGACGCAGGAGCAGGAATACATGCTCGCCAAGCGTTACGAGGAGCACGAGGACCCCGAGGCCGCCGCGCAGCTGGTCACCTCGCATCTGCGCCTCGTGGCGAAGATCGCGATGGGCTATCGCGGCTACGGCCTGCCCGTCAGCGACCTCATTTCCGAAGGCAATGTCGGGCTGATGCAGGGCGTGAAGAAGTTCGAGGCCGATCGCGGCTTCCGCCTCGCGACCTATGCGATGTGGTGGATCAAGGCCTCGATCCAGGAATTCATCCTGCGCAGCTGGAGCCTCGTCAAGATGGGCACCACCGCGGCGCAGAAGAAGCTGTTCTTCAACCTTCGCCGGATGAAGAAGCAGCTCGAAGCCTACGAAGACAGCGACCTCCATCCCGACGACGTCGCCAAGATCGCGTCCGATCTCGGCGTGCCCGAGCAGGAAGTGGTCAACATGAACCGGCGCATGATGATGGGCGGCGACGGCTCGCTCAACGTACCCATGCGCAACGGCGAAGAAGGCTCGGGCCAGTGGCTCGACTGGCTGACCGACGACCGCCCGCTGCAGGACGAGACCGTCGCCGACGCCGAAGAGGCCGAAGTCCGCCACGACATGCTGGTCGAGGCGATGGACAGCCTCAACGACCGCGAGAAGCATATCCTCACCGAGCGGCGGTTGACCGAGAACCCGCAGACGCTCGAGGAGCTGTCGCAGGTCTACGATGTCAGCCGCGAGCGCATCCGCCAGATCGAGGTCCGCGCGTTCGAGAAGCTGCAGAAGGCGATGAAGACGATCGCCGGCGAAAGGCTGATGCCCGGAGTCGCCTGACGAGTCGCCTGACGGCACCGACAATAGATCACCGAGCGGGCCCTCGCCGTCATGGCGGGGGCCCTTTTCGTATCCGGCGTATCCAATCCTCCCCATCGTCTTGCGATGGGGAGGGGGACCATCCGTCAGGATGGTGGAGGGGCCTTCGCGCGACCTCTGCCGTTTCGCCCCGGCCCCTCCGTCAACCGCTTGCAGCGGCTGCCACCTCCCCATCGCAAGTCGATGGGGAGGATCTAACGCCGCAACCGGCAGAAATCCTGCGTCAGCGCGGTGTCGAGGATTTCGCGATAGCTGCGAACCGGCTTGTCGTCCGCGCGGATCAGGCCGAAGCGGGCCTCGGGCAATTGCTCGATCGGGACCAGCGCGACGGGGCTCGATACCGGTACCAGTTGCGAACCGTGGCCGACCTGCAACGTCGAGAGCAGGCCGAACATGCGCTGGTCGCGCGTGGCCCGCCCGAGTATCGTCATCCGGTACTGCCCCGCCTCGCCGGTGACGAGATAGACGTGTCCCGACAGGTGCGGCATCGAAACGAAGCCGGCCTGTTCGAAGCATGAATCGAGCCGCTCGCTCTCGGCGAAGACCAGATGCCCCTTGGCGCGGCTCCAGCGGATTTCGGTGCGGTAGGCGTAGATCGCGCCCTCCTCGCCGAAACTGGCGCGCAGGGTCAGATATTCGCCCTCGATCCATTGCACGGCGGGGCGGGCGTAGGAGCCCATCTCGGGCGGGGCGAGCGCGGGGACGGCGGGATCGGGCCGGGGCTGCTCGCGCAGCGAAGAACCGAGCGCCTCCTCGAGCCGGACGATCGTCGCGAGCGTGAACGGGCGGCGGCCCGACAGCGCCTTCTCCAGCGTCGAGATGCTGAGGCGTGCGGTCTCGGCGAGGCCCTGGCGCGAGATACGCCGCCGGGCGATCTCTTCGCGCAGCCTGAAGGCGACCGCCTCGTTGTCGAATTCGCATTGCAGTGCCGCCAGCCCCATCGGTTCCTCCTCGCGTTCCGCACGGTTCCGCACAGAACCGCACATTTCCGTCCTCCCGTCCCCGCGAGCGGCTGAAATCGGCCATTCTTGCCCGTGGCGCTCCGCCCGTCTCGCTCGGTATCGGATACGGAAAGTGAGATGAACGGAGGCTTACATGCGACGAATTGCTTCGATCGACCCTCGCAACCTGCTTGCGGCGCTGCTGATTTCCGCGCTCGGAATCGCGCTGGCGGCATCCGCCTCGATGCTGTCGGCGCGCGGCGAGGAGGCCGCCGATCCGTTCGCAAACGGCGGGCTGATCCTGCGCGAGAAGGGCGTCGCTACCGAAATGCCCGCGATGCGGCTCGGGACCGATATCGTCGCCAAAGTCGCCGGCCAGACCGCGCGCGTCACCGTAACGCAGGCGTTCCGCAACACTTCGGACAAGTGGATGGAGGCGACCTATCTCTACCCGCTGCCCGACGACGGGGCGGTCGATACGCTTGCCATGGTGGTCGGGCAGCGCGTGTTTCGTGGCAGGATCAAGCCGCGGGAGGAGGCGCGCGAAATCTACGAGCAGGCCAAGGCCGAGGGGAAGAAGGCGGGCCTCGTCGAACAGGCGCGGCCCAACATGTTCCGCAATTCGATCGCCAATGTCGGGCCGGGCGAGACGGTGCTGGTGCAGATCGAATTCCAGGCCCCGGTGCGCCAGGTCGCGGGCGACTATGCGCTGCGGCTGCCGCTGGTGGTCGGCCCGCGCTACGTGCCGCCGCATTCGCTGACGACGGCGAGCGGACGGCCGAGCGGCGAGGCGCTGGCCGACGCGGCCGACGTCACCGCTCCCACCGCGCATCCGAAGCTGGGCGAAATGCTCAACCCGGTCTCGATCAGCGTCGAGCTCGATCCCGGCTTCGTGCCCGAAGGGATCGCCAGCCCCTATCACCGGGTCACCGTCGCGCGCGGCAAGGGCGCGGCGCGGATCGTCACGCTGACCGACGGCGAGGTGCCGGCCAACCGCGACTTCGAACTCAGCTGGAGCGCGCCGGGCAAGGCGCCGCTGCTCGGCCTGTTCCGCCAGCGCCACGGCGAGCTCGATTACGTCATGGCGACGATCACCCCGCCTTCGCTCGGCCCGGCCGGCGAAGTGCCGCCGCGCGAGATGATCTTCGTGATCGACAATTCGGGCTCGATGGCGGGCGATTCGATCGTCGCCGCGCGCGAAAGCCTGCTCTACGCGCTCGGCACGCTGCGCCCGCAGGACCGCTTCAACATCATCCGCTTCGACGACACCATGACGCAGCTGTTCGACGAGGCGGTGCCCGCCACCGGCGAGCAGCTCGCAACGGCCCGGCGCTACACTGCGGGGCTCGATGCGGAAGGCGGCACCGAGATGCTGCCCGCGCTGAAGGCGGCGCTGGTCGACAGCCGGCAGAAGGACGACGGGTCGCTGCGGCAAATTGTCTTCCTGACCGACGGATCGCTGTCGAACGAAGCCGAGATGATGGCCGAGATCGCGCGCAATCGCGGCAGGAGCCGGGTGTTCATGGTCGGGATCGGTTCGGCCCCGAATACCTACCTCATGCGGCGCATGGCCGAGGCGGGGCGCGGCACCTTCACCCATGTCGGGTGGGAGGACGAGGCCGAAGCGAAGATGCAGGCGCTGCTCGACCGGCTCTCGGCCCCCGTCGCGAGCAATTTGAAGGCAAGCGTCGAGGGTGGCAATCTCGATCTCGCGCCGCGCGATCTGCCCGATCTCTATGCCGGCGAACCGCTGGTGCTGCTCGGGCGCACGCGCCGTCTCGAAGGCACGCTGACCGTCACCGGCACGATCGCGGGCAGGGAATGGCGCCGCAGCATCGATCTGGCCGACGCCGGCGCCAGCGACACCGTCGCCCGTCTGTGGGCCTCGCGCCGCATCGCCGAGGTCGAGGCGCAGCGCTGGTCGGGCGAGCTCGAACACGACCTCGCCGACATGGCGGTGGAGGAGCTGGGGATGGATTTCCACCTCGTCACCACCCGCACCAGCCTGATCGCGCTCGACGAGACGCCGAGCCGCCCCAGGGGCGCGACGCTGACGCTCGAGGAGCTGCCGCTGCTGCTCCCGGCGGGATGGGATTTCGATCACCTGTTCGGCGAACAGAACGCCGGCGCCGCCAGCGTCGATCCCGATGCGGCGCAGGACGAGCCGCTCGAACTGCCCGAGACGGCGACCGGCTTCATGGCACCGTTGCAACAGGGCCTGGCGCTGCTCGCGCTCGGCCTCGTCGCGCTCGCCTGGCGGCGCCGCAGGGTCGCAAGGGCGTGAGGCAGGCGGGCACCCCCGCCCGGGCCCAGGCGAAGGCCCAAGCGAAGGGAGGGCGCGGCTGGAGGCGTGCCCTCCCTCACCTGCTGCCGTGGGCGCTGGTGCTGGCGGGCGCGGCGACTGCGGCGCAGGCGGCGTGGATCCCGCTCAAGGCGCAACTGGCGCAGGTGCTGCTCGACCGCGCCTTTGCCGAGAGCGTCGAACGCGGCGAGCCGGTCAAGCCGTGGAACTGGGCCGACACCGCCCCGCTCGCGCGGGTCTCGGTCGAGCGGCTCGGCGTCGGCGAGGTGGTGCTCTCGGGCGGATCGGGCGAGGCGATGGCGTTCGGCCCGACCGCGCTGGTCGACGGCGGACCGGCGCGCGTCACCGTGCTGGCCGCGCATCGCGACACGCATTTCCGCTTCGTGCGCGACCTGCGGGCGGGAGACGCGATCGCGCTCGAACGGATCGACGGCAGCGTCGCGCGCTATCGCGTCCGCAGCTTGAGCACCGTGCGCTGGGACCGGTTCGCCTATCCGGCCGGCGGGAGCACGGAACTGCTCGCGCTCGCCACCTGCTATCCGTTCGACAGCGATCGCCCCGGCCCTTTGCGCAGGATCGCCTGGGCGGAACGGGTCGGCTGAGTCATCTCGGCGATTGCTAGCCCGCCCCCTTCCCCGCTAGACGCACGGCATGATCCTGCGCATCGGCAAGCTCCTCGCCAAGCTCGTATTGTGGTTCATCGGCCTCAGCCTGGCGCTGGTGCTGCTGTTCAAGTTCGTGCCGCCGCCGGTGACCGCGACCATGCTGCTCGACGATGCGGTGTGGGAGAAGGGCGGTATCACCAAGGACTGGGAATCGCTCGCCAATATCGACCGCAATCTCGTCGCGGCGGTGATCGCGGCGGAGGACGGCAAGTTCTGCAGCCACGACGGGTTCGACCGCGAGGCGATCGAGCAGGCGATGGAGCGCAACCGCCGCGGCGGACGCATCCGCGGCGGATCGACGATCAGCCAGCAGACCGCGAAGAACGTCTTCCTGTGGCAGGGCGGCGGCTATTTCAGGAAGGGGCTCGAGGCCTGGTTCACCGTCCTGATCGAGCGGATCTGGGGCAAAAGACGGATCATGGAGGTCTATCTCAACGTCGCCGAAACCGGCATCGCGACCTACGGCGCGGAAGCGGGCGCGCAGCGCTATTTCCAGCACTCCGCCGCGCGGCTGTCGGTCAGCGAGGCCTCGCGCATGGCCGCCGCGCTTCCGCTGCCCAAGCAGCGCTCGGTGGTGAACCCGGGTGGCTTCACCCGCCGCTACGGCAACACTATCGCGGCGCGGATCGGCGTGGTCCGGCGCGACGGGCTGGACGGGTGCGTTTACCAATAAGGATGCATCATACTATCGGGCGAACTCAGTGCTGAACGCTCCAGATGAGAGATGGGCGCGTAGATCATCGGTAGTCATGTCTTCCGAAACCGTCGACGTGCCATCAAAGTGGTTATGGCGGTAGCGATCCATCCACTGTAACCGCTTTTCAATCCCGGCAGTCACCGGATCGTCGGTCATCTGCACGGTGATCCGCTTGAGGCTCACGCCCTCTCCGAAAGTCGCCGCAAGATCGTCCGGATCGACCAGTGCCACGCTGGTCGGATCGGCGAGATCGTCGAAGGTCACCAGTATCGGGTAGCCCGACAGGACCAGCCCACCCGCAAACGGAGGCCAGTGGCGCGGCAGTTCATGTTCGCCTTCGATCAGCAGTACATTGTCGAACTTCTCGTTGAATTTCTCACCTGCGATCTCGGGGGCGAGATATTGCATGACATTCCCGGCCCAATCCCTCTCGTCCTCGGAACGCAGCAGAGCGAACAGCGTGCGGCCACCGGACAGGTCAACTGCCACCGCCTCGCCACGCACCCGCCGCTCGATCGCCAGGTTGCCCGGACTGGAACCGGGCCGCACCAGCTTCTGCCGCACCTCGATCACGCTCGAACCGGTCCTGAGGCCCTCGGGCGTCTCGACCTCGACCGTCACCCGGTAGCGATAGGTCGGCGTCGGATCCGCGCCGCACGCGGCCAGCGCGAGCGCCACCAGCACCACAACTGCCCTTGCCATACCCGCCATATCCGCACCTCCGTCCCGGCCCGCCTATAGCACCCGCGGGTTAACCGCCTGACAAGCCGCGCTTTTCGCCCTGCCTCACGGAGGGCTTGCATTGCAGCAACTCGCGTGCAATTTAATGATATATTGTTATGTAACCGAGTTACTGTATAACATGCTGAAAGGATTGGCTTTTCATTCACTGCGCCACATGCAATAGGCTGGCACGCCAGCACGGGGGACGATTTGAGCCACACGCACGATCATAGCGCGGCACACGACCATTCCCACGCACCGGCCGATTTCGGCCGGGCGTTCCTGATCGGAATCGTGCTCAACGCCGCTTTCGTGATCGTCGAGGCGACCTACGGCTACCTGTCCGGCTCGATGGCGCTGGTCGCCGATGCCGGGCACAACCTGTCCGACGTGCTTGCGCTGCTGCTCGCCTGGGGGGCGAGCGCCGCAGCCAAGCGGCCGCCCTCGGCGCGCTTCACCTACGGCTTCAAGAGCTCGACCATCCTCGCCGCGATCGCCAATGCCGCGCTGCTGATGGTGGCGATCGGGGCGATCCTGATCGAGACCATCCGGCGGCTGGCCGACCCGGCACCGGTCGAGGGCATGACGATGGTACTGGTCGCCGGCATCGGGATCGCGATCAACACCGGCACCGCGCTGCTGTTCCTGCGCGGGCGGCACGACGACCTCAACATTCGCGGCGCCTTCCTCCACATGGCCGCCGACGCGCTGGTCTCGGTCGGCGTGGTGGTGGCGGGCCTCGCGATCCTGTGGAGCGGCCAGACGCTGATCGACCCGGTGACCAGCCTCGTGATCGTCGCAGTCATTGCGTGGGGCACATGGGGCCTCGCGCGCGACAGCCTCGCGATGGGGTTGCTCGGCGTGCCCAGGGGCGTGTCCGAAAGCGCGGTGCGCGGCTACCTGCTGGGGCTGCCCGGCGTTGCGGCGGTGCACGACCTGCATATCTGGCCGATGAGCACCACCGAGACCGCGCTCACCGCGCATCTGGTGATGCCCGGCGGCCATCCCGGCGATGCCTTCCTGCGCGAAGTGGCGGAGGGACTGGAGCACCACCACCGGATCGGCCATGCGACGGTGCAGGTGGAGCGTGACAGCCTCTGCGAGGTGCGGTGCTAGGAGTCCTTGTTTTTCGCACCCGCCTCCGCGGGTGCGTCCTCGGTGCTGTCTCCTCCGCTTCGCGAAGTTTATCCTGAGCGGCTGGCTTGCCAGCCGGCCGAAGGGGAGCACCTGCGGGCGGGCGGTCGCCCTTGCGGTCGGCTAGTCGCCGACCGGACTATTCCAAGCCTATCAGGTTTCTCCCGGTTCCTGGTCGCGGTAGCCATAGGCCCACAGGGCCGCCCGCAGCGAGGCGCCCGAAGGGCGTGAGAGCGAGGATAGCCTAAGGGGCCGGACGGCCCCGCCGGCGCTTGAGGCGAAACAAACTAAGCCGCCTCTTCCTTCTTGTCCTCGCCGCCGAGGACCTGGATCGGTTCCTTGCGGCCGTCGACCACGTCCTTGTCGATCACGATCTCGCTCACCCCGTCCATGTCGGGCAGGTCGAACATCGTGTCGAGCAGGATCGCCTCGACGATCGAGCGCAGGCCGCGCGCGCCGGTCTTGCGCTTGATCGCACGCTCGGCGATCTCGCGCAGCGCGTCGTCGGTGAAGGTCAGCTCGACATCCTCGAGCTCGAACAGCTTGCGGTACTGCTTGACGATCGCGTTCTTGGGCTCCTGCAGGATCGTCACCAGTGCATCGACGTCGAGGTCGTGCAGCGTGGCGATGACCGGCAGGCGGCCGACGAATTCGGGGATCAGCCCGAACTTGAGCAGATCCTCGGGCTCGCTCTTCTCGAGCAGTTCGCCGATGCGGCGCTTGTCCGGGTCGGCGACATGCGCGCCGAAGCCGATGCTGCGCTTCTGCAGCCGGTCGGCGATGATCTTGTCGAGCCCGGCGAAGGCGCCGCCGCAGATGAACAGGATGTTGGTCGTGTCGACCTGGAGGAATTCCTGCTGCGGATGCTTGCGCCCGCCCTGCGGCGGCACGGAGGCGGTGGTGCCTTCCATCAACTTGAGCAGCGCCTGCTGCACGCCCTCGCCCGACACGTCGCGGGTGATCGAGGGGTTTTCCGCCTTGCGGGTGATCTTGTCGATCTCGTCGATATAGACGATCCCGTGCTGCGCCTTGTCGACATTGTAGTCGCTCGACTGGAGCAGCTTCAGAATGATGTTCTCGACATCCTCGCCGACATAGCCCGCTTCGGTCAGCGTGGTCGCGTCGGCCATGGTGAAGGGCACGTCGAAAGTGCGCGCGAGCGTCTGCGCGAGCAGCGTCTTGCCCGAGCCGGTCGGGCCGACCAGCAGGATGTTCGACTTGGCAAGCTCGACGTCGCCCGCCTTGCCGCCGTGCTTCAGGCGCTTGTAGTGGTTGTGCACCGCGACCGAGAGCACGCGCTTGGCGCGGTCCTGCCCGATCACGTAATCGTTGAGCGTGGTGCAGATATCCTGCGGGGTCGGAACCTCGCCTTCCTTGCGGCCGGTGAGGCCCGCCTTGGTTTCCTCGCGGATGATGTCGTTGCACAGCTCGACGCATTCGTCGCAGATGAACACGGTCGGGCCCGCAATCAGCTTGCGAACCTCGTGCTGCGACTTCCCGCAGAAGCTGCAGTAAAGGGTGCTCTTGCTATCGGTTCCGCTCAACTTGGTCATATCCTGTCTCGTCCCGATCCCGCGGCAGACGTGGTCCCCCGAGGGGATTCGCCCGAGTGTAGGGCCGGCTGGTCACAAATCAACACGTTGCGTGTAGCAAACGCGGCTTGCCATAAGCTGAAACGCGAAGGTTGCCGAAATGCTACACTCGGTGTCCCGCAGCGGGGCACGCCCGCGGCGGGCCCTTACTCGGAATCGCCGCCCTCGTCGGGGTCCTCGTTTTCGGGCCGCGTTTCGAACACCTTGTCGACGATGCCGAACTTCATCGCCTCGCCGGCCTCGAGGAAGGTGTCGCGGTCCATCGCCTCGACGATTTCCTCGAGGGTCCGGCCGGTATATTTGACGTAGAGATCGTGCATCCGCTGCTTGATCCGCAGGATCTCGTTGGCCTGGATCTCGATATCCGCCGCCGTGCCGCGCGCGCCGCCGCTCGGCTGGTGGAGCATCATGCGCGCATTGGGCAGCGCGATGCGCATGCCCGGCTCGCCCGAGGCGAGCAGGAAGCTGCCCATGCTCGCCGCCTGCCCGATGCACACGGTCGAAACGCGCGGCTTGATGTATTGCATGGTGTCGTGGATCGCCATGCCGGCGGTCACCACGCCGCCCGGCGAATTGATGTACATGCTGATCGGCTTGGACGGGTTCTCGCTTTCGAGAAACAGCAGCTGCGCGGTGATCAGCGAAGCCATGCCGTCCTCGACCTGTCCGGTGACGAACACGATCCGTTCGCGCAGCAAGCGGCTGAAAATGTCGAAGCTGCGCTCGCCGCGGCTCGTCTGCTCGACCACCATCGGCACCAGCGCGCCCGTCGCCGGGTCGCGGGAAAAGCGCCCCTGCGTGCCGAAGGTTGCGCCAAGCTGGGCGGACAGGTCGATCATGGAAAAGGCCTCTCGTCTCGATGGAGCGCCTATGTCGGACGCGGGCGCGCGATGTTCAAGGGGATTAACCTTCTCGCCCACATGAACCGCAGATGAGTTTCCGTCTACAACCGTGCTCGCCGTTCATCGGAACCGATTCCCCGCCGGTCGAGTCGGCTTTCAGGTTATGGGCGAATGCGGCAATGGCCCAACGCGGGAGGACGGAAACCATCGCACATCGCCCGATCATGCGGCCGCTGCTGCGCTCGCTGCTCGCCGGGGCGGCCCTGCCGCTCGCCGCCCCCGCTGCGGGGCAGGATACGGGGGACAGCGGCGACGGCGCGCCCACCGCCAATGTCGAGGACGGCGTGCCGCAAGGACGCGGGCAGGTCTACACCCCGGACTATTTCGCGCAGTTCGCCCCGCGCAACGCGCTCGACATGGTCGTCCGCATCCCGGGCTTCACCATCGTCGACCAAGGGAACAACCAGCGCGGGCTGGGCGAGGCGAACCGGAACGTGCTGGTCAACGGCGAGCGCTTTTCGAGCAAGTCGGACAGCGTGCGCGACCAGCTCAGCCGCATATCGGCGGGCGACGTGGTGCGGATCGAGATCGTCGACGGCACCACGCTCGACATTCCCGGACTGACCGGACAGGTCGCCAATGTCGTGGTCGAGAGCGCGGGCGCGTCGGGGCAGTTCTCGTGGCGCACCGGATTTCGACCCTACAACACCGAAGCCCAGCTCTACGGCGGCGAAATCTCGCTCACCGGCAGCAGCGGCAAGTTCGACTACACCGTCTCGCTCAGCAACGCCAACGACCGCTTCGGGGCGGACGGGCCGAACCTGGTCACCGACCGCGACGGACAGCTGATCGAGACGCAGACCAGCAAGCTGTCGGGCGCGTTCGACAATCCCAAGCTCTCCGCCAATTTCACCTACCGCTTCTCCGGCGACACGGTGGCCAATCTCAATCTGAGCTACGGCGAGGATTTCTTCTACCGCAACGAACCCGAGATCGGGGTGCCCGTGGCCGGCCCCACCCGCACGCGCTTCTTCCGCATTCGCGAGAACGGGCCCGAATACGAGATCGGCGGCGATATCGAATTCCCGCTGATCGGCGGCACGATGAAGCTGATCGGGCTCGAACGCTTCGAGCGCGACAATTTCTCGAGTGTGCTGGTCGACGGATTCGACGACGGCCGCGACGATACCGGCAGCCGCTTCACCCAGACCAATGCCGCGGGCGAGCGGATCGGGCGGTTCGAATATGGCTGGCGCATGCTGTCCGCGGACTGGCAGCTGTCGGGCGAGGCGGCGTTCAACCGGCTAGACCGCGTCTCGGGCCTGTTCGAGCTCGACCCGGTCACCGGCGCCTTCGTCGAACTGCCCTTCCCCGCCGGCACCGGCGGCGTGACCGAGGACCGCTACGAGAGCATCCTCAGCTACAGCACGCAGCTGACCCCCAAGCTCGCG
Organism: uncultured Altererythrobacter sp.; assembly: GCA_913055875.1. Classification (GTDB taxonomy): domain Bacteria; phylum Pseudomonadota; class Alphaproteobacteria; order Sphingomonadales; family Sphingomonadaceae; genus CAJXJY01. The sequence continues at coordinate 31,479 of CAJXJY010000010.1, forward strand.
CTGCAGGTCACCGCGGGGGGCGAATATTCCAAGATCGAGCAGACCGGCTCGGCGGCCAATTCGCGCACCTTCCAGCGGCCCAAGGGTTCGCTCTCGCTCGCCTGGCGGCCGGAAGACGATTTCGACATCTCGATCGAGATCAGGCGGCGCGTCGGCCAGCTCTCGTTCGGCGACTTCCTCGCCAGCGTCTCGCTCAACAACGACAACCAGAACGGCGGCAACAATTCGCTCGTCCCCGACCAGAGCTGGAACGTCGAGGCCGAGATCAACAAGGGCTTCGGCGCGTGGGGATCGGCCAAGCTCGAACTGCGGCAGGCGTGGTTCGAGGATTTCATCGACTATTTCCCGCTCCCCGCCGGCGGCGAGGCGCGCGGCAATGTCGGCAGCGCGCAGCGCACGCACCTGCAGCTGAACGGAACCGTCAAGCTGGACCCGCTCGGCTGGCGCGGCGCGCAGGTCGAGTTCGACGCGATCAAGCGCTGGATGCGCATCGCCGATCCCTTCACCGGCGAAACGCGGCCGTTCTCGAACGACCTGATCGACCAGTTCGAAGCCGATTTCCGCCACGATATCCCGGACACCGACTGGGCTTACGGCGCGGGCCTCTTCACCTTCAACCCGGCCCCCTATTCGCGCCGCTTCGAGACCGGGCGCAGCTGGGAGGGCCCGGTGTTCCTCAACCTGTTCGCCGAGCACAAGGACGTGTTCGGGATGACGGTCAATGCCGGCGTGCGCAACGTGCTGGGTGCGCGCAACAGGTTCCGCCGCACGGTCTTCGCCGCATCGCGCCCCGATGCACCGATCCTGTTTTCCGAAGATCTCGACCGCCGCGTCGGGCCGATCTTCCGGTTCACCGTGAGCGGCAACTTCTAAACGCTTGCATTGCCATGGCTTCGTGGCACCGTGCCGCCATGACCGCTCGCCTGCCTTGCGTCGCCGCGCTCCTCGCGCCTGCCCTCGCTGCCGCCGCGCCCGCCGCGGCCCATCCGGCAGTACAAGCGGACGATCCGAGAGAGGCTGCCGTCGCTGCCGACATCGCCTCGGCCGAAGCCGCGATTTATCTCGAAACGATCGCCGGCCGCGACGATGCAACTGTGAACGCGGTGATCGCAGTCAATCGCGCCGCTCCCGAAGAAGCGGCCGAGCTGGCGCTCGCCGGACTGCCGCTCGGCGGGCTGACGGTGCTGGTGAAGGACAATATCGAAACGAGCGAGTTCCCGACCACTGCCGGCAGCCTCGCCTTGGCAGACAACTGGACCCGCCGCGACGCACCGCTGATCGCCAATCTGCGCACGGCCGGAGGCGTCGTGCTCGGCAAGACCAACCTCTCCGAATGGGCCAATATCCGCGACCGCAATTCGACCAGCGGCTGGAGCGCGGTCGGCGGGCTGACCCGCAACCCGCATGCGACCGACCGCAACGCCTGCGGATCGTCCTCTGGCAGCGGTGCGGCGGTGGCGGCGGGCTTCGCCTGGGCGGCGATCGGGACCGAGACGAACGGCTCGATCACCTGTCCGGCCAGCATCAACGGCGTGGTCGGATTCAAGCCCAGCGTCGGTCTCGTCAGCCGCACGCATGTGGTGCCGATATCGAGTACGCAGGACACCGCGGGACCGATGGCGCAGACGGTGTGGGACGCCGCATTGCTGCTCGGCGCGATCGCGGGCGAAGATGCGGCCGATCCGGTCACCATGACCGTCCCCAACCGCCGCACCTTCTACACCGAAGGGCTGGCGGATTCTTCGCTCGAGGGCGTGCGCATCGGGGTGATGCGCAAGCAGGTCGGCAACCGCGCGGACCTCGAGGCGGTGTTCGAAACCGCGCTCGCCGATCTCGAGCGCGCGGGCGCGGTGCTGGTCGATATCGAATTCGATCCGAACCCGCAGATGTATGGCGACAGCTTCACCGTGCTGATGTTCGAACTGCGCGAGGAGATGGGCAAGTACCTGGGATCGCTCCCCGGTGAAGGAATGCCGCGCAGCCTTGCCGACCTGATCGCCTTCAACGCGGCGCACGCCGAGCAGGAACTGCGCTGGTTCGGGCAGGACCTGTTCGAGCAGGCGGAAGGGACCACCGACCGCGAAGCCTACGAGACGGCGCGCGAAAATGCGGTGCGGATCGCGGGCGAGGAAACGCTCGACCGCCTGCTCGCCGAGCACGATGTCCAATTCCTCGTCGCTCCGACGCGCGGCCCGGCCTGGACCAGCGACCTCGTCAACGGCGATCATTTCAACGGCAGCATCGGCTTCGGCAGCCCCGCCGCGATCGCCGGCTACCCGCATCTGACCGTGCCGATGGGCGCAGTCGAGGGGCTGCCCGTCGGGATCAGCTTCTTCGGCGCGAAATGGGCCGATCACGAGGTGCTGAAAGCAGGCGCCGCCTACGAACGCGAGCGCAGCGCCGAGCTCCCGGCTCCCGGCTTCGGACCCTGGCAGCCGCCAGAGCGCTAAGACATGATCGACCTACCCCGACCCGTTCGTCCTGAGCCTGTCGAAGGACGCTGGCGGAGCGCTGGTGTCCTTCGACAGGCTCAGGACGAACGGATGTTGGTTCAAAGGCGAACGATCATGCTCTAGGACCGCGCGATGGACGCCCGCATTTTCCTGTTCGTGCTGTTCGGCCTCGGGCTGATGGCCGCAGTGCCGCTCGAGAAGCGGCTCGGGCGCTTCTGGCTGTCGCTGCCGCTGGTCTATGTCGGTATCGGCTACGCGGTCTTCTCGCTGCCGCTCGGGCTGCCGCATTTCAATCCGGCGCGCGACGGTTTCGACGCGATCACGCTCGAATACGTCACCGAATTCATCGTCATCGCCTCACTGATGGCGGCGGGGATCGCGATCGACCGGCCGGTCAGCTGGGCGAACTGGCGGCAGGTCTGGCCGCTGCTGCTGCTGGCGATGCCGCTGACGGTCGCCGCAGTCGCGCTGCTCGGCTGGTGGGCGCTCGGGCTCGCCCCGGCGAGCGCGCTGCTGCTCGGCGCCGCGCTCGCTCCGACCGATCCGGTGCTCGCGCGCAGCGTGCAGGTCGGCCCGCCGGGCGAGAACCAGCGGCATGACGTGCGCTTCAGCCTGACCGCCGAGGCCGGGCTCAATGACGGGCTCGCCTTCCCCTTCACCTATCTCGCCATCGCTGCGGTCGGCATGACCGCGCTCGGCGGATGGACGATCGAATGGTTCGCGGTGGACCTCGTCTGGCGCATCGCCGCCGGCTGGGCGATCGGCTGGATCGTCGGCCGCATGGGCGCGTGGTACGTGTTCGAGCGCGAGGCCGATGCGCCGATGCAGGACGTCGAGAGCGACCGCCCGAAATATTCGACCAGCGAGGGCCTGATAGTGCTCGGCACGCTGCTGAGCGCCTACGGCCTGGCGGAGATCATCGGCGGCTACGGCTTCCTCGCGGTGTTCGTCGGCGCGGTGACCGCGCGCCAGCGCGAGAACGCCAGCCGCTATCACAAGATCAGCCACCATTTCATCGACCAGATCGAGCAGATCGTGCTGGTCGCGGTGCTGTTCGGCTTCGGCGCGATGCTGGCGAGCGGCGTGCTCGACGCGCTGACCTGGCCCGCCGCGCTGGTCGGGCTGGCCTTGATCTTCGTGATCCGGCCGCTGAGCGGGCTGTTCGCCGAATCGATCAGCCACCTGCCGCTCCCCGGCAAGCTCGCCATCGCCTTTCTCGGCGTGCGCGGGATGGGCTCGATCTATTACACGGCCTATGGCCAGACGCATGCCGATTTCGCTCAGCTCGACGTGCTGTGGGCGACAGTGAGCTTTGCGATCCTCGCCTCGATCGTCGTGCACGGGGTCCTTTCGGGACCCTTCATCGCGCTGGTCGAGCAGCGCGGCGCGCATATCCATGCCGGCGCCGACAGCGAAATGCCGCGCCTCAGCCCGAAGCGCGGGCCGACCGTCGCGATCGAGGAACCGGCCAAGCCCGAATAGGCACGAAAAAGGGCGGCGAACCCGTGCCCGCCGCCCTCAAGGGATGATCATTCGACCCTGAAACAACCTCCGTTCGCCCTGAGCTTGTCGAAGGGCTTGGCCGAGCGAAGCCGAGGCCTTCGCGCCGGGTTGGTTCTCGGCTAACGTCTGAAAGACGGCAGTTCATCCTGAGCCTGCCGAAGGGCTCGAACGGGGACGGATAGAGGCGGCGAGTCCCGGCCCGCCGCCCTTCGAATCGGTGTGGCTTTGCCTACTTCTTCGCGGCGGCTTTCTTGGCCGGAGCCTTCTTGGCGGCGGGCTTCTTGGCAGCCGCCTTCTTGGCCGCAGGTTTTTTCTCCGTGGCCTTCTTGGCCGCAGGTTTCTTCTCGGTCGCCTTCTTAGCCGGGGTTTTCTTGGCAGCCGGCTTCTTGTCGGCATCCTTGGCTGCGGCCTTCTTGGCCGGAGCTTTCTTGGCCGCGGATTTCTTCGCCGGAGCTTTCTTCTTGGCGGGCGCCTTCTTCTTGGCCGCCGCTTCCTCGGCTTCCTCCTCGGCTTCGATCGCCGCTTCGAGCTCCTCGCGGGTCACCTCGCGCTCGGTCACTTCGGCCTTGTCGAACAGGAAGTCGACCACCTTGTCCTCGTAGAGCGGGGCGCGCAGCTGGGCGGCGGCCATCGGCTCGGACTGGACATATTGCATGAACTGCTCGCGGTCCTCGGGGCGGTATTGCTGCGCCGCCTGCTGGATCAGCATGCTCATTTCCTGCTGGCTGACCTCGACCCCGTTCTTCTGCCCGATCTCGCTCAGCAGCAGGCCGAGCCGCACGCGGCGCTCGGCGATGTGGCGATAATCGTCCTTCTCGTCCTCGATTTCCTTGAGCGCCTTGTCCGGATCGGCGTCCTTGGCCGCTTCCTGCTGCAGCTGCGCCCAGATCTGGTCGAACTCGGCCTGGACCATGCCCGCCGGCACTTCGAAATCGTGGCCCGCGGCAAGCTTGTCGAGCAGCTGGCGCTTCATCTGCGTGCGGGTGAGCCCGCCCGTTTCCTGCTCGATCTGGCCGCGCAGCAATTCCTTGAGCTTGTCGAGGCTTTCGAGGCCGAGATTCCTGGCGAACTCGTCGTCGAGCTTGCTCTCGCCCTCGACCTTGACCTGCTTGACCGCGATCGCGAACTGCGCCTCCTTGCCCTTGAGGTTTTCTGCCGGGTAATCCTCGGGGAAGGTCACGGTGATGGTCTTCTCGTCGCCGGTCTTGGCGCCGGTCAGCTGCTCCTCGAAGCCGGGGATGAACTGGCCCGAGCCGATCACCAGCGGCGCGTCCTCGGCCTTGCCGCCTTCGAATTCCTCGCCGTCGATCGAGCCGGTGAAATCGATGATCAGCTGGTCGCCGTCCTTCGCCTTGTGGCTCTTGGGCGCGTCCTTGTAGCTCTTCTGCTGGCCCGCGACCTGCTGCAGCGCTTCCTCGACCTGGTCCTCGTCGATCGGCACGGTCAGCCGCTCGAGCTTCAATCCGTCGATCTCGGGCGCCTCGATCTGCGGCAGCACTTCGAGCTCGACATTGACGACCGCGTCCTTGCCCTCCTCGTAGCCGTCTTCCATCTGCACCGAGGGCTGCATCGCGGGGCGCAGCTGCTTTTCGGCGATCAGCGAATCGACCGATTCGCGCACCGCGTCGTTGACCACCTGCGCGTGCATCTGCTCGCCGTGCATCTTGCGCACCAGGTTCGCAGGCACCTTGCCGGGGCGGAAGCCGGGCATCCGCACCTGCGGCGCGACCTTCTTCACTTCCTTGTCGATTCGCGCCTCGATATCGGCGGCGGGAATGGTCACCGCATAGGCGCGCTTGAGGCCTTCGCTGCTGGTCTCTTTGATCTGCATGGTGCGTATTCGAACCTTCTCAAACAATTTTTCGATGGGGCACGGAGCGGGGCCTGGTGCGGGCGAAGGGACTCGAACCCCCACATCTTTCGATACCGGTACCTAAAACCGGCGCGTCTACCAGTTCCGCCACGCCCGCTAGCCCGAACGAAGCCGCGCGCGGGCCAACCCCGCACGAACAGGGGAGCGCCCTTAAAAGGCCACGCCGAAAAGGGCAAGCGCGGCGAGCGAGCGGCTGCGATTGATATTGCGATAGCGCCGCCCGCGCAGTAACGCGCGCGCCATGAGCGAAGACACAGCACAAGACACCCCGCCCGACCGCATCTCGGTCAATCCGCGCAGCGATCATTTCGATGCCGACAAGCTGCAACGCGGCGTCGGCATCCGCTTCAAGGGCCGCACCCGCACCGATATCGAGGAATATTGCATTTCCGAAGGCTGGGTGCGCGTGCAGGCGGGCAAGACGGTCGACCGCAAGGGCCAGCCGCTGACGATCCGGCTCAACGGGCCGGTCGAAGCCTGGTACGAAGACCTTGGCGACGATCCGCCGGTGGCGAAGGCTTGAAGAGAAGTCCTCCCCGCTTTTCCCGAATGGGATAAATGGGGAGGTGGCAGACGCCGTCAGGCGGCTGACGGAGGGGCCCAAGTGCTTCGGGGGCGGGACATTGCCCCTCCACCACCTTCGGTGGTCCTCCTCCCTATTCCTTCGGAACGGGGAGGATTTCACCTCAATCGTAGCGCGCCAGCGCGGCCTCGATCCGGTCGCGTGGGGGTTGTGCGGGCGCGCTTGCCACGCGGCGCGGTTGCGGGGCGGGCTTTCGCGGCTTGGCGGCGGGCGCGCGTTCGAGATCGGCGAAGGCGTTCACGAAGGTACGCGAGGGGCTCGACGATACCGGCGACGGGGCCGGACGCGATGCCGGCCGTGAAACGGGCTGCGCGACCGCCAGCCGCGTTTGCGCCAGCCCCGCCTGCCTGGAGTAGATGAACCCGTGCACCGGCCATTCGGTCGTGCCGAGGCCGCCGATCGGATCGTACCACACCCGCACCCGGCTCCAGTCGTTGCCGGGCGACACGTCGATCGCCTTGACGTCGCGCTCGATCTGGCCACGGCGGCCGTCGATCGGCGACCAGTTGGCGTGGTCGAGCAACACGGTGCGGCTGTCGATCACCCGGCTCACCGCCGCAACGTGGCCGAGCGCCATGTTGCGGTGCGGCACGAACGCCATCACCGCCCCGACGCGCGGGCGATTGCCGCGCTCGTAGCGGCCCGCGGCCTGCTCCCACCAGGTGTGCGCGTCGCCGTAGATCTGCACCCCGGTCAGCTGGCGCGCATAGGGCACGCATTGCAGGTAGGGCGGCAGTTCGGCACGCGGCCCGGCCTCGAAGCCGACGCTGGCGTCGGCAAGCAAGGGTGCGGGGGCGAGAAAAGCGCCGGCGATGGCGATCGATGCGACGAGGTCTTTCATGTCGCCGTCGCAAATGCGGCCTTAACCTTGAGGCTGCCCTTCGCATTGCGGTTAACCGGAATTAGGCATAATTCGCCGTCGGCGCGCTCCCGCCTTGCCAAACCCTCCGGCAACCGCCACCTGCGCCCGCAACACGATGAAACCGACAGTCATCATCATAGGCCGCCCCAATGTCGGCAAGTCGACGCTGTTCAACCGGCTGGTCGGCAAGAAGCTCGCCCTGGTCGACGACCAGCCCGGCGTCACGCGCGACCGGCGCATGGGCGACGCGGTGGTGGCGGGGCTCGAATTCACCGTCGTCGACACCGCCGGGTGGGAAGACGAGGATCCCGACAGCCTGCCCGGCCGCATGCGCAAGCAGACCGAGGTCAGCCTCGACGGCGCCGATGCGGCGATGTTCGTGGTCGATGCGCGCGCCGGGCTGACCCCGCTCGACGAAGAAATCGCCCGCTGGCTGCGCGAGCACGAAATCCCGATCGTGCTGGTCGCCAACAAGGCCGAGGGCCGGCAGGGCGAGTCGGGCGTGCTCGAATCCTACGCGCTCGGCTTGGGCGAACCGGTCGCGCTGTCGGCCGAGCACGGCGAAGGTATCGCCGACCTGTTCGGCGCGCTGTGGCCGGTCATCGGCGAGAAGGCGGAAAGCGCCGAAGCGCAGCTCGAATACGAGAGCGACGAGGAGCGGCCGCTCGGCCCGCTCAAGCTCGCCATCGTCGGGCGGCCCAATGCGGGCAAGTCGACGCTGATCAACCGGCTGCTGGGCGAGGATCGCCTGCTGACCGGTCCCGAAGCCGGCATCACCCGCGATTCGATCGCGATCGACTGGCAATGGACCGATCCGCGCACCGGCGAAACGCGCGATATCCACCTCGTCGACACCGCGGGGATGCGCAAGAAGGCCAAGGTCCAGGACAAGCTCGAAAAGCTGTCGGTCGCCGATGCCCGCCGCGCGGTCGATTTCGCCGAGGTGGTGGTGCTGCTGCTCGACGCCACGCAGGGGCTCGAACACCAGGACCTCAAGATCGCCGACATGGTGCTGCAGGAAGGCCGCGCGCTGATGGTCGCGATCAACAAATGGGACATCGCGGAGAACGCCAGCGCGCTGTTCAACGGCATCCGCGGCGCGCTCGACGACGGGCTGGCGCAGGTGCGCGGCCTGCCGCTGTTCGCGGTCAGCGCGAAGACCGGCAAGGGGCTCGACACGATGCTCGGCGCGGCGTTCGAGATCCGCGAGAGCTGGTCGAAGCGCGTGCCGACCGCAGCGCTCAACCGCTGGTTCGACGATGCGCTGATGGCCAACCCGCCCCCTGCGCCCAAGGGCAAGCGGATCAAGCTGCGCTACATCACCCAGTCGAGCGTGCGCCCGCCGCATTTCGTGGTGTTCGGCACGCGGCTCGACATGCTGCCCAAGAGCTACGAGCGCTATCTCGTCAACGGCATCCGTGCGAAGCTCGGCTTCGAGGCGGTGCCGGTGCGGGTGACGCTGAAGAGCCCGAAGAACCCCTACAAGAGCGAATGATGTTGGATCTCCTCTCCGTCACCGGCGACCTGCTCGAACGCACCAGCAGCACCGCGCGGGTGCAGCATATCGTCCAGCTGAGCCTCGCCCCGGCCTTCCTGCTCGCGGGGATCGGGGCGATCATGAACGTCATGACCAACCGGCTGATCTGGGTCGCCAACCGGATCGACCGCATTACCACGCTCGACGCCGAAGGCCGTGGCGGCGCCGCGCTGGGCGACCTGCCCGCGCTCGAAAAGCGCCGGTCCTATGCGCAGGCCGCGGTGATGTTCAGCACCGCCGCGGCGCTGACCATCAGCGTGGTGATCGCGCTGCTGTTCGTGAGCGCCTTCATCCGGCCGCAGATCGGCACGCTGACTGCGCTCGCCTGGATCCTGACGATGGTCTTCCTGGTCGTCGGCCTGACCTTCTTCCTGCTCGAAACGCGCACCGCCGCGCGGCGCAATCACGAACGGCTCAGGCAGCGCAAGCGCCGCGACGGCAAGTAGAGCGCGTCGCCGAACAGCGCCGATCGCCGGCGTTGCGTGAAACCATCGCCGCGCACGACCGTTCGACCGGCACCATGGAACTCAATCAGGCGACCGATCTCGCTTTCCTCGACTGGGAGATCATCACCCGGCTCGGCGTCGCCGCGATCATCGGCCTCGTCCTCGGGTTCGACCGCGAGGCGCGCGGTCACGCGGCCGGAATGCGCACCCACGGCCTGATCTGCTTTTCCTCGGCGATGACGACCGTGTCGATCATCGCGCTCTACAACCAGATCGGCGGACCGCGCACCGACGTGCTGCGCCTGTACGAGGCGATCGGCGCCTTCATCGGCATTGTCGGCGCCGGGCTGATCGTCTTCAGCAAGGGGCGGCTGCACAATCTGACTACCGCCGCGCATCTGTGGCTCGCCGCGATCATCGGCCTCGCCTGCGGTGCCGCGCAATGGCCGCTGGTCGCGACCGGCACTATCATCAGCCTGATCATGATCACCGCGCTGCGCGTGGTCGAAGGCCGCCTGTTCGGCAACGACCGCAAGCTGGACGGCGCGGACGACACCGACGGCGACCGGCCCCGCACCTGATCCCGCCGCCGATTGGGAACCGGCCCACTCTGTGGTATGGCAGGGCGCAGGGAGGAAGGGCAATGCGGAAATCCATCATCTATGCCGCTGTGGCGGCAGGCGTGAGTACGCTCGCCGGGCCGGGCGCGATGTCGGCCAATACGGGCGTTTCGGATGCCACCCTGGCTGCGCTCGATCCGACGCGCGCCGGCCGCCAGGCGTGCCGGGGCTTTTTCGATTCGGCCGCGGTGCTCGACCGGCGGCTGGCATTGGCGCAGGACTATGCCGCGCGGCTGGGTACCGCGGGCGGGGCGATCGGCCTGTTCGAGGGCCTCGCCGCCAACCAATTGCCCGCGACCGGCCTCGCGCCCGAGGCGCGGCGGTATTTCGACCAGGGCGTCGCGCTCACCTACGGCTTCAACCACAAGGCTGCGATCCGCTCCTTCGCCGAGGCCGCACGGCGCGATCCGGGCTGCGCGATGTGCTGGTGGGGCATCGCGCTCGCCAACGGGCCGAACATCAATGCCGGGATGGACAGCGACGCCAACCGCGCCGCGCTCGCAGCGCTCGAACGCGCCGAAGCGCTGGCCGAGAGGCTCTCGCCGCTCGAACGCAAGCTGATCGCCGCCCAGAAGCTGCGCTACTCCGCCGCTTCGGCAGACGAGCGCGCGGCGCTCGATGCGCGCTATGCCGATGCGATGATGGCGCTCGCGCGGGCGCATCCCGCCAACGACGACGTGCTGATCCTCGCGGCGGAAGCGGCGATGAACACCACGCCGTGGAACTACTGGACCGAAACCAAGGCCGCGCAGCCGCGTATCGGCGAGGCGGTGAAGCTGATCGAGACGGTGGTGGCGCGCAATCCCAAGCATCCGCAGGCGTCGCACCTCTACATCCACCTGATGGAGAACGGGCCCGATCCCAAGCTGGCCGAAGCCGCCGCGGACGAGCTGGCGCGCAGCGGGCCGGGTGCGCTCGGCCATCTCGTCCATATGCCCGCGCATATCTACTACCGCATCGGGCGCTACGGCGATTCGATGGATGCGAACATCGCCGCCGCGCGTGCCGACGAGGCCTATCTCGCGGTCGCGGGCGACGACGGGCTGTATCGCTACGGCTACTACCCGCACAACGTCCACTTCCTGCTGACCTCGGCGCAAATGGTCGGCAATATGCACGCCGTGGCAAGCGAGACCGAACGGCTCAAGCAGGTGATCGACGAGGATATCGCTAGGGAACTCGCCTGGGTGCAGGCGATTCACGCCGCACCGTCCTTCGCGCTGGCGCAATACGCCTCGCCCGCGGCAATCCTGTCGCTGACGGAGGAGACGAGCGAGCTCGGCTACGTCCAGGCGATGCGGCATTACGCACGCGCGGTTGCGCATGCGCATGCGGGCGACCGGAGCGGCTTCGAGCGCGAGATCGCGCAGCTCGATGCGCTCGCCGACGCGCCAAGCGTGGTGGCGATGACCGAACAGGGCTTCCCCGCCCCCGCCCTCGTCGCGCTGGCCGGCCATGTCGCGCGGGGGCGCCTGGCACTCGCCGGAGGCAGGCCGAAGGCGGCGCTGGCCGAATTCGAAAAGGCGGAGGCGATCGAGGCGACGATCCCCTACAGCGAGCCGCCCTTCTGGTATTACCCGGTCGCGCAATCGCGCGGCGCGGCGCTCTACGCAATGGGCCGCTACGACGACGCGGGCCAGGCCTTCCGCAAGGCGCTATTCGAGGCGCCGAACAACGGCTGGGCGCTGTACGGGTTGTCAAGAGCGGAGGCGAAGGCGGGGCGTATGCCGGAGGCGAAGGCGGCGCGCGCCAAGCTGGCGGAGATCTGGCAGGGGGATATGGCCTGGCTGGATATGAAACGGTTGTAGAAGGCTGTCCCGATCAAATTTAGTCGTCATCCTGAACTTGTTTCAGGATCCATTTCGCCTCGGGCATGGATGGTGCAGATGGAGAGATGGATGCTGAACCAAGTTCAGCATGACGAGGCGGGCAAATCCGAACCGGATTGGAGATCGGGGCCCCGGATACCGGATCAAAGCCTGGCTAGGTAACCGGGCGGAACGTGCTCGGTCAGCCAAACGCCGTTTCCCGACAGCCTGAACGCCTGCCCGCTGGCGAACAGCCGGGCGGCCGCGACCTGCAACACCACCGGCCTGCCCCGGCGCGAACCGACCGCGTTGGCGGTCGCCAGATCGACCGAGAGGTGGACGTGGTGTCTGCCCATCGGCCTCAACCCTTCGGCCATGATTGCATCGAGAAAGCGATCGACCGTGCCATGGAACAGGAATTCGGGCGGTTCGGCGACCGGCCAGTCGAGATCGACCGGGATCGAATGCCCCTGCCGCGCACGGATCAGCCTGCCGTCGGGCGACTGCTCGAAACGGTTCTTGTCGCTCTGCGCGACGACGCGTTCGATGTCGCCGCGCCCCGCTGCACTGCCTTGCGCGGCAAGCGCGGCGAGGACGTCCTCGACCTCGACCCATCCGGTCGGATCGACCGACAGCTTGCCCGCCTCGGGCTTGTGCCTGAGCCAGAACGAGAGCAGTTTCGAGAGGTGACGGTCTCCGGACATCGCAAGGGACCGTTAGGGGGCACCGCCTGGCCGATGCAATTGCTATTCGCGAAGACGACCGGGGCTGCGCTGCATCCGTTTCGATCGGCAGGCCGCATGAGCCGCCGAAACCATTTTCCTACACACCCTCGCCGCGCTATGCTGCGAGTCGTTCTTTGACCTCGTGAAGCCTTCGCAAAAAGAGCCCCGCCCGCCAGCGGGGCTTTCGCGTTTTTGCGCCACCCTATGGAGCGCGCTTTGAACCGCCCCGCCGGATGTATTTGTTCAACTTGCGCGACACGCAACCGCGCCCGATCAGCCCTCGCCGCCGTCCCCGGCCGGTTTGCTCTGCAGCTGGACGTAGTTCTCGAGTCCCATCCGCTCGATCATGTCGAACTGCGTTTCGAGGAAGTCGACATGCTCCTCCTCGCTTTCGAGGATGCGTTCGAAGATTTCGCGGCTGACATAGTCGCGCACCTTCTCGCAATGCTCGATCGCGTCGCGCAGCAGCGGAATCGCCTCCTGCTCCATCGCGAGGTCGGCCTTGAGGATTTCCTCGACCGTCTCGCCGACCTTCAATTTGTGGATCGCCTGGAAGTTGGGCAGGCCGTTGAGGAACAACACGCGCTCGGCGAGGATGTCGGCGTGCTTCATCTCGTCGATCGACTCGTGCCGCTCGTATTCGGCAAGCTTGTGGACGCCCCAATCGAGCAGGACGCGATAATGCAGCCAGTACTGGTTGATCGCGGTCAGCTCGTTGGTGAGCGCCTTGTTGAGGAACTCGATGACCGTTTCGTCGCCCTTCATGGCCCGTCTCCTGTGCGTGGGGAACGCGCGAGCCTATGCGCTTCGCGCGCCCTCATGACAAGGGTTCGACTGCGAAAAAACGGCGGAATTCCGCCATTTGCGAGCGATTTGCGTTAGCGGAAAGTCAGGCCGCGACGGCGTGGCGGCACAGGTTCATCGCGCGTTCCTCGAACAGGATGTCCTCGGCATCCTCAAGGCACTGGCTGCAATCGGGGCGCTTGCCGAGCGCGGCATAGACCGCTTCCGCATCGCCGGAAGTATGCCGCGCGGCGCGGCGCAGCTCGCTCTCCCTGATGGCGTTGCAGATGCAGACGTACATTCGCGGCTCCTGCGAGTGATTCGCAGATGCCAATCTATGCGAACAATTCTCAATAGCAAGAGATTTGTTCGCGCGGTCGGGACGTCCGTCCCTCCCTTGGCTGTTCCTTCCCACGCCCCGCGTTCGGGATTAGGAAGGATTCCGGGGAAATGCTTCCCCCGGACGGCGGCCACCCCGACTATAGTATCCTATGGGTGGCCGGGTGGGGGCGTGGGATGGAACAGCCCCGGTGGTCCGACACCTGCCACGTAGCAACAGGTCGCCTCACCACCGGAAAACGACATGCGTGGCCGGGTGGGAGGGGGCCGGTGCCGCATTCAACAAAGCCGACGCTAACGCCGCAGCGGAAAGCGTTGCCAGTAGGTCAGGCAGCGCCACAGCCATTCGAGCGGGCCGTAGCGGAACCGCGCCAGCCACGGCTTCGACCAGGCCAGCATCACGATCCACGCGCCGAGCACCACGAGGTAGAGCTGCGGCCGGGTGAGATCGCCCCACAGCCCGCCGGCCCAGGGATGGAACACCAGCATCATCAGCACCGACGTGCCGAGATAGTTCGAAAACGCCATGCGTCCCGCGGCCGACAGGCGCTGCCCGAGCCAGCCGGTCGCATGCGCGCCCCACAGCGCCAGCAGGGCCGCAAGCCCGATCACCACCGGCAACCGCGGCAGCGCGGAGAATGCGGTGAAGGCCGACAGGCTCGACCAGTAGGTGATCCCGACCTCGTGCACCCACAGCGCGATCGGGATCGTCAGCGCAGTCCCCGCGATGAGGCCGATCCAGCCCCACAGGCGCATCCTGCCCCGGTCGGTCCCGCCGCCGAAAAAACCCCTGTTGTAGAGCCCCATACCGATCAGCATCAGCGGCAGGGTTTCGAGCACGAACAGGACCAGCATGAACAGCGGATCGGTGGCATGCTGCGTAAAATTGTGAGTTACGAAATCGGCGTAGCTGCCTTCGGTCAGGATCGGCACCTCGGCCAAGTCGTCGGCCACGGCCTCGGCCTTGCCCTCGGCCAGCCCCTCGCGCATTTCGGCGAACGCCGCCTGTTCGCCCATCGGCGTTTCGGCGACGAAGTAGCTCGGACCGAGCATCGCCGCGTAGAGCAGCGATCCGACGATATAGCCGAGCACGCCGACGATCAGTTGCGTCTTCCCAGTCCAGCGCAGGCACAGCATCGCGACGAAACCCGCGACCGAATAGAGTATCAGAATGTCGCCGCGCCAGATGAAATAGAAATGGACAAGCCCGAACACCAGCAGCCAGAGCAGTCGCCGCGCCTGCAGCGAGCGCCTCTCTCCGCGCGCCCATGCCTTTTCCATGAACAGCGCGAGCCCCGCGCCGAACAGCAGCGTGAACAGCCCGCGCATCTTGCCGTCGATCACCACGAACTGCACAACCCACAACCAGTCCGAGGTCGGACCGTGCTCGGTCAGGAACTGCTCGGGCCACATATAGGCGTTGAACGGCTGCCCGAAGGCGACGATGTTCGCCGCGAGGATCCCGAGCACCGCGATGCCGCGAATGAAATCGAGGCTGGCGATGCGATCGGTCGCCTTGACCGGCCCGACGATTTCCGACTGGTCCGGCGTGCTCTGCCCGGCGTCGCGCATTGCTGTGGAATCGGCCATACATTCCCCCTCTCGGGAAAGGCATAGGCAGTATCGGGCCGGGTGGAAAGTCCCGCCGGAGGCAACGGCAAAGCTGCCGCGGCCGAATGCCCGCTATCGCGTCACCAGGCACGCCTGCCCGGCGCGCTTGAGGCTGTCGCAGGCCGATTGCGCGGCGGCGCGGCTGGCGAAGCCGCCCGCCTGCAGCTTGGTCAGCCTGCCCGCCGGAACCATGAAGCGCCGCTTGCCCGACAGTTCGGGACGGTCCTGCAGCCGCGCCCACAGCCGTTCGGCATTGCCGGCAACGCCGAACGCGCCGAGCTGGACGCGCCACGGACCATCGCCGGAGGACGTCGCCGGAGCGGGAGCGGGATCCCGGCGCACCGGAGCGGCAGCCTGGCGCGCAGGCGGAGGCGCAGCGCCGGGCGTCCGCGCAGGAGTCGTCGTGGGCCGGGCATAGTCGGCACCTGCGGTGGCGGGGCTTTCGGTGCCGGTGACGCGTTCCGCCTCGGCGATGGCGGCCTGCGCCGCGGCCACCGAAGGCGGCACACCGGCCCGGGCGACCGGTTCCGGAACGCGCGCCGCTCCGCGCGGGGGCAATGTCGCCGGCGGTGGCGCGGCGGCCTGGCGCGGCGGCGGCGCGGTTTCGGTAGCCTCGCGCCCGAGCGAAAGGTCGGCGGCGGCCATCTGCTGCGCCCGGCGCGCATCGGCCTCGCGGTTCAATTGCTGCGCCAGCGATTGCGCTGCCTGCCGCTGTTCGAGCGGGATGTAGCCGTCCATCTGCTCGATCGCGGGCGCGGCCTGCGGCAGCCCGGCGCCGTTCGCCAGCGTCAGCAGGGCATAGGCGCGGACCCAGTCCTTGGGTACCATGTCGCCGTTGAAATGCGCGATGCCGAGCAGGTATTGCGCGCGCGGATCGCCACGATCGGCCGCACCGCGGATATAGGGCATCGCCTCCTCGCGGCGTCCGCCCTGGAACAGCAGCAACCCGTAATTGTCGGCGGCCTTGATATGGCCTTGCGCTGCGGCCTTGGCGTAGAGCACCTCGGCCTGTTTCTGGTTAGCCGGTACGCCGCGCCCGAGGCGGTAGGCCTGCGCCATGTTGAACTGCGCATCGGGATCGCCCTGCGCCGCCGGACCGCGCCATTCGGCGACCGCACGGTCGTAATCGCCGCGCGCCCAGGCATCGACGCCGTCCTTGACGTCGGCCAGCGCCGGGCCCGCCGTGGCCAGCATCGCGCCGCCAGCAAGCATCGACAGTCTGCGTGCGATATTCATGTCCTGTGCGCCCCTGTTCGGCCTTTCCTGCCAGACTGACATAGTGAACGACCTGTTAGCAAAGAGTTTCTCGCCCCCACGATTTTCCGTCCAGCCGTGAGACAGTCAGGCCTTCATTCTTAAGCCGGGTGTGAGGCAGCGCCGATTAACCTAAAATTAGGGGTATCCTGCGATCCCCGGCGCAGAGCCCGCAATGGTGCGGGGATTTCAGGACGGTTTTTCAGGGGGACCAGCCTTGCGAGTACTGGCATTGGCATCGCAGAAAGGCGGATCGGGCAAGACGACCCTGTCCGGGCATCTGGCGGTTCAGGCGCAGCGCGCCGGGGCCGGACCCGTTGTCTTGATCGACATCGACCCGCAGGGTTCGCTCGCCGACTGGTGGAACGAGCGCGAGGCCGAATATCCGGCCTTCGCGCAGACCACCGTGGCGCGGCTGGCCAACGACCTGCAGGTGCTGCGCCAGCAGGGTTTCAAGCTCGCGGTCATCGATACCCCGCCGGCGATCACCATGGCGATCCAGTCGGTCATCGGCGTCGCCGAACTGATCGTCGTCCCGACCCGTCCGAGCCCGCACGATTTGCGCGCCGTCGGCGCCACGGTCGATCTGTGCGAACGCGCGGGCAAGCCGCTGGTGTTCTGCGTCAATGCCGCGACGCCCAAGGCCAAGATCACGTCGGAAGCCGCGGTCGCGCTGAGCCAGCACGGCACCGTCGCCCCGATCACGCTCCACCACCGGACCGATTTCGCCGCCTCGATGATCGACGGCCGCACGGTGATGGAAGTCGATCCCGAAGGCCGCAGTGCAGCCGAAGTCACTGCGCTGTGGAACTATATCGCCGATCGCCTGGAAAAGAATTTCCGCCGCACGGTGTTCGCCGCGCCCAATTCGATGTCGCAAATGGCGGGCACCCACCGCCCGGCGGGCGGTTTCGGCCGCCGGGTCGCGCAGTAGAGCGGAGGAAGCACCCCGGTGAGCGAACCCTCTTTCGCCTCCCTCAACCAGTCGCTTCTCGCCCGCAAGGGCGGCGCCAAGCCGGCCATGCGCCCGCAACACGGCCTGGTGCCGGCCGCCGCCGCACCCGCCGAACCGCTCGAGGATCTCGGCTGGAACGACATGGGCCATCACGACGAGGAAGAGAACGCCCAATCCAACGTCGTCCAGCTCCCGGCGCAGGACAACGACGTCCATCGTCAGCAGCAGGATCTGGCGGAAAAGGTGGCGGCCGAAGTTCGTCCGCGCAGCAGCGCGCTCAAGCGCGGCAAGCGCGCCGCCTTCACGCTCAGGCTCGATGCCGAACGCCATCTCAAGCTGCGGCTCGCCTGCACCGTCAGGAATCGCAGCGCGCAGCAGATCGTGACCGAGGCTCTCGACGCCATGCTCGCCGCGATGCCCGAAGTCGAAACGCTCGCAGCGCAAGTGAACCATAACTGAGGACCCACAGGGGAAGACACCATGAGCAGCACCGCAAACCGCACACGGATGATCGCCCTGGTGGCATCGACCGCCCTTGCCTCGATGGCGCTGGGCGGCTGCAGCGGCAAGGCCGCGCCGCGCGCCGACATGTCCGCCAGCAAGGCGCAGGAGGCTCTTGCCAAGGGCAGGGCCAGCTCCGCGATCGAGCATGCCGAAGCCGCCGTGCTCGCCGAGCCGCGCAACGCATCCTACCGCGCGGTGCTCGCCGCGACCTATATGGAAGCCGGGCGCTTCCAGTCGGCCGCAACGACCTTCAAGGACGCGATGGCGCTCGGCGAACGTTCGCCGCGCATCGCGCTGAGCTACGCGCTCGCCGAAACCGCCGCGGGCAACAACCGCGCCGCGCTCGCCACGCTGGAGGAATGGCGCGACGCGATCGATCCGGCCGATCTCGGCCTGGCGCTGGCGCTGGCAGGAGCGCCCGACCGCGGCATCCACGTGCTCGGCAATGCCGTGCGCGCGGGCCAGAACACGCCCAAGGTACGTCAGAACCTCGCCTATGCCTATGCCCTGCAGGGCAATTGGAGCGCGGCGCGGATCATGGCTGCCGAAGACGTGCCCGCCGACCAGCTCGACGAGCGGATCCGCGAATGGGCGCGCGTAGCGCAGCCCGAAGCCTATCAGCAACGCGTCGCATCGCTGCTCGCAGTGCCGGTCACCGGCGACAGCGGCCAGCCAGCCGCGCTGGCACTGAACAACAATCCGGGAACGCAAATGCTCGCGGCCGAGGCCGCGGCGCAGAACGACTACGCCTCTGCCGAAAATGCGGGCGAACTGCCCGCGCTGGCTGCCGCACCCGCCCAGCCGGCTGCATCGCGTCCGGCCGATTTCGAGGCCGCTTTCGCCGCGCCCGCACCGGCCGCTGCCGCGCCGACGCAGGCGAGCAGGCAGGCTGTCCGCTTCGTTTCCGACCCGGTGGTCCAGCAAGCGCCCGCCCCGCGCGTCGCCAGCGCACGCCGCGCGGTCGCTTCGCCCGAACCTGCTCCCGCCACCACCGCCGATCTCGCTGCGGCGGGCACGCATCTGGTCCAGCTCGGCTCATTCTCGAGCGAAGCGAGCGCCAAGCGCGCCTGGGGCATCTATTCCAAGCGCTATCCGCAACTGCGCGATCACGACATGGTCATCACCAGGGCGGTGGTGCGCGGCAAGACCTATTACCGCGTCTCCGCCGCCGGCTTCGCCAACAACAGCTCGCGCTCGATGTGTTCGACCGTGCGCCGCAGCGGCCACGGCTGCATCGCCTGGGCGGCGGGCAAGCCGCTTCCCGGCGCGGTCGACAACGGCATCCGCGTCGCTTCGCGCTAGCGCTTTTCAACGAACCACAACAGCGAGTGGTAACTTCCCTGCCCCTCCCGGAAACGGGAGGGGTTTTTGTCTATCCGGGATAATTCCCCGAGCTGAGCAAAGGCCAGGCTTTCTCGTAGGGCATCACATTTTCGTGCTTCGCTCGCCAGTGAGCGTCGATGCCGTCCCAGCCATTCCCCTGAAACTCATGCCCGCATTCCGGGCAGATTTTCGACTCGCGCTCTTGCGAGAGTGCGACGCCGCCCTTGTAGAGCGCGGTCACCCTGCCCTGTGTCGGCTGGCCGTCGAACGGGGTGTTGCCCGCAGTCGCTTCCATCCTGGCGCTGCTGACGACCCACGGCTTGTCGGGATCGATCAGCGCGATATCCGCCTCCCAGCCCTTGCGCAATTGGCCCGCTTCTACGCCCAGCAGGCGCGCGGGCGTGGCGGCAAGCAGTTCGAAGGCGCGCGCCAGGTCGATCACGCCGTCGCGCACCAGCGTCAGTGTCATCGCGAGCAGGGTCTCCGCCCCGGCCATGCCGGGCTCGGCATCGGCGAAAGGCAGGCGCTTGTCCTCGGGACCGCGCGGGTCGTGGCCGCTGGCGACCACGTCGATGGTCCCGTCGCCGATCGCATCGATGACCGCTTGCCGATCCGCATCGCTGCGCAGCGGCGGGGACAGGCGCGCGAACGTGCGAAACTCCGCGGTGGCGAGGTCGGACAGCATGAAATGCGCCGGAGTCGTGCCGCAGCTGATGGCAACGCCGCGAACCTTGGCCGACCGGATCAGGTCGAGTGCGGCGCGCGTGGTAATCTGGCGGAAATGCAGTTTCGCACCGGCCATTTCGGCCAGCGCAATATCGCGCGCGACCGCCAGGGCCTCGGCCTCGGCAGGCGCGCTCGGCAGACCGAGCCGGGTCGCCATCTCCCCGGCGGTGGCTGCCGCCTCGCCCACCAGCCAGCCATCCTCGGCATGGGCGACCACGACGAGATCGAGCATAGCGGCATAGCGCAACAGCCGCAGCATCGCGCCCGAATCCGCAATCCAGCGCCGCCCCGTCGCGACCCCGCGCGCGCCCGCTTCCTTCATCAGCCCGAGCTCGGCCAGTTCGCGGCCCTCGAGCCCGCGGGTCGCGGCGGCGAGCGGGTGCACCCACAGATCGGGCTTGCCGCTCTTGGCGATGTAGGAAACGCGGCTCGGCAGATCGAGCGGCGGTGCCTGGTCGGGCATCAGCGCCGCGCGGGTGATACCGCCGAAATGAAACGCCGGCTTGTCGATCGCGAATACGCCGAAATCGACCAGCCCGGGCGCAACGAGCCTGCCCTTCGCATCCACCACCTCGTCGCCGTCTTCCGCCGCAATATCGCCCACCGCAGCAATCGCACCATCGACCAGCCGGATAACGCCCTCGTGCACGCCATCGGGCGTGACCAGCCTGCCGCCGGTGATCGTCACGGGCCGGGGCTGCTTCATACCCACTGCCCCCCGTCCTGTTCGAGGTTCCAGCCCTCGACATCGCGCGCGCGGCGGGTCAGCACGTCGAGGCAGGCCATGCGGATCGCCACGCCCATCTCGACCTGCCGGGTTATGATCGAGCGGTCGAGCATGTCGGCGACCTCGCTGTCGATCTCGACCCCGCGGTTCATCGGGCCGGGATGCATCACCAGCGCGTCGGGCGCGTGCTTCTCCAACCGCTGCCGCGTGAGCCCGTAGAGATGGTGGTATTCGCGCGCCGAGGGGATGAATTGCCCGCTCATCCGCTCGGTCTGGAGCCGCAGCATCATCGCCACGTCGGTGCCCTCGAGCGCGGCGTCGAAATCGTGGAACGGCTGCGCGCCCATCGCCTCGATCGCCGCAGGCATAAGCGCGGGCGGCGCGCATACGCGCACGCTCGCTCCGAGCGCGGTCAGGCACAATATGTTCGAGCGCGCCACGCGGCTGTGCAGGATGTCGCCGCAGATCGTCACCGTCAGCCCGGTGAAATCCTCCGCCCCCTCGCCGCGCTCTTCGAGCGCGTGGCGCAGCGCGAGCGCGTCGAGCAACGCCTGCGTCGGGTGCTCGTGCTGCCCGTCGCCGGCATTGAGCACCGGGCAATCGACCTTGCTCGCGATCAGGTCGACCGCGCCGCTCGAACCGTGCCGGATGACGATCGCATCGGCGCGCATCGCGTTGAGCGTGATCGCAGTGTCGATCAGCGTCTCGCCCTTCTTCACGCTCGATTGCGCGGCGTGCATGTTGACCACATCCGCGCCGAGCCGCTTGCCGGCTATTTCGAAGCTCAGCAGCGTGCGCGTCGAATTTTCGAAAAAGGCGTTGATGATGGTCAGGCCCGACAGTTCCTCGCAATGCTTGTCGGCGTTGCGGTTGAACTCGACCCATTGTTCCGCCTCGGCGAGCAGGAACAGGATCTCGTGCCGTTCGAGCTGTCCGATACCCGTCAGGTCGCGATGCGGAAATGCGCGCCGACCTGCCGGAAAGCGGCCCGGAGCGCTGGAGGAACCCGTCGAAGTCATTAAAGCAGTGCCCTTAGTCGAGTGGGGTGGACCGCTCAAGCGGTTTCCCGCTGGCGAAAATGCCAGAAGCCCCCTAACCTGTACCAAACGGTGAGTTTCGAGGAATTTCAAATGGGTTTCGCAGGCAAGGTTTGGCGGGTTCTGGTGGGCATCAAGGACGGGCTCAGCCTGATTTTCCTGCTGCTGTTCTTCTTCGCGCTCTATGCCGTGCTCACCGCGCGGCCGAGCCCGGGCATGGTACGCGACGGCGCGTTGCTGCTCGAACTCGACGGCTATGTGGTCGAAGAGAAATCGGCGGTCGATCCGCTCACCATCCTGCTGAGCGGCGAGGAGCCGATCGGCGAATACCAGGTGCGCGACCTCGTCCACGCGATCGAGGAGGCCGCGACCGACGACCGGATCGACGCGATAGTGCTCGATCTCACCAATTTCATCGGCGGCGGACAGGTCCACCTGCAGGACATCGGCGAGGCGCTGGAAAAGGCCAAGGCCGCCGACAAGCCGGTGCTGACCTATGCGATCGCCTATGGCGACGACGCGATGCTGCTCGCGGCGCATGCGAGCGAGGTATGGGTCGATCCGCTCGGCGGAGCGATCGTCGCCGGACCGGGCGGCGCGCGACTCTATTACGCCGAGCTGCTCGAGAACCTCAAGATCAACGCCCGCGTGTACAAGGTCGGCACCTACAAGAGCGCGGTGGAGCCCTATTCGCGCAGCGACATGTCGCCCGAGGCGCGCGAAAATTACGAAGCGCTCTACGGCGCGCTGTGGGCCGAGTGGCAGGCCAATGTGAAGAAGGCGCGGCCCAAGCTGCAGCTCGACCGCATCGTCGGCGGGCCGGTCGAATGGGTCGAGGCGAGCAATGGCGACCTCGCCCAGGCGGCGCTCGAAGCCGGGCTGGTCGACAAGCTCGGCAGCAAGGTCGAGTTCGGCGAACGGGTCAAGGAAATCGCCGGCGAGGATGGCTGGGACGAGACGCCCGGCGCCTATGCCCACACCGAGCTCGACCCGTGGCTGGCCGATATCGAACCTGACCTGCCGGGCAGCGCGATCGGCGTGGTGACCATCGCCGGCGAAATCGTCGACGGCGATGCCGGCCCCGGCACGGCGGGCGGCGACCGGATCGCCGAACTGCTCGACGAAGCGCTCGACGACGATCTGGCCGGTCTGGTGGTCCGCGTGGACTCGCCCGGCGGTTCCGTGCTGGCTTCGGAGGAAATCCGCCGCGCGATCCTGCGCCACAAGGCCGCCGACATCCCGATCGCGGTGTCTATGGCGAATGTCGCGGCGAGCGGCGGCTACTGGGTGTCGACCCCGGCCGACCGGATCTTTGCCGAGCCCGAGACGATCACCGGTTCGATCGGCATCTTCGCGGTGATCCCGACCTTCGAGAACGCCGCGGCTGAAATCGGCATCAATGCCGACGGGGTACGCACGACCGCGCTGTCGGGTCAGCCCGACCTGCTCGACGGCTTCACCCCCGAAGTCGATGCGATCCTGCAAAGCTCGATCGAGGACGGCTATGCCGACTTCCTCGCCCGCGTCGCCGAATCGCGCAACCTCACCACCGAGCAGGTCGACCGTATCGGCCAGGGCCGTGTGTGGGACGGCGGCGCCGCGCGGCAGATCGGGCTGGTCGACCAGTATGGCGGCATCGACGAGGCGCTCGCATGGGTCGCCGAACGGGCCGAACTCGAGGACGGCGACTGGCATGTGCAATGGCTCGGCGACGATATCCGGCCCTACGATTCGCTGATCCGGCGCATGATCGGAGGCGACGGTGCGGACAATGCCGGGAACCGGGCAAGGGGCGGCGACCTGTTCGCGATGGTCGCCCGGCGCGAGCAATCGCTGACGGGACGGGTCGCGATGGATGTCGAGCGGCTGCTGTCGGTACGCGGAATGCAGGCCTATTGCCTCGAATGCCCGGCGCAGCCCGGCCGCGCGGCGCACGCCGCACAAGGCGACGGCTGGCTCGCGCGGATGATGCGCCTGGTCGCGGGATAGCCATTCGCCGCTTGCCTCGCGCGCCCGCGCATGGCAAAGGCGCGCCCCTGCCGTAGAGGCGGCCCGCATGGCCGGGCGCGCGACGATCCGGCGGGCGCGTAGCTCAGTGGTAGAGCACACCCTTCACACGGGTGGGGTCGCAAGTTCAATCCTTGCCGCGCCCACCATTTTTTCAGATACTTAGGCCATGCGCTCCGGCTGCGTGTCGGAAACGTGTCGAATATAAATTCGGTTCGGCCGGTCGCGATAGTGTTGAAATATCGCCATGCGCATCGACGTTCGTATCGTGAGCATCTCGTGACGAGCTCTCAGTCGACAATGGTCCAAGGCGTTGAGCTGAATCACAATCATTCGCCACACCAATCATGATGGTGGTCGCGTCCGCTAAGATGTTGGGAACAGTAGGCGACTACGGAAATTCCCGTTATTCGCCCTGCGAGGTCCAGCCTGGCAAGTTATCACTGAATTGGACCTCTACAGGAACTGCCTGCTCCGAAGCACCGGATCATCGGCTCTCCCGTCGTAAATCTGAACATTCGCGAAAACCGGCCCCGCGTCCTCGAAGGTGTCGACGAAATCCTGGCAGTAGATGAGCGACAGCGCGCTGGTCATCTGCGTGGCCGACGATCTCCAAGACTCGATCAAGCGATCGATCACGTCATGGCCACCGGATGCAGTCTGCGGCTCGGACCGACGAACGACCGCACAACGCAGCAGAAACTCCACGATCGCTTCCGGCTCGCCAAGGTCCATTGTTTCGGCAAAGACCCGCGCATCCGCCTGCCTCATTTGCTCCAACACCGGCGCAAGCCCTGCTGTAAACTCCGTCAAGGACACGTCACGCAGCAAATGCGCAGCCTGATGCTGCCAGGCGAAGGGGAGCGCGCGGATTGCGTCTACCGCGCGAGACCAGTCGTTTTTGATGGGGTCGGATTGCGTCCTTCCCTCAGCCGCCCATCCATCGCGTACCATGCGAGGACCGGGTGAGCAGGCCTGCTGCAACCGTCGGTCGAGCAGCTGCCCGTCAGGATGCTCGTCGAGCATCGTATCGGGATAGAAGATCGCATCTTCCGGCTCGATCTCGATCCGGTCGTCCGCGGTGAAGACCTGCCGGGCCATCGCCTGGATCAGCAGGAAATAGACTTCCGAAAATCCATCGGCGGATCGATTTCGAACAGCCAGCTATGGGCTGGCTTTGCGTCCAGCTCATCTAGACTCAGACCTATTAAGTTGCTTGCGCTGGCGAGATTGGGTTGATTCAATGGCGGCACCAAGGAGGTGCTGTTTGGGTCTGATTTACGGTTGTTGAGCGAGGCGCAGATGCGCCGGATCGAGCCCTGCTTTCCGTTGTCGCACGGTATCCCCCGTGTCGATGATCGGTGGATCGTGAGCGGCATTATCTTCGTGATCCGGAACGGACTGCGCTGGCGCGATGCGCCTCCTGCCTATGGCCCGCACAAGACGATCTACAACCGGTTTATCCGCTGGAGCCGCCTAGGCGTGTTCAACCGCATCTTCGCCAAGCTGGCGGCCAAGGGCGGCAAGCCCGATCGGCTAATGATCGACGGCACCCATCTCAAGGCGCATCGCACAGAGGCGAGCCTCTTAAAACGAGCCTCTTAAAAAAGGGGCTCTACCCCGACGTATCGGGCGCACCAAAGGCGGGCTGAACTCCAAGCTCCACGCCGTCTGCGATGGCAAGGGCCGCCCACTCATCATGCTGCTCAGCGAAGGCCAGATGAGCGATTACAAAGGCGCTGCGCTGATGATCGATGCGTTCCCCAAGGCCAAGGCATTGCTGGCCGGCCGGGGCTACGATGCCGACTGGTTCCGTCACGCCCTGGCTGAGCGCGGCATCGCCGCCTGCATCCCGTCAAAGACCATCCGCAAAGTGCCCATCCCGCACGATACCAACCTCTACTGCCAGCGCCACAAGGTTGAGAACATGTTCGGCAAGCTCAAGGACTCGAGACGCATCCACACCCGTTACGACCGCTGCGCCCACACCTTCTTCTCAGCCATCTGCATCGCCACAACCGTCATCTTCTGGTTGCCCCAATGAGTCCTGAGCCTAGTTCCCACGGCAACGACTCCATTGCCCGTTTCAGTTGAGGTAGCAGCCGTTTCCCATATCAGACCCGCAGACCTTCAAACACGATCCTGATCTTGTCTTCTTAAAAGTGCGCCGCGTCCGGCTGCGGATGTCCTTCACAACCTGCGCGACAGGCTGCTTTGACGTCGAAATTCTTGGTTCTCATCGTCTTTTCTTCGTCACTACGACGAAACCTAAATCCCCTCAAATCACAACCTGAATTGAGTGCCATAGGCGCTGACGGGAGACAATTTCGGTGCCGCACGTGTGATGCCTGCAGATCTTCCGGATCGCGCCAGCAGCACCAGCGATAAGGAGGAGAGCGCCCAACGGCGCAATGCCGGCGTTCAACGATATCTAACAGGTCGCGGCATGCCGGCCACCCGCATCATTGGCGAAGTCTTCTGTGAAACACTGCCCCGAGCTCCCACTGCGGATGGCCTGCACAAGCTTCAGAACCGCCGAGTCGAAATGACCTACAGGTCAGGTTTCGGCCCGGAAGGTTTGACTTGAAACGAGATACGAGCGTGGCCGGATTGAGCCGCGTTTCAGGCAAATCGTTCAACTTGTAACCTTTTTTGGAACAAAGCTGCGCGCATAATGTTTGCCACGAACGATGAACCGTCCTATGAGCAGTGTCAGGTATGAGTGAGGCAAATATGAAAACAAAATTACTTCTTCTCGCCGGCGTCGCTACCGTTATCGCATCCCCCTCGCAAGCTCGCGACGGGCAATGGTATGCCGGCATCGAGGGCGGTATCGTCTTTGAAGACCAGGTCGAGATCGAGAGTGAACCGTTTCAGGGCACTCCTCCTCTGAACCAATCAATCGCCAATACCGGCACAGGAATCGAGGTCGACGCAATCGTAGGATACGACTTCGGTTGGTTCCGCGTCGAAGGTGAAGCGGGTTTTAAAAACCAGGATCACGACACTTTCGTCATGCTCAGCCCCAACAATACGGCCGGCCTGCCGGGCGGGTTTCGTACGGGGCCGGACAGCACCCAGAAAACCTACAGTGGTATGGTCAACCTGCTCCTCGATTTCGGTAGCGACGAGGGAGTGCAGCTCTATGCGGGCGGCGGCGCCGGGTTCGCGGCTGTCGATTTCGAGCTGAGCGCTCCGGGCAGCGGAACCTTCATCGACGACAGCGGGACCGCATTCGCTTATCAGGGAATCGCCGGTCTTCGTTATCCCCTGAACGATAGCGTCGATATCGGGGTGAAATATCGTTATTTCCGGGTCGAGAATCTCAACATCGACGGCTTCAACAACAGCCCGCTCGAAGCCAGGCTCGAATCGCATTCGCTGCTGGGAAGCCTCGTTTATAATTTCGGTGGAGCGGAACCGCCGCCTCCGCCGCCTCCGCCGCCTCCCCCGCCCCCACCGCCTCCTCCGCCACCGCCTCCGCCGCCTCCTCCGGCACCGCCGGCGTGCAACAAGGGGCCGTACATCGTCTTCTTCGAATGGGATCAGTCGGACATCACGCCCGAAGCTGCGACCATTCTCGACAATGCGGTTTCGGCGTATCGCAACTGCGGCACGGCTTCAGTCATGCTGGCGGGTCACACCGACACCTCGGGTTCGATGCGCTACAACGAAGGCCTGGCCGATCGTCGTAACGCTTCGGTGCGCGAATATCTTACCGGACGGGGCATTCCCGACGGCAGGATTTCGGCCGAAGGCTTCGGCGAAACGCAACTGCGCGTTCCGACCGCCGACGGGGTTCGCGAACTGCAGAACCGTCGCGTCGAAATCACTTACGGTCCGGGTTCGGGCATGTAGTTAACGCGATTTCGTGAGTAGCAAAGGGCCGGAGGGAACGCATCCTTCCGGCCCTTTTCGTTTGGCGATCAAGCCCGCGCCGGGGCCTGTGCGCCAACCTCGGTCATGTCGCAATCGCCGACACGCCATCAGCCGCCCTCGCGCTGCATCACAACCTATTCGGTGACGGTCTCTCCGCGCAGAAACTCACGGCTAGTTGCCAGATCGATCTCTGTCGCACTCTCCACCGTTCGCACAGCCGTCATCCCTATCGCTCTTGACCTCACGATGCGACGCTGCGAAGGACGCGCCGGCAATTGTGGTCGCAGTTACATAAGAATTTGCAATGAGTTCCCAGAGCCGAAAAGGCATTATCCTTGCCGGTGGGTCGGGCACCCGGCTCTACCCCCTGACCAAGGGCGTATCAAAGCAGTTGATGCCGGTCTTCGACAAGCCGATGATCTACTATCCTCTCAGCACGCTGATGCTGGCCGGGATACGCGACATTCTCATCATCACCACGCCTGACGATTCCGAGCAATTCCAGCGCGTGCTGGGCGACGGATCGGACTTTGGCGTCAATCTCAGCTATGCCGAGCAGCCCCGGCCCGAAGGGCTCGCACAGGCCTATCACATCGGCGCGGACTTCGTGCGCGGGGGGCCCAGCGCGCTGATCCTGGGCGACAACATCTTCTACGGCCACGGTCTACCCGAATTGCTCCGGAACGCCGATGCACGGGACACCGGCGCGAGCGTCTTTGCCTACCGGGTCAACGATCCCGAAGCTTTCGGCGTGGTCGAATTCGACGCTAGAGGCCGCGCGATCTCGGTCGAGGAAAAACCCACGGCTCCCAAGTCGAACTATGCGGTGACCGGTCTCTACTTCTACGACGAGACCGTGGTCGATCGCGCACGTGACCTTGCTCCTTCCGCGCGGGGCGAATTGGAGATCACCGACCTCAACCGGCTCTATCTCGACGAAGATTCGATGTCGGTCGAGATCATGGGGCGCGGCTTCGCCTGGCTCGATACCGGCACGCACGCCACGCTGCTCGATGCGGCGACCTATGTGCGCATAACCGAAGAGCGCCAGGGCCTGAAGATCGCCTGCCCCGAAGAAATCGCTTGGCGACAGGGCTTTATCGACGATGCACGGCTCGAAGAGATCGCTCAGCCTCTGCGCAAGTCGGGCTACGGCGAGTATCTGATCGGCCTTTTGGATCAGCCGGCAATCGGTTGAGCGCGCAGCCATGAATATCGTCGAAACCGAGATCGCAGGCCCGCTGATTATCGAACCCAAGGTGTTCGGCGATGAGCGAGGCTTCTTCATGGAAAGCTGGAACGCGGACGCGTTCGCACGGGCCGGGCTCGACATAGCATTCGTGCAGGACAACCATTCGCGTTCGCAAAAGGGGGTGCTGCGCGGTTTGCACTTCCAGAACCCGGGGCCGCAAGGCAAACTGGTCCGTGTAGTCAGCGGTGCCGTCTATGACGTCGCGGTCGACCTCAGGCGCTCTTCACCGACATTCGGCAAGTGGGTCGGTGTCGAGCTGTCAGCAGAAAACAAACGAATGTTCTGGGTCCCGCAAGGCTTTGCCCATGGTTTCCTGACGCTCGAAGACAACACGGACTTTCTCTACAAATGCGACGCGCTCTATGCTCCCGAAAACGAGCATTCGCTTAGCTGGGACGACCCGGAGGTCGGGATCGAATGGCCCACCGACGGGCTTGAGGTGCAGCTTTCGGTCAAGGATCGAAAAGGCCAATCGCTCGCGCAGGTGGAGGCGTTTGCGTGAAGGTTCTGATCACCGGTGCCAAAGGCCAGCTTGGTCGCGGCCTCATTGCCAGCGCTCCGGCTGGCGCACAGCTTCACGCAGTCGGCATCGATGAGTGCGACCTGACTGACGCGGATGCCATTATCGAACTCGTCGGCTCGGTATCGCCTGATGTTATCGTCAACGCCGCTGCCTACACTGCGGTCGACAAGGCCGAGAGCGACGAGAACACGGCACACGCGATTAATTCGGGTGCCGTGAAGGCCATGATCGAAGCGCATGCCGGGAAGCTCGTTCACGTATCGACCGACTTCGTGTTCGACGGCCAAAGCTCGCGCGCGTACCGGCCCGAGGACAAGCGCGCGCCGATCTCCGCATACGGACGCACCAAGGCAGAGGGCGAGGATCACTTGCGCGACGGCGACATTCTCGTTCGTACAGCCTGGGTCTACACTGCCGGCGGTGCCAACTTCGTTCGGACAATGCTTCGCCTCATGCGCGAAACTCCCGGCCTGAATGTCGTCGCCGACCAGATTGGCGCTCCAACGTGGGCACCGGGGCTTGCAGCCACGATCTGGAGCCTGCTGGCAAAAGATGCGAACGGCACCTACCACCATTCGGATGCGGGCGTCGCGAGCTGGTACGACTTTGCAGTCGCGATCCAGGAAGAAGCGCTCGCGCTCGGCCTTCTCAACGAGGCAATTCCAATCACCCCGATCACCACCGCCGAATATCCTACTCCGGCAGCACGTCCGGCCTTCTCGTTGCTGGACAGCAGCAAGACGCGTGCGCTCCTGGAAGACGGGCACACGCATTGGCGCGTAAACCTGCGGCAGATGCTGCGCGAGGAGAAAGCACTTGGCTAATTTGCTCGTCACCGGAGGCGCTGGCTTCATCGGTGGCAATTTCGTTCGCTATTGGTCTGACAAGCATCCCAAAGATGCGATTGTCGTGCTCGACGCGCTGACCTATGCGGGCAACCGGTCGACCATCGAAGGGATTGAACAGGCCGACCTTGTTGAGGGCGATATCCGCGATCAGCAACTGGTCGAAAAGCTGCTGCGCGAACGCGACATCGCGACGATTGTGCACTTTGCTGCCGAGAGCCATGTCGACCGCTCTATCACCGGCCCGGACGCTTTCATCGACACAAACATTCTCGGCACCAACAGCCTGCTGAAAGCCGCGCGCGCGGTCTGGCTCGAACGGGGAACGGGGTGCGAGCATCGGTTCCACCATATCTCGACCGACGAGGTTTATGGATCGCTCGGGCCCGAAGATCCAGCCTTCAGCGAAACCACGCCCTATGCCCCCAACTCGCCCTATTCGGCGTCGAAGGCCTCATCCGACCATTTGGTGCGCGCCTACCATCATACCTTCGGCCTAGACGTAACGACCACCAATTGCTCCAACAATTACGGACCCTATCAGTATCCTGAGAAACTGATCCCGCTGTTCCTGCTCAACGCATTGTCGGGCAAGAACTTGCCGATCTACGGCGACGGGATGAATGTGCGCGACTGGTTGCACGTCGAGGACCATTGCCGCGGGATCGATGCGTGTCTTGCGAAAGGCCAGCCGGGCGAGACCTACAATATCGGAGGCGGCGCTGAGCTGCCCAACATGACAGTGATCGACACGATCTGCGCCGAGGTCGACCGCGCGTTCGAGGAGGTCGAGGGCCTTGCCGACCGTTATCCGGACGCACCGGCCGCGCGCGGCCTCAGGTCCGATACGCTCAAGACGTTCGTCACCGACCGCGCGGGCCACGATCGCCGCTACGCGATCAACGAGACCAAGGCCCGCCGCGAGCTGGGATACGCGGCCGAGCGGACCTTCGTCGAAGGTCTTCACCAGACTTTGCGCTGGTATCTTGCCAACGAAGGCTGGTGGCGTCCATTGCATACGAGGTGAGCCGAAAGACCGCCTATCTGCGCGCGCTGGTCCATGCCGAAGCCATCGCAATGGCACCGCGCCAATACATGCAGGCCTTCTACTGGCGTGTCACGGGCAAGAAGCTTCGCGCTAAGCTGAAACTCGCGCCGTTGCTTGGGCAAACCCGTCACGCTTATGACCTATGGCAGGCTATGCGAGCCCGCGAGCCGCTGCAAGGCAACCCGAAAGCATCGGTTAGGATCATCGCGTTGGTCGAGGACGGCGAAGGTGCAAGCGCAACATTGGCGAGCCTGGCAAAAGCCCAAATCGAAGGGCGCGTAATTGCAGGCGAGATAGACTCCGAACTGCGCAAACTGGTCGGCGAGCCTGGCAATCTTTGGGTAATGCCGCTTTCCAGCGGTGACCGCGTCCATCCCGAGGCCGGACAAGTATATCGTAAAGCCGCCAACGCAGCACCGCAATCGATCCGGCTGATCTATTCCGACGACGACCTGATTACCGAAACCGGCAAGCGGCACACGCCGCATTTCAAGCCGGACTGGAACAGCGAGCTGTTCAAGCACCACGACTACCTCACCGGTGCCGCGATCGTGCGGGTTGACAGCGTTGTCGGCACCGGAACGGATTGGATCGAAGCAGTCGTGGCAGACGCTATTTGCCGCACGTTGAAAATGGATGGCGAGGCACTCCATTGCCGCGAAGTGCTGCACCACCGCCGCACGCGCGCCCAGCCGCGCGTACCGATAGTGCCGGCAGAGCCGCCCGGACCACTACCCGGTGTTAGCGTAGTCGTTCCCACTCGCGACCGCGTCGACCTGCTGCGCACCTGTCTCGAGGGCCTCTCGCGCACCGATTATCCGCACCGGCCCGAGATCATCGTGATCGACAACGGCTCAACCGATCCGGCGACAATCGACTATCTGGCTGGCCTCGACCCGCAATTCGCCCGCGTGTTGCACGATGAGCGCGCTTTCAACTTCGCCGCCTTGACCAATCGCGCAGCGGCCGAAGCCAAAGGCGAACTGCTCTGCTTCCTCAACAACGATATCGAGATTATCGCGCCAGAGTGGCTAAAGACGATGGCGAAACAGGCGATCCGCGCCGACGCCGGAGCAGTCGGCGCGCAACTGCTCTACCCGGACGGGCGCATACAGCATGCTGGCATTGCCACCGGCATCGGCGGCGCGGCGGCTCACGCACACAAGCTTCTCCACCCCGATGATGCGGGCTATTTCAAACGCCACAATCTCCCGCAATTCGTGTCAGCAGTGACAGCCGCCTGCATGGTGGTCGAACGGGCGAAGTTCGAATCCATCGAAGGCTTCGACGAAGAGAGCTTCGCCGTCTCCTTCAACGACGTCGACCTGTGTCTGCGCCTGAGCGAAAAGGGTTGGCGCAATCTCTATGAGCCGCGCGCGCAGCTGATCCATCACGAATCGGTGTCACGCGGCTTCGATCGCGATCCGGTCGGAAGCGCACGCCAAGACCGAGAAGTCGCGGCATTGCAGGAGCGCTGGGGCACGAAGCTTGCCACCGACGAAGAAATGCGCGAAAGGCGCGCGCACGACCCCTACCATCATCCTGATCTAAGCCCCTACAGCGAGCAGTTCGTTCTGCGCCTGTGACCCGGACTACATGACTCCCTGCCGAAATTCGCCCGCCCAGCGCCGCGCACTCAAGGACGTGACCTTGTGCGCCGTCAGCTCGTCTAATCTCGAAGCGACGATCCGCGCGATGGAGGCAAGCCTTCAAGAGGTTGAGGTTGCGCGGGCGCTCCTGTTCACTCACGAAAATCTCGCGGCGCGAGACATAACCGTGTCCCCCGAAATCGAAATCGTGCCGATCAAGAGGATTGATTCATCCATAGCCTATTCGGAGTTCATTCTCTCGTACCTACCGGATCATATACAGACAAGCTACGGCTTGATCGTGCAATGGGACGGACACGTGATCGATGCGGAGCGCTGGGAAGAAGTCTTCCTCGACTATGATTATATCGGTGCAAGCTGGCCGCAGTTCAACGATGGTCACGACGTCGGAAACGGAGGTTTCTCGCTGCGCAGCCGCCGACTGATGGAAGCTTGCCGCGACGTCGACTTTGTCGCTCATCACCCGGAAGATGTCGCGATCGGGCGCACCAACCGGGCCATGCTCGAAACAAAGGGCATGGTGTTCGCACCGGCCGAAGTCGCCAACAGGTTCGCCGCAGAGCGTGCAGGCGATCCAGACGCATCCTTCGGATATCACGGCGTATTCCTGATGCCGGATGTGTTGGGATCCGAAGAATTCTGGAATACTTTTCGCACTCTCGATGACCGTGCGACATTTAGACACGACTTCGGAGCGATTTTAGCGGCAGCCTTCCGTGGAAAGGATGCTGTCTTGCGCTCCCTGATCTTCATAGGCATCTGCCTCAAGGATTTTCTCAAGAGGCGCCCGTAGGCGAGCGCAACGCTCGCACAGAAGCTTCGCTCCGATACTTCGGCACCAAAAGGAGGGCGCGACTGCCCAATCTAACCCATACCGGCGCCGGAAACTTTGGGCTAAGGACGATTTGCTGCTAAGGCCCGTCGGGCATTTCGACGCCAATCGAGGCAATTGCCCGGTTCAAAGCCTCCATTCATCTCGCTGAAGCTAAGGCAATTTTATGCAACACGACCCTGAATTGCTACGGCATGTCGAAGCGACCGACAAGCGAAGCAAGTTGATTGCAACACTCTCGCGGTGGCGTTGGTTCGCCTTGTTCGTCGTCGCACCATCGCTTTTGGCGACGCTTTATTACGGTGTGATCGCCGCCGACATCTATGTCTCGGAATCGCGCTTCGTCATCAAGGCGCCCGAACGATCATCGAGCAGCTCGAATACGATCGGCAGCCTGCTGCAATCGACCGGGTTGGGGAATGGCTCTGAACAGGCCAGCGAGATCATCGGTTATCTGCGATCACGCAACGCGCTTTCAGACCTTTCGAGACGAACGGACGTGCGCGGCGCGTTTGCCTCACAAGAGGCCGATGTCTTCAGCCGGTTTCCGCTCATCTATCAAGATAACACATTCGAGGATCTGTACGAGTATTACGGCTCGATGATGACCACGCAGCAGGACGGTGAGACCGGTCTCACCGTGTTGAGCGTCAGCGCATTTACACCTGAGGAGGCCCAAGTGCTCAACGCAGGACTGCTCGACCTGGGCGAAGAGCTCGTCAATCGTCTGAACCAGCGCGTAAACTCCAAGGCCATCGAAGAGGCCGAGGCACGCGTTACCGAAGCGCAGGGGAGGGTGCGCGATGCGCGCATTCAGTTGGGTGCCTATCGCAATACATCGGAAATTCTCGACCCGCAGCAACAGGGCCTGGGAGTCCTCGAGGTGTCGAATAGCCTGATCGCGCAGGAGGCCGCACTCCGGGCGCAATTGGCTGAAATTCAGCGAAATGCTCCCAGGCACCCCGCCATTCCCGCCTTGCGTGATCGCATTGCAGGCATCTCGCGACAGGTCGCAGAGCAGACCGGTCGCGCTGTTGGAACCCCTGACGGCATCGCTGCCAAGATCACCGAGTACGAGAACCTACTCGTCGAGCAGGAGTTTGCGGAGCAAACACTTACAGCGGCCAATGCAGCGCTTGAGCAAGCCAGGGTCGAAGCCAAGCAGCAGCAGTATTATCTGGAGCGCGTAGTCGAGCCAAACATGCCCGACGATGCGATCAAACCTTCGCGCCTGAGGGGAATTCTCGCCGTGCTTTTCGGAAGCCTATGCCTGTACCTCGTGGGCTGGATGCTCGTTGTGGGCATACGAGAGCACGCCTCGGAAGATTAAGAGATCATGGCTCGTTTACGCGAAGGGCTCCGTGTGCAGCTCAATGTCATCCAGGCCCTGACCAGTCGTGAGTTGATGACCCGCTTCGGGCGCGAAAACATCGGCTTCCTGTGGATCATGGTCGAACCGCTCCTGTTCGCGGCGCTGGTTGGCATTGCGTGGTCTTTCATCCGGGGACCGGTGAATGACGAGATCAACGTCTTCGCATTCGTGGTAACAGGGTACATCCCGTTGACTTTTTTGCGGCATTCATTCGGCCGGTCGGCCAAAATTTTCGTAGCGAACTCCGCGCTCCTGTATCACCGACAGGTAAAGGTGCTCGATTTTATCTTCGTGCGCGTGCTGATCGAATCGGTGGGGGCGATGATGGCTTACATGTTCGCAGGCATCGTGCTCGCCTTTTTCGGTCTGTTCCCGTTTCCGGCAGATATCGGCGTACTGGTGCTGGGCTGGGCGATCTATATCTTCTTCGTCCTTTCCCTTTGTACGATCTTGGCACCGGTTTCAGAAGTCTCCGATGTCGTCGAAAAGCTTGTCCCGGTAAGCATTTATGTCTCGATCCCGTTTTCGGGGGTTTTCAACATGGCGTCTTGGCTTTCGCCAGAGCTTCGAGAGATCCTCATGTGGTCCCCGCTCGTAAGCGGAATGGAACTCATGCGCTACGGGCTGTTCGGCTCGGCGGTGACGCCGTACTACGATCTTGGCAAAGCCTTCGGAGTCTCAATCGTCTGTCTCTTGATTGGGCTTATCCTGTGTCGCCGCATTCGTCGCACGATGACAGTGACATGATCGAAACGCGCAACCTTCACATGGATTATAGAAGCGGGCATGTGACGAAACACGTGCTCAAGGGCGTCGATTTCACTATCAAACCGAGGGATCGCATTGGCCTTTTGGGGCGAAACGGCGCAGGTAAGTCGACCCTGATACGGCTGATCGGCGGAGTGGAGATGCCGACCAAGGGTAAGGTCATACGACGCATGACGTGTTCGTGGCCACTTGGGTTCTCAGGCGGATTCCAGGGCAGCCTCACCGGTTACGACAATGCGCGTTTCATTTCGCGGATCTACGACAAGAACTATTCCGAAATGAAGGAATTCGTCGAAGAGTTCACGGAGCTCGGAAGCAACTTGAAGATGCCCGTGAAGATATACTCTTCTGGGATGCGTGCACGCCTAGCCTTCGCTCTGTCGCTCGCAATCGAATTCGAATGCTACCTGATCGACGAGGTCATCATGGTTGGTGACAAAAGCTTCCAAGACAAGTGCAAAGAGGAGTTCTTCGAAAAGCGCCCCGACCGCGCGCTTCTACTCGCCTCGCACAGCCTTGAGACCGTTCAGCAATATTGCAATCGCGCCATCGTCCTGAAAGATGGCAGAGCGACGACCTACGAGGACGTAAGCGAGGCGGTCGCGGTCTACAAGAAACTTTAAAAACCTGGCGGCGCTGAAGAGGCCAACCCATGACCGATCAGATTTTTCCAGGCATCCCTCGCATCGAATCACCGATTTTCGAGAGCGATGAGCTCTCCGATCTCACAGCTGCCGAGGCTCAAGTCGCCCGCGACCTAAACCGCCACGGTTTTGCAGTGATCGATTTTCCCGATCCCGGCATCGAACAGCGTATTGAGCGGATCAAGGCCAATCTGGGTCCGCGCTTCGGCATCGCTTTCGACGATCCCGAAGCTGATAAAACCAAGGGCGAGCGCAGAATACAAGACGCATGGAGTTTCGATGATGACGTTCGGGCGATCGCCTCGAACGATGCGGTCCTCGATTTGTTGAACAAACTGTACGGTAGACGGGCCTTTCCTTTCCAGACGCTCAATTTCCCGGTCGGTACCCAACAGGGCGCGCATTCCGATTCGGTGCATTTCTCGTCGCTGCCACGGCGCTTCATGTGCGGTGTTTGGCTCGCAATGGAAGACGTGCACGAAGACGCCGGTCCTTTGTTCTACGTGCGCGGCTCCCACCGATGGCCGATCCTCTCGAATTCCATCATCGGACGACGCGGTTTCGGCAGCGAATTGCGATCTGCGCAGGACCCGTTTGCCAAAGCCTGGCATGCGCTGTGCAAAGCCAACAACGCAAAGGATGAAGTGTTTCTCGCGAAAAAGGGCCAGGCTCTGATCTGGAGCGCGAACCTACTTCATGGCGGCAGCCGACAGACCGATGCAACCAAAACAAGATGGTCGCAAGTCACGCATTACTTTTTCGATGACTGCATCTATTACACGCCTGCCTTTTCGGATGAGGATCTGGGCGATTTGCAAACTCGCGAAATCGTCTCAATCCGTGATGGCAAAGTAAGGCCAAACATGTATCAGGGCGAGCCGTTTCCGCCCCCGCCCGAGCAGGTGGCTAGCGAGCCTCGCAAGCGCTCTCTGCGCGAAATGCTGCGAGGCCGCAGTCGCTGACCTGCAGTCGGCAAAACGAAGAATTCAAGAAGGATGGTTGATCCAGTGACGGCTGGCCTGCTCCATCAGGCTGGTCCACCGGTTAAGTTAAAGTTCCGGCGGTTATTGTCGCCCTGCTGGGCGGCCTGGAGCGTGGCGTAAGGCAGTCCAGGGCGAGGCAAGATCGTTGTTGATGTTGGCGGCCGGTAGCCGAGCGATGAGCGCGGCCGGACGGTATTATAGTGGATGCGCCAGTGCTCGATCTGGATGACTGCCTCCTTCAGGGTGTAGAAGATCTCGCCATTGGGCAGCTCGTCCCTGAGCTTGCCGTTGAAGCTCTCATTGTATCCGTTTTCCCAAAAATTGAAAAACGAGGTCGCGTCGAGCTATTTCATCAATTCCAAGGAGAATTCATTTCTTCCCCTTACCGGTCCGCGACAACTCACTGTTCTAAACGGGATCAGATCGAGTTCAATCAGAACCCGTAATATATCCGAAAGCGATAGCGGTTCAAATTGCCAAGCATGAACGTCAATGTAGGACCCACCACTGTTGGCAAATTCCTTGATAGCCAAATCGATTTTAGAAGCGTTGAGGCGCCTGTACCCATCGGAATCGTCGCTATCCCAATGCTTTTGCGCATTATTATGCGTGATCATCGCGCGATGCTCAATGACGCTTCCCATCGTGTGATAGGTGCGTTTCTCTTGGAACGCGTCGAAGATGTCTGAAATTTTCGATAGGGGGAGATGGGCATCAAAACAATAACGCTTGTCCGGTACGACTACTGCGAAAATGCCACCTTCGTTCAAAATATCTCCGACTTGGTTGAGATGGGAAATAACATCTGGTTGATGTTCCAAATTATGCGACGAGAAAACGACGTCGAATTTTTCATCCACCACCTCCAAACGTCCATTATCATCGACAAAGTCGATTGTCGGAGTATGCTCAATTGGCTTGCCAAGATGTTTCGCTCGTTGCTTTAGTTCTTGTGTCGACAATACATCGAAATATTTGACATTATCATGCCTTAATCCGGGATTCACGAACGGTCCGATTTCGAGAGACTTCATGCCATCGATCGCAGCAACGAGATCTTCTCGCCTGGCTCGCGGGTGGCATAGTCTGCCTTCGAAATATCCATATTTGTAATAATGGCGCGTCAACTGACCGTCATCGAACTTTTGCAGATCCCGGTAGCGGTCGCGGTAATAGTCCAGATCGACATCGATAAGGCCGTATAACTCTTTCACTGTGGCGGGTGGACCACATAGCGAGCCACCAGCTCGTCATAGCGTTGCAAATCGTCCTCGATGCGGCGGTTTTCGAACACCCACTCGTTCAGGCGGTCGGCATCCTTTCGCAGCTCTTTCAAGTCCGAAAATTCCTCCACGATCTGCCTCGCCCATACATCCAAATCGTTCGGCAACAACGTGATGCCATCAGACACTGAATTTCGAAACGTCCGATAGCTTTCAACATCGGAGGCGAGCACGGGCAATCCTAAAGCGCCGTAATCGAGTACTTTCAAATCGGACTTGAAGCTATTGAACGCGGTGTCCAACAATGGTGCAATGCCTAGCGCGGCGGTTCCTATATTGGCTCGCAGCCAAGGGACAAACAGACTGTAGGATTTTTTCTCGGCAGGCACTTCGACGACATCCACCCATTCAGGGAGGTCGGTTAGTGTGGTCGCCCCGATCACCGTCAGGCGAAGTAGAGGCATATTGCGCCTTGCGATTTCGATGGCGTCTATCGCAAAGGCCAAATCCTCATCATGAGTGGGCCCGCCCATATAGAGCAATCGCCGCTCGGAAGGCGCTTTGTCTTTCCTTTTATCGGCCCACAGCCGAGCCGAAATGCGATTTTCAACGCAATGAACGTTGTCGTTGTAGGATCGCATTTCCTCGGCCAAGGCCGCTGTCGATACGATAATCGCGCTCGCGTTGTTCAAAAGCTTTTCGAGATAGGGCGCATAATCCTCGTAATAACCGTTTTCATCCTTGTCCTTGGGCACCTTTATCAGGTGATCGTCGAGCTCCAGAAGATAAGGAGTGCCGGTTTCGTCGGCAGTTGCCAGGAACGGTTCTATCATTCTGGCGGGTAGCGCATTGCGCTGGATTATCGCTGCGGAAATCAGGCCCATCTCCATCTTGGCGATCAGACCGGCAGGCGTGGATCGGACGTACGTCAATGGCCGATCGAGTTGGTTGCGTGTGCGTTCCCAAACGCGGATTTCGGTCGATGGATAGGCGTTTCGCAGATCGGCACTGCCCGGGCTCACCACCGCCACTTTGGGCGTCGCTTGTCCGACTTCGATACCGCGATAAACGTCGAGATAACGAGAAGCCATCTGCCGACATGACTGAGCGGATCCGCGGCGCGCCTGCCACCGAACGACTGCTTTCTCCTTGGCGGCCATACCCTCTTCGTCGCGGGTGATTTCAGTGAGGCTGCGCAGGATCGCTTCGGGACGCATGTCTTCCAGCACCCATCCGGCTCCGCTATCTTCGACCCGGCTTCGCAAAGTTGGAAAATCCAAAACCGCCACCGGCAAACCGACGGACCACATTTCAGTCAGTGTGTGGCAATACGTCTCGTCCCATATCGAAAAGACCACTCCGAAATGCGGGCCGATCGCATGGACTTTGCGGGCGAAATCGGCACGATTATACTGTCCATGCAAGAACAGCCTTGCTGGCAGTTTATCCCCCAGAGCGGCCTTGTGTACATTGCCCAAGATATGAAATTCGAAATCGCCAAGCCGATCCAGTTCAAGCAGCGCGAGGATGAGTTCGAGTCCTTTGGCCTTGTCGATATTCCCGGGCACCAGAATGCGCGTCGGCCCGATACCATCGATAGCGCGTCGCAAAGTCTCGAAGCGGCGGAAGTTACGGCCATGCGGTATGACGTGAAACTGATCCTCAGGCAGAGAAGGAAATGCGGCGCTAATTCTTTCGCGTGCGCTATGTGAAGTTGTTATAAAGCTGTCGCAGAATGAAAGCGACTTCTCCATGCGTTTACGCCAATGATGGACCCAGTTGTTTTTCAAGGCCGGCACCGAGTTTGGTGGCCACAATTCTACTTTGCAGAGCCCTTCCCCCGCCGTGCAGGTGCCGCCGCAAAATGTCAGTTTGTCATCGAGCAGTTTCAGGCTTGGGCACAGCGTGTAAAAATCGTGGAACGAGCAAACGACCCGCGCACCAGTGCGCTGGGCTATTTCGGGCAAGTCCAGACTATGCCAGCCCAGATGCCGTATGTGGACGATATCAAGGTCCAGTTCGTCCAGCCAGCGCGAAACAGTATCATTATATTCGCTAGAGCGATGTTCTAGAGGCTCGATACGTTCGGAAAGTTTATGCGTATAGAGCAAACGAGTTTCGCCGCTATCGAACGAGGACAATTCGAGGGTTTTCGCATCGCAGTTCAGCACGAAGCATTCGAACGTGTCTTCCAATGCAAGCATTAGATCGGCATTGGTTTGGGGCGTTCCTCCGGTACGGGTGGCCAATACAAACAACGCGCGCGGTAGAATTTGGCGACCAGTGATGCAGTCTTCTAGTGCCATTCGCGCTCGGAAGCGGGCGGCAATAATATTTGAATCGGTATGAAATTTACCAATAAGTTTCTTATATTCGGGATAACGATCGTCGATTATTTTGCGGCCGTGGAATATATTTTCTTTCTTTTCTTCGCCAAAGCTCTTCGAGCGGTCATGAAATACGTAAGTTGCGTCATCAATCAGGTTTGACCAACCCGCGCGCACGGCGCGCATGCAAAAATCGTTTTCCTCGCCGTAACCTCTCGGGAACGCATCTTCATCAAGCGGGCCCAACTCGTCTATTGCTGCGCGGCGTATATACATGCAGAAGCCGTTCCCAGTTGGAACGCTCGGATATAGGCGAAGGCTGCGACGTCTGAACGCACAGGCGAATTTTTCCTCGTCCAATCCCCGCGGGAGCGGATTGTCGTTGCCTATATTTGGGGCTGAGAATGCTCCGGCACGGTCCGACATAGCGGTTACGGTAGAGACCTTCGGACGCGAGTACGCAGCGGCGTATAGACCTTCCGCCCACCGCGGAGTTACCCGGGCATCGGAATTGAGTATGATGACATCGGCATCGCCGGCTTCGACGAGCCCCCGGTTCACCGTGCGCGTAAACCCGAGATTCCTATCGTTACGCAGAACCTTGAATCGGACGCCGTCTTCTGTCGCGTCCAATAGTGGTGCGATCCCAGGGTCAGTGGAGCAGTCGTCTATCAGGATCGTTTCGATATCGGCCGGCGTATATTGCTTCAGACGTTCGATACAAACACGTAGATCGTCCAGGGCGTTGAAGATCGGAACAACAACTTTCACGCTGCCGGCCGGCGCGTCTCGCAGGATGGCCGCACGACAGCGTAGATTATCGCTCCCAGCCGATTTTATTTCGATGGACTTTTCAAGCCTGGTACCGTCCGGCAACTCCACCTCGACCAGATAGCTACCCGCTTCCATCTTGTGAAACGGGATCGCAAGCTCGAAGCCGCCGGCGCCCTTGCTCTTGCCATGTTTGGCGAGATCGGGCCGAGCCACATCATTTGAGATGGTCGCGTAGAATGTTCCGTTGATGAACACCTGCAGCGGGCCGATGAAATCGGGCTTCGTCTGGTCAACGGCCCAACCGGCGACGCCGCGCTCTGTCAGACGTTCAAACGAACCGACAAACGCCCGCTCCGACTCGAACGCATCCCGGTTTTCCGCGATGCCATGAATAGCATAATGGAGTAACGGATTTACACCCGATTCCGCGACATCGGGATAAGCCTCGAGGTATCCTTGCGTGGAAAATTTTGCCGAGGGGTTTAATCCTTCGAGCCATCCAGTCGTTAGATAATGCTTCAGGCTGTCATGTATGGACAGGTCAGCCCTATCGCTTACGTCCCGATAATATTCGACATCGAAAAAAGCCGCGCATTTTTCGAGCTGCTCCTCGCTAAACTGCTCGGGCTTCGTCTTGTTGTTCTTTAAAAATTTTAGTCTCACGATAATCCCACTGAGTATGGTTTTTGACGTGTCAGGACGAAAAATTTCGTCACGGGTTTTACCTTCTTGGCCGATATCTACAGCTGCTCGTAGAGCGAAACTGCTTCTTCGATGTCATCGTATAGTTCTGCCATACCCGGCGTCTTGGATCCTACGTGGCGAAAACCTCACTGCCCCGGTCCA
Source organism: uncultured Altererythrobacter sp. (assembly GCA_913055875.1). Classification (GTDB taxonomy): domain Bacteria; phylum Pseudomonadota; class Alphaproteobacteria; order Sphingomonadales; family Sphingomonadaceae; genus CAJXJY01. The sequence continues at coordinate 74,081 of CAJXJY010000010.1, forward strand.
ATCGGAGGTGATGCCACGGGTCGATGCACTTAGTTGTTTGCCAGCGCGTTTGGAAGGCCTCAAGCTCGCGCATATACCGCTCCAGATGTTCCGGCGCGAAATCCAGGCCCCTCGATTTGCTTTCGTGGTGGATGAGCGTGGCTTCGGGCGTGTAGATATTGCGCAGACCCATCGCTCCAAGCTTCAGGCAGAGGTCGACATCATTATAGGCGACCGCCAAAAAATCTTCGTCCAGCCCGTCGACAGCATCGAAATGCTGTTTCGCAACAACGAGACATGCCGCAGTCACCGCGCTTGCTCCGCGCGCTATATGCGCCTGCGCAAAGTATCCCGCCTGGTCCTCCGGCAGCCCCCGGTGCGCGTGGCCTGCGGCATTGCCAATGCCAATCGCCACGCCCGCATGCTGTATCGTGCGATCCGGATAGAGTAGCCGCGCTCCGACCGCTCCGACGCCGGGCTGAACCGCTTCGCGCATCATCGCCATCAGCCAATGGGATTCGAGCACCTCGATGTCGTTGTTCAGAAGGCAGATATAAGCGCCTGACGAATGGCGAACCGCGAAGTTGTTGATGGCGGAATAATTGAAGGGATAGGGCCAGCGTACAACCTTGACCCTCGGATCGGCTGCAACCGCGTCCATATAACGGAGCGTTTCCGCCTCGATACTGTCGTTGTCGGCGATGACGAGTTCGAGGTTTGCATAGTCTGTTTCGTGCAGGACACCCTCAACACAAGTGCGCAGCAGTTCAACGCGGTCGCGCGTCGCAACGATCACGCTGACCTTGGGAAGCGGATGCGGCATCTCGTACTGCAGGGATACGGTTCCGAATGGCCCGGCTTCGACAGTTTCGACTCCTTCCTTCATCGTACGCGTGACAGCCGCAAGCGTCTCGGTGCCATTGTTGCGCCACACCTGCGGTCGGGTTTGCGCTGTTACGCGGCTGACGTGGTGAGCGCCGTTTTCCAGGCCAAGCCTCAAGGTCAGTTCGAACAGGTTTTGCGGCCGCTCGCTCTTATCCAGCTGCAGCAACCGTGCGGCAGGTTCTACCGCCAGCGCACACGCCGCACTGACGTAATCCTGAGAAAGGATCATCCGGGAATCCCACTCAGACTTGAGCCACATTCGCGGCCGAGCCCACAGCGGGCCAGGTGCGATCTCATCTCCGTAGATCACCGCCGCGCGCCTCGCTTCTGCATGTCTCAGCAAATGCGCTGAGTAACTTGTCAAGGCGTGCTGTGCGGGGCGCGTTTCCGGTTCCAAGGGAACCAGCCACTGCGCTCCATATTTTTGCCCTTCTTCCAGGCAAGCGTTGAGCGCGTCCAGCCGCGAATCGAAAACACCGGCTAACTGCGTGAGCGCATCATGCGCGAGAATCTCCAGTGAACAACCTCGTTCCCGCGTTACGAACACGCCGGCACATTCGTCAGCCTGCCCGAGTATCGAACGAATTGTATCGTCGACGTGTCGCTTTGCATGAATGGGACCGATGTGAAGATGTACGGCGATCCGTGGAATTCGCACGTCCTCGCGCGCAGACCTGACCAACGCGGCATCTTTCCTTGCAGCTGCAGCATTCCAGCGCGAGTCAGCGAAAGGGAGCGCGTCGATCGCGCGCTCGAGCTGAGTTCTTGCCCGCTTCCGCTTACCGAGAATTCGCCAACCAAGGATTTTTGCCAGGCGGAGAGGCTGCACCAACGCCATCAAAGCCAGAATCTTAGGGCTGTGATCTGATATACGCCTCTCCGAAACCTCAGTTTCGGTCGAAACATCGCTCACAAAATTCGAACCGTGGTGCAATGGGCTAGGCCTGAACCTGCTTTACCGTTAGACGGAGCGCTTCATACGCAAATCTAGCAAGAATTCACGATGAATCTGAAAACACCATTCGCGACACTAACGCTTCTCATTCTGGGCGCGTGTTCGAGTTTCCCGTCGAGCGGCCCAACCGGAAGTCAAATCGAGGCATCGGTGAGCGACGCAGAGTTTGCTGGTCTCGATATCGAAATCGTGACGGTCGATTCCCTGGCTGCGGTGCCGTCGGCTGTTGCTCCGATCGAATGGCAATTGCCCGAGCTCGTTGCTCGTCCGACCGACCTTATCGGGCCGGGTGATGTCCTCTCGATCACGATTTTCGAGGCTGGCGTGTCGCTGTTCAGCGGCGATACGGTAACGCCTTCGGCCACGGGAGGTATCGGGTTCGATCCCTCGGTCAAGGCACAGACGCTTCCTCCGCGCCGGGTCGATGATTTTGGCTATATCGACATCCCTTATGTCGGCCGTTTATCGGTACAGGGGGGCACCGTGGTCGAGGTCGAGGAACAGATCCGCCGTGCGCTGTCGAACTTTTCGCAGGACCCGCAGGTGCTCATCAACCGCACGCAGGTGATCGAGAACTCGGTAATAGTCGGGGGCGAGATTGCCCGCCCGGGGCGTCTTGTTCTCGATACAAATCGCGAGAGCCTTAGCGACATCGTGGCGCTTGCCGGTGGCTATCGGGGTGAAGCGCACGAACTGGTGCTACAGGTCGAGCGCGGCGAGAGCGTGGCACAATTGCGTTTGGGCGACGTTATGTCGGGTCCCTACCGAAACCTCCGCGCCTTTCCGGGAGACCGGCTTACGATTCTCGATGAACCGCTAATGTTCTCGGTCCTTGGCGCAACCGGTCGAGTCCAGCAGATGCCTTTTCAGCGTGAGCGGATGACGGTGATTGAGGCGATCGCACTGGCTGGCGGACCAAGCGACGCGACAGGCGATCCGGGAGCGGTATTCCTGTTCCGCTATGCAGGGCCGGATGGAACCGAGCCGACGGTCTACCACTTCAACTTGCTTGAGGCACCGACGTATTTCCTCGCGCAGCAATTCGCGATGCGTGACGACGACGTGCTGTATTTCGGCAATGCGGCCTCGAACCAGCCGCGCAAGCTCATCCAGGCCATTGGGCAACTCTTCGGTCCGATCGTTACTGCAACGACGCTGGCGAACAGCTTCGACAATGGTGATGGCAATAATACCGAAAACTAATATAGGCTGTTGAGGTGGCTCTCGGGCTGATTGAGCACGCAGCTATAGCGTTTGCCGTACAGATTGCGGTTGGCCTATCGATCCGCAACTGGTGGGCGGGCGGCCTTGGTGCCTGCTGCTATTTTGTCGGACGCGAACTCGCTCAAGCCGAATATCGGTGGATTGAACAATATGGAGAAGGCTTGCGCGCAAACGCCCCGTGGTGGGCGGCGTTTGATAGCCGCGTGTGGACCACTGCCGATCAATATGCTGACATTTTCGGCCCGTTACTCGCATGCAGCATCTTCGCCCTATGGGTGCATGGTCGCGTTGCCCGACGTTAATCGTCCACCGGCCGCCGCGTCCCGACCGGGTTCCAAGGCTGTCCGATCTGCTTTTCGAGGCGGTCGCGCAATTTCCAAAGCCAACCGATTCGCCGTTCGGCGATGCCGGGCAGGCTGAGAAGATCGCCGCCAAGCCAGGGCAGGAACGGATTGCGCCGAGAATAGGACCATATCTCTACTCGCTCGCCCGATCGGCTTGCATGGCCGCGCGCGTGAAACCCGCCCGTGTCAGCAACCACCAGGGTGTTCTCCGGCACCTCAAGTTTTATCGGTTCGCCCAACTTCATTTGCGCCAGCATCGCCGAATTGACCCTTGGCGAGCCACGTGCGGAGAGACGATCGATCGAATTGGGATCGGAAAGGCTGCGCTCATGCTCCCAATCGAGCCGTTCTTGCGTGAAGCGATGCGAGCCCGGCACGTATACGAAAGGACCGTTTTCTTCCTCGACCGGGCGCAGGAACAACCAGGCCTTCATCGAAGAGTGGAAACTGTCCGCATGTACGGTCTCCTGCGGGTCGGGATTGCTGCCTCCGCACTTGCTCACGATCGTCTGGATGTAGTGCAGCGGCGTGGTGCGAAAGCTCGCGACATAGTGGAAAAGAGCATTGATGTCCTTGCGCGCAAGGAACCGCGCCAGCTCGGGCACAGCGGCGAGCATTGCCGGATCGATGGCAATGCGGCGCGTGATTGCATCGCCCTGTCGCATCTCGCGGGCAGGCCAGCTGGAGTTCAGGATTGCGTCACGCAAGGCTGAAAAGTCCTCCGCCGGGATCGCATTCTCGATTTTGACGAAGCCATCACGGTCGAAAGCGTCACGCCATTCAAGCGGAACATGACGCGCGAGCCTCCTGCGTCGCCAGCGGCAAAGGCTGTCCGCAATCCGGACCCGCGTACGGTGTAGCCCCCGCCGATTCAGACGCTGCGACCCGATTAGCGGGTGGTCGAGGAAGCTCTTGGCGCCGGTCGCAAGCTGAGCCGTCCAGACCGGTGCCATCAGGATAGACTTCAGTGTGCCGGTCACGCTCATGCCGCCTCTATGTCACTCCCGTCGCGTTCCGCCGCACACGCCGATTTCGTGACTGCGTCGATCTGCTGAAGCTGACGGATCAACCCTTCGAAGTGATCGAGCGGCAGCGCGTTGGGACCATCCGAGAGCGCGTTGGCGGGGTCAGGATGCGTTTCCATGAACATCCCGGATACTCCGGCGGCAACGGCGGCACGCGCCAGTAAAGGGACATACTCGCTCTGACCGCCCGATTTCGATCCGAGTCCACCGGGCTGCTGGACCGAATGAGTTGCATCGAAGACAACCGGACATCCAGTTTCCGCCATGATCGAGAGACCACGCATATCCGAAACCAGCATATTGTAGCCGAAGGAGGTGCCGCGTTCGCACAGAAGAAAGTTGTCACCGTTATGTCCCGCAGCTTCCGCTGCCGAACGCGCCTTGTCGACGACATTCTGCATGTCGGCGGGCGCCATGAATTGCGCCTTTTTGATGTTCACCGGTTTGCCGGTTGCCGCGACTGAGCAGATGAAGTCGGTTTGGCGTGCGAGAAATGCTGGCGTCTGGAGCACGTCGACGACCTGCGCCACTGGCGCTGCCTGTGCCGGTTCGTGCACGTCAGTCAGCACGGGAAGGCCGGTCTCGGCGCGAATCTTTTCAAGGATGCGCAGCCCCTCTTCCAAACCCGGCCCACGAAACGATGTGCCTGACGTTCGATTGGCCTTGTCAAAAGAACTCTTGAAAATCAGAAGGAGGCCAAGCCTTTCGGCGATTTCTGCCAGTGTTTGCGCGACACCAAGCGCGTGAGCCTCGCTTTCAATCACGCAAGGCCCTGCGATCACGAAAAGCGCGCTTTGGGCATCGATGGGGCGGGAGCACAGAATCATGGCGGACGGTCCGATTAAAGCATTGAAATAATTTATGTCAGAGGCGGGCTTGGGCGCAACAATGCCCGCTATTTGCCCCATTTTGCTGTTAGCAGGCCTCTACCGACTTGACATACTGGGCTGCATAGGTCGATCAAGTGCCTTCCCTGGTCGCAACTATATCCGGTCGTTCCCGTTTCTCCAATGAGCCAAGCACTTCTGACGACGCACGTGTCTTCTGCATTGAAGACGCTCGATATTGAAATCGGAGGTCTCAAAGACCTAAAAAAGGCCTTGTCGGATTCCGGTCTCGGGAGCTCTTTTGAGCGAGCAGTCGATGCGTTCAACACGACCAAAGGGCGTATCATTGTAACCGGTATCGGTAAGAGCGGGTACGTCGCCCGCAAAATCGCCGCGACATTCGTATCGACCGGGACGTCGGCTTTGTATCTCCATCCTGGAGAGGCAAGCCACGGCGACCTCGGCATCATCTCGAGCGAAGATGTCGTCTTTGCAATTACATGGTCGGGCACCACCCAAGAACTCAGCGACATCGTCAATTTTTGTGCGGTCAACCGCTACCAGTTGGTGGTAGCGACCGCGCACCCCAAGAGCTGGATCGGAAAGGCGGCGGATATTTGCCTCACGCTTCCGATGGTGCGCGAAGCCTGCCCCAACGAGCTTGCTCCCACATCGTCGACCACGATGCAGATGGTGCTCGGCGACTCTCTTGCTGTTGCGCTTATTGAAGCTCGTGGGTTTTCGCCTCAAAGTTTCGGTGTTCTGCATCCCGGCGGCCTGCTCGGCGCGCGACTGACGACGCTGGACAAGGTCATGGGTACTGGAGAAGCGCTGCCGATGGTGCCGCTCGATGCGACCCTACGAAGCGCAACGATCGAGATGAGCCGCAAGCGTTATGGCTGCACTGCCGTTGTGGACCAAAACGACCGCCTCGTCGGTGCTTTTACCGACGGCGACTTGCGCCGCTCTATTGCGGTGAACGACCTGGACGACCGGATCCAGAGCCACATGTCGCCCAACCCGGTGACCGCCAGCCCGAAGATGATGGCAGTCCATGCGTTGTCGCTCATGAACGACAATGCAGTCTCCGTCCTGTTCGTTACCGAGCAAGACGACCGGCTCATTGGGATCGTGCACATGCACGATCTGGTCCGCCTGGGAATCGGCTGAACCCTTGCTCAGTGGGATTTCGCTCGAGACTGAGCTAGATCGGGCGCGTTATGACTTGGCCAGATGCTGAGACTTTAGACAACGACTTGATCGTCATTCCGGCGCGCTACGGGTCTACGCGACTTCCCGGCAAGCCCTTGCTTAAGCTCGCCGGTCGCACTTTGCTTGAACGCGTAGTGGCCAATGCGCGCGTTGCTGCAAAAGTGGCGGGGAACTGTGGCCTGGTAGTCGCCACCGACGATCAGCGAATCGCCGATCATGCAGCCGAAATTGATGCGTGTGCGATCATGACGGACGTCGCGCTCACATCGGGCAGCGCGCGTGCTCACGCAGCAGCGAAGGAGGTTGGGGCACCCGACAGGATTGTCAGCCTCCAGGGCGATGCACCATTCATCCCTGCAGAAACGATCGCAGCCCTCATAGAGCGACTTCGCAGCACGGGTACTCCTGTCGCAACACCTGTTTACCAGCTCGACTGGGAACGCCTGGACCGGCTTCGCGAGCACAAACAGGTCGCGCCATTCTCAGGAACGACTTGCCTGAGAGACAAGCGCGGTCGCGCGCTGTGGTTTTCGAAGACCATCCTGCCCGCGCTGCGCGGTGAGGAAAGGCTGCGGCGTGCCAAGCTCTCGCCAGTCTGGCAGCACCTCGGCCTTTACGGCTACTCGTGCGAGGCGCTCGACTGGTTCGTTGCGCAGGAAGAGGGCGAATATGAAACGCTCGAAGGTCTCGAGCAGCTGCGATTTCTCGAAAACGGTTGGCCCATCGAGACCGTCCCCGTTGCCCCGCCCGAGCACGCGCTGTCCGGCATCGACACGCCCGAAGACCTCGCCATCGCCGAAAAGGCAATTGCGAAACTTGGCGATCCCTTCCCCGTTTGACAGCCACGCCACCCGCCGCGCTTGCGGCAATGAGCGCGCTCGCTAGAAGCCGACCCATGTTCTTCATCGTCCGCCACGGCAACACTTTCGACGAAGACACGCCGCCACGCCGGATCGGGTCGCGCACAGACCTGCCGCTGACATCGAAGGGGCTTGAGCAAGGGGCTGCGCTGGGCAGATATTTCGCCGGGCAAGGTGTACGTTTTGCAAAGGTCTTGGTCTCGCCCTTGATAAGAACGCGCCAGACAGCGACGGCGATTCTCGACCATCAGCCGCAAAGTCCAGCCATGCAGGACGCGGTGTTTCTCAAGGAAATCGACCACGGACCCGATGAGAATCAGGTCGAAGAGGCCGTACTGCGCCGAATTGGCGAAGATGCCTTGCTGGCCTGGGACCGGCACGCGCTTGCTCCCGATGGATGGGTCGTCGAACCTGAGCAGCGAATGGAAGCGTGGAGAGACCTGTTTGCGCAAGTGGATAGCGAAGCAGCGACGCTGCTGGTGACGAGCAACGGCGCGGCACGCTTTGCCTTGCTCGCTGATGAAGGATTGCGCGAGCAGGCGGCCACGCTCGACTTGCTCAAACTGCCGACTGGCGGTTTTGGGGTCATCGCGAGCGAACAAGGCGGCAAATTGATGCTTCGGGAATGGGGCAGGCGGCCGTGACTAAGCCCCCGCCGCTTTTGCGAGCGCCTCCTTTTCCGGACTGGAAACCCACGACCGGAACCTTCCGGCCGAGTTCGCTCGCTACGCAACCTGCCGACATTGACGCCATTTTCGCGGCCCTTCTCGAGACATCTGTCGGTGGGACTTTTTGGGGCGAGCCGATTACACTGCCTCAAGGCGGCCAGGATCACTTTACCGTGCTGCGCGCGCGCAGCGAAGCGGAACGGGCCGCACTGCTGGAGGAGCACGGGCGCGCCAACGTGCTCGCGCTTGATGTGGCGGCCTCCAGTCTTGCGACCGATCCCTGGAGCGTCCTTCCAGACACGGCGAAGCTCATCGCGCATGGCAGCGATGAATGGATCGCTATCGCCGTGATCCTGGGGGTGGACGTTGAAGTGCTTTCGCCCGGTCCCTTTGGCAAGCCTGGAGACGGACGAGCCGCGCTTGAAAAGCGAGCCTTCGACGCCGTCATGCAACCCATGCCCGATCCCTTCTCCGGCGGTTGGATCTCTCCGACCGATGCGATTGCGCTGCTGTTCGAATGGCGCAGGGTAATCGAGGCCAATCGCGGCGAAGAAGGCCATAGGCTGGTTGCGGCATGCGGGATCAGCTGGTGGAAACGCGTCGAAATTGCGCGTTTCCTATGGTCGCCGGGTTCACCGCTTCGTATCTTTCGAAGCTCGGACCGCGCGCTCGATCATGCTCAATCGCAAGGCGGCGCGCTCGCGATCTGGCCATCTCGCATCTCGCCATCGCTGATCGAGGAGGCGAAGCGCAGGAAAGTGCCGCTGGTGCGGGTCGAAGATGGCTTCGTGAGGTCGATTGGGCTTGGCAGCAACCTCGTCCCGCCGCTTTCCGTCATCGTCGACCGCACGGGAATTCACTTCGATCCGACAAGCCGGAGCGATTTAGAGATCATCCTTGGCCAACACGAATTTCCTGCGCCACTGATCGAGCGAGCCGCGCGGCTTCGCGAGACAATCGTGACCGCCGGCATAAGCAAATATGCAAGCGGCCACTCGCTCGGATCTGATAGAGATGACAACCGAGGGGCCACGCGTATCGTTTTGGTGCCGGGTCAGGTCGATGACGACATGTCCGTTCTGTCTGGCGGCGGAGGCCTCACGTCCAATCTCGAGCTTCTGAGGCGAGCGCGCGAGCACGAACGCGATGCAGTGATCTGGTGGCGCCCTCACCCTGACGTCGATGCTGGGCATCGCAATGGCGTTGTCGCCGACAAAGCGGCGCTGCAATATGCCGACCGAATCGTTCGGGAGGGATCGATGGCCGACCTATTGGATCGGGTCGACGGGGTGCACGTGCTGACCTCGCTCTCAGGTTTCGAGGCCCTCTTGAGAGGGCGCGATGTCACATGTCACGGAACGCCGTTTTATGCAGGTTGGGGACTGACGCGGGACTTGGGCGATGTGCCCGAGCGCCGCGGACGCACCCTCACACTCGATCAGTTGGTTGCCGGCGTCCTGCTGCTTTATCCGCGCTATCTCGACCCTGTAACCGGCCTGCCCTGCCCGCCAGAGGTGGTGATCCAGCGCATGTCGGACCAGCAGACGCCGAACAGACTCAAATGGGTCGCTCCACTTCGCAAGGCGCAGGGGATTGTAATGTCGCGCTTGCGCAGAAAAGGAAGTCGATGACACGCGTGGTACTCGATATCTCGCGGCTCATTTCGCGTGTCCGCCACGCCCGGCCTTCGGGCGTGGATCGTGTCGAAATGGCGTATTGCCGCGGCCTTCTTGCGCAATTCGGCGACAAGCTTGCATTCTCGGCGCTTCATCCGGCGCTACGTTATGGCAGGATCGAGCAAAGCGTCGCGCTCGATTACCTGGATCATCTTGAGGCTCGCTGGGCCGATCACGAGAGTCCGGAAGGGCAGAAGTCGATCCCTTCTGTCTTGCCCTGGATGAAGCGTCTGGTGCCCAGCCGCAAAGGTGTCGGAACCGCCGATGTGGTAGTGCAAGTGTCGCCCCACCACCTCGATCAGACGGCGAAGAAGCGCGACATTCTCGCCCGCGAAGGCGCGAAATTCGTTTGTCTTGTGCACGATCTCATTCCGATCGAATATCCTGAATATGCTCGCCCCGGCGGGCGGCGCTTGCATGAGGCGCGCATGACCAGTGTGGCCGAGCTTGCCGATGCGGTGATTGTCAACTCGGTAGCGACCGGCGCATCGCTCACCCGCTGGATCGAGGCACAGGGCATGACTCCGCCGCCCATCGAAGTCGCATTGCTCGGAACCCAGCAACTGCCTGAGACAAGTGCATTCGAACCGGGGGATGGAAAGCCCTACTTCCTATGCTTAGGCACGATCGAACCGCGCAAGAACCACCTTCTGATCCTGCATCTCTGGCGAGCGATGGCGCAAAGCATGCCGGCAGCAGAGATTCCGAAACTTGTCGTTATCGGGAGGAGAGGATGGGAAAACGAACAGATCGTCGACCTGCTCGACCGCTCACCGGCGCTTGTGCCGTTCGTGCAAGAAATCAACAGTTGCGGGGATGAGGAACTTGCCGGAATGCTTCGAGGCGCGCGCGCTCTGCTCATGCCATCATTTGCGGAAGGGTACGGGATGCCGATAGCCGAAGCACTCGCCTTGGGAACCCCGGTCCTAGCGAGCGACTTGCCTGCGCATAGGGAAGCTGGGGCTGGCGCCCCTGACTACCTTGATCCGCTGGACGGTCCCGCGTGGCGGGCTGCAGTGCTTGATTATGCCGGTAACGGCGAGATGCGGTCGGCTCAGCTTGCAAGAATGAGCCGGTGGAACGCGCCAGATTGGTCGGATCACATGAAAATCGCCGCCGGGGTGATCGCCCGCACCGCGAACTGATCGAGCTTACTCGGCAGTTTGAAGCACCTCATTGCCGGAACCGTCATTGCACTGCGTCTTCGATTTCGGCTCAAAACGGGTTCCGAAAACCTGATCCCAAAAGATCGTCGTGACACCGTAATTCTTATGATCCGCGACAAAATGATGCTGCATGTGATGTCGCTTCAAGCGCCCGCCCAGCAGACCACTCATGGACCAGTGGTGGCAGGCATAATGTGTCAGGTCGTAAACGACATAGCCGCCCACGAAACCGAGCGCGATCCAGGTGCCCGCATCGCCAGCCGCGAGCCAGAACAGCGACCAGATAATCGCACCAACTGGAATACTGACGATTGGCGGCATAAGACTGCGTAATTTGTCGCGAGGCTGAACGTGATGGTTGCCGTGAATGACGAAGATCACCTGTTGCACCCAGAGCCACCCTGGCTCCCAATGGAAGAGCTTGCCATGCACAAAGTATTCAAACAGGCTCCATGCGAACCAGCCTGCACAAGCAAGGCCGATAGCTGCGAGAGGAGAAACGCTGCCCCAGCCTGCCCAGACTATCAGCGGAATGACAATTGACCACGTCGCAGCAAACCATCCCACGGAAACGACCGTGAGTTTCTCAAGCCATCGGTTCTCGAAAAGAACGAGGCGCTGTTCGTCAGAAGTCGGACCCTTCATGTCCGTCGACCCGATAGAATTCCCTTTCCGTTGTCAAGCGAGATATGTGCTAGGGCCGAGCAAACAACCTCCATATTGGCTGCGGTGTTGCTCGTGCGTAACGACTTGAATTCCAAACCCCGAAAACAGTCGATTTTCGTTACCGGCGGGTCAGGCGGCTTGGGCAGGGCTTTGGCGCTCCACCATGCGCAAGATGGGACCGAAGTGAGCCTTTGGGGGCGCTCGTCACAGCGACTTTTTGCGACAAAAGAAGCTGTTGAAGAGGCTGGAGGGATTGCTTCCACAACTCAATTCGACCTGATGGACACCCAAGCCGCAATTGAGCTTATGCTGGCTCAAGACGAAAACGCACGTTTCGATTGTGCATATCTCGTCGCCGGTATTGGCGACACCCGCGCCGAGGGTGAGATGGTCGAGAGCACCCAAGTTATCTTGCGTGCCGCGCAGCTGAACTTCGCTGCGCCGGCAGCGATGGCGGCTGCGCTGGCCGAGCGCATGGCGCAGCGTGGAGGAGGCCGGATCGTCCTGATCGGATCGGCGGCGGCGCATCATTCGCTGCCATTTGCTGCCGCCTATTCTGGGTCGAAATCCGGCCTCGCCCGGTTTGCCGATGCCCTGCGTATCTCGATGAAACCGCACGGGGTGAGTGTGACACTGGCTTCGCCGGGCTTTATCGACACCGCAGCAGGACGAGCAGGCTCGGCAAGTCGTCCATTCGAATTGCCGGTGAATGAGGCGGCGAGGCGCATTGCGAAAGCCGCAAAACGCCGCAAGGCTCACTATATAACCCCATGGCCGTTTGCGGTGCTAAAGTCGATTGACCGCTTGTTGCCTGGATCAATCCGTGACCGAATTCTCGCCAAGATCAGACGTTAGCTGGTGTTCTTACCGATGATGCGGCCATTGTTCATGGCCAGTATTACCTCATGCAGTTGCGCAGGGCTTAGATCCTTTCGGGAATTTCTCAAGGTCTCAACGCGGCCGTCGCGATCGAAACGCAGCATGACATATGGCGTGTGCCGGTCCCCCCCTGGCTTGCTCACGCCGGGAATACTGGGGCGGTGGTCGCCGAAAAAGACCAGCAGCGCGCGCTTTTCGAGCTTGGCGATGCCTTCACGCAGCTGCCCAAGCATCCTATCGCCTGCGCGCACAAGCCTGGTGTAGTTCTCGACCATGTGATCCGTGCCGGCACCCCGGTGCGGTGCCCAGGGGCCATGGTTCTCGATCGTCACCGAGTAGATGAAGCTTGGCATGTCCGTTTTTCCGGCAATCTCGAGGATCTTCTCGGCAACTGCTGCGTCCGTGACGTATCGGCCCTGCTGCGGTTCCGGTGGGTCGAACTGATCCTTGCCGACCAGTTCATCGAAGCCTGCGGCGGGCAAGATCCGGTCGCGATTATAAAAGCGCATATCGTGCGGATGGACGAACAGGCTGCGCCAATGCGCACTATCAAGCCTGTTGGGCAAGGCGCAGGGCACATCGTCCATGGCCGTGAGATATGGATCGAATCGCCTAAATCCGAGATCTGCTTCGTCGCGACCAAACAACACCCCGTATTCGGTGCGCATCGTATAGGCACCAAAGCCGCTCACCTGAAGGTTTCCCCATTGTGCTGAATCCTTGCGACACGCTTGGAGCCAAGAGAGCGGTTCGCCCACGTCGCCGAAAAGCTCAGCCGGGTCTGCATAGGATTCGCACTGGACGACCACGACAAGGTCAAACGCATCGTTGGCTCTTGCAGGATCGTCTCCCTTGGGACCATCCGCCTGTGGATCGACGCATGCGCGAGGACTTTTGCGCCAACGAAGCCAATAAAACAGTATCGTTGGCACCAGCCCAAGCGACGTGGCATCGCGTTCAAGGTCGGGCCTTTGCGCAATTCGGAGCAAACCTCCGATTCTCACCCCCAGATCGCTCAGCACGAGTCCTGCGCCCGCAATCATCGAGCCATTTATTGCCATTTCAAGATTGGGCCGCACAAGGAAGCACAGCACCACAGGAAGCGCTGCCAGCGCAATTAAGCCAGCCGCCTTCTGCCACTGCGTGAGGACGGAGAAGTAGAATTGCGGATGACGAAAAATTCCTCCGATCAACGCGAAATCGGAAAAGAGCAAGGGTTCGCCCAGCACCCGAATTTTGGTGTTCGAGGCCAATACGGTCAACAGATGCAACGCTAGCGAAAAGATCGATGCGAAGATCGGGTCTCCGCTTACCGCAAGAGAAAGGCCAAAGGGTACAAGGGTAGTGGAAGCGATCAACCAGATCGCTAATGGTCGCCGCAACAGCCGTGGCGCTTGCGGAAGAGCAAATGCATCGATCAGTACAGAGCCGATTAATGCTGCTAGCAACGCGGGCAAGAGGTCGGACATGTGCAATTCAGTTCGTCAACTCGGTGGCAAAACGGACGAGGCGTGTTTGCGCAACAGAAAGTGTCGCGATAGAAGCCGCGCTCGTTCATTGCGAGTTTTGTTTTGCTTCGCAGAAAGAGGCGTGCCGCAGGTGGCGGGCGCAAAGGGTCAGTTTCAATGTTCTCTCATAATATCCACGATTTTGACGCCGAGCGAGGGGGCGAAAAGCGCGCCTTTGGCGAAGGAATCGTACCGTCGGAGCTCAGCGACGCAATCTCTTCTCCATCCGACACCCGCCGTACCGTCCTATTGCTGCAGGGGCTTATGGGGCCTCTTTTCCGGCGGCTGGGTCAGGAATTGATTCGATCAGGGCACAAAGTCTACAAGGTCAATTTCAATGGGGGCGACCGGCTATTCTGGCGCCTGCCCGGTGGTATCGACTATCGCGATTCGATGGAAAATTGGCCCGATGCACTGCGCGAAATCATTCGCGAGTGTGGCATCACCGATGTCGTATTGTTCGGCGATTGCCGCACGCACCACACTGCGGCAACCAAGTTGTGCCGCGAACTGAACGTTCCCGTTCACGTCTTCGAAGAGGGTTACATTCGGCCCGACTGGGTGACGCTTGAGCTCGACGGCGTCAACGGCCATTCGCGCCTGCCTCGCGATCCGGAATGGTACCGCAAAACGGCTGCGACCCTGCCAGAAATGCCCGAACACAAACAGGTGCCGTCCTCATTTCGCCGGCGCGCATTGGAGGGTCTGATATACAATTTTGCCGACGTGTTGACCCGCTGGCGCTATCCCCATTGGTCAAACCACCGCCCGTGGCACCCACTTATCGAAGGGATTGGTTGGGCGCGAAAACTCGCGCGCGGTAAGGCGCGCCGGCAACGATCGGCGGCTGTGGTTGAGCGACTGCTTGGAACCGACACGCCGTATTTTCTTTTCCCTCTCCAACTCGCGTCGGACGCGCAGATTCGCTTGCATTCGCCATTCGCGAGCATGACCGATGCCGTGATGATGATACTGCGCTCTTTTGCGGAGAATGCGCCGGAGGGCACGCGCCTACTGGTCAAGGAACACCCACTAGACAATGGCGTCGTTGACTGGCGGCAGGAAGTCCGGTCGATGGCAGACCTGCTCGGCATTGCCGACCGCGTCGATTACATGAGTTTCGGCGATATAGTGCCAGTCGCAGAGCGGGCGAAAGGCGTCGTGGTGATCAACAGCACCAGCGGAACGCTCGCACTCGATATGAACGTTCCCGTGATCGCGCTCGGACAGGCGATCTACGACATTCCCGACATCACCTTCCAAAAGGGGCTGGGCCGCTTTTGGACCGAGGCGACCCCGCCGGATCGCACAACGTTCAACGCGTTTCGCCGCGTTCTGGTCGAGCGCTGTTTGATCCCCGGAGGATTTTTCTCGGAAGAGGCGCTCGACAAGGTTGTCCGTCACGCGGTTGCACGCTTTGAGGGCGAGGGTCTTTTGCCGGAATAAATGCTACTACCTGCAGTCAGCCAGTCGGGACTAATATGTTGTCCAAATTGCGATCCACATACATTTTGTATGGATTGATCCCGACGAAAGCCGCCCGGTTATCGGTCACGATCGTGATTTCCTGTTCCCCAGATTCATCAGAAGGCTTTCAAGCAGGATCACGTTTTTCTGCTGCGAACTCGTCGCCCATTGAACATTCGTGAAGAGCCTGGTTCCGATCTGGTCGTTGAGATATGCCTCGATTGCGGCACCTTCGCCATCGGCATCATGAATCGCTCGCGGGATTGCCGGTGACGTGACCCCCTGATTTTCCTCCAAGCTTGATTAGAGTCCGGCCCTACGAGAAGGACGGACAGATGAAGCGAACGAGGTTCACGGAAGAGCAGATCATTGGCGTGCTGAAGGAAGCGGAGGCCGGGGCGAAGACCGCCGACTTGGCTCGGCGGCATGGTGTATCCGAGGCAACGATCTACAATTGGAAGGCCAAGTATGGCGGGCTGGAAGTATCTGAGGCGAGGCGCCTGCGGACACTCGAGGCCGAGAACGCGAAGCTCAAGCGGCTTCTGGCCGATGCGATGCTGGACCAGGCTGCCTTGAAGGATTTTTTGGCAAAAAAGTTCTGACGCCCGCCGCCAAGCGGGAAGCTGTCGCTCATCTCCAGGTATGTCACGGGATGAGCGAACGGCGGGCGTGCCGTGTCATTGATGCCGATCGCAAGAGCATGCGTTACCGTTCTACCCGGGACGATGATGCCGGTCTGCGCGAGAAGCTGCGCGAACTGGCCAACCAGCGTCGCCGGTTCGGCTATCGGCGTTTGCATATTGCTGCGCCGCGAGGGGATCATGATCAACCGGAAGAAGACCCAGCGGCTTGATCGCGAGGAAGGCTTGGCGGTCAGGCGACGACGGAGCCGCAGGCGTGCTGTTGGCACAAGAGCACCTGCTCCGGTTCTGGCTCTGCCGAACCAGCGCTGGAGCCTCGACTTCGTCCATGATCAGATAGCCTCGGGCAGACGGTTCCGGATCCTCAACGTGGTCGATGACGTGACGAGGGAGTGCCTGGCCGCAGTGCCGGACACCTCGATCTCGGGGCACCGTGTCGTGCGCGAGCTGACCCGGCTGATCGCCCAGCGGGGCAAGCCCGGCATGATCGTCAGCGATAATGGGACTGAGCTCACCAGCAACGCCGTGCTGGCCTGGTGCGGCGAGATCGGCGTTGAGTGGCATTACATCGCTCCGGGCAAGCCGATGCAGAATGGCTATGTCGAGAGCTTCAACGGCCGCATGCGTGACGAGCTTCTCAACGAGACGCTGTTCATGAGCATGGCCCATGCCCGTGTCGAGATCGCGGCTTGGGCGGAAGACTACAACCGGGAGAGACCGCACTCATCCCTTGGCTACGCAACCCCGGCGGCATTCGCCGCCAAACTGGATAAGCAATGGCCTGCTTCGCTACGCCCTACGGGCTCCGCTACGCAGCCCATTGCTTCAACCGCGCTCATGCGCAAAACAACCGCCCGGCTCTAATCCCAGCTGGGGGAAAGCTGGGGGTCACGTCAGATGCCGCCCAACGTCGACCCAAAATTCGCCTTGCGGAATCGGTCGTTTGCGGACCTTCCGCAATTCTTTCCAATCGTCACTTATGAGCGGTATGCGCCCATTGTCTGCGCGAAAGAAATCAAGCTGCTTTGCCGTGAGCTTCGTAACGCGTCCATTGGGCTCGCGGAGGAAAACGTCGAAGATGTCCGAGCATAGTAGGCTTCGATGCTCGTCGAGAGATCTTACATCGCGCTGTGTTTTCCAACCGTCTGCGATCTTGACGAGTTCTTCCGTGTCGCATTCCTAGCGAGAATTTATTGCGTTGAAGAAATCGAAGATCGACGTCCACAACCCCCAAATGCTCAAACTGGCAGTGGCAAGCAGCAAAAGAATATCCCACCACTGGCTTGATGGCAGCGCGGCCAGACCGACAGTTCCTACAAGAGCAAGAACGCCGATTTTTGATCGTCTTGTCCAAAGCCTAGTGAAGCGAGAGGAGTTTTCAGGGTGCAGAATAGCGGCTACAACCACCTCTGAGGGAAAGCCCGCGAACCAGCGTGTCGATCTGCTAGCGAAAAGGTCTTCACTGACCCCGTCAGACGCTCGGCACTTTCTGGCAGCTGTACTTCGAGTTCCTGTTTCACGGCGTTGAGTGTCCGTATCATTCGCTCTTTGCCTCAGTGGTGGTGGTACGCCAAATGAAGTGCGACACAAACTTAAAGGCAGAACTTCAGAGCGCCAATGTCGCAAGAGCTTCCCTCGCGGCATTAGCGGTCAAATGGCCGTAATGACGCTCGATCATGGCTACCGATGTGTCGGCGAGCTGAGCAACGGTTAGAAGTGGAACGCCTGCAATGACGAGATCCGTCAGCACACAGTGTCGCAAAACGTAAGCAGTTGTCCCGGACGGCAACCCGACCTCTGTTCGCGCCTCTTGTATCGGCTTTTGCCATCTCTTGCACGTCCATTGATGACCATCCACGGTCGTAAATAGCCAAGCTTGTGGCAGTTTCCCGTCTCCTTGCAGTGCCAAAAAATCAGATGTGTTTTTTGGAAGCGCCAATTGGCGTGGCTGACCACTCTTGTCGGACCTAATGGTCAAGGTGCCCATTCTCTCATCGAAGTTGCGAACCGTCAGGGCTGCCAATGCCCCTAGACGTAGCGGCAGCATGCACATCGCGCAAAAAAATGCCCGCGCATCGGGTGTCATCACATCTAAGAGCCGCTCGCGCTCAGTCTATCGAGATAGATCGTGCGCCTGCTGTCCGCACCTGCGATTGGCCTGAGCGCCTCTTGCCATGCCGCATCGGTCCCAGGCGTCCCGTCGACCTTTACTCTCTTGAGTGCCGCTCGTAGCGGGACCATAGCCCGATTGACTGTCGAGGGTTTTCCGGTGAGCCGGTCTCTCCATTCTTCAAGGTGACGTCGTCTAAGTTTGTCGAGCCTGATATTTGCAATCGGGTCACTGTAGACGAGTCGCTTTAAGGTCGCCTTGTCGTTGCCCTTGGCGCGGTATACGCGACAGGCATCGGCTACAGTGTCGAGCTTGATGTCTCGATACCCTCCAGTTTCGACTTCTGACGCGAAGGACTCGGAGAGTTCCTTTGCAACGGCAAAACGCTCGCTTCCCGGAAGATCACCGAGATCACCTAACGACTTCGTCCGATACTTGCCTCCGTCGTCGTCGAAGACACGCGCGATCCATGTTCCGGCACCCGCGCTAGCCGACGGCCTAAAGCCGAGAAAACTACCTTGTCGGAGGCGCTGCCATGCGGCTGTTTGCCCGGCTTCGGCTTCAGCTTCGCGCGAACGCCGACCCTGCTCAAATCCACCATACTCATTACACCTCCGTGTCGAATTTGTGTCGAATACATACTGAAACGAACCGAGACAAAGAGATACTCGAAAATGTTAATTTTCAGAGCTTTATGTGTTTCACGGAGTTTCAGGATGTTACGAAATCCACCCTTCACACGGGTGGGGTCGCAAGTTCAATCCTTGCCGCGCCCACCATCTTTTCAATGACTTAGAAGAGATGGCATGGGAATCCATGAAAAAACATGGAAAATGCGGCGGGTCATGGCCGCTATACCGTTCAAGGCTTTCGGCATCGAAACGGCCTAGACAGCACGTCGGCCCCTGTGGCGATACAGGTCCGTTTAAAGGCGCCATACAGAGTCCCGTCGCCGGTATCAGTGCTGCTTGTTGGGTGCTACGAGCGTGCGCTCGTGCCCGTACCGCTCGATCCAGTCGGAAGGCGGGAGCGGCAACGGTCGGCTCTCGTTCGAACGGGCGGGAGCGAAGGACGCCACAGGTCCGGGCGTGCGCACCTGCTCGAGCCAGAAGACACCGTCGTAGGAACCGCTGTTCCCCCGGGTCGCGACGAAATCCATGTCGCCGTCGCCGTCCATGTCGCGCGCGATGAAGCCGTCATACATGCCCCGCACCCGGCGCGAGATATCGTGGCGCGTCCACTGCGCTCGCGGGTCGCCGGGGTTCTCGAACCAGGCGATCCGCCCGACGGTCGAGGACGCGGTCACGCTCGGGCTGTCCTCGTCGCGCGCGGCATCGGAATAGCCGCCATCGAGGATGTTCAGGCCCGAATAGCCGCCGGTTATCGCGTCGAGGTCGCCGTCGCCGTCGAGATCGGCGAGTTCGATGCCGATCACCATGTCGGGCCGGATGTCGCCGATGCGGAAATAGGTCCAAGACTCTGCCAGGTCGTCGGGCTGGCGCAACCATCCGAGCGCGGGCAGGCCGAGCCGCGCGCGCGGGTCCCCGCAATCCTCCGCCACGCCGACGACGAGGTCGAGCCGTCCGTCGCCATCGAGATCGGCGAAGACCGACTGGAAGGCGCCCGAACTCAGCTTGCAGTCCGTCAGGGCTTCGGTGCCGGCTTCGATAACGACGGGGTACGGCCGGATATTCACGGTGCCGTCCGGTTCGAGGCCCGCATTCTCGAGCAGGTAGATTTTCTGCAGCAGCCGGGCCGCGGCGAGCACGTCGAAATCGCCGTCGCCGTCGATGTCCACCGGCATCGCGGTGTTCGGCACATCCCTGGCGAACAGCACCTGCTCGTCCCACGACGCGTCGTCGAGCGGATCGCCGGCGATGGTGAACAGCGACGTCGTCCGGTCGGCGCGCGGCGCGTCGGGGTCGATGATATCGGCCGCGCCCTTGTTGGCGCCGATCACGTCGGGGCGACCGTCGCCGGTGATGTCCTCGATGAACACCCTGAGCCAAGACCCGCGCCCCTGCGTTACCTGTGGCACGAGATGCTGCCACTCGCCCGTGCGGGCCGCTTGGCGAGGGTTTGCGAAAAAGGCGAGATGCGCTTCCTCGCAGGCCGCCACCAGATCGAGCCAGCCGTCGCCGTTCAGATCGCCGATCGCGACATCCTCGATCGCCCCCACAGTGTCGCCCGCCGCGATCGTGACCAGTTCCCATCGGTCGGGATCGGCGGTGCCGAACGCGATCCGCAGATGGTTCGAATCCTCGTGTACCGAAACGATGTCGAGTATCCCGTCGCGGTCGATATCGGCCATGGCAAGGCCGTCGCCGCCGCGTATCGGGACCCCGCCGTTGAGTGCTTCGTCGTCGACACGGTGTTCGCGCCACGAGATATGGCGCCCGTCGGGCGTCGTCGCGCGTGTCGGCGTGTCGGCTACGGTCTGCACTGCCGGCAAAGGCAGAGCCCCATCCGACACCCGGCATCCCGCCATCGCAAGCGGGAGAAGCAGGAGCAGAAGCAGGCTAGCACGACTTGGCCGCATGCGCGATCAGCCGTCCAGCGGTGCGTTGGCCGGGCTCGCCTCGAGATCGGCGCGGATCGAGCGCGAAGCGAGCAGGTAGTGGACCGTGCCCCACAGCGATGCCGCAGCCCCCGTCAGCAGCATCGCGAAGCCCAGCGCCCCGTCCATCTCTATCCCCGTGAAGC
This sequence comes from uncultured Altererythrobacter sp., assembly GCA_913055875.1. Lineage (GTDB taxonomy): Bacteria > Pseudomonadota > Alphaproteobacteria > Sphingomonadales > Sphingomonadaceae > CAJXJY01. Next base: position 94,876 of record CAJXJY010000010.1, read on the forward strand.
GATCGCTCAGATAACCCACGATCAGCGGGCCGAGACCGAGGCCGATCAGGTTGATGAAGAAGAAAAAGATCGCCGAAGTCAACGCGCGCATCCGCAGCCCGACCAGCCCGTGCGAAACCGCCAGCACCGGTCCGAGATAGGATGCCGACAGGAAATGGAACACGCCGGTCAACAGCAGCGCGAACAGCATCGTCTCGGTGGTGAGCATGACCAGCAGCACGGGTGTGATCGCGCACATCAGGATCGCCGGGCCCCAGACGTACCAGCGCGCGTCGCGCTGCCCCAGCCGGTCGGTCATCCAGCCGCCGAAGAACGATCCTGCACCGCCGCCGAAGCCTGCGGTGAGCGCCATCCACACGCCCAGCTCGGCCAGCCCGATATCGAAAGTGCGCAGGAAGTAGGACGGCAGCCAGTTGCCGATGGCGTAGATCACCAGCGCCTGCAGGCTGCCGGCCAGCGCGAGATTGCGGAAGGTCATGCGCGACCACAGGAAGCGCAGCACTTCCATGAAGGGCGGTGCCGGTGCGGCGTCCTGCTCGCGCTTCTCCGACCAGCCGCGGATCGGTTCCTTCACGGTCAGCCGGAGGAACAGCGCGACCGCGACGCCGGGCAGACCGACGACGAAGAACGCCATCCGCCAGCCGAACGCCTCGGCGATCCAGCCGCCCAGCGCGAAACCGGTCAGGATGCCGATATAGATGCCGATCGAATAGACCGACAGCGCGGTCGCGCGGTCCTTCTTCTCGAAGATGTCGGAGATCATCGAATGCGCCGGCGGGCTGCCGCCGGCCTCGCCCACGCCGACCCCGATCCGCGCGAGCAGCAGATGGAGGTAGTTCTGCGCCAGCCCGCTGACCGCGGTCATCATGCTCCACACGGTCAGCGCGAGCGCGATGATCGAGCGCCGCGTGCCCTTGTCCGCCCAGCGCGCGATCGGAATGCCGCAGGAGACGTAGAACAGCGCGAAGGCGAAACCCGACAGCAGGCCGAGCTGGGTGTCGGACAGGTCGAGCTCGAGCTTGATCTGCTCCTGCAGGATGACGAGCAGCTGCCGGTCGACGAAATTGAGCGCGTAGACGAGCGTCAGCACCGCCAGCACGAAATAGCGGTAGGACGGCTTCGCATAGGGCGTGGTCGTCGTGGTCATTCGAAAGTCCTCTCCGTCAAAACCTGCGCGGCTTGCCGCGTTCTTTCTTCAGTCGCCTGCCTCATCCGGTGCCGCGAGCCCGACCAGCAGCCCCCATTGCAGGCCCTGTTCGCGTCGGCGGGCAACGTAAGCCTCGTGCAGTTCGAACATGCCGGAATAGGGATCGCGGCCCGCCTCGGGCCGGGCCGCAAACCGCATATAGGCTTCGTCCTTTCCGTAAGGCCGCCATGCGTCGTTGCCTTCGCTGCGCGGCTGCCCGTCGCGGATGAAGGAGGTCCAGTAGTCGATCATCGCGCGCGATAGAGCGGCATCGTCGCTCCCGTCCGGGACCGGCCACCGCGCGGGCAGCGATTCCGCGCCGAGATTGCCGAACACGAACGGCAGCTCGCTGGCATGAAATGCGCACAGGTCGCGCGCCTCGGCGGCGGGATAGCAATGGTCGAACACGTAGAGATAGGATGGCACGCCCGCTTCGGCCTGCCGCCTGGCGATACGTTCGGCCGCCCAGCCGTAGATCCCGTCGCGCAGCGTCGCCAGCATCGACTGCTCCATGTCCGTAGCAGGATACTGGCGCAGGAAGTCCCCGGCCAGGTCGCCGTAGCCGCGCGCGATCCGCTCGGCATAGGCCTGCTCGCTGTCGGGAGCGGGCGGCAGGAAGATGCGCTGCGAGCGCACTTCGCCGCTGTTGAAACCGATCAGCACCGGAATCCTGGCCTGCTCGCCGCGGTCGAAGACCTCGACGATCTGGCGCGGCAGCACCTTCCCGTCGACGGTCCCTTGCACCACGAAGCGTCGCCTCGTCGTGATATCGGTGAGTGTCTGCGCGTCGACGTCTCTCGCCGCAGCGATGCCCTCGACCCCGAGAGCATCCAGCATCGTCGCCCCGATCGTCTCGGCAGAGGGCTGCCCGAAGCGCGCTTCGGACAGCGCGGGGAACGAGCGGCTGTTGGGGCTCTGGACGATCGCCTTGTCGAACAGCCCGCGCGCCTCGGGCGATGTCAGCAGATAGGTAAGGCTCAGCGCACCGGCGGACTCGCCCATCGCGGTGACGTTGTCGGGATCGCCACCGAATGCGGCGACGTTGCGCTCGACCCAGCGCAGCGCGGCGATCTGGTCGAGCAGACCGTAATTGCCCGACACGCCGCTGTCCGCTTCGGCGGACAGTTCCGGATGGGCGAGCCACCCGAGCGCGCCGAGCCGGTAGTTCAGCGAAACGAACACGATCCCGCGGCGGGCATATTCCGACCCGTCGTACATCGGCAGGCCGCTGCCGCCGATGCGCAGCGAGCCGCCGTGGATCCAGACCACCACCGGGGCATCGTCTGCCCTCTCGGGAGCCCAAACGTTCAGCGTCAGGCAGTCTTCCGACGTCCGGGCCGGCGGGTCGTTGTAGATGCTCGCGGCGGGAACCTCGGGCTGAACGCAAGCAGGGCCGAATTCGCTCGCCGCGCGCGTCCCGGTCCACGGCAAGGCGGGACGCGGCGGCCGCCAGCGCAATTCATCGACCGGCGGCGCCGCGTAGGGAATGCCCTTGAAAACCGCGACCGTGCCGTTGCGGGTCCCCTGCAATGTGCCGGTGTCGACCTCCGCCAACGGGGTGGCGGCAGCAGGCCCGGGCCGCTCCGCATGCGCGCAACCCGTCATGGCAAGCGCTGCGAGCAGAACCACTGCGTGGCGCAGGGGGGGGAGCAAGGCGTTGATCACGATCCCGCGACCGCCCTGCCGATGGCCGGTCGCACGTCGATATCGCGTGCGCGATGCGATCCGGCAGCCATGCATCCCTCCCATTTTTCACGACCGTTCCGATGCGGCCGGTTGAAACTAACTATCACGCTAGTGAATAAAGAAAGCAAGGCAAATCGCCGCGACCGCCCGGGCGCGATTAGGGTGGCCTATGCGTCCTTTTGTTCGGCGGTTTCGGCGCGTTCGCGCGCCTTCTGCTCGCACACGGTCCTGAACCCGGCAGCCATGAAGGGGGCGAGCCGATCCTTGACCGCTTCGTAGTCGTCCGAATGGCACAGCCCGCCCGACAGCTTGTCGATGCGGCCGGTCCGCGCGAGCGTCAGCATCAGTGCCCCCGACACGAAATGATAGCCCCAGAAGATGTCCTCCTCGGCGCAGTCGGGCAGCGCCTGCTTGAGCAGTTCGACCAGCCGCAGCACGACCGGATCGAACCAGTGGTCGAACATCTCCGCCCCCCATTCGGGAGTCGAGGCGACCAGCGCGGCGAGCGTGCCCGCGTTGCGCCATTTCTCGCCGCCGTCGCCGTAGAGGTCGAGATTGGTGTCGAGAAACGCGCGCAACGCGCCCTCGACCGTGGGCGCGCCGTCGAGCGATTTCTCGTATGCGTCGAGCGCCTCCATCCGCACTTCGTTGGCGACGATCGCACGCCGGGCGAAGACCTCGTCGAACAGTTTCTGCTTGTCGTCGAAGTAATAATTCAACAGCGTGTGGTGAACGCCGACTTCCTTGGCCACGTCCTTCAGCGTCACCCCGTGGAGGCCGTGCCGCGAGAACAGCAATTCCGCGGCGTCGAGGATCTGTTCGGTGGTTTCGGCGCGCCGTTCCGCTTTCGATTGCGGTTTGCGGCGGGCCGGTGTGGCGGAAGGCAAGTCAGGTCCCCTGCATCATGGGATTCGTGGGGCGATCGAAGGGCGTTTGCCCGCCGACGCTGTGCTATATTCTCGGCGCAAGCGCAACTTGTCGATCTTGCCCGTGGCGGCAAGCGGCATCGCATCGATGCGCCGGATTTCGTCGGGAATCCACCACCGCGCCACCTTGCCGTCGAGCGCGGCGCGCAGGTCGCGCTCGCCGATCGGGTCGGAATCGCGCATCTCCACCACCAGCAGCGGACGTTCGCCCCATTTCTCGTCGGGCCGCGCGATAACGGCGGCGTGACTGACCTGCGGCAGCGCCCCGATCAGCGCCTCGATCACCGCCGGATTGATCCATTCGCCGCCGGACTTGATCAGGTCTTTCGAACGGCCGGTAATCGAAAGGTTGCCGTCCTCGTCGATAACCGCGAGGTCGCCGGTCGGAAACCAGCCGTTATCGCACGCGCTTTCGCGGTCTCCGAAATAGCGTTCGACTACCGAATGGCCGCGCACGAGGAGGTGCCCTTCACTCCCGCGCTGGCGGTCGAGAGCGTTGCCTTCCGGATCCGCCAGCAGCAGGTCGATGCCGATCGCCGGACGCCCGGAATGCCCCGCTTCGCCTGCCGATGCCGAGGGTGCAGACGCGGTTCCGAGCGGGGAAAGTTCGGTCATGCCCCAGCTCGTCTGCACCCGCACGCCGCTGTCCTCGATACGCCGGGCGAGCGCGGGGGGCATCGGCGCGCCGCCGACCATGATCCGCTCCAGCGACGGTAGGCGCATGCCAGTTTCGTCGAGATAATCGTAAAGCGTGAGCCACACGGTCGGCACCGCCACGCCGAGCGTCACCCGCTCGCTCTCGATCAGCCTGGCGAGCGCTTCGCCGGTCGTCTCTCGTCCCGGCAGGACCAGCTTCGCCCCTGCCGCCGGGGCGGAGAAAGGCAGGCCCCAGGCATTGGCATGGAACATCGGTACGGCGACCAGAATCGAATCGGTCGCGACGATGCCCGAGACGTCGGCCTGCAATTGCCGCAACGTGTGCAGGTAGCTGCCACGATGGGTGTAGGTCACGCCCTTGGGGGCGCCGGTCGTGCCCGACGTGAAACACAGGCCGCAGGGCGCGTTTTCGTCGAACGCGCCCCATTCGGTGCCGGGCGTGTCGTCGGCAATCAGCGTTTCGAGCACGGCGGCATCGAGCGTGTCGGCCGGCACGACATCGTCGCAGTCGATCAGAAGGACTTCGTCGACATTCGCTCCGCATTCGAGCGTCCCCGCCGCAAGTTCGGCAAGTTCGGCGGTGACGACCAGCACTTTCGCTTCGGACTGTCGCAGCATGTCGGCGAGTTCGGTCGCGGTCAGCCGCGGATTGAGTGTGTGGCAGACCGCCCCCATGCCGATGATCGCATACCAGCATTCGAGATGCGCCTGCGAGTTCCACGCCAGCGTCGCGACCCGGTCGCCCTGCCCGATCCCGAATCCGGCGAGCAGGGTCGATATGCGCCGCGCGCGGTCCCTCAGCGCGGCGTAGCCGATGCGGTCCGGCTCCCGGCCCTCGCGCGCGGTCACGACTTCCGCTTGCGGATGCCATTTGGCGGCGTGGTCGAGGAATTTGTCGAGGGTCAGCCCGTAGGGCTGCAGCGCACCGTCGATCATCGGCACCCCGGCGCCTGCGGCGGCAGCGGCGGCGAGGCGATGCCGACATTCCAGTGCCAGGACACGTCGCCGGCGGCGCGGCGGCGGCACACCACTTCCTCGTAGTGCCGGTAGCGCCCGCCCATCAGGCCGGCGGCGACCACCGGCCCCTCCTCGAACGCGACGAATGCGCCTTGCTCGCCATACTCCGGCCAGTCGGGCTGGCGCTCGGCCTGCGGCGCACCGCTGCGCGCGAAGGTGGTCCAGTAATCGACCATCGCGGCGGACAGGCGGCGCTCGGCTTCGGAGCGCGGGATGCGCGGCCAGTATTTCGTGGTCTCGTACATGGTCCCGAAGACATAGGGGATTTCGGACGCATGGAAGGCGTGGAGCCCGGCCTTGTCGGCGGCCGGATAGCCGTGATCGAACAGATAGAGATAAGCATCCTGCCCGAGCGCGGTCTGCTTCTTCGCGAGCCGTTCGGCGGTCCAGCCGTAGAGCGCATCGCGAGTGGTCGCGAGCATGCTCTCGTCGATGCTGTCGGAGGGGTAGATCGTCAGGAATTCGTCGGCGAGGTCGCCATAGGCGGCGCGGATTGCCGTTTCGTAATCCTCGGCATTGCCGGGAGCCTCGGGCAGCAGGCGGCGCAGCGAGCGGATTTCGCCGCTGTTGAACCCGGCGAGGATCGGCACCGGCGCCTGCTCGCCGCGGTCGAAGGTCTCGGCGATCTGGTGCGGGATCAGCTTGCCGTCGACCGTGCTCCAGGTGAGGAAGCCCGCCGCGGTGGCCTTGTCGACCAATCGGGCCGGCTGCATCTCGCGCAGCTCGCCGATCCCCCCGGCTTCGAGCTGGCCCTGCAGCCAGGTGCCGATCGCCTCGGCGGAGAAATGGCCGTGCGCCGCTTCCTTCAGTTCGGGCGAGGAGATCATGTAGGCGCTCTGCATGATCGCCTTGTCGAACAGGCCGCGCGCGGGCGGCGCGGTCATCAGCCACATCACGCTGAGCGCCCCGGCGGATTCGCCGGCGATGGTGACGTTGTCCGGATCGCCGCCGAACGCGGCTATGTTGCGCTCGATCCAGCGCAGCGCCTCGATCTGGTCCATCAACCCGTAATTGCCCGAGATGCCATCGTCCGATTCGGCGCTCAACTCGGGATGCGCGAGGAAGCCGAGCACGCCGAGCCGGTAGTTGATCGACACCACCACGACGCCCTCTTCGGCGAGCGTCGTCCCGTCATACATGCCGAAATGGCTCGCACCCGAAACCAGCGCGCCGCCGTGGATCCACACGAATACCGGAGCGTTCTCGGCATCCTTGGGTGCCCAGACGTTGAGCGAGAGGCAGTCCTCGCTCATTTCGCCGATATCTTCGTAGTATATGCTGTTCGCCGCCCCGCGCGCACGAGGCTGGTAGCAGGCCGGGCCGAATTCGGTCGCATCGCGAACCCCATCCCAGTCGGGCGCGGGCACCGGCGGTTTCCAGCGCAGCTTGCCCTCCGGCGCAACCGCATAGGGTATGCCCTTGTAGCTGACGATTCCGCCCTCGCGTTCGCCCTGGAGCGCGCCTGCCGGAGAGGCGACCTGGGGAGCATCGCGACCGCCGCCATTGGCCATGGCGGGTACGCAAAGGCAGGCGGCGATCAGCGCGACCCAGGCTGCCAGACGGGATATCACTACGCGCACAATTTACCTCACGACAGTCGAAGCGGCTTCCCGTTGCCAGCGCCCGCTCCGTGCATCACGACCGATGCACGGGGGCGACCCGGCGGTCAGAATACATAGCTGGTCCGCACGCCGAACGTCCGCGGGCGCAGCCGCCCGTAGCGGCCGTCGAGGAACGCTTCGGGATGGACGTAGGTAATGGCCTGGCTGTCGAACAGATTCTCGACATAGGCCGTCACCGACAGGTCGGGACCGAACTTGACCCCGGCATAGGCGTTTACGAACACGTATTCGTCGGTGACATCGTATTGCGGCGAGGGGACCCCCGGCTGCCCGGGCACGTTCGGCAGCAGCCCCGGATAGGAGCCGACATAGGCGACATTGCCGGTGACGTAGCCGTCCGCATCGCCGCCGACCGGGAAGGTGTAGGTGGAGGTGAACGACCCCGAGAATTTAGGGGTCGCGAGCCGCACGCCATCGACCGCCCCCGAGATTGCCGCCTCGGCGGCGGTCAGTTCGTCGATCTTGGCATCGATATAGGCCCCGTTGGCGGCCAGCCGCAGTCCGTCGACCGGGCGCGCGACGAGCTCGAACTCGATGCCCTTGCTGACCGCGCCACCGATATTGGTGGCGAACTGCACCGCGTCCGAAACGCGGTTCGCCTGCACCTGGATATTGTTCCAGTCGATATAGAAGGCGGCGAGATTGGCGGTGAACCTGCCGTCGGCGAAGGTACCCTTGAGGCCGATTTCGTAATTGGTCAGCTCGTCGGAAGTTGCGCCGGCCGGAATGATGATGTCGGTCGGATCAGCCAGGCTTGCCTGGCCGGCACGACCGTTGACCACCGGCGGCCGGAAGCCCGTCGCGATAGAGACGTAGGTCGTCACATTGTCGCTCGGCTTGAACGAGATGCTGGCCTTGTAGCTCAGCTGGTCCTCGCTGGCCGGCAGGCCGGCCCCGATCGCGATCGGCGTGGTGGTGATCGTGACGTTGGGGAAGAACCCGATCTGCAGGTAGTTGCTGCTGAAGCCGTTGGCCTTGTTGAACGACTGCACCCTGGTCGACCCGTAGCGCAGACCCCCGGTAACCCAGAACTGCTCGCTGAAGCGATAAGTCAGTTCGCCGAACACCGCCTTTTCGGTGATGTCTGTATAGATGAACTGCTGGGCGAAAACATCGCTCTGCAGCCCGCCGATATTCATCGCCGCGAGAAACTCGTCGCTCGTGCGATAGATCAGGTCGGTCTCGCGCCGCTTGTCGAAATAGAAACCGCCGACGACCCAGTCGACCGGGCCGTCATGCGCGGAAGTCAGCCGCACTTCCTGCACGAGGATATCGTCGCGCGCGAATGCATCGAGCGCGAACGGAATCTGGAAGGCGGGCGGCAGCAGGCTGAACGTACCGGCAAGGTCGACGATGAACAGCTGGTCGAAATCGCCGTAGGTCGTCGAACTGACCAGTTCGGCGAAACCGAAATCGGCATTGACCGTCGCATTGAGGGTGGTGAGTTCGCCCTGGAAAAGGTCGGGCCGGATCGTACGCCGCACAAACGTGCCGAGCGCCGGATTGGTGAGCGAGGAATCCTCCGGCTTGCTGTTCTCGTGCGTGACCTGGAGCTTGACCGAGAAGCGATCGGTTGGCTCAACCAGCACGGCGGCGCGCACGCCATAGGCTTCCAGCGCGTTGGAGTCCTCGATGCCGGTGCCGATATTGTCGACCCAGCCGTCTTCGTTGCGGTAATAGCCGACCGCACGAAACGCCATCACGTCGTCGACCAGCGGGACATTGACCATCCCGTTGTAGCGCTGGCGCAAGCCGCCGTGCTCGGTATAGCCGAGATCGACCAGCGCCGAGGCTTCGAACTCGCGCGGATTGGGGCTGTTGGTGATGATACGCATCGCCCCGGCAAGCGAACCCGAACCGAACAGCGTGCCCTGCGGCCCGCGCAGGAATTCAACGCGCTCGACATCGTAGAGGTTGGGATCGAGAATGGTCGAGTTGCCGTTCGCGGAAATCGGCAATTCGTCGATATAGATCGCGACCGGCGCCTGCAGACCCGCGCTGTAGCCGTTGGTGGAAATGCCGCGCGCGGTGAAGTTGTTGAAGTTCTGCGTCGGCTTGTTGATGACGACGCCGGGCGTCTCGCGCGCCAGCCGCTCGTAACCGACGATCCCCTGCTCGGTCAGTTCTTCCTGCTGGAAGGCCGTGACGCTGAGCGGGACGTCCTGCAGATTTTCCTCGCGGCGCGTCGCCGTAACGAGGATAAACCCTTCGCGCGGCTCTTCCGCCGCCGGGGAAATTTCCTCGATCGTGTCGGTCTCGGCTTCGGCGTCCTGTTCCTGCGCTTCGTCCGGAGCCGTCTGCGCCAGTGCCGGCGTTGCGAAAGCAGCGAAAGCGACCGCCGACCCGGACGCCAGGTACCTACCAACCATTGCGTTCTCTCCCATCATGCGCGGCGATTCTGCACGCCGTCATTGCCGGCTACCTATACCAATTCACACAGGTGTCAACATTCACTATCGTGTGCGTGAATAACTTTTCGGGGTGGCCGGACACGCTTGGCGAGGCTACCCATCAGCGAGATCGGGAGATGGATTTTGCAGAATTCTCACCAGCGGCTTCAGGGGCGAACGGTCCTCGTTTCGGGCGCCTCGGGCGGGTTCGGCGAACGCTTCTCACGGATTTGCGCGGCGCAGGGTGCGAATGTGGTTCTGGGCGCGCGCCGCATGGACCGGCTCGAAAGCCTCGCCGGGGAGCTGCGCGAGGCCGGCGCCGGCGCCTGCGCAGTTCCGCTCGACGTGCAGGACGAGAACTCGGTCATCGCCGCCTACGATCGCGCCGAGCGGGAATTCGGCGCGGTCGACAGCGTCATCGCCAATGCCGGGATCGAGGGTGCGGGTTCCTCCACCAGACTGAGCGTGGAGGATTTCGACGGGGTCTATGCGGTCAATGTGCGGGGCGTGTTCCTGGTTGCGCGCGAGGCGGCGCGGCGCATGCGCAAGGCTGATATTTCGAGGCGCGGCCGGATCCTGCTGATCTCGTCGATCACGGCGCGGATCGCGATCCCGGGCCTTATGCCCTACAGCGTATCGAAGGCTGCCGTGTCGCACATGACGCGGCTGCTCGCGCGCGAATGGGCCGCGCACGGCCCCAATGTGAACGCGCTGTCGCCCGGCTATATCGAAACCGATCTCAACACGGACTGGTTCGCATCCGAGGGAGGCAAGCGCCAGCTCGCCGAATTCCCGCGCGAGCGGCTGGCCGATATCCACGCTCTCGACGAGCCCGTAATCTTCCTGTTGTCCGACGCGGCGGAGTTCACCACCGGCGCCGACTTCGTCATCGACGACGGACAGAGCCTGTGACGCGAAAAGGGCGCGGACGGCCTCGCGCCCGCGCCCTTTGCGGCGCAAAATACTGCGCGATCAGGTCGCGCTCGGTTTGACCTTGGGTTTCGCCTTGGGCTGCGTGGCGGCCTCGGCCTTCGCCGCTGCGCCCTTGTCTGCAAGCTTCTTGAATGCATAGCCGCCCGCGCCCAGTACCAGCATTGCCGGAATGCTCATCCGCCGCACGAGAGTGGTCGCTGCGACCCCGAGCGCGGCGCCGGTCGCGCCGCCGACGCTGCCGGTCTGACGCGCGACCCTGTCACCCACGAATGCTCCGATAATCTTGCCGATCATTGTCAATCTCCTTGTTGAAAGATCAACGGCTTGGGGTGTTTCCGGTTCCGCAGTTCAACGGGGCCGGGAGATGCCCCGTGCGAGCATCGCATTGGCAGCGCCGGCCACCTCGTCGGGCGCAGGATCGCCCTCGCGCGCCCAGATCGCGTAGCGCAGGCCGAGAAACACGTTCATCCCCATCAGCGCCCAAGCCTCGGTTTCGCCCAGCCCCGCGCGGAACGCACCTGCGCGCCCGCCCGCCGCGAGCCGCTCGGCAATCCTCTCGGCGACGGTCTCGTAATGGCTGCGATAGCTCTCCGGATCGACGAATTCGGCCTCGTCGATGATGCGGTAGATTTCCTTGTGTTCGCCCGCGAAGCGCAGGAAGGCCTGCAGCGCGGCGCGTTCGATCTCGAGCGGATCGGCAATCCCCGCGATCCCATCGCGCGCGGTGACCTTCACCGATTCGCTCATGTCGCGCACGAGCGCGCGGAAGATCGCATCCTTCGAATCGTAATAGGTGTAGAAAGTGCCCAGCGCGACGCCCGCCGCCTGCGTGATCGAGCTGATCGACGCCTCGTGGAAACCTTTCTCTCCGAACTCCACCGCTGCGGCATCGAGCAGTTTGCGCAGAGTCTTGCGACCGCGTTCGGTGCGCGGCGTCTTGGTCTCGTCGGCCAGATGCGATCCCCGTCCCATGGCGGCCTGCCTAAGCCGGTCGGCAATCTTTCACAAGACGAAACTTGAAAGTTGGTTCATGTTTCAATATTGAGGGTGCACGAACCTTGTTGGGAGAGAAAGCATGAGGGTCTCGCATACCCGCCTCGCGGCGGCGTTCATGGTCACCACCGCAGCCGTGGCATTCACCGCCGCGCCCGTGAGCGCGCAGGTTTCCGAAGAGGAAGAGGTCGCCGAGGCCAACGAGGCCGCGCCCGGCGACGGGATCATCGTGGTCAGCGCGCGCCGCCGCGACGAGCGGATCACCGATGTGCCGCTGTCGGTCACCGCAGTCAGCGGCGAGGAGCTGCTCAAGGAAGGCGCGCTCGAGATCACAGAACTGGGCAAGGAAGTGCCCAACCTGACGCTTGAGGTCTCGCGCGGCACCAACACCACGCTCACCGCCTTCATCCGCGGCGTCGGCCAGCAGGACCCGGTCGCCGGGTTCGAAGCCGGCGTCGGCCTCTATGTCGACGACGTCTATCTCAACCGCCCGCAGGCCGCAGTGCTCGACATCTACGACCTCGAGCGGATCGAAGTGCTGCGCGGCCCGCAGGGCACGCTCTACGGCCGCAACACGATCGGCGGGGCGATCAAATACGTTACCCGCCGCCTGCCCGACGAATTCGAGATGAAGGTGCGCGGCACCTATGGCTCCTACGATCAGGCCGACCTGATCGTCAGCGCCTCGGCGCCGGTCGGCGATGCGGTGCGCGTCGGCGGCAGCGTCGCCCGGCTCAGCCGCGGCGGGTTCGGCGACAATCTCAATCTCGCCGGGGTCGAGAACTACAACAAGGACGTGTGGGCCGGCCGCGGCACGATCGAGGTCGAAAGCGGCCCGCTGTTCGTCCGCTTGTCGGGCGACTACGTGAAGGACAATTCGGACCCGCGCCAGGGCACCCGCCTGCTGCCGGGCGCCTTCTCGGGCGCGCCGGTGCTCGACGACGTGTTCGACACCCGCGCCGGGCTCAACGTGGTCGAGCAGGAAGTCGAGGCCTATGGCGGCGCGCTCAACATCGCGCTCCAGGTCGGCGACAACATCACGCTCAAATCGATTACCGGCTATCGCGAGGACAGCTCGACCACGCCGATCGATTTCGACAGCCTGCCCGCGGCCGATCTCGACGTGCCGGCGATCTACGAGAACGACCAGTTCAGCCAGGAAATCCAGCTGCTCTACGAAAGCGACCGGCTCAACGGCGTGATCGGCGCCTATTACCTCGACGCCAACGCCTTCACCGCGTTCGACGTGGCGCTGTTTACCACCGGAGCGCTGCCCGTGGTCGGCCTGCCCGGACTCAACGCGCAGACACTCGGCGACGTCGATACCGAGACGTGGTCGATCTTCGGCGATTTCACCTACGACATCACCGACCGGCTGAGCGTGTCGCTCGGCGGGCGCTACACCTACGACAAGCGCACCAGCCGCATCCTGCGCACCACTTTCATCGGCGGCTTTTCGGACCTGTTCCCGCCATCGACCGCAATCCCGATCGCCGTCACCAGCGACTTCACCGGCAGCGAGACGTTCAAGGAATTCACCCCGCGCGCCTCGATCAGCTTCAAGCCGAACCCCGATCACAACATCTATTTCACCTATTCGCGGGGCTTCAAGGGCGGAGGGTTCGACCCGCGCGGCCAGTCGACCGCCGCGCCCGATCTCGATGGCGACGGCGATATCGATTTCGACGACCAGTTCGAATTCCTCAGCTTCGACCCGGAGAAGGTCGACAGCTACGAGTTGGGCTGGAAAGCCACTCTGATGGGCGGCGATCTCAACGTCGCTTTCGCGATCTTCAAGGGCGACTACACCGACGTCCAGATCCCGGGCTCGGTCGGCTTCGACACCAATGGCGACGGGACGAACGACAGCTTCATCGGAATCACCTCGAACGCGGGCGACGCCGACGTCAACGGGCTCGAATTCGAGTTCAATGCGGTCGCCGGGCGCGATTTCGCCGGGCCCGGCAGCCGCTTCACCGTCAACGGCGCGCTCGGCTATCTCGACGCCGAGTACAACACCTTCATCGACGCCTTCGGCAACGATGTCGCCGACAGCCGAGTGTTCCAGAACACGCCCGAGATCACCGCCCATATGGGCTTCGACCTCGGCGTGCCGGTGGCGAGCGGGCTGGTCGATTTCATCGGCGCGGTGTCGCTGCGTTCGGACGCCAGCCAGTTCGAAATCCCCGGCCCGCTCGATCAGGACGGGTTCGCGCTGGTCGACGCCAGCATCGTCTACACCGCCGACAGCGACCGCTGGTCGATCGGCGTCCACGGCAAGAACCTGTTCGACAAGCGCTATATCGTCGCGGGCTACGATTTCGTCACCGCCACGGTACTGGGCCTCGAGGGCAATCTGACCGCCTTCTACGGCGATCCGCGGCGCTTCTATGTCACGGGCGAAGTGCGCTTCTAGAATCGTTTTCTGCTACGCAGAAGCGGCACAGGCCCGCTCCCTCACCCGGCCACCCACAGGTTACTATGGTCGGGGTGGCCGGGTGGGGGAGCGGGCCGGTGCCGCAACCGTTTCAGCGAAGCTGAAACAGAGGCTACACCGCGGCCTTACCGCCGCGCCGCGAACCGTTCCCAGGCGGGACGTCCGGCCCCTTCGATCGGGATATCGTAGGTCGCTACATAGTCGCCCAGCCGTTCGAGCACTTCCCCGTCGCTCAGCCCGAATTCTTCCAGACTGTAGGTGTGCGGGCGGCGCTTCAATTCGCGCGAGCGCTCGATGAAAGCTTCCATTCCGGTAACCGCAGGCGCGATGTCGAGATCGAGGAAGTCGTAGACCCGCTCCATCGTCGCCAGCCAGTCGTTGTCCATATCCTCGTACTGCACGTCGATCATCCGCTCGCGCGGGATCAAATCGCGCGCTGCGCGCATGCGCTCGACCTGCAGCGCGGTCTTGCGAAGCCATTCCTGCCCCATCCGCGCCGGATCGACGTCGTCCGAATAGATGATCGTCTGGTTCCATGCGAGCGAGGTCGCGCTGCCGACGACCTTGAGCGGATCGCGATGCGTGAAGATCAGCCGCGCATCCGGAAACACTTCGAGCAGCGCCGGCAGGTCGAGCATGTGTTGCGGAGTCTTGAGGATCCACGGCCGCAGCGAGCTCTCCTGCTGCGACCAGCCGATCAGCCGCAGGAGATCGGCCATCACGCGGTAGGCAGGCACGGCGCTTTCGCCCTCGCACCAGCGGCCATAGCTCGGCACCTGCCACTGCGCCTCGTGCTTCATCCCCCACATGCTGGCGACCAGCAGGCCGAGCTCCTCTTCGGGCTCCCAGGGGCCGGTCGGGTGGATCGACAGCGTGCGCGGATTGGCGAGCCGCGCCACTTTCATGATGCGTGCGGCGAGCTTGGGGCGGAAATCCTCCTCTCTGCCCGCCATCACCTCCTCGAAGCCGGGCCGCGGGACCGGGCTGATCGTCTCGAAGCTGCGCAGGTGCGCGAAGCGCCGGTCGCTCGCGAGCAGGCGGTGGAGCCGCGTCGTGCCCGACCGCATCGGGCCGACGATCACCGCCGGGTTCCTGATCGGGCGCGCGAGGATTTCGGGATGCTTCTTGAACCACATCTGCGCCAGCAGCCGGTCGCGCAGCACGTGGTGGAACTGCTTCATGGCGGAGAAGTCGCCCGCGGCGTTGAGCCGCGCCTCGGAGCGGATCGCGTCGAGCAGCACTTCCATCGGGCGTTCGAACCAGCGGTCGCCGAAATCGTCGAGCCCGGTCGCCTCGACGGCTTCGGCGAGCAGGAAGTCCTTGTCCAGCCGGGCCGGATCGATCGCGCCGAGCCGACGCCCCGCCCGGATGACCCAATCCGCCGCGTCGATGAACGGTGTTCGCTTCGGGGGCCGGATCGGCTTTTCGGTCAAGACATCGCCCCAGATTACGGGAATTCGCGCGGAGTTGGCTGCCAGAAGCACGCCCCGCCTGTCCACCCACAACCCCCGTCATGCTCATGACGTTCCGCGCCCACTGGAAAAGGGCCGCCCGCTCGGGCATAGGCCGCGCCCATGCACGATATCCGCCTGATCCGCGACGACCCGCAAGCCTTCGACGCCGCCCTCGCCCGCCGCGGCTTCGAGGCTTCGTCCGAAGCGATCCTCGCGCTCGACGCCAAGCGCCGCGCGGTCACCACGCGGATGCAGGAGGCGCAGAACCGCCGCAACGAAGCGTCGAAGGCGATCGGCCAGGCGATAGGCCAGGGCGACACCGAGACAGCCGAGGCACTCAAGGCGGAGGTCGCCGAGATCAAGCGGACGCTGCCGCAGTTGGAAGAAGAGGATCGCCAGCTGGGTGCGGAATTGAACGATGCCCTCGCCGTCATCCCCAACCTGCCCGCCGATGATGTGCCGCAAGGTTCGGACGAGAGCGACAATGTCGAAATCGCGCAATGGGGCAAGAAGCGCGAATTCGATTTCGAACCGCAGGAGCACGCCGACCTCGCCCCCCCATTGGGAATGGATTTCGAAACCGGCGCGGCG
The DNA here is from genome assembly GCA_913055875.1 of uncultured Altererythrobacter sp. GTDB lineage: Bacteria > Pseudomonadota > Alphaproteobacteria > Sphingomonadales > Sphingomonadaceae > CAJXJY01. The sequence goes on from CAJXJY010000010.1 coordinate 110,768, forward strand.
ATGTCGGGCGCGCGCTTCACCTTCCTGCGCGGCGGGATGGCGCGGCTGCACCGTGCGATCGCGCAGTTCATGCTCGACCGGCAGGCGGGCGAGAACGGCTATACCGAATGCAATCCGCCGGTGCTGGTCAACGACGCAGCGATGTACGGCACCGACAAGCTGCCCAAGTTCGCGGACGACTCCTTTCGCACAACCGACGGACGGTGGCTGATCCCGACGAGTGAGGTCAGCCTGACCAGTTCGGTGATGGGGCAGATCCTCGATCCCGACACGCTGCCGCTGCGCCTGACCGCGCTCACCTCTTGCTTCCGCTCCGAAGCGGGCGCGGCGGGCAAGGATACGCGCGGCTTCATCCGCCAGCACCAGTTCGAGAAGGTCGAACTCGTCTCGATCACGCGGCCCGAGGACAGCGAGGCCGAGCACGAGCGCATGACCGGCTGCGCCGAGGGCGTGCTGCAGGCGCTCGACCTGCCCTATCGCAAGGTGTTGCTGTGCACCGGCGACATGGGCTTCGGCGCGGGCAAGACCTACGACCTCGAAGTGTGGCTGCCCGGCCAGGGCGCCTGGCGCGAGATCAGCTCGTGTTCGAACACCGGCGATTTCCAGGCGCGGCGGATGAATGCGCGCTACCGCCCCGAAGGCGAGAAGAAGACCGAGTTCGTCCACACGCTCAACGGATCGGGTCTCGCGGTCGGGCGCACGCTGGTGGCGGTACTGGAGAATTACCAGCAGCAAGACGGCAGCGTGACGGTGCCCGAAGTGCTGCGGCCCTATATGGGCGGGATCGAGCGGTTGCAGCCCAACTAGGCCTCGATATCGTCATGCTGAACTTGTTTCGGCATCCATTGTGCCTCACAGAGCCGTTCGTTCGATCTGGGAGATGAAACCCCAAACAAGTTCAGGGTGACGGCTACGGGTAGGTGCGGTTTGAGAATTTTGCTCACCAATGACGACGGCATCCACGGCCCCGGCTTCGAAGTGCTCGAGGAGATCGCGCGCGAACTGAGCGACGATATCTGGGTCTGCGCCCCGGCGGAGGAACAGTCCGGCGCGGGCCATTCGCTGACGCTCAATTTCCCCGTCCGGCTGCGCAAGCTCGGCGAGCGGCGCTTCTCGGTCACCGGCACACCGACCGACAGCGTCATGCTGGCGCTGCGCACGGTGCTGGAGGAGAAACAGCCCGACCTGATCCTGTCGGGGGTCAATCGCGGCGCCAATCTCGGCGACGACATCACCTATTCGGGCACCGTCTCCGCCGCGATGGAAGGCGCGCTGGCGGGAATCCGCTCGGTCGCGCTGAGCCAGGTGCTCGATCGCGAGGCCGACCACGACATGTTCGACGCAGCGCGCGCATGGGGCGCCAAGGTGCTGCGACCGCTGCTCGACCTGCCCCTGACCGAGCGCACGCTGGTCAACGTCAATTTCCCCCCGCGCGCCGCCGCCGACATCGAGGGCATCCGCGCCGTACGGCAGGGCTTCCACGACTATTCGCGCACCAGCGTGGTCGAAGGGCGCGATCCACGCGGCCTGCGTTACTACTGGTTCGGGCTGCAGGCGATCGAGCACACGCTCGACCACGGCACCGATCTCGAGGCGATCGCAGACGGATATATTGCGGTGACGCCGCTGCAGCTCGAATTGACGCACGAGGCTTCGCTTGCCACTCTGCGCGAAAGGTTCGAAGAATAAGGGACTTGATCGGGGAATTGGGCCGGATGAAACGCCTTGCGCTGCTGCTGCTCGCCGCCCCTGCCCTCGTCGCAGCGGGCAATCCCGCGTCCGAAACCGAGCACGTCGTCGCGGAAGGCGAGACGCTCGGCGGCATCGCCAATCGCGCCAGAGTCCCCGCAGCGGTGATCGCGGCGGCCAACGGGCTGGTCGAACCCTATGTGCTCAAGACCGGGCAGGTGCTGCAGATCCCGCGCCAGCGCGTCCATACGGTCGCTGCTGGCGAGACCGGCTTCGCCATCGCCATTCGCTACGGCGTGCCCTTCGCCAACATCGCGATCGCCAATGCGCTGAAGCCGCCCTACACCATCCGCACGGGGCAGGAGCTGATCATCCCTGCGGTGCTCAGGAACCCGGCGCCGCCCCCGCAGCAGCGCGACGAGCCCTATTTCCGCTGGCCGCACGACGGCGAGGTGCTGCTCGGGTTCTCGGACACGCATGACGGGATCGATATCGCCGCCAACCCACTCGAGATGATCCGTGCCGCGGCGAGCGGCACGGTGGCTTTCGCGGGCGAGGAACCGACTCGCTTCGGCCGCCAGGTACTGATCGATCACGGAAACGGCTGGCAGACCTCCTACGGCCATCTCGCGCGGATCACGGTCGAGGAAGGCGATATCGTCAAGACCGGCGAGCGGATCGGGCTTGCGGGCGATGCGGGTGTCGCCACCCGCACCGAACTGCACTTCGAAATCCGCAAGGACGGCAGGGACGTCGATCCCGCCACCAAATTGCCGAAGCGCGACGAGCCATGAGCAACCCGCCGGTCGACCGCATCGCTCCCTCGCAAAAACCGCGCACCATGCGCGGGCCGGGCTTCAAGCCGCTGCGGCGCGCGGTCAGGGTTCCCGTGTGGGGCGATCTCGGCATAAGGCTCGGCCTCGCGCTGCTGCTGATCTTCATCGTGGTGATGGTCCACTGGTGGGACCGCGAGGGCCTGGTCGACAATCTCGACGGCGAGGTCAGCTTTCTCGACGTGGTCTATTTCACCATGATCTCGATCACCACCACCGGCTTCGGCGACATCGCCCCGATCAGCGACCGCGCGCGGATGGTCGAAGCTGTGATCGTGACCCCGATCCGCTTCGCGGTGTTCTTCATCTTCGTCGGAACGGCGTATAATTTCATCATCAAGCGCAGCTGGGAGAAGTGGCGCATGGCCCGCATCCAGGAAAAGCTCACCAACCATATCGTCGTGCTGGGCTACGGCGTGTCCGGTTCCGAAGCGGTCGCCGAACTGATCGAGCGCGGCACCGATCCGCATTGCATCGTGGTCGTCGATCCGAGCGAGGATCGCCTCGCCGATGCCGAGAAGGCCGGCTGCAACGTGATGGCGGGCGACGCCACGCGCGACGACACGCTCAACGCGGTGCGTATCGGCCAGGCGACCAACATCCTCGTTTCCGCCGGACGCGACGACACCTCGATCCTGATCGTGCTGACCGTGCGCCACCTTGCGCCCGACGTGCCGATCAGCGTGGTGGTGCGCGCCGACGACAACGAATTTCTCGCCCGGCAGGCGGGTGCCAGCAATGTCATCAACCCTGTGCGTTTCACCGGGCTGCTCCTCGCAGGCAGCGCCAAGGGCGCGCATATCGCCGACTATCTCGCCGACCTCGCTTCCGTCAGCGGTCGCGTCCAGCTGGTCGAGCGCAAGGTTGCCGAGGACGAATGCGGACTGGCGATCACCGAATTGAAGACCGGCGGGCGCGGCCTGCGGGTCTATCGCGACGGCCAGGCGCTCGGTTTCTGGGAAGCCGAATGCCAGAGCCTGAAGCCGGGCGACGTCGTGGTCGAGATCGTACCGACCGTGAACGGCGAGGAGAAGGGCGACGACCTGGGGTCCGCAGAGCTGCATCTGCAAGCCGGTGCGGACGAACCGGTCGTGCGCCAACGCGGCCGCCGGTCGGCGGGCAAGCGGCTGAAGGATGCGCTCGCGCGAATGGTCAAGGGACCGGACGACACCGCCGACGCCTGAGAGTCATCGCGACCGGGCCGGCTTACCGCAGGTCGAGGCCCTTGCCCGAATCCTTCCAGTCATTGGTCATCTGCGCCATCGAATCGACATAGGACTTCCACGCGGTCTGGTTCATGCAGACTTTCCGGTACCGGGTGCGGCTGTTGGTGAGCAGCTGGCGCACGCAGATTTCGACATGTTCCTGCCCTTCGGGAAGCTCCATCGTCGCTGCCTGTCCCGAATCGCGCGCATAGATTGCCTTCGGCTTCTTCTCTTTCGCCATGGCGCCCGTGGTCATCCCGGTGGCCACCAACGCCAAGCCCATTGCTGCGAGTACCGTTGCGCGCATTGTCCTGCCCTTCCCTGTCTGCCGATCGCGGGTATGCTGGCCTTATCGGTGCAAGCTGTCAATGCGCCGGGTGTCGGGCATTCGCCCGCGAACCCGCCTGCGAACCCATTGTACCGGCACAGGAATCGTGCCCTCAGGGCAGCAAGGCGTGCACCAGCCCCATCGCGATATAGAACAGCAGCCAATACGCCGCGTCGATGAAGAACAGCGCCTTCGACTTCTGCGAGAACAGGTAGTTCGTCCCGATCGCCGGCACAATGAAGCCGAGCGCAACGCCGAACGCGGTCAGCACCTTGACCGTCACCGACAAGTCCTGCGCGTAGGTGGCGAAGGTATGCGCCAGCGTCCAGCTCGCCAGCAGCGAGAAGGCGAAGGCACCGCCGTAGATCAGGCCCTTGCTGCCCTGGTTGAGCTGCTCCTCGGTCAGTCCGACCGCGCCCATCCACTTCTTGCCCATGACCGGCCCGTACCAGATCCCGCCGACGATAAAGCCGGTCGCCGCAGCCAGCACCACCGCCAGCCAGTTCACATCGAAGATATTCATCCCGAAGATCCTCCCCGAAAGCGGCCCTGCCCACGAAACTAGCGCAAATCGCGCCGCGGGTGTAGAGGCGCGCGCAATCATGAGTACCACCACTACCCTTCCCGACCCGAAGAAGGTCGGCATGGTCTCGCTCGGCTGCCCCAAGGCGCTGGTTGATTCCGAGCGCATCCTCACCCGGCTGCGCGCCGACGGATACGCGATGAGCCCCGACTATGCCGGCGCCGACGTGGTGCTGGTCAACACCTGCGGCTTCCTCGACTCCGCCAAGGAGGAAAGCCTCGCCGCGATCGGCGAGGCGCTGGCCGAAAACGGCCGCGTGATCGTGACCGGCTGCATGGGCGAGGACGCCGAATCGATCCGCCGCGTCCATCCGCAGGTCCTCGCGGTCACGGGGGCGCACCAATACGAGGCAGTGGTCGAGGAAGTGCACCGCGCCGCGCCGCCCTCGCAGGGCCCGTTCGTCGACCTGATCCCGCAGCCCTCCGAAGCGGACATCAAGCTCACCCCGCGCCATTACAGCTATCTCAAGATCAGCGAAGGCTGCAATCACTCCTGCGCCTTCTGCATCATCCCGCAGCTGCGCGGGAAGCTCGCCAGCCGCCGCATCGACGCGGTGCTGCGCGAGGCGGAGAAGCTGGTCGCGGCGGGCACGCGCGAACTGCTCGTGATCAGCCAGGACACCAGCGCCTACGGCGTCGACACGCGGCACGAGAGCCGCGCGTGGAAGGGCCACCCGGTCCGCACGCACATGACCGACCTCGCCCGCGAACTCGGTCAATTGCGCACCCCTGAAGGCACCCCGCCCTGGGTCCGCCTCCACTACGTCTACCCCTATCCGCATGTCGACGCGGTGATCCCGCTGATGGCCGAGGGGCTGCTGACGCCCTATCTCGACATCCCGTTCCAGCACGCCTCGCCCAGGGTGCTGAAAGCGATGAAGCGGCCCGCCAACGAAGCGAAGGTTCTCGACCGGCTCAAGGCCTGGCGCGAAATCTGCCCCGAGATCGCGATCCGTTCGAGCTTCGTGGTCGGCTTCCCCGGCGAGACCGAGGAGGACTTCGCCTATTTGCTCGACTGGCTCGAACAGGCGCAGCTCGACCGGGTCGGCGCGTTTCGCTTCGAGCCGGTCGCGGGCGCGGCGGCCAACACCTTGCCCGACCCGGTGCCGGAGAGCCTCAAAGAAGAGCGCTACGCCCGGTTGATGGAAGTGACCGAACGGATCAGCGCCGCCAAGCTCGCGGCGAAAGTCGGCACGCGCCTGCCGGTGATTGTCGACGAGGTCGGCGAGCCCGATGCGGACGGCGATATCGGCGCCACCGGCCGCAGCCGGGCCGACGCGCCCGAAATCGACGGGCAGGTGTTTCTGCGCAACGTGCCGGCGACGCTGGCGCCGGGCGATATCGTCGAGGTGCTGGTCGAGGATGCCGACGCGCACGATCTGTTCGGCGCCCTCACGTAGCGCAGCGGTAGGGCAGACACTCAAGCGATTCGTTCAGCTTGACCGCCCGGGTCCTGAACGCGCGGGGAGTTAGTTGATGTAATACATTCGGCGGAGCGGTTCTTGAACGAACCGTCCATAGGGGGTGGGGATCGACGCGGAGAAAGAGCCTGCGCTCCGGATGAGGGAGAGCGGGGCGAAGCTAGCAAGCGCGGCGCATGTAGGAAAATCATTTGTTTGCCGCGCGATTCAGGGGGCCGTCGATACGGCGGAACGAAAGCGTCGGATGCAAGCGGCTGTGGAACGTCCAAATTCGTTCATATTATGTTCTTGCGCGCTGGGAAGAATTTTGGCATGCCGCCAGAAATCGGCCCAGAGGTGGATCACGATGGACCTGTCTTTCACGGAATTGCGGCAACTGGTCGGGCTGTCTGTCGAAGAGGCGGCGGACGAACTTGGCTACTGCCCGAGCACTGTCTACCGGTGGGAACGCGGCGAAACGGCGCCGAAAGCTTCGGTTTACCGGGCGTTGGAGGTACTGGCACGTTTCGATGCCAAGCCCCCGCTGATTGAATCCGACAGCGATCTGCATTTTCGCTTCATCGATCTCTTTGCCGGGATTGGCGGCCTCAGGATCGGCTTTCAGGGGATTGGTGGGCATTGCGTTTTCACGTCGGAGTGGGACAGGTTCGCACAGGAAACCTACCGCCATAATTTCCGCGACAATCATAAGCTTCACGGTGACGTACGCGACTATTCGGAAGAACCCGAACTCATTCCCGAGCACGATGTATTGCTGGCTGGATTTCCCTGCCAGCCGTTCTCGATTGCAGGGGTTTCGAAGAAGAATGCATTAGGCCGGCCACATGGCTTTTTGTGCGACACTCAAGGAACGCTGTTTTTCGACACGGCGCAGATCATTGCGCATCATAAACCAGCCGCCTTCGTCCTCGAAAACGTCAAGAATTTGGAAGGACATGATGGAGGACGAACGTTTTCTACGATCATGAACGTCCTTCGCAATGAACTTGGCTATCACGTTCAGTCGCGAGTGATAAATTCTGCCTCTTGGGTGCCACAGAAGCGCGAGCGGATTTTTATTGTCGGATTTCGGGAACCCAACGGTTTCAGGCTGGACGATCTCGAACTTCCTCCAGTCGAGAAAGGACCGAGGCTGCGCAGCATTCTCGAACCCAATGAATCGGTCGATACGAAATACACTCTCACGCCGCGCCTCTGGAAGTATCTTCAGGACTATCGAAAAAAGCATGAGGCCAAGGGCAATGGCTTCGGATACAGCCTGTTTGGTCCTGACGACGTCGCCAGGACGCTGTCCGCGCGCTACTACAAGGATGGTTCCGAAATTCTCATCGAACAGCGTGGTAGTCGCCCCAGGCGTCTGACCCCCCTTGAATGCGCGCGATTGATGGGATTCGAGCGTGGCGATAGAAATTGGTCGATTCCGGTGTCGGATACACAGGCCTACCGGCAATTCGGCAACGCTGTGGTTGTGCCCGTCGTCGAGTTTCTGGCAACCGCCATAAAACCATATCTTGCCGAAGCACTTGCTGGAGCCAACGGGCGACAGCAATGCGAAACGGAAAGGCTTGTAGCGGTTGGCTGACGTCGTCTCACCGCATGTACGCAGCCGCATGATGGCTGGCATCCGGTCAAAAAACACAAAGCCTGAATTGCTGATGCGAAAGGCCCTGCACAGGCTTGGATTCCGCTACAGGTTGCACGACCACAAGCTGCCGGGAAAGCCTGATCTCGTTTTTCCGAAATATGGATCAGTACTTTTTGTAAACGGGTGCTTCTGGCACGGCCATGACTGTCATCTGTTCAAGATGCCAAAAACACGAACGGATTTCTGGCGAAACAAGATAGAGACCAACCGCAGGCGCGATGCAACGGTTCGGGCCCAACTTGACAGACTTGGCATCAGACATCGAACGATCTGGGAATGTGATCTGAAGAATCGCGACATAGACCACATCGACAGAATAGTTCACGATTGCGCGAACTGGATCGAACAGGGAAGGAACCCACAGAGGTGAAACGCGGACACCTTTCCCAGTATTTTTCCGGTGTTGTGGCCAAGCGTCTGAGCGCAGTTGAGGCAAACCCGCAAACTTCCAATCAGCACGAATTCAACGGCTCGGCCGAGTTGAGGCGCCTTCTGGGTGAACAGGATAGAAAAAACATTCCCGCTCGCTTTCTGTGGATCGACGAGGAGCAGTCTTCCTCGGAAGCCGAAGAAGGCTTGCTGTCATGGTATGACGCCCGTCGTGCGCACCCGACCAGAACCGAATACCGCCTGTATTACCAGGGCAACACCATAACCAGCCTGATGCAGGAGGGAGATTCTTTCTTCCTCGCCACACTCAAGGACGGTTCCGGTCTGGTCGTGGTCACGCCCAGCGACGGCACCATGTACAACCAGCTCGTCTGGCTGTTCGGCATCGAACCCGACCCGCAACTCTCTTTCAGTTACGCGCCGGTGGAGGGCCGTCACGATGCCGAACTCGATTTCACGGCGCGGACGGTCCTCGAAGCGCTTGGCATCGAGCCCGACGAACCCGAAGCGGACACGATCGACACGCTTATCGAGCCGTTCGGTGCGGACATACCGAAACCTGCGGTTTTGTCGGAACTGGCACGGTCGTCAATCGGCCACGATCTGGCCACCAGCGATCCGGATTCTGCCCTGCTGCTGTGGATGGAACGCGAACACCGGCTCTTTCGCCGGATCGAGCGGAAGCTGATTGCCGAACGGATCGCTTCGGGTTTCGGTGCGGAGGGTGCCGAGGATGTCGACGGATTTATCAGTTTTTCACTGAGCGTGCAGAATCGTCGCAAGGCGCGCGCAGGGCTGGCGCTGGAAAGCCATATCGAAGCCCTGCTGCAAGCCAATCGGGTGCACTACACGCGCGGCGCGATAACCGAGAACGGCAACAGGCCGGATTTTCTCTTTCCGGGGATCGAGCAGTATCACGATCCGGGGTTTGCCGATTCCGCCCTTTTCATGCTTGGTGCGAAATCCACGCTCAAGGAGCGCTGGCGGCAGGTCCTGTCGGAAGCGGAGCGGATCGAGCGAAAGCACCTGCTGACGCTGGAGCCGGGTATCTCGGAGGCACAGACCGGTGAAATGGAGGCCAAATCGCTTCAGCTCGTGCTTCCGAGGGAACTGCACCGGACCTACAAACCTGTCCAGCAAGACTGGCTGATGGATGTTGCCGGGTTCTTGAACCTGCTCGAAAGATCAGCAAGTTGACTGCACCATGCCCCACCGCACCACCACCCTCGCCTTCGACACCGCCGGCCCCGGACTCACCGAGATCACGCGCGAGGTCGCCGAGTGGATCACCGCCACCGGCATCGACACCGGCCTGCTCACCGCGCTGTGCCGTCACACCTCGGCCTCGCTCACGATCAACGAGAACGCCGCCCCCGCAGTGCGGCGCGATATGGTGAAATGGCTCGACCGCGTCGCGCCCGAGGGGCCGCAGTACGAGCACGACAGCGAAGGACCCGACGATATGCCCGCGCATCTCAAATCCGCGCTCACCGGCGTATCGCTGTCGGTCCCGGTCGAAAACGGCGCGATGATGCTCGGCACGTGGCAGGGCGTGTTCCTGGTCGAACACCGCGCGCGGCCCCATCGGCGGGAGGTCGCGCTGCATCTGGCGGGGGCGTGACGCTTTCCGGGTAGTCGCGCGACAATCCCCCTCCCTCGAGGGAGGGGTTAGGGGTGGGTGTACGGCGCCGGCCACGGCTGCCGAACCCCCACCCCCTGCCCCCCCCCCAGGGGGGGGGGGGGGGGAGAATGTCTCGAAACATTCCGTTCGGTTCCGCGTTCGAAACGCATATGGCCATTTCCATCGACCTGAGCTTCGCCTTCCGCATGGAGCGCGTCACCGACGTGCTGCTCCAGTTCGAAGCCGCGGTAATCCCCGAGCAGAAGCTGCTCGAAACCGACACCTGGGCGACCAGGGGCGAGCATTTCGCGCGCATCCCGGCGCAGGACGATATCGGCGAGCGCGTGTGGGTGCGCGCCGAGGGGCGCTACGATGTCAGCTACAAGGCCAAGGTCGAGGTGAACCGGCTGCTGACCGAAATCGATCCGCTCGAACGGCTCGATCCGCACGACCTGCCGGGCGAGGCGGTGCAATACCTGTTCGACAGCCGCTATTGCCCCGCCGACCGCTTCCAGTCCTTCGTCGAGGCCGAATTCGGCGGCTGCGACGGCGGCGCGCGGATCGTCGCGATGCACGACTGGATCGCCGACAATTTCACTTACGCGCCGGGAAGCAGCAGTTCGGTCACCACCGGGCTCGACAGCTTCATCGAACGGCGCGGTATCTGCCGCGACTACGCGCATGTGATGGTCATGCTGGCGCGCGCGAGCGGCATTCCGGCGCGCTTCGTCAGCTGCTTCGCCCCGGGCGTGACCCCGCCCGATTTTCACGCCGTCGCCGAAGTGTTCCTGAGCGATCCGACCACGCCCACGGGCTCGGCACCCGGCGGGGCGTGGTACCTGGTCGACGCCACCGGCATGGCACAGGCCGACAATATCGTGAAGATCGGCGTCGGCCGCGACGCCGCCGATGTGAGCTTCATGACCAGCTTCGGGGAAACCGAATTTCTCGAGAAAAATGTCTCGGTGAGCGAGGGTTAGGGGTTCTTGTTTTTCGGCGGTGATTTTGTTTTCCGGCGGCGAGTAGGCCTGTCGCTAGGTGGCAGTCGTCTGACCGCCGGGTGCGGCACCGGCCCACTCCCCCACCCTTCCACCCTTAGGTTACTAAAGTCGGGGTGGAAGGGTGGGGGAGTGGGCCGGTGCCGCAAGGGCTGGACGGAGGTCCAGCCCGCACGCAACTAAAGACTCGGAGCTGGAACAGCCCCGGCGGTCCGACGATTGCCAAGCAGCGACAGGCCCCGTCACCGCCGGAATACCGACTCCCCCATTAACCTTTTGCACTCGCCCGTCTCGCTATGGGACCGGGTCGTACGACGCGCTGGCGCGCAAGGGCGAACGGGAGCACAAGGACCGGCATGAACCCGATGCTCAAATGGATTGGCGGAGCGACCGGCGCGGTGGTGCTGGCGCTCGGCGCGGCGACGATGGCCGGCGGCTGGATGACCGATCGCGAGAGCGCCTCGACCGATGCGCCGTCGCTCGAAGAGGCGATTCCGGTCGACGAGACCGCCTTCGCCGAGATCGAAAACGCCGGCGAAACCGTACCGGCGGACGCGCAGGACGAAGCCGGGGCTGCGGTGCAGGATCCGGCCGCAGAGCCCGCCCCCGCCACTGCGGCCTTCAACGTCAAGCGCATCCTGAAGATAGACGGGCCGATCCGCTACGGCGACTGGTACTGGGACACCGACGGCGTGCCCGAGGGGCCGCTGGTCATCACTGTCGATCTCGACGCGCGGGTGATCTCGGTGTTCCGCGACGGCTACGAGATCGGCGCCGCCGCTGCGATGCTCGGCACCGACGAGCACCCGACCCCGCTCGGCACCTTCCCGATCCTGCGCAAGCAGCGGCACAACGTGTCGGAAAAATACAACAACGCCCCGATGCCGTGGAGCATGTTCCTGACCGCCGACGGCATCGCCATCCATGGCGGCAGCCAGGTCGAGAACGGCTATGCCAGCCACGGCTGCATCGCCATCCCCGACGAGCTCGCCAGCCGGCTGTTCGCGATCGCGAAGAAGGGCGACAAGGTCGTCATAACCCGCGGCGCGACCATGCAGATGGGCGACGCGATCCTCTGATCAGCCGGAACTGCGCGGCGGCTCGCGTTCGAATTTCCACGAATCCGATGTAACGGTGGGCGAGCGTTGCCGCCACGCACGACGCGCGATGACGCCGCCGAGCGTCGCGGTGCCGGTTTTCTCGAGACTTGCGATCATCCGCGCCACCGCCGACCCGCGCGGTTCGGCGCCGAATGTGCGCAGGATGTGCTCGACCACTGCGATCTGCACCACCTGCGGATGGCCGTAATCGAACCAGATCGCATCGTCCTCGCGGTGCACGAAGTCCCCAATCACCGAATCCCTGTAAACTTCCATCGCATGCTGCGCCTCGGCAAGATGCCGCGCGCTGCGCGCCATTGCCAGCGGATCGAGCCAGTCGGCATCGGCGATCGCCTTGCGGATGCGCACCCGGTCGAATGCGTCGTCTTCGTTAGAGGGGTCCTGCGCCGCCTCGATTCCCGCATCGGCGACGACCCGCGCCAATTCCCCGCGCCGCCAGCCCAGCAGCGGCCGCACCAGCGTGAATTCGCCGACCGGTTCGTCATAAACACCGAACCAGGTACTCGGCCGGACACCCGCAAGCCCCGACAGCCCGCTGCCGCGATTGAGCCGCATCAGCAGCGTTTCGGCCTGGTCGTCGGCATGATGCGCCGTGGCGACGACCTCCACGCCCCGCTCCGCGAATGCGTGGCACAGGGCGGTATAGCGCGCCTCGCGCGCGCGGTCCTGCACATTGCCCTTGCCGACGGTCACCGCCAGCGTCCTGTGCTCGACGCCCAGCGACCGGCACAGCTCGGTGACGTCGCGCGCCTCCTGCGCGCTTTCGGGACGCAGGCCGTGATCGACCGTGGCGGCGAAAATCCGCTCCGGCATCGCGGCATGGGCGAGCAGCAGCATCGCGACGCTGTCGGGCCCGCCGGAAACGGCAAGGCAGAGCGGGCCGTCGGCGGGGCTGTCGACCGGCCACACCGCTGCCAGATCGGCGCGAAAACGCTCTACGAGTTCCCGATCGGTCCGCGTATCAATTGCAGGTCACTTTCCGCCGGTTCGATTCGTACCGGTCCGCCAGCCGGCCGGAGGCGATCGCCGGATAGGTGTCGCCGAACTCGGCCAGCGCGATACAGGCGCGGCTGGTGTCCTCCATCGCGATCATCGCCTCGGCGAGGAACAGCAGGCTGTCGGGCGCGCGCGCGGCGGCCTTGTCGCTCTGGTAATTGCGCAGGAACCACGGCGCCGCCTCGCGCGCCTTGCCGTCGTCGAGATAGGCCCGGCCGAGCAGGTTGCGGCCGTAGGTGGTGCGCCAGTGATCGGGGTATTTCTCGACGAACAGCGTGAGCTGCTGCTGCGCCTCGGGGTAGAAACCGGCGTCCCACAGCCGGAAGCCGTAGGAATATTCGTCGTCGGCCTCGTCGTCGGTCTGCGGCTTGGCGATTTCCTGCACCGCGGCGAGACGCTCGGCCGAGGGGCCGCCGGCGGCCGCAGGCGTGCTGCGCGTTTCGCCGCCCGAAGCGCCGCCCGAAGCCCCGCCGGTCATCGCCAGCAGGTTGTTGTCCGCCGCGCTGGTCGTTTCGTCCTCCGCCGCCGCGGCCGAAGCCGTGCTGGTCACTTCGAGCGCGGCGAGCCGCGTTTCGAACTGCGACAGCGAATTGGCGTTCTGCTCGGTCTGTGCGGTCAGGCTCTGCAATTGCGCTTCGAGCGCGTCGAGCCGCGCGAGGATATCGGTGACCGCGCTGGTGGTCGGTGCGCTAACGCTCGGGCGCGACGGCGTGGCGCCCGAAATCTCGGGTTCGAAATAGCGCCCGTCGCCGCCGGGGAAGACGCGCCGCTGGAGCGCGCGGACCTCGGCTTCGAGCTTGCGGATGCGCGCCTCGCTCGAACCGTCCTGCGCCATCGCGGGCATCGCGGTCACGGCGGTCGCCGCCAGCGCGATCGCGCCGATCGCGGTGCGGCTGGTGCGAATGATCATCGTTCTTCTCGCTCCTGTCCCATCAACTGCCCGCATCCCTCGCGCCCGGGCGGCGAATGCAGGCTGAACGAACCGGCGAAAACCTGCCCAAAACGGGCTTTGCTGTCGAGCGCTGGCGGCACCAAAACCGGGGAAAGGCGGATCAGGTCGCTTCGGGCGGCGTCGCCGGGCGCTCGGTCCCGCGCGCCAGCAGCGCCTCGGCGGTGACCGGCACGTCGCGCATCACCATGTCGTCTTCGGCCAGCTTGGGCACCGGCCTGCCGCCGATGGTGATCCGCAGCGCATCGGGGCGCCCGGTCCAGATCTGCGGCCCGTCGGCATCGGCAGGCACGGTGTAGCGTTCGTTCAGCGCCATCTGCTTCTGCATCAGCTGCGCGCCGCTGGCGTCATAGAACTTGACCCAGATGCCCTCTTCGAGCGCCGTAAATACCACCGCGCCCTGCGGATCGACCGGCCGCGCGGACGGCCCGGCGCGTTCGCGCTGCGCGCCCTCCTCTGCAACCTGCTCCGCCTCGGGATCGGTCAGCGGCGCCGGACCGAGCCCGGGGGCGAAATAGCTGCGATAGAAGGAAAATGCGCCCGCCAGCAGGAGGATGACCGCGAAGGCGGCGAACCAGGCGAGCTTGCCCGACGGCACCCGCGAGGGATCGCCCGGCTCGTAGCGGCTCGGCGGTGCCATGTCGTGCCCGCTCGCCATGGCCAGTTCCTCGCGCACCCGGTCGACGATCTCGTCTTCGTCGAGCTCGACCGCCTTGGCGTAGCTGCGCGAAAACCCGACCGCGTAGGTGCGCGACGGCAGGCTGCCGAAATCGCCCCGCTCGATACTTTCGATATGGCGTTGCGGGATGCGCGTTTCGGCGGCGATCTGTTCGATCGACATCTTGCGCTCCTCGCGCGCGCGGCGCAGGCGATCGCCCGCACCCTCGAGAGGCAGCTGTTCGTCGACCGTTTCCGTTTCCTCGTTCATCCCGACCCCGATTGCGAACCCGATTTTCGCCCCCGCGCAGAAGACTGCCGCGCGCAGGCGCTGTCAAGCGCGGAAATCCGCCGGTTTGCCGCGAATCGACGAACCGGACCGCGCGCGCGGCGGACGCGAGCGGACGCGGTCAGTCGTATTCGATCTGGCGCGTATCCGCCCACTCCGCCAGCGCCGCGCGCATGTTGGGCGGGGGCGAAGCGAGCCAGCCCGTCATCGCCTCGGTGATCTCTGCCAGATCGACTTTGCGGATCAATTCCTTGATCGGACCGACCGAGACCGGGGTGATCGACAGCCGCCGATAGCCGAGCCCAAGCAGCGCCAGCGCCTCGAGCCGCCGCCCGCCCATCTCGCCGCACACGCCGAGATCGACCTCCTGCCCCACGGTCGCCTGCGCAATACGCCGCATGAAGCGCAGGATCGACGGGCTGAGCCAGTCGTAGCGCTCGGCCAGCTTGGGGTTGGCGCGGTCGGCGGCGAACAGGAACTGGGTCAGGTCGTTGGTCCCGACCGAAAGGAAGGACAGCCTGGGGATGACCAGGTCGAGCACTTCGGCCAGCGCGGGCACTTCGAGCATCGCGCCGTAATGGATCGCTTCGGGCAGTACGCGCTTGCGCTGGCGCAGAAAACCGAGCTGCTCGTCGAACACCGCTTTCGCGGCATCGAATTCCCACGGTTCGGAGACCATCGGGAACATCACGTAAAGCACGCGGCCCGCGGCCGCTTCGAGCAAGGCGCGCGCCTGCGCTTTCAGCAGGCCCTCTCGTTCGAGCGCCAGCCGCAGCGCGCGCCAGCCCATCGCGGGATTGTCGTCGCTGCCGGTCGCCAGTTCGCGCAGATAGGGCACCGCCTTGTCGCCGCCGATATCGACCGTGCGGAAGATCACCGGCTTGTCGCCCGCGGCGTCGAGCACGTCGCGATAAAGCCGCATCTGCCGGTCGCGCTGCGGCAATGTCGCGGAGACGAGGAACTGGAATTCGGTCCGGAACAGTCCGACGCCGTCGGCGCCGACCAGCGGCAGCGTCGACATGTCGTCGCGCAGACCTGCATTCATCATGACCTGGATGCGCGTGCCGCAGCGCGTGAACGGTTCGACGTCGCGCAATTCGGCATAGAGCGCCTGGCGCTCGCGCGTCTTGGCGAAGCGCGCGTCGAACGCATCGGCCATCGATTGCGAGGGCCGCACCGTGGCGGTGCCGTTGTCGGCGTCGAGCAGCAATTCGTCGCCCTCGCGCACCATGCCGCGCAGGTTCCGTACCCGGCCCAGCACCGGCACCCCCATCGCGCGCGCGACGATCACCACATGCGCGGTGAGCGAGCCTTCCTCGAGGATCACCCCCTTCAACCGCCGCCGGTCGTATTCGAGCAGTTCGGCGGGACCGAGATTCCGCGCGATCAGGATCGAATCGCGCCGCAGCCCCTGCGTCGCGGCGGTGCCGAGCTGGCCCGACACGATCCGCAGCAGCCGGTTGGAGAGGTCCTCCAGATCGTGCATCCGGTCGGCCAGCAACGGGTCGTCGATCTCGCGCATGCGCATGCGGGTGCGCTGCTGGACGCGCTCGATCGCCGCTTCGGCGGTCAGGCCGGAATCGATCGCCTCGTTGATGCGGCGCGACCAGCCCTCGTCGTAGGCGAACATCTTGTAGGTCTCGAGCACTTCCTCGTGCTCGCCGCCGACGCCGAATTCGGCCTGGTTGGCGAGGTTGTCGATCTGGTCCCGCATCCGGTCGAAGGCGCGGTAGACGCGCTGGCGCTCGGCCTCGATATCCTCCGCCATCACCTGCGTGATCTCGACCCGCGGCTGGTGGTAGACCGCGCGGCCCGCAGCGAGCCCCTTGACCAGCTGCAACCCGTCGAACACCTGCGGCTCGTCGCTCGTCACGGCCAGGCCGAGTGCTTCTTCCTCGTCGATCAGCCCGGCATTGGCGATCAGCTCGCTGAGCACCATCGCGGTGGTCTGCAAGGCCTCGATCTCGACATCCTCGTAACGGCGCGGATCGACATGCTGGACGTTGAGCGCGCCGACCGCGCGTTCGCGATAGACGATGGGCACGCCTGCGAAGGAGTGGAATTTCTCCTCGCCCGTTTCGGGGCGGTACTGGAAGTCGGGATGCGCCTTGGCCTCGGCGAGGTTCAGCGTTTCGACATTCTGCGCGAGCGTGCCGGTCAGCCCCTCGCCCATGGCGAGCCGGGTGACGTGGACCGCCTCCTGGTTGAGCCCGCGCGTGGCGTAGAGTTCGAGCATCCCCTCGCGCAGCAGGTAGATCGAGCACACCTCGCTATCGAGGTTTTCGCCGATGATCTCGACCACGCGGTCGAGCTTGCCCTGCGCATGCATGCGCGAGGCCATGACCTCGTGCAGGCGCGTGAGGATGGTGCGTGCGGCGGCGATTGCTCCCATGGGGAGCGGCTATAGCACAGCGCGGTAAATGGGAAGTGGGGGAGTCTTCGTTGCGTGCGGATCGGACCTCCGTCCGATCCTTGCTGTTCCATCCCACGCCACTGGAGTCTTGTTTTCCGGCGGCTGGCAGCCTGTTGCTAGGTGGCAAGCATCGGACCGCCGGTTGCGGCACCGGCCCACGCCCCCACCCGGAGTCTTTGTCGGGTGCGCTCATGACCTCCGTCATGAGCTTGCGGCACCGGCCCACTCCCCCGCCCTTCCACCCCGACTTTAG
>CAJXJY010000011.1 GCA_913055875.1 uncultured Altererythrobacter sp.
TGCATCGTTCCCCCTCCACCGCCTTCGGCGGTCCCCCTCCCCCAGAGGGGGAGGATTTCCAGTGCAAAAACCTCGACCGCCCGCGTCCTGATCTCGACCTCTTCGCCCGCCCGTGCCCGGTCGTAGGCACGCCTGCCGTCCACCTTCACCGCCGAATAGGCCGGCGGTACCTGTTCGATCGCGCCGGTGAAGCGCGGCAGGATCGCCTCGATACCCTCGCGCGTCGGCAGAACATCCGACCGCTCCACAACCTCACCCTCGGCATCGAGCGTATCGGTCTCCGCGCCGAACCCGATCGTGAACTCGTACACCTTGTCCGAATCGAGCATTCGTCCGGCCAGCTTGGTCGCCTCGCCGAGCGCGATCGGCAGCACGCCTTCGGCGAGCGGATCGAGCGTGCCGCCATGGCCGACCTTGGTCTTCGCGTAGTCGCCCTCGCGCAGATTGCGCTTGACCGCCGCCACCGCCTGCGTCGAGCCGAGCCCGCGCGGCTTGTCGAGGATCAGCCAGCCCGAAACAGGAAGACGTGGGACGGGACGCTTGTCGCTCAACCCGCTATCCCGTTTGCGACCCAGTTCGCGATAGCGAAATACTGCGCTTCCATCCACACCACCGGCGGCAGCACGACATGCTCGATCACCCCGCTGCCGGGGAAGGCCCAGGTCGCTGCGATCAGCACCACCAGCAGCAGCATCCCCATCGCCTGCAACCGCTGCCAGTGCCGCACGAAACGCCGCGGCAGCAGGCCGCCGACGATATGCGAGCCGTCGAAGGGCGGGATCGGCAGCAGGTTGAACAGCGCGAGGAAAATGTTGATGAGGATGAAATAGGTCAGCGCGGTCATGCCCCACCCGCCCGGCTCGACCCCGGCCGCGCCGCTCAGCCCCGCGACGATCCCCGCCAGCACCGCGCCGACCAGCGCCAGCACCAGATTGGTCCCCGGCCCCGCCGCGGCGACCGCCATCATCCCGAAGCGCGGATTGTCGAGCCGGTCCTGCCGCACGGGCACCGGCTTGGCCCAGCCGAAGATCGGCCCGCCCATCAGCGCCAGCGCGCCGGGCACCAGCAGCGTGCCGACCGGATCGACATGGCGGATCGGGTTGAGGCTGAGGCGCTTCTTGTCGCGCGCGGTCGGATCGCCCAGCGCAAGCGCGGTCCAGCCATGCGCGACCTCGTGGAACACGATTGCCACGATCAGGCACGGGATCAGGATCGCGGCAAGGATGAGGGTTTCGGTCATGGCGTATCAGATAGGGTGTGCGTGCTTATCCCGCCAGCGCCTGCCGGAAATGCCGCCGGCACAGCGCGACGTACCGGTCGTTGCCGCCGATCTCGGTCTGCGCGCCCTGTCTGACCGCCTTGCCCTGCGCATCGACGCGCAGGTTCATCGTCGCCTTGCGCCCGCATTTGCAGATCGACTTCAATTCGACCAGCGAATCCGCGATCCCGAGCAGCGCCGCCGAGCCGGGGAACAACTCGCCCTGGAAATCGGTGCGCAACCCGTAGCACAGCACCGGAATGCCCGCCTCGTCGGCCAGCCGGGCGCATTGCCAGACCTGGTGCTGCGTGAGGAACTGCGCCTCGTCGACCAGCACGCAGGCGACCGGATCCTCGGCGTGATCCTTGAGCACGCGCGCGGCGATATCGGTATTCTCCTCGAACCGGTGCGCGTCGCTGGCGAGGCCGATCCGGCTGCTGATCGCGCCGAAGCCGGGCCTGTCGTCTAGCGCCGCGGTCCACAGCGAGACGCGCATGTCGCGCTCGCCGTAATTGAACGCCGCCTGCAGCAGCGTGGACGATTTCCCCGCATTCATGCTGGCATAGTAGAAATAGAGCTTGGCCAATTCGCCATTCCCCGAAAACCGTCATGCCGAACTCGTTTCGGCATCCATCGCCCCGCCTCGTCCATCGGACTAAGGGGAGAGATGGACCCTGAAACAAGTTCAGGGTGACGGCAACTCAATCGTCCTCCTGATCCCCGAGATCGCGCGCGACCTTGGGATCGCGCAGCAATTGCTCGATCCGGTCGGCTTCCTCGAAGCTCTCGTCGGCGCGGAATTTGAGCCTGGGCGCGAATTTGAGGCCGAGCCGTTTCGCCACCTCGCGCTGGAGATAGGCGGTGTTCTGCCGCAGCGCCGTGACCACATCGTCCTCGTCGTTGCCGAGCAGCGGCTTCACATAGGCGGTGGCGTTGCGCAGGTCGGGGGTCATGCGCACCTCGGTGACCGCGATATTGGCGGCCGAGACGGTGTCGTCGTGCACCTCCTGCCGCGCGAGCAGCTCGCTGATTATATGCCGCACCCGCTCGCCGACCTTGAGGACGCGGACCGAGTGCTGTTCGGCGGTGTATTGCTGGCGGGCCATGATCAGTCGTCCATTTTCGATAGAATGCGCCGCAGCGAGCGGATGTTCCGCGCGGTCGCCCTGCCCTGCACCGGTTTCGCCTTTTTCATCGCCGGGTCCAGCTTGGAGCGGCCGACGCCGTGGGCGTAGTCGACAAAGAACTCGCGCGTGCCGGCGGCTAGGCGTTCGGGACCGTCGAAGTCCGCAGCAAAGGTCTCGAAGCGCCGCTTGTCGAGCGGCTGTTCGAGGAACACGGTGTGGACGAATTTCGCCTCGCCGTCCTCCGCGAAGGGATTGTCGTCGATCGCCGCTGCAAGCTCGGCCCGGCTGCGCACCGCGGCGAAGCTGGCGATGCCGAACTCGTCCTGCAGCACGGTCTCGATCGCCTGCTGCAGCTCCTCATCGGGCGCGCGATCGTGTTCGAACAGCACATTGCCACTCGCGGTCACCGTCGCGACGTCCTCGAACCCGGCCTTCTCCAGCGCAGCCTTCAGCTCGGCCATCTTGAGCCGGTTGCCGCCGACATTAATGCTGCCGAGCAGGGCGACGTAACGCGCCATTACATTATCGGCCCAACATGAGCATATTCGTCAAATACAAATTTAAAAAAGCGACCTAGAAAATTATCTATAGTAGTCGGCAAAACACCCCCACTTACGCTCGATGTAGGCGAGAGATTCGAGATTAACCCGTATCTCGCGTTCAAAAGCATCAGGTAACTTGCTGTAGGCGTCCGCAATCGCTGCAACCCAGCTAGCTTGGGTTTCATCGGACCAATCTCGAAAAAACTCCGGACCATCGATGACAGCTGGGATATTTATGTGGTCCTTTCCGGGGCGCACATCGCAACTAAAAATATGTCTTCCATTCAGCAGATTATACCAATTTACGCTGGTCATTAGACGATTCGCTTGGTCAGAACCTAAGGAATACTCATCGAACGTGTTGCCAAGATCGACACTCTGCGCGTTCACTTTCCGCTTCCGCCAACGAAATAGCTTCAGTATCTCCATTAAAGCGTCCGCTCACGCTCCTCGACCTCGAACACTTCGAGCTGGTCGCCAGGCTGGATATCGTTGGTATCCGCCAGCACCACGCCGCATTCGAGACCCGCGCGGACTTCGTCGACGTCGTCCTTGAACCGCCGCAGCGAGGCGATGGTGGTCGCCGAAACGATGACGTCCTCGCGCGTGAGGCGCGCATGCAGCCCCTTGCGGATGACGCCTTCCTCGACCAGCAGACCGGCCGCCTTGTCCTTCTTGCCCGACTTGAAGACTTCCTTGACCTCGGCGCGGCCGACGACGTTCTCGATCCGCTCGGGACCCAGCTCGCCCGCCATCTCCTTGGCGATCTCCTCGGTCAGGTGGTAGATGACGTCGTAATACATCATCCGAACCTTTTCCTTCTCGACCAGCTGGCGCGCCTTGGGATTGGGGCGCACGTTGAAGCCGATGATCGGGGCCTTGGAAGCCGCCGCCAGCGTCACGTCGCTCTCGGTGATCGCGCCGACGCCCGCATGCAGCACGCGGACCTTGATGTCGTCGTTGGAGAGGTTGTGGAGCGCGGTGTTGATCGCCTCCACGCTGCCCTGCACGTCCGCCTTCACCAGCACCGGGAATTCGATCACCTCGCTCTGCAGGTTGGTGAACATCGTGTCGAAGCTGGTCGGAGCGAGCGCGGTGCGTTGCGCGGTCGCCTTTTCCTGGCGGTATTCGGCCACTTCGCGGGCGCGCTGTTCGTTCTCGACCACGGTCAGCTGGTCGCCCGCCATCGGCACGCCGCCGAGGCCGAGCACCTCGACCGGCGTGGACGGGCCGGCTTCCTTGATCTGCTTGCCCTGGTCGTCGACCAGCGCACGGACCTTGCCGCTCTCGGTGCCGACGACGAAGGTATCGCCCCGCTTGAGAGTGCCGCGCGTGACGAGCACGGTGGCGACCGCGCCGCGGCCCTTGTCGAGCTGCGCCTCGATCACGGTCGCATCGGCATCGCGGTCCGGCCGCGCCTTCAATTCGAGCAATTCGGCCTGCAGCGTGATCGCCTCGAGCAGTTCGTCGAGACCCTGCTTCTTCAGCGCCGAAATCTCGACGTCCTGTACCTCGCCCGACATCTTCTCGACGATCACCTCGTGTTCGAGCAGGCGGTTGCGGACGTTGTCGGGATTGGCCTCGGGCTTGTCCATCTTGTTGATCGCGACGATCATCGGAACGCCCGCTGCCTTGGTGTGATTGATCGCCTCGATCGTCTGCGGCATGATACCGTCGTCGGCGGCGACCACCAGCACCACGATATCGGTCACGGTCGCACCGCGCGCGCGCATTTCGGTGAAGGCGGCGTGACCCGGCGTGTCGAGGAAGGTGATCTTCTTCCTCTTCTCGCCCTTCTTGGCGGGTTTGGTCTCGATCTGGTAGCTGCCGATGTGCTGGGTGATGCCGCCGGCCTCGCCCTTGACCACATTGGCACCGCGCAGCGCGTCGAGCAGGCTGGTCTTGCCGTGATCGACATGGCCCATGATCGTCACCACCGGCGGGCGCGGCTGGAGCGTCTCTTCGGGATCGGTATCCTCGGTCGTGTCGATATCGACATCGGCCTCCGACACCTTCTGGATGTTGTGCCCGAACTGCTCGACCAGCAGTTCCGCGGTGTCCTGGTCGATCGTCTGGTTGACGGTGACCGGCATGTCGAGATTGAACAGCTCCTTGACCAGGTCGGCGCCCTTCTCGCCCATCCGCTTGGCCAGTTCGCCGACGGTGATCGCCTCGGGGACGACCACGTCGCGGATCTGCTTCTCGCGCGGCTGCGAGGAGCCGCCGCCCTTGAGCCGGCGCTCCTTCTCGCGCGCACGCTTGAGCTTGGCGAGCGACATGGCGCGCCGCCCCTCGTCCTCGTTGAGCGCCTTGGTGACGGTCAGCTTGCCCGAACGGCGCTTGTCCTTGCGCTCGCTCGGCGAAGGACGCTTGTCCTCCTTCTTCTTCTTTTCCGGACGCTTCGGCTCCGGCCGTGCGACCGGCGTGAACTTGCGCGGCGCCGGGGCGGGCGAACCGGGATCGGCGGGCGTTTCCGCGTCGGCGGATTCGGCTTCGGCAGCGGCCTTCGCCTCTTCCTTCGCCTGCTGCTCGGCTTCCTTCGCGGCCTGCTCTTCCGCCTTGCGGTTGTCCTCGGCGCGTTTCTTCTCGTCCTCGGCGGCCTGCCTGGCCTTCTCGTCGTCGCGCTTGCGCGCTTCCTCGGCGAGGCGCAGGCGCTCTTCCTCGGCCTCGCGCGTCATGCGCGCGACGCGTTCCTGCGGAGTCTCGCCGGGAGGCGCCTTCTTCGGCGCGGGCTTCTTCGTCTCGGGCTCCTTTGCCGGCGGCGGCGGAGGGGGCGGCGGAGGCGGCGGGGGTGCGGGCGCTTCCTCGCCGGGTTTGACGAGCTTGCGCTTGCGCTTCACCTCGACCGCGACCTTGTTGGTCCGGCCGTGGCTGAAGGTCTGCTTGACCTCGCCCGGCTGGCTGCCTTTCAGGGTCAGCGGTTTGCGGGGGCGCTTGTTGTCACTGTCGCTCATAAAACTCGTCTATCCTTCAATCACATACTAGCAGAAGCCGCTCGGCCTTCCGAGCCACTTCCGTGTCCGTCAGGGTGAACCCCTTGATAATGCAGCAGACGCGCGAGGATCTGCATGACCCGCCCGGCCGCTCCATCATCGACCGCGCGGCCCGTCAGACCCAAATGGACGATATTGTCGCGGCCCAATGCCACAGACAGAGCCGCCCGGTCCAGTGGCAAGCTCGGCCCGCGTTCGCCCGAGCCTTCCGCGTCGTGGCCGACGCGCCAGGCCTGGTCGAGTTTCCTGCGTCCGTCCTCGCTCGCATCGCTCGCGTGGAGCAGCAGGCCGATGCGGCCGCTGCGCGCATGCTCGGCGATCCGCTCCGAACCCAAGATAAGGTGTCCGGCGCGCATTTCGAGACCCAGCCGGTCGAGCAGGGTCCTGGTCAGCGCGGTCTCGATCTGCTCGGGCAGGTCGTCGGGGACGGCAAGCTTCGCGCCCTTGAACGCGTGCGCCAGCGCGCCGCGCAGCCTTCCCTTGGCCATCGCCGCTTCGAGTTCGGCGCGCGAAACGCCGATCCACGCGCCGCGGCCGGGGGCCTTGGCGAGCGGATCGGGCAGCACGTCGCTTGTCCCATCTTCATTGGCGGGCGAGATCGCCAGCCGCACGAGCGTGTCGCGCGGGGCCGTCTCCCCCGAAAGGATGCAGCGGCGCTCCGGCTCCGACTTGCGGGGCCGCGGCGCGTCAACGATGTCGGACGTCAGGCGCTCATTGGGTGGAGTCCGCATCGGCGGCCTCCTGTGCTTCGGTCGCATCGCCTGCCTCGGGGGCAGGTGCCGGAGCGACCTCGTCTTCGTCCTCGAACCAGTGCGCGCGGGCAGCCATGATGATCTCGTTGCCGACTTCCTCGCTCAGCCCGTATTCGCCGAGCACGCCGCCCTTGTCCTGTTCGCGCACCGAGGGGCGCCGCATCGGCGGGCCGGCCTCGGGGCTGTTGTTGCGGCGGCGCGGCGCCTCGCGCTTCTTCTGGATGAGCTCGTCGGTGGCGAGATCGGCGAGGTCGTCGAGCGTCTTGATGCCGCCCTTGCCGAGCGTCACCAGCATCTGCTCGGTGAGGTGCGGCAGTTCGGCCAACGCATCCTCGACGCCGAGTTCGCGGCGCTCCTTGCGCGCGGCTTCCTCGTGGCGGTCGAGCGCTTCCTTGGCGCGGCTCTGGAGCTCCTCGGCGAGGTCCTCGTCGAAGCCCTCGATCCCGGCGAGCTCGTCGAGCTCGACATAGGCGACTTCCTCGAGCTCAGCGAAACCCTCGGCGACGAGCAGCTGCGACAGCGTTTCGTCGACGTCGAGTTCCTCCTCGAACATCTTCGAGCGTTCGGCGAATTCCTTGCTCCGCTTCTCGCTCGCCTCTTCCTCGGTCATGATGTCGATCTGGTGGCCGGTCAGCTGGCTCGCGAGCCGCACGTTCTGGCCGCGGCGGCCGATCGCGAGGCTGAGCTGGTCGTCGGGCACCACCACCTCGATCCGCTCCTCGTCCTCGTCGAGCACTACGCGGGCGACGGTGGCGGGCTGGAGCGCGTTGACAACGAAGGTCGCGGTGTCCTCGCTCCAGGGAATGATGTCGATCTTCTCGCCCTGCAATTCCTGCACGACGGCCTGGACGCGGCTCCCCTTCATGCCGACGCAGGCGCCTACGGGATCAATGCTGCTGTCATACGAAATGACGCCGATCTTGGCGCGGCTGCCCGGATCGCGGGCGGCGGCCTTGATCTCGATGATGCCGTCGTAGATTTCCGGCACTTCCTGCGCGAACAGCTTGCGCATGAAATCGGGATGCGCGCGAGTGAGGAAGATCTGCGGCCCGCGATTGTTGCGCTCGACCTTGCTGATCAGCGCGCGCACGCGCTCGCCGACGCGCGCCGCCTCGCGCGGAATCTGCTGGTCGCGGCGAATGACGCCCTCGGCGCGACCGAGATTGACGATCACATGGCCGAATTCGACCGACTTGATCACGCCGGTGATGACTTCGCCCGCGCGGTCCTTGAATTCCTCGAACTGGCGCTCGCGCTCGGCGTCGCGGACCTTCTGGAAGATCACCTGCTTGGCCGACTGCGCGTCGATCCGGCCGAGATCGACCGGCGGCAGCGGGTCGACGATGAAATCGCCGATGCTCGCATCGTCCTGAAGCTTTTGCGCCGCCTTGAGGTCGATCTGCTTGAAATAGTCCTCGACCTCTTCGACCACCTCGACCACGCGCCACAGGCGCAAATCGCCGGTGTTGGGGTCGAGCTTGGCGCGAATGTCGTTCTCCGCGCCGTAGCGGTTGCGCGCGCTCTTCTGGATCGCCTCTTCCATCGCCTCGATGACGATCGCCTTGTCGATCATCTTCTCCGAAGCGACCGAGTTCGCGATCGCGAGCAGCTCGGCCTTGTTGGCGGAAATTGCACTGGCCATCAGTCGTCAGCCTTCTCTGTTTCGAATTCTTCTACTTCCTCGGCACCACTGGTGTCGAGCGGTTGCGTCGCGGCGATCAGCTCGTCGGTGAGGACGAGCTGCGCCGCATGGATCTGGTCGCGCGGTACGGACACACTGCCGGCCTTGCGATCGTCGATGGTGACCGTATCGCCGTCTATGCCGACCAGCGCGCCGCGGAGATTGCGCTGGCCGTCCCAGCCCTTGGTCATCGAAATCTTCGCCTCGTGCCCGGCCCAGTCGGAAAAGTCCTTCGCGCGGGTGAGCGGGCGGTCGATGCCGGGGCTGGAGACTTCGAGATGATAGGCGCCTTCGACCAGCACTTCGCCCTGCTCCTCGAGCGTATCGAGCTTCTCCGACACGCGGCGGCTGAGCGCGGCGCATTGCTCGATCACCAGCTGCCCGGTCGCCGGGTCTTCGGCCATGATCTGCAACGCCTGCCCGCCGTCTCCGGCTTCGGACGGCATCATCTTGACGCGCACGAGTTCGAAACCGAGCGCTCGCGCTTCGGGTTCGATCACTTCGGTCAGGCGCGCCAGATCGGCCATTCGGTCTCCATACTGCACGACATATGCGACAATGCCGTTTCGTGCCGGCCCCTTGCGGCGCCAGCCCCTACAGTGTCGCGACAATGTCGGGATTGACGGGCAGATAGGGGCGAACGTCTCGCGACGCAAGCCTCAATCGTCGTCGGCGATGCCGTGCTTCTTGATCGCGTGGCGCAGCTGATC
This sequence comes from uncultured Altererythrobacter sp., assembly GCA_913055875.1. Lineage (GTDB taxonomy): Bacteria > Pseudomonadota > Alphaproteobacteria > Sphingomonadales > Sphingomonadaceae > CAJXJY01. Next base: position 9,064 of record CAJXJY010000011.1, read on the forward strand.
GTAGCTCAGGCCGAGCGCCTTGGCAGTCTGGCGCTGGTTCCAGCGATGCCTGCCGAGCGCGTGCTCGATGATGCTGCGCTCGTGGTCGTCGACCGCGGCGCGCAGGTCGTCGATCGAATCGAGATCGGCAGCAGGAGCGGCAGCTTGCTGCGTCGGAGCGGCCTCGCCCGCCGGGTTCGGTTTCGGCTTGGGTGCGAGCGGCTTCCACGGGCTGTCGAACGGGTCGAACTGGACATGGGCGATCGGCGCGCCCCAATCGTCCCAGCGGTAGACCGCGCGTTCGACCACGTTGCGCAATTCGCGTACATTGCCCGGCCAGGGATGGTCGTCGAGCTGCTTGGCGACATGCTCGGCGAAGCCGGGCCAGCCCTCCCAGTGCAGTTCGGCGGCCATGCGGCGGCCGAAATAATCGGCCAGCACCTCGATATCGCCCTCGCGCACGCGCAATGGTGGCAGCGTGATGACTTCGAAGCTCAACCGGTCGAGCAGGTCGGCGCGGAATTCGCCGCGCTCGGCCTTGGCGGGCAGGTCCTCATTGGTCGCGGCGACGATGCGGACGTCGACGTCGAGCGGGCGCGACGAGCCGATCCGGGTGACCTCGCCATATTCGACCGCGCGCAGCAGCCGCTCCTGCGCCGCCATCGACAAAGTGCCCAGTTCGTCGAGAAACAACGTGCCTTTGTCGGCTTCCTCGAACCGTCCCGCGCGAGTCTTGGTAGCGCCGGTGAAGGCTCCGGCTTCGTGGCCGAACAATTCGGCCTCGATCAGCGTTTCGGGGAGCGCGGCGCAGTTCATGGTGACGAGCGGCTCGCCCCAGCGGTTGGACAGGCGGTGGAGGCGTTCGGCGATCAGTTCCTTGCCCGTCCCGCGCTCGCCGATGACCAGCACGGGGCGCCGCATCGGCGCCGCGCGCGAGGCGCGCTCGACCGCATCGAGGAAGGCGCCGGACTGGCCGATGAACTGATTTTCCCGTTCCATGGCCAAGATATAGGAATTTTTCCCTATAGTTGGCAATACTCGCCGAGTGGTCAAATGCCGAAAGTTGGCAACTCTCTGATTGACATGATTTTTTCCGAATTGGCACGCCCCTTGCTATATTGTGAACAACACCAATCGGGAGGAACCCACCATGTACGACAGCCGCTTTTTCCAGACCAAGCTGGGACAGGCTGCGATCGCGAGCATCGCCGCGATGGCGATGTTCGTTGCGCTGAGCAGCCAGGTCCAGGCCACCCCGGCCATGGCGGCGAACGTGCAGTGCGAGACTGTCGAGCTGGCATGAGCAAGCCGGTGGATCATGACCCCCTCGGGCCGGAGCGTCCCACCCCCCAGTCCCCCGGTGCCCACGACGGCGCCGGCGACGCTCCGGCCCACCCTGCCCCTTCGGCCAGCCGCCTGTCGCGGCTCGACGAGGAGGTCGAGCGGCTGCGCCGCAGCCCGACGCCGACCCAGTCGGCCCGGTCGGACCGCACCGAAGGCAAGCAGCAATTCGACTTTTCAATCAACGGAGTACCCCTGATGGGAATTTTCAGCCGTACCCGCGATATCATCGCCGCCAATTTCAACGACATGCTCGACAAGGCCGACGACCCGGCCAAGATGATCCGGATGATCATCCTCGAGATGGAGGAAACGCTGGTCGAGGTCCGCGCGAGCGCCGCGCGCACCATCGCCGACCAGAAGGAGATGCATCGCCACACGGTCAAGCTCGACAAGCTCCAGGCCGACTGGTCCGAAAAGGCGCAGCTCGCGCTGTCGAAGGACCGCGAGGACCTCGCCCGCGCCGCGCTGGTCGAGAGGAAGAAGGCCGCCGACATGTCGGAGCAGCTCAAGGCGGAGATCGCCGTGCTCGACGACGCGCTGCGCGCCTACGAACAGGATATCCAGAAGCTGCAGAACCGCCTCCGCGAAGCGCGCAGCCGCCAGACCGCCATCTCGGCGCGGCTCGAAAGCGCGGAGAACCGCGTCAAGCTGCGCACGCTGATGACCAACGAACGCACCGACGACGCGCTCGCCCGCTTCGACCAGCTCGAACGCCGGGTCGATTACGCCGAAGGCCGCGCCGAATCGCTGTCGATCGCCGACGGCACCGGCAAGCCGAGCCTGTCGGACGAGATCGCCGCGCTCGAAGGCGCGGACAAGATCGACGACGAACTCGAACAGATGAAACGCGCGCTCGGCAAGTCCGGCGATGCGAAGAAGGAGGGCTGATCCGATGGAAGAGATTGCCGTAATCGTCGTACTGCTGGGCATTCCGTGGATCGTCCTGCACTACATCACCAAGTGGAAGACCGCCGCCACCATCACCAATGACGACGAAGTGCTGCTCGACGAGCTCTACCAGCTCGCCAAGCGCCTCGACGACCGGATGGACACGGTCGAGCGGCTGGTCGCTTCGGACAACCCCGAATACAAGCCGGCCCGCCTGCTCCACGACCGCGAAGCCGACAACCAGCAACTGCGCGAGCTCGACCGCCTGCTCGCCGAGAAGAAGGGAGCCAGCCAGTGACCAGCGAACGCACGACACTCTACCGCGACAAGCAGAACGCCAAATTGCTCGGCGTGTGCGCGGGAATCGCGGACTATACCGGCGTCAACGCGCTGTGGGTCCGGCTCGGTTTCCTGGTGCTGCTGTTCACCATCGCGCCGATCCTGCTGCCGGCCTATTTCGTCGCCGGGCTGCTGCTCAACAAGAAGCCGGCGCATCTCTATGTCGACCAGGACGAGAGCAAATACTGGCAGCGCGTGCGGCAGAGCCCGCAGCGCACCGCACGCGAAATCCGCGCGAGGATGCGCGACATCGACCGCCGGCTGGCCGACGTCGAGACCTTCTACGTCTCGAGCAATCCGCGCCTGACCGCCGAAATCGAACGGCTGCGCTGAGCGCGGCGAGAGGGAGGAAACACCATGGGCGAACTGATCCCGATCCTCGGCATCATTTTCGGCTGCAGCATCCCGATGCTCGTCATCTGGACCAAGCACCAGCAGAAGATGTCCGAAACGCAGGCCGCCGCGACTGCCGAGAAGGCCGCGCAATACGCCGCCGACAACGCCGATCTCGAACAGCGCCTGCGGGTGCTCGAACGGATCGTCACCGACCGCGGCTACGACGTCGCGACGCAGATCGAGGCGCTGCGCGACCAGCGCGAAGTGGAAGAGCGCGGGAGCGGCGTGCCGCTCGAAATGAACCGCAAGGAAACCGTCTGATCGCCGCCGGAATCGCGGCGCAGCACGACGAGGAAAGGGGTAAGCAATGGGCGATTTGATCGGACTGGTGGCTGTATCGGCACCGTTCCTGATGGTCCTGGGGATCGTCTGGATCGCCAGCCAGAAGAAGCTCGAGGAGAAGCGCATCTCGGCGACCGCCGAAGCGAGCTCGGAAAAGGCGGCGCAATATGCCAGCCATGTCGCCGAGCTCGAACAGCGCGTCCAGGTGCTCGAACGCATCGTCACCGACCGCGGCTACGACATCGCCACGCAGATCGAGGCGCTGCGCGACCAGCGCGCGGTCGAGGAGAAAGGGAGCGGCGTGCCGCTCGATACGAACAGGAAGGAACAGGTTTGATGAACTGGGGAGGCCCCGAATTCGTAATCGCGATCATCGCGCTGAGCACCGGCGGGTGGCTGATCAACAACTGGATCCGCGCCAGGCACGGCTACTCGCTCGAAAACGAGTGGGGCGGGATGACCGATCCGACCGACAGCGCCGAGGCGCAGCGGCTCAAGGCCGAAAACCGCGAGCTGCACGGCAAGCTCGACAAGATGCAGGACCGGATGGTGGTGCTGGAGAAGATCGTCACCGACCGCGGCTATTCGCTGTCCGACGAGATCGAGGCGCTGCGCGACCGGCCCGCCACCTCCGACAGCGGCACGCCGCTGAACCTGGGCGACAAGGAGAAAGCCTGATGTTTCCCTTCTCCGACACCGTCATCATCGTCGCTGTCGCGATCATGACCGGCGGCTGGATCGTCAACAGCTTCGTACGGATGAAGATGGGCTACCCGCTGGAGAATAGCTGGGGCAAGGCGATCTATCCCAAGAGCGACGAAGCGGTCGAGCGGGTCAAGCTGCTGACGCAGGAAAACGCCGAACTGCGCGCCGAGCTCGGCTCGATGAAGGACCGGCTCGCCAATGTCGAACGGATCGTCACCGACAGCGGCTACCACCTGACCAGCGAGATCGATCGGCTGCGCGACGACAAGGAGGTCAACTGATGGACGAAGACCTGGTTCTTATTTTCGGCTTCATCCTGGTGATCCTGATGTTCGTCCTGCCGTTCGCCTACATGGTTCACCGGCGCACGGTGGAGCACGAGGAACGCAAGCTCGATCTGCTCGCCCGTGCAAAAGAAGCGGAAGGCGGCAAGGGCGGCGCGGCCTACCGCAAGCTCGAGGAACGCGTCCGCGTGCTCGAACGGATCGCGACCGACTCCAACCACGCGCTCGCCTCGCAGATCGAGCAGCTGCGCGACATGCACGAGATCGAAGACCAGACGCAGGCCCGCGACCGGGCCCGGGAGAAGGCGCAATGAGCTTCTGGACCGCCGCCGTCATCATCGTCGCCATCTGGGCGGTGGTGAAGACCTACCAGGCGAAACACGGCATCGTCTCCGACGAGCGCGGCAACGAGACGCGGCACGCACTCGACGATCGCGAAACGCAGCGCGAGCTCGAACAATTGCGCGAACGGGTCAAGGTGCTCGAACAGATCACCGTCGACGGACGCGAGGCGAAGCAGATCGCCGACGAAATCGAACGACTGAGGGACAAATAGGACCGGTCGCCGGAGTGCGGAAAGCCGGCAGGAATTGAGGAAGGAGCAGTGCCCATGAGCGAACCAGTCATCATCGCTACCGCCACGCTCTTGGCCGTGGCGATCGTCGCCGCGGTCGTGCTGAGCGGCTGGCAGGGCTGGCTGCGGCTGAAGGAACGCGAACTCGAACGCGGCGGCGTGTCGGGCGCTGGTCCGCTGCGCGAGATCGAGGGCGGCGCCGGAGTCGGCGCGGCGCGGATCGAGATCGCCGACCTCAAGGAGCGCATCCGCAAGCTTGAAGCGATCGCCAGCGGGGTCGACCTGTGAGCACGCCGCGCGGCGATGCGGCGCGCGCCGGGATCGGCCTCGGCAGCGCGATCGCGGTGGCGATCAGCTGGAGCCTCCACCAGTCGATCCTGTGGGCGATCCTGCACGGCTTCTTCAGCTGGTTCTACGTCATCTATTACGCGCTGACCCGGCCCGGCGGGTTGAGCGGGTGAGACTGGCGGCCAAAGGCGCAGCATCCCAAATCCGTTCGGGCTGAGCCTGTCGAAGCCCTGCCCTTTCTTCAAGCCTTGCACTCGAAGCGAAGGCCAGCCCCCTTCGGCTGGCTGGCAAGCCAGCCGCTCAGGACAGGCTTCGACAAGCTCAGGGCGAACGGAAGAAGGGCTTTCGCTTGCGCGCCGGACTCCCTACTTCCCCTCCCATGCGACCCCTCTCCGACATTGCCGAAGAATACTTGTTCCTCGAAGGCGACGAGCGCTACCGCCTGTTGATCGAGCTTGGCCGCGAACTCGAGCCGATGCCCGAGGCGCTCAAGACCGACGCCACGCTGGTGCGCGGCTGCTCGGCGGCGGTGTGGGTCTATCCGACCGCGCAGGGCGGCAGGCTGCATTTCCTCGCCGACAGCAACGCCGCGATCACCAAGGGCATCGTCGCGCTGGTGATCGCCGCGGTGCAGGACCGGCCGGCGGGCGAGGTGGCGCAGATGGACGTGGCCGCCGCGCTCGAGCCGTTCGACCTCAGGAACCAGCTCAGCTCGAACCGGACGCAGGGCGTGCCCAACATGATCGCGCTGGTGCGCGAGCACGCGGCGCGGATCGCGGCGGGGTAGCGCGATGCGCCGCCTCTATCTGGCGGGAGGCATCGTCGCGGTGGCGCTGGGCGCGATCGGCGCGGCCTTGCCGATCATGCCGACAGTGCCGTTCCTGCTGCTCGCGGTGTACTGCTTCGCGCGCAGCAATCCCGAATGGGAACGCCGCATCGTCGAGCATCCGCATTGGGGTCCGCAGATCCGCGACTGGCGCGAACGCCGCGCCATCTCGCGCCGCGCGAAGATCGCGGCGATCGGCGCGATGACCGTTGGGGCGGTGGTGACGTGGTATACGCTGGGGGCGCCGTGGTACTGGGTGTCGGTGGCGGTGCTGGTGGTTGCGGGGACGTGGATCGCGACGCGGAACGAGTAGTGCGGGCAGCGGCCAACCGATCAATTCCGACCGATAGGCACCTTCATCCTCTCCTCGTTCTGCTGCGTTTCCCCGAGCCCGATCTCGCGATGCATCTCGAACGTGCCGTTCATGTCGAGCAGGCTCCACACGCCTTCGATCGACATTCCATCGGCTGACAAGCGCCCCACGTAATCGACCGGGTATTCGTAGCCGTACCGCCGTCCGCGGTAGGTCTTGGTGAAATCGACCGCAAGTGCCGCGCGATGTCCGGCAAGATCGGCAGTCATTGTGTCGCCGGTCGCCAAGATGGTTTCGGGTTCGATAATGCTGCCGCCAAAGCCAGTCTCGGTTTCGACGATATCCGCGATAAACGGGGTCGCGGGTCCGAGGGCGTTCGGATAAGCATAGGTGCCGTGCCATTGGCCTGTCAGCGAGAGCGGGGACCGTGCCACTTCGGGCGGGCGTCATTTGCGACGTCGCGGCGAAGGCGAATCGACCAGCGTGTCGATCAGTCCATCGCGGGAGCGGAAGCACAGCCAAGCGAGCAGCCAGAAAAGGCACGCGCCGCCAACCACCGGCCAGTAGGTGGCGATAGTGAAATCTTCCATCGCAAGCGCGCTCAGGAGCACAGCGAAGCCGAGCACGAGGAAGATAGTGCCACCAAGCCTCGACCATAATTTGCCGAGCTTGCGATCGGTCCGCTCCAGCATTCGAAGGCTCTTGTCGATCAGCTTGCGCATGGGCAGCTACGACCCCGCGCTTTCCCGGACCACCGCCACGCCCGCCTCGCGCTGTGCTTTCAGTTCGGCCTTCAGCCTCGCCGGATCGCGCGCGAAGACGAAGCCGAAACTGACCCCGCCCTCTTTGCCGATCGTCGCATGGTGGAGCTTGTGCGCCTGCACCAGCCGCTTGGCATAGCCGCTTCTGGGCACCCAGCGGAAATAGCGCTGATGGACCAGCCCGTCATGCACCAGCGTGTAGATCACCCCGTAAAGCAGGATACCGAGCCCGATCCACGTGCCCGGCCACCAGGCACTCTCGCCCAGCACCATCGGGCTGCCGAGGGCGAACATCGCAATGCTCGCCGCGGCGCCGACGATCGCGAACAGGTCGTTTTTCTCCAGCATGTTGTCGTGCGGTTCGTGATGGTCGCGGTGCCACGACCAGCCGAAGCCGTGCATCACGTATTTGTGGCTCGCCCACGCGACCCATTCCATCGCGATCACCGTCGCGGCGACTATCAGGACTGGCAGCACGATATCCATCGGTCCGACCGGTATAGCCGATCAGTCGCGGGGGAAAAAGAACCGCGTCACTTCCTCGCCGAGCCGTGCCGGGCGCAGCGTCTCGGCGTCGATGCAGCACCAGCTCGATTGGACCTCGGCCAGCACTTCCTCTCCGCGGCGGATCACCGTCGAATAGAACGCCCTTGCGCCGCGCACGCTTTCGAGCACCGTCTGCGCGATCACGTCGTCCTCGAGAAAGGCCGGCTTGCGGTAGGTGATCTCGTGCTTCAGCGCGACCCACGCCTTGCTCGCGACCTCTTCCGCCGGGGCGAGCTTGCGCCAATGCGCCAGCACCGCGTCCTGCACCCACGACAGATAGCGCGCATTGTTGACGTGCCCCATGAAGTCGATGTCCGAGGGCAGGACCTGGATCGGAAAGGCGAACGGTTTTGCTGACATAAGTGTCAGTTAGCAGCACTTCGTTGCGAATCCATTGCAAATTCGTGTTTTGCCCGGCGAATTCGCGCTTGGAGCCGCGACCAGCCCTTACAGCTGCGATACAAACCACGACGAACGGTATCGCAGTCGTTCATAAAAGTACTCCTAAATCTGAACATGCGGATCACCTCCGCAATGCAGACGAAAGGAACACGACCATGACCTTCACCGCGAAAATCGCCGGTTCGGCCCTCGTCGCATCGCTCGCCCTGGGCCTTGCGGCGCCGGCTTCGGCCGCTCCCTACGGCACCCACGCACGGGGCTGGAATTCGGGCGGCGAGCTCCGCCAGCAGATCGTGCAGCTCGACCGGCAGGTCGATCGGGCGCGGCGCAGCGGCATCCTCGCCGGCCGCGAAGGCCGCCAGCTCGCCCAGCGCGTCGACCGGATCGAGGCCAAGTGGCGCGAATTCTCGTATCGCGGCTTCACCCGCACCGAAACGCGCCAGATCCAGACGATGATCTACGAGATCGAACGCCGGATCGACCTGCGCGCGCGCAACAGCGACCGGTTCGAGCGTGACCAGCGCTACGCCCGCAACAACCGCAATGACGGGCGGCGCGGATACCGCCGCTGAGCCTTGAGCGCGGGCAAGTTTTCTCTTCTTGCCCGGCGGGGGCGGCAGGCCTAGCCAGCACGGCATGGCCAGCCGCCCCCGCACGCTCTACGAAAAGATCTGGGACGCCCACGTCGTCGAACGGCGCGAAGACGGCACCTCCCTCCTCTATATCGACCGTCACCTGGTCCACGAGGTGACCAGCCCGCAGGCCTTCGAGGCGCTGCGGCTCGCCGGACGCGACGTGCGCCGCCCCGACCTCACCCTCGCCGTGCCCGACCACAACCTGCCGACCACCGCACGGACCGACGAAGCGGGCGCGCGGCTCCCGATCGCCGATCCGCAGAGCGCCGAACAGCTCGCCGCGCTCGAAGCGAACACCGCCCAATTCGGCATCCGCTATATCGACGCGACCGCGCCCGAGCAGGGCATCGTCCATGTGGTCGGCCCCGAACAGGGCTTCTCGCTGCCCGGCGCGACCATCGTGTGCGGCGACAGCCACACCGCCGCGCATGGCGGGATCGGCGCGCTCGCCTTCGGGATCGGCACCAGCGAGGTCGAGCACGTGCTGGCGACGCAGACGCTGCTGCTCAAGCGCTCGAAGACGATGGAGATCCGCGTCGAGGGCGAACTCGGTCCGGGGGTCACCTCGAAGGACCTGATCCTCCATATCATCGGCGCGATCGGCACTGCGGGCGGCACCGGCCACGTGATCGAATATCGCGGCCCGGTGTTCGAGGCGATGAGCGTCGAGGGACGCTTGACGATATGCAACATGTCGATCGAGGGTGGCGCGCGCGCCGGTCTGATCGCACCCGACGAGACGACGTTCGCTTATCTGAAGGGCCGCCCCTACACCCCCAAAGGCGAGGAATGGGACCGTGCGGTCGAATGGTGGCGCACGCTGCACAGCGACCCGGACGCCGAATTCGACAGCTCGGTGCTCATCGACGCCTCCATGATCGAACCCACCGTCACCTGGGGCACCAGCCCCGAAGACACCGCGCCGATCGGCGGCAACGTGCCGGACCCCGACAGCTTCGCCGATCCCGCCAAGCGCGACGCCGCGCGACGCAGCCTCGACTACATGGGGCTCGAACCGGGCCGCAGGCTGTCCGACATCGCGGTCGAGAACGTGTTCATCGGGAGTTGCACCAACAGCCGGATCGAGGACCTGCGCGCCGCCGCCGACATCGTGCGCGGGCGGCGCAAGGCGAGCAACGTGAAATGGGCGATCGTCGTGCCCGGCTCGGGGCTGGTCAAACGGCAGGCCGAGGACGAGGGGCTCGACAAGGTCTTCACCGAGGCGGGCCTCGAATGGCGCGAACCTGGCTGTTCGGCCTGCCTCGCGATGAACCCCGACAAGATCCCCGCGGGCGAGCGCTGCGCCAGCACCAGCAACCGCAATTTCGTCGGCCGCCAGGGCCCCGGCGCGCGCACCCACCTGATGAGCCCGGCCATGGCCGCGGCGGCGGCGGTGACCGGGCGGCTGACCGATGTAAGGGAGCTGGCGAAATGAAGGCGAGCTGTCATTGCGGACGCGTGGAACTCGAAATCGCTCACCGACCGGATTTCATCAATCTGTGCGACTGCTCGCTATGCAGCAAGATGGGCGGCGCCTGGGGCTATTTCAGCGAGAGCGATGTCACCGTGACCGGTACGACCGCCTCCTATCGGCGAATCGACCGCGAAAAACCGGCTTGCGAGGCGCATTTCTGCCCGAACTGCGGAACGACAACGCACTGGGTCCTGACCGAACATTTCGATGCCGATCGTGTCGGAGTGAACATGCGCCTGTTCGAACCCGGCGAAGTCGCCAGGATAGAGGCGCGCACGCTCGACGGGCGCAACTGGTTCGGCGACACCGAGCCCGCAGAGCGGCGGCCGCCGGGCCGGCTTGGCGAGGATGTGTTCCTGTGAGCAGGGCGGTGCAACCGTTCTCCGAACGCGGCCCTTGCGCGGCGTACACAGGCAATCCATTGAGAAGCACATGACCAAGAACCTCAAAGGCAAGGCGGCCATCGCAGGGGCCATCGGCTCGGCCGCGATCGCTGCCGCGCTGCTCTACGCCAACAAGCGCAAGAAGAAGAACGAGCCGACCCAGCCGGGGCCGATCCCATCGGGCGAGCAGCCCGAAACCGATTGATGGAGCCCGTCTCTACCATCGAGGGGCGCGCCATCCCCTGGGGCGCGAAGAACGTCGATACCGACGTCATCATCCCCGCGCACTGGCTCAAGACGATCAGGCGCGAGGGGCTCGGCCAGGGGGTGTTCGAAACAGTGCGCGCGCAGCCCGGCAATGTGTTCGACGATCCCGACTTCGCCGGGGCGCCGATCCTGATCGCGGGCGACAATTTCGGCTGCGGGTCGAGCCGCGAGCATGCCGCATGGGCGCTGCTCGATTACGGCATCCGCGCGGTGATCGCGCCGAGCTTTTCGGACATCTTCTCGGGCAATGCGTTCAAGAACGGCATCCTGACGGTCGAGCTGCCGCAGGAGCAGATCGACCGGCTGCTCGAAGTCGCGCGGACCGATCCGGTCGCGATCGATCTCGAGACGCAGATGGTTACCACCCCCTTCCAGGATCGTTTCCGCTTCGAGATCGACCCGTTCCGCAAGCACTGCCTGGCGGGCGGTCTCGACGAGATCGGGCTGACGCTCGCGAGCGGCGATGCCATTTCACGATACGAACAGGGTCGGGCGCAGCATCTGCCCTGGCTCGACACAGCAACGGAGAGAGCCGCATGAAAGCGCTTAGAACGCACGCCACCGGAGGCCCGGAGACGCTGACGCTCGACGAGGTCGATGTCCCTTCCCCCGGCAAGGGCGAGGTGCTGGTCGACGTGAAGGCCTGCGCGATCAACTATCCCGACACGCTGATGATCCGCGATCTCTACCAGTTCAAACCCGAGCGCCCCTATGCGCCGGGCGGCGAGATCGCGGGCACGATCGAAGCGCTTGGCGAAGGCGTCGAGGGCTTCGCGGTCGGCGACCGGGTGATGGCGGGGATCGGCAATGGCGGGCTGGCCGAGAAGGTCGTGGTGCGCGCCGAGCGGATGTTCCCGGTGCCCGACGGCGTTCCGTTCGAGAAGGCCGCCTCGCTGTTGATGACCTACGGCACCACGATCCACGGGCTCAAGGACCGCGGACATATCGAGGAAGGCGACACCGTACTGGTGCTCGGCGCGGCGGGCGGTGTCGGCCTGTCGGCGGTCGAGCTTGCCAAGGCGTTCGGCGCGCGTGTGGTCGCCGCCGTTTCGAGCGAGGAAAAGGGCGAGGTCGCGCGCAAGGCCGGGGCCGACGAAGTCGTGATCTATCCCAAGGGCGAGATGGACAAGGACGCCTCGAAGGAACTCGCGGGCAAGTTCAAGGCCGCCTGCGCCCCCGAGGGGGCGAACATCGTCTACGACATCGTCGGCGGACAGTATTCCGAACCCGCCTTGCGCTCGATCGCGTGGGAGGGCCGCTTCCTCGTGGTCGGCTTCCCGGCGGGGATCGCGAAGATGCCGCTCAACCTGACGCTGCTCAAGAGCTGCGATATCGCGGGCGTGTTCTGGGGCGCCTTCACCGCGCGCGAGCCGGTCAAGTTCCGCGAGCAGGTCGCCGAATTGTTCGCGCTGATGGAAGCGGGCAGGATCGATCCGCTGGTCTCGGAGACCTTCCCGCTCGAACGCGGCGGCGATGCGATCGCCAAGCTGGAAAACCGGCAGGCGGTCGGTAAGCTCGTCGTCACCATGGGAGACTGACCGATGCGTATTTCTCACTTTGCTTTGCTCGCCGCGGCATCACTGCTTGCCGGCGGCACGCTTGCCTTCGCGCATGAGGACCATGAGGCGTCCGGCCATCCGCTGGTCGATGCGCGGCAGGGCGGGATGACGATGATGGTCGCCACGCTCTCCATGGCGAGCAAGGCCGGCGACTCGGAGGACACGGTCAAACGCGCGGCCTTCCCCGCCAGCGGTCTGGCAAGCTTCGCACGCGGACTGCCCGCGCTGTTCGATCCGAAGACCGCGAACGTCGAAAATACGCGCGCATTGCCCGCGGTGTGGGAAGATTCGGACGCTTTTGCCGCGCAGATCGATGAATTCGCCGCCGCCACGGCCGAGCTGCAGGCCGCAGCGCAGGCCGATGATCGCGAAGCCTTCACCGCGGCCCTTGCGAGGACCAAGATGGCGTGCCAAGCGTGCCACGCCACTTATCGCGCGGAAGCCGAGTAGGACCCTTCCGCCCATGCAGGAAAGAGACCGATGACCGATTTCAAGGACCGCCAGAAGGGCGAAGAAGCCAAATACGCCATGGACGAGGAAACCGCGTTCAAGGTCGCGGCGCGGCGCAACCGGCTGCTCGGCGAATGGGCCGCGGGCCTGATGGGCCTGACCGAGGAAGAAACCGACGCCTACAAGAAGGCGGTGGTGCAGGCCGATTTCGAGGAAGCGGGCGACGAGGACGTCATCCGCAAGCTGCTCGGCGACCTGACCGCGGCCGAATGCGATGTCAGCGAGGCCGATATCCGCTCCAAGCTGGAAGAATGCGCGATCGAGGCGCGGCGCCAGTTCATGAGCGAGAGCTGAGGCGCGCGCGATGCCGATGAGCGCCGCCGAGATCGAGGCCATGATCAAGCATGCCCTGCCCGGCGCCGAGGTCGAGATGCGCGACCTGGCGGGCGACAACGATCACTGGGCGGCGAATGTCACCGCGCCGCAATTCGCGGGCAAGAGCCGTGTCCAGCAGCACAAGATGGTCTACGAGGCGCTCGACGGGAAGATGGGCGGCGTGCTCCACGCCTTGCAACTGACCACCCAAGCCCCCACCTCCTGACCGAACGCAAATTCGCGGAGGTCCGCACCATGTCCGATATCAATTCCCGCATTTCCGGCATCGTCGGCGACAACGACGTCGTCCTGTTCATGAAGGGGACGCCGCTGTTCCCCCAATGCGGCTTTTCGAGCCGCGCGGTGGCGATTCTCGATCATTGCGGCGTCGCCTATGAAAGCGTCGACGTGTTGCAGGACATGGAAATTCGGCAGGGGATCAAGGCCTTCTCCGACTGGCCGACGATCCCGCAGCTCTACGTCAAGGGCGAGTTCCTCGGCGGCAGCGACATCATGATGGAGATGTTCGAAGCGGGCGAGTTGCAAACCCTGATGGACGAGAAGCAGGTCGCGAAAGCCGAGTAGATTTCGCGCACCGAGCCTGAAATCGAAAAAGGCCCGCCACCGTGAGGTAGCGGGCCTTTCCCTTTCGGGGAGCCGCACCGGGAGACCAAGGGTGGCGCGGGGCTCCTTGTCGAAGACCAATTCGAGTGCTCCCTGCAATGCAGGGCCCGTGCCAGTTTTGGGAAATTGCCGTTTTCCGGGGATCTCGATGGTTAAGCCCCGTTCATCATTTCCACGGCTGTAAGGATTATCGACAGGCACCGGAAATTCGGTCTTGAGTCGGGACCGGTCGCCGCGCAGTGTCGCACCATGGCAGGGCAGGACGGCATCCCCGCGGCGACGGTCGTGATCTTTCGCCACGGGCGCGATGGCGGTCCGCCGGAACTGCTGATGGTCACGCGCTCACGCTCGATGTCCTTCGCCGGCGGCGCCGCGGTGTTCCCCGGCGGCCGGGTCGACGAGGCGGATCGGCGGCTGGCCGAAACTGTCTCTCCCGCAGGCGATACCGACGAAGCCGCGCACCGCATTGCCGCAATCCGCGAGACGCTGGAGGAAACCGGGCTCGTCATCGGGATGGTGGGAGAGGTCGACGCCGGGCGGGCGTCCGAGGCGCGCGAACTGCTGCTGGCCCGGGGCGAACTTGCGCCGGTGCTGGAGGCGATGGGCTGGACGCTCGATATCGCCGCCGTGACGCTGTTTTCGCGCTGGTATCCCAAGAACGAGAAGCTCCCGCGCGTGTTCGATACGCGGTTCTACCTCGCCGATCTCGGCACCGGCGCGGTCGATATCGCGGTCGACGAAACCGAGAATACCAGGCTGTTCTGGACCACCGCGCAGAACGCGCTCGACCGCGCGAACCGGGGCGAGCTGGTGCTGATCTTCCCGACGCGGCGCAATCTCGAACGGCTCGCCGGGTTCGGCGATTTCGCCGCCGCCCTGCGCGATTGCGAGGCCCATCCCCCGCGCACGATCACCCCGTTCTTCGAGGAACGAGACGGCGAAGGCTGGATCTGCATCCCCGACGCTGCGGGATACCCCGTCACGGCGGAAAAGCTGAAGGGGCTCAATCGCGGCCAATAGTTCGGGTTTCCCCCAATCCGTCATGCTGAACTTGTTTCAGCATCCATCTTTCCACCTGCACTGTCCGTAGCTGTGGCGAAATGGATCCTGAAACGAGTTCAGGATGACGATTCGATCTGGAGGATACTGAGCACGGCAGGATCGACGTTCGCGTCTTTCGCAAAGAAACGCCGTATGTGGGCGTCTGCCCGGTTTCTATTTTCGCCTGCGGCGAAAATGGCGCGCCCGGCAGGACTCGAACCTGCTGCCTCAAGATTAGAAGTCTCGCGCTCTATCCAGATGAGCTACGGGCGCGCGCAGGCCGCGCAATAGCGCGCTTTTCGCAGGCCGCAAATCGCGATAGGTCACCTCGCCATGGAAAACCCGCCTCCGCCCGCCGAAACCGGTTCCGGCAAACCGCGCAGCTTCCGTTATTTCGACATCGTCATGGCGAGTTTCGTCGCCATCCTGCTGCTCTCGAACGTGATCGGGGCCGCCAAGCTCTCCTCCCTGCCCGTGCCGTGGTGGCCCGCAGGCTGGTGGCCCGCGCCCGAAGGCATGTTCATCTTCGGCGCGGGCATATTGTTCTTTCCATTGAGCTACGTGATCGGCGACGTGCTGACCGAGGTGTACGGTTATGCCAAGGCTCGGCGTTGCATCTGGGTCGGCTTCGCGGCGATGCTGTTCATGGCTGTCATGAGCTGGGCGGTGGTGGCGATGCCCCCCGCCGCGAGCTGGACCGGGCAGGACGCCTACGAGCAGGTGTTCGGGCTGGTCCCGCGGATCGTGCTCGCCTCGATCGTGGCGTTCTGGGCGGGCGAGTTCGTCAATTCCTACGTGCTTGCCCGGATGAAGGTGTGGACCGGGGGCAAGGCGCTGTGGAGCCGCACGATCGGCTCGACGGTATTCGGGCAGGCGGTCGACAGCGCGATCTTCTATCCGGTCGCATTCCTCGGCATCTGGGAGACGCGCGACGTGATGATCGTGATGGTCACCAACTGGGCGCTCAAGGTCGCGTGGGAAGCGGTGCTGACGCCGGTCACCTATGTCGTGGTCGGAAAACTCAAGGCCGCCGAGGGCGTCGAGATCTACGATACCGATACCGACTTCTCGCCTTTCGCCTCGAGCAAGGGCTGAGCCGGATGCAAGAAGGGCCGGGATCGCTCCCGGCCCTTCCCTCCCCCTTGACCGTCTGTCCGGTCGAAACCGGGCGGTCAGAACTGCGCGCCCACCGCGACGCCGTAGCGGCGCGGGTCGAGCGTGAAGATGTTGGTGAACAGGCCCGACGAGGCATCGGTTACGTAGAGGCCGGTCACCGAATCGCTGTCGAAGATGTTCTGCACGAAACCGCGCACGAACCAGCGCTTGTCCGGCCCGTTGAGCTGGATCTGCGCATTGGCCTGGACGAACGGTTCGATCCGGTTGACCCGGCCGTTGAAGACGTTGCCGTACTGCTCGCCGGTCAGCGCGACGTCGACGCGCGGGACGAGCGTCCAGTCGCCGCCGAGTTCGGCGGTGTACTGCACGCCCATCGAGGCCTTGAGTTCGGGCGCCTGCGGCAGCTTGTTACCCTTCAGGTTGACCTGCACCCCGGGGCTGAGCACGCTGATCCCGGCAGGTGCATTCGCCTCGAGTGCGGAGCAGATGCTGAAAGCGCCCGTCGAAGCGATGTTGGCGTCCGAAGGGAACGCGGTCGGCCCCTGCAGGCCCAGACCCGAATTGACCGCGGTGACGAAGCCCGCAGTGACCGCCTGCGATGGCCCCGTGACGGCGCACAGCGCACCGTTGGTGATGTCCTTGATGATCACCGCGTTGGGATCGCCGCCGCCCGGATCGCGCGGGTTGGAGAAGAACTGGTCGCCTGCCACCTCGGCATTGAGGTAGCTGAGGTTCATGTTGATCAGCCAGTTGTAGTCCGGGCGGATGATCGTCTCGAGTTCGAGCCCCCAGATATTGGCGTCGATCGTGTCGTTGACCGAGGTCCGCGCGATGATGCGGCTCAGCTGGAGGTCCTTGTACTTGTAGTAGAAGGCGGTCGCGTTGACCTGCAGCGCCCCGTTCATGAAGGTGTTCTTCGAACCGATCTCGAACGCGTCGATCGATTCCGGTCCGAAGCTGTCGGGCACTGCGAAGATCGGCTGCAACGGCGGATTGATGCCGCCCGACTTGTAGCCGCGAGAATATGAAGCGTAGATGTGGCTGTCCGCCGAAATTTCGTAATCGAGCACCAGGCGCCCGGTGATCTCGTCGAACGAAACCGCGCGCGTCTGGACCAGCTGGTTGCCGGTGGTCCCAGGATCGGCATCGTAACTGCCGACGAAGGGCGAATCGAACGGATCGCCGTCATTGCTGAACGGGTTGAGGAAGCTCGCCAGCGTCGAGCGTGCCGTGATCGCCTTGCTGTCGTCGTTGTAGCGCAGGCCGCCGGTCAGCTTGAGGCGGTCGCTTATGTCGAAATAGACCTCGCCGAAGATGCCGAAGCTTTCGAGCTGGAAGCTCTGCGTGTTGTTGCGGAAGAACGAGGTCGCGAGATAGCTCGGCGGCAAGCCCGCAGCGAACGCATTGAACGTGCCGAGAATGCCGGTGACGTAGTCGATCGCGAAGGCGTTCACGTAATAGCTGTTCTCGAGCACCTTCGAATCGGCATAGATGCCGCCGACCAGGAAGTTGAACGGCCCGTCGAAGTCGGAGCTGATGATGCCTTCGACCGACCAGGCTTCGTTCTCCTGGTTGGAACGGTCGAACTGTGTCCCGTTCGGGGTACACAGCGCGAAGCCTTCATAGGCGCCGCGATTGTCGAGCCTGGCGTCCGATACGCACAGATTGCCTCCTTGGAACAGCGCCGAGGTGATCGGCGTGAAATACGCGCTCGAACCGGGCACGAAGGCCGGAGCGGGCGGTGCGAGGCCGGTCGGGATGCCGTTGGCGGCAAAGAATTGCAGCGTTCCGAAGGCGGTCGCCGCGTTGGGAATCTGGCCGACGCCGTTGTTGTAGTCCTGTCGGGAGTCGACCGAGGTTTCCTGATAGGTGCCGCCGACATGGACGTTGATCGCACCGAAGCTGTGATCGATCTGCGCCTGCAACTGGAGTTCGTCGGCGAAGTATGTGGGCGTGAACTCGGTGCGGACCTGGCGGACGTCCTGCGGTTCCTGGAAATTGGCATAGGCGTCGGGGCCGTAGAGGCTGTTGAGACCCAGGGTCGACGGGATGCCGTTGATGGCGAGGAATTCGGACGAACCCAGCGTGCCGGTAAAGGTCGAATTGGCGTTCGTCTTGGCGAAATCGCGGCGGTTGTTGAGGCAGCCGAGCACGCCGGTCGGGTCACGCTGGCACTGCTGCTTCTGAATACGCATGCGATTGTCGTTTTCGCGGAAGTAATAGCCCATCAGGTCGATGGTCGTATCCGGCCCCGGTTCGAAGCGGATCGAGCCGCGCACGGCGTACATGTCGCGATCGTCGATATCGTCGCCGTTGGTCAGGTTGGTCGTATAGCCGTCGCGGTTGAGGTAGAACCCGGCGAGTCGAACAGCGAGGGCATTGCCGATCGGCACGTTGACCATGCCCTTGGCCTTGATGCTGTTGTAATTGCCGTATTCGAACTCGGCAGCGGCCCCGAAGCCCGAGAGGTCCGGCTTGGCGGTGACGACGTTGACCACGCCCGAGGTCGCGTTGCGGCCGAACAGCGTGCCCTGCGGCCCGCGCAGCACCTCGATCCGTTCGAGATCGAAATATTCGGTTTCGAACAGGCGGGTGCCGAACAGCGGCGCCGAGTTCAGGTGGATGGCGGTCGCGCTGTCGCAGCTGACGCCGACACACAGGTCGCCGATGCCGCGGATGGTGAAGCTCGACGCGGTGAAATTGCTCTTGGTGAAGGATACGTTGGGCAATGTCAGCTGCAGGTCGGACGCATTTTCGATCTGCTGCGCTTCGAGCGCTTCGGCAGTGAACGCGCTGACCGCGATCGGCACTTCCTGCAGGCTCTGTGCCTGCCGCTGAGCGGTAACGACGATCGCTGGTTTGACCTCGGTCGTTTCGGACGTGTCGTCGACAGCATCCTGGGCATGTGCGGGAATAGCGAAAGTGACGCCGGCAACACCGGCGAGCAGGGTGGCCTTGACCCTCATCCGTCCTCTCCTTGTCCGAGCCGTCTTTTGTGCGGCTTCTGCGGCAAGATGCTAAATCACAACCGGCCCGTGTGGCAATAGGGTTACGCAATACCGGCGTTTCGAGCATCTATCGTACCGTCGATCTCTTCGGGCCATTCCGAAAACCCCCGTTTCCCCTACGTCAAACGGTTGCGTACGGACCATCCGGCCCGATCAGCCCGGATCGGGCAGCGGGAAAACTTGATTGTCGGCGAAAACAGATGTGGCCAATTTGCATCGCCGGCCGAGCGCCGCGTCAGAGCGGGGATTCGACCGAAATCGTCGCGTCGGGGACGATCATCACCTTCGGCTTGAGGCCGAGGCGGTCGGCGAGCAGGCCGAGATCCTTCTCGTTCGGCATGCCGTAGAGATCCTCGCGGCTTTCCTCGATCGACAGGACCAGCTCATCCTGCCAGATCGACAGCCGCGTGGCCTGCAGCGAACTCCGCGAGCGCGCACCGATCCGTCGGCACAGGCGGATCGCCAAGCCCCAGCAGATCGCCGCTTCGAGCCGCTCGGGATCGGCCAGCGCAGTGACCGCTTCGGGCAGGTCGCAGTGGTTGCCGTTGGCCGCGACCGTGGCGGCCATCATCGCGCGCTCGTCGGGCGAGATCGCCAGCCACCGTTTCTGCAACGCCCAGTCGGTCGCGATCTCGAGACGGAAGTTCGGCTCGATCTGCATCGACGCAAGCGCGAGGCTGGTCGCCGCCAGCCTGACCCGCTCCGATCCGGGCCAACCGGGCGGCATCGCGTTGACCGTCCATCCGGCGATGCGCGCGGCAAGCGTGGGCGGGCAGCCGCGCATATTGGCGAACACCGCCATGCCGGCCAGCAGCGGGTCCTGGATTTGCTGCTCCACCGGCAGCCGGTCGAACAGCAGCCCTTCGCGCAGGCCCCACGAGGAGAAGACGATCCGCTCGGGCTGCATCTTCCTGAGCATGGCGTGGAGCAGCGGTCCGACGCTCGGCAGCAATTCGGCGCGCTGGGTCGAAATGCGCGGGTTCTTGCGCAGTGTATCGAAATCGGTCCTGGCGATTCCGCGCGCGAGGCTGCGCGCCTCCTCGAGCGAGAGCTCGAAACCGTGCGGATCGGTCAGCACCTCCTTGCGCCGGCCCATCTCGTGCACCGCGAGCGCGCGCCAGGTTCCGCCGACGAGATAGAGCGGCGCCTCGATCGGCTTGCCCCATTTGGCCGTCCGGAGGATCTGGCCGAGCGCCTTGGAGGTTTCGGAAAAGCTCTCCCCGGCGAGATCGGGCAATCGCAGCGTGCCGAGCGGCAGGCTGGTGCCGATCGAACACTCGCCCCCGGCGATGCGGACGAATTCGAGGCTCCCGCCGCCGAGATCGGCGACCACGCCCTCCGCGCCCGGAAACGCGCCGATGACACCCATCGCGCTCAGCCGCGCCTCTTCCTCGCCCGACAGCACGCGCGGCTCGAGCCCTGTGGCGCGGATCTTCTTGAGGAACGAGGCGCGGTTTTCGGCGTCGCGCACCGCCGCGGTGGCGACGGTCTCGATATCGGTGATGCCGAGGTCCTGCAGCAGCAGCGCATAGCGCCTGATCCCGCGCAGCGCGAGCTGGATGGCGGGCTTGGCGAGCTTGCCGCCCTTCATGTCCATGCCGAGCCGCGCGATCACCTTCTCGTTGAACAGGATGGTCGGCGCGCGCAGCGAGCCGCCATAGAGCACCAGCCGGACCGAGTTCGAGCCGATATCGATGATCGCGCGCTGCGGGTTGTTGCCCGAAAAGGCGCCCTCGCGATCGATCCTGCGCGCGCCCAGCGCCATCAGCGGGCTCCCCGACGTAGCGCCAGCTTGGGCACCCGACCCGCCTTGAGCGCCCCGCCGCGCCCCGACAGCGAAGGGTTGGTCATGAAGTAGCGGTGGCAATTGAACGGCTTCTTGACCGGCCCCATCCGCTGGTAGTTGCCGTCGGGGTGCTGCAACCAGCTCTGCTCGGTATCGAGCAGGTTGGCGAGCAGGACCTGCTGCAGCACCTGGTCGTGCACGGTGCGATTGGTGATCGGCACCAGCGTCTCGACCCGCCGGTCGAGATTGCGCGACATGCAATCGGCCGAGGCGATGTAGACCAGGCTGTGCGCCGAGGGCATCTTGTGCCCGTTGGCGAAGGCGTAGATGCGGCTGTGTTCGAGGAAACGGCCGATGATCGACTTGACGTGGATTCGCTCGGACAGGCCGGGGATGCCGGCCCGGAGCGAACAGATGCCGCGCACCACCAGCCGGATGTCGACCCCGGCCTGGCTGGCCGCATAGAGCCGGTCGATCACGCCCTTGTCGGTGAGCGAGTTGACCTTGATCCAGATCGCCGCGGGCCTGCCCGCTTCGGCATGGGCGATCTCGGCATCGATCAGGCGGTAGAGCTCGGCGCGCAGGCCGATCGGGGAGATCGAGAGGCGTTCGGTTTCGCGCGGCTCGACATAGCCGGTGACGAAATTGAACAGCTTGGCGACATCGCGCCCGAACGCCGGATCGGCGGTGAAGAAGCTGAAATCGGTGTAGATTTTGGCATTGGTCGGGTGGTAGTTGCCGGTGCCCAAATGGCAATAGGTGCGCAGCCCCTCCTCCTCGCGCCGCACCACCATCGAGACCTTGGCGTGGGTCTTCCAGTCGACGAAGCCGTAGATCACCTGCACCCCGGCGCGTTCGAGCTGGGAGGCCCATAACAGGTTCTGCTCCTCGTCGAAGCGCGCCTTGATCTCGACCACAGCGGTGACCGACTTGCCGTTTTCCGCCGCCGCGATGAGCGCCGCGATGACCGGCGACTGGTTGCCGGCGCGGTAGAGCGTCTGCTTGATCGCCACCACGCCGGGATCGGACGCGGCCTGGAGGAGGAAATCGACCACCACCTCGAAGCTTTCGTACGGGTGGTGGATGACGATATCCTTGGCGCGGATGGCGGAGAAGCAATCGCCGTCGTGCTCCCGGATGCGCTCGGGATAGCGCGGGGTGTAGGGCAGGAATTTGAGGTCGGTGCGATCCTCGTCGACCACGCCCGCGAGGCCCGCAATGCCGACGAACTGCTCGCTGTCGAGCACCATCGCGTCGCGCACGCCGAGCTCGTCGCGCAGCAATTGTTCGGCGCGCTCGTCCATGTCGGCTTCGAGTTCGAGCTGGATCACCTGCCCGCGGCGGCGGCGCTGGATCGCGCTGCGGAAGGTGCGAACGAGGTCTTCGGCCTCTTCCTCGATCTCGATATCGCTGTCGCGCAACACCCGGAAGGTACCGTCGCCGAGGATCGCGAAACCGGGAAAGAGATGGTCGGCGAAGCGCTTGATCAGGCTTTCCACGCTGACATAGATCGCCTCCTCGCCCGGCACGCGGACGAAGCGCGCGAGCGCGGGCGGGATCAGCACCATGGAAATCATCGCCTCGCCGTCGCTTTCGCGTTCGAGCGTGAACAGGATGCCGGTGCCGCCGTTCATGACGAACGGGAACGGGTGTGCCGGGTCGATCGCCTGCGGGGTGACGATCGGCGCGATCTCCTCGACGAAATAGGTCCGCAGCCAGTCGTAGGCGGTCTGTTCGACGCGCTTTTCGTCGGCGATATGGATGCCGGCTTCGGCGAGCTTGTCCTTGAGTTCGACCCATACGCGCTGCTGCTCGTCGTTGAGCGCGCGCACGCGTTCGCGAATCGCGGCGAGCTGCTGCGACGGGGTCTGCCCGTCGATCGCGGTGCGGCCGATCCCGCGCTGGACCTGCCCGATCAGCCCGGCGACGCGGATCATCATGAATTCGTCGAGATTGCTGCCGGAGATCGACAGGAAGCGCAGTCGTTCGAGCAGCGGATAGTCTTCGTTCGATGCCTCCGCCAGCACGCGCTCGTTGAATGCCAGCCAGCTCAGCTCGCGATTGACGTAGCGCTCGGCGGCATCCGGCTCGGACGCGCTTTCATTGTCCTCGATCTGCTCGGCCTGGCTCGCCATCGCCCTTGGCATCTCCGGTGGGAGTTCGGTTTGCGCGGGAATCGCCCGGGGCGGCTTTGCGTTCTCCATCGCGCCTGTAAATCATGCAGGCCGCGTTGACACAATCCTGTCAGACTATTCGATCTCGTCGAGCAGGGTCCTGCTTTCCGCGATCTGGGTGATACCGCGCTTGCCCTCGCCGTCGCGGCCGAGCTGGACGATCACGTCGATCACCGAGGCGGCGTAGGCGATGGTGTCGTGGCGCGACAGGCCGATGCCGGTCTGCATCACCATCAGCGAGAGCTGTTCGAGCGCGCCGCGCAGGGAATTGGCGTGGATGGTCGAGAAGCTGCCCGGGTGCCCGGTGTTGATCGCGCGCAGGAAGCTGACGCTTTCCGCGCCGCGCAATTCGCCGAGCACGATGCGGTCGGGGCGCAGCCGCAGCGCAGCCTGCAGCAATTCGTTGGCGGTCACCTTGGCCTCGCCCAGCTCGCCCTTGACCGCGACCAGCCCGACCCCGTTCTCGCCGGGCAGCCGCAGTTCGGGCGTATCCTCGACCAGGATCACCCGCTCGCCCGCGGGAATCTCGCCGAGCATCGCGTTGAGGAAGGTGGTCTTGCCGGTGCTGGTGCCGCCCGAGATCAGGATCGTGCGGCGCTGGCGGATCGCCTCGCGCAGGTATGCGACCGGTTCGGCCTGCGGATCGGGCATCGGCGTCGCTTCGGCCTTGCCCAGCGGCCCGGTGTCGTAGGCGTCGAGCGGCAGGTCGAGCCGGCGGTGGCGGCGGATCGCCATGGTCCAGTGCTTGCGCGCCGCCGGCGGACCGCAAAACTGGATGCGCGCGCCGTCTGGCAGCGTCGCACCGAGCAGCGGATGCTCGCGGTTGATTCCCTGGTGGCTGACCCGCGCGACCTGCTCGGCGAGCCGCTGGACCAGCATGTCGTCGATATGCGGCGTCTCGACCCGCTTCATGCCCGGATCGGCGGCATCCTCGATCCACACCTCGCCCGGGCGGTTGACCATGATCTCGGTCACCGTGTCGCGGTCGAGCCATGGCCGGAACGGGGCGAGATAGGCGTCGAGATAGACGCTGCGCTCGCCCTCGGGCATCGGCGAGGTCTCTTCCTCGCCCTGCTGGAAGGGATGGATGTCGGCGGCCATCGGTTACTTGACGGCGGGCACCTGCGAGAAATCGAGATCGCGCGCGGTGAAGACGCGGATCGGTTCGCCCATCCGCACCCGGATGGTCGGGCCGATCTGGCTGTCCTGCTGCGCCGCCACGCTGGCGGCCGACTGGCTCGCCCCGCCCAGCACCAGCGAGGTGCCGCCCGAGCCGATCGCGGACAATCCGCCAACCACCGACAGCAGCATCGCCGAGCCGAAGCGCTTGAAGAAGTGGCTGTTGACCTTGCCCTCGAGCCCGGTGGTGCCGTCGAAGCCGACCGCGGGCGATTGCAGGTTGACCGAAGCGCCGTCGGGGCGGATCAGCCGGGTCCAGATGACATAGGCGCGCTTCTGCCCGCCCTGCACGCCCGACTGGTACTGGCCGATCAGCCGCGAGGAGCGCGGCACCAGCACGTTCTTGCCGTCGAAGCTGCGCACATCCTGGCTCACCACCGCACGGACATAGCCGGGCACGTCGGTGTCGATCGCGGTCTCGAGGATCGCCGGGATCAACGTGCCCTGCGTCACCGTGGTGGCCGGATCGACCATCGCCTTGGCAGTGGCCGGGCCGCCGCCCACGCCGCCGATCTTGGCGGCGAAATCGCCCGCCGAGCCGCCGACGCTGGTCGGGCCGGCTTCACCCGTTGCGGCACCCGGTGCAGCGACCGCACCCGCTCCGGCCGAAGAGGGAAGCGCGCTCGCATCGAACACCACGGTCGGGCTCGAATAGGGATTGACCGCCAACCCCTGCGCCGCGCCGGGATCGTTGGCGAGGACCGGCTGCGGCGCGGGATCGAACCGCACCGACTGTCCCGCCTGCCCGCCATTCGCGGGGGTGATCGCAGCATCGGGAACGACCGGCGCAGGAACCGCGGCTGCCTGTTGCGGCGCATCCTGCTGGCCGCCGACGCCTTCGGGCGGTGCCATCCGGGCCGAGTTCATTCCCCACAAGGTCACCGCGCCGAGCAGCGCGACCACCGCCACGCCCGCGGCGAGCCCGAGCCCGTCGGACCCGCCCTTGCGCTGGGTAACCGAAGGAAAGGCGTTGCGGCTGGCGAGATCGATGACCTCGGCATCCGCACCTTCGCGCGGATCGGTATCGTTGGCGATTCCGTCATCGCCCTTCCTGGCCGGAAGACGCATGGCAAGGCGCATAATCAACCCTCCCCGGTAGCAACGGGCCGGACCGGCCCGGAATTGACAAGCGTTGCGGTGTCGTCGCCCGAACGCAGCACGATTTCACGCGGCACCCCGTCGACGACGATGGTGTCTCCGCGCACGGTGAAATTGACCGGACCCTCGGTGCCCTCGTGATCCTTGATCAGGATCGCCGGAACGGGCTGGCCCGCGGGCCAGGTCAGGAATGTCGCATTGCCGTCGTCGTATGTGCGCGCCGGCAGCAGTTCGCTGTCGCCCTTGCCCGACCAGGCGAAATTGAGTTCGGCGGGATCGGCGACGGCATAGGGATCGGTCGCCGCCGCCATCTCGACAGTGCTGGCCCCTTCGGGCGCGGCGGCGAGCTGTGTCCCGTCATCTTCCGGCTCGTCCGGATAGGTGAACTTGAGCACGTAGAGCGGCTTGGCGCGCGGACTCGCGACGAGATCGAACAGGTAGGTGCGCCGATTGGTGACCACCGTCATGTTGGTGCTGGCCGTCGGCGACAGCGGTTTCACGAACAGCAGGTTGGCACGCTTGTTGGGCGTCACCTGCCACGCGTTCGAATCGCCGATCGCGACGTTCTCGATCGATTCGTTGTCGCCGAACTGGATGGTCGCCTGGACCTTGGTCTTGCCTTCGATGGTGACCACGGTGGCCGGATCGTACATCCGCTCGACCAGCCGCGGATCGTCCGCGTGCGCCGGAGCTGCGAGGGCGAACAGGAGGAGCGCGGGCAGAGCTGCGCGTTTCATTTCAGTTTCTCCGTAGAACGTGCGCCTGCCGAGCGGAACCGGTTGCCGATTCCGCGGGTGCGCGACGTTGCATTGCTAAGCGGTTGTACCTGACCCCCGCCTGAAGCGAGAGATACCACCTTGGTATCGCGCACCGTCGTGACCGGGACCGGGCCGGTATCGTTGGCGGCAACCGCGGTCGCGACGCCCGCCACGTCGACCCGGCGCGGCGCCTGCGACTGGGCGGGTTGCTGCACGTTCGGCTGCTGCATTGGCTGCACGACCGGCGCCGGCGCGGGGGCGGATTGGGGTTCGTCCTTCGCCGCGCGGTCGGGGACGAGGCCGAACACCGTCCAGCCCGAGACCATGGTGGTGGCGACCTTGATCACCATCACCATCAGCGCGCAGTGGACCGCGCCAATGAGGAAGAAGGCCATCGCCGCCTGCGCGTTGAGTTCGCCCTGCACCGCGGTCAGCGCGGCGAGCACCGGCACCGCGATTTCGAGCATCACGCTGCCGCCGAGCACCGCGAAGACCGGCGTCAGCGCGAGCATGACCACGCCCTTGAGCCAACCGGTGAACAGGCCGCGCGTGCCGTTGAACAGCGCCATCACCACGAAGATCGGCCCCAGCGCGACCAGCACCGCGAGCGCGATCCGCGCGGTCACCAGCACACCGACCGTGCCGAGCAACAGCAGCATCGCACCGAGCCACATGAGGCCGGGCGGCGAGAAGGCGGAAATGTCCTCGCCGGTCTGTCCCTCGCTCGCGCGCTGGATCGCGCCGAACACGACGTCGAGCTTGTCGGCGAACACCACGGTCGCCGATCCGTCGCTGCCGGTGAGGAGCGTGGCGAGCCAGTCGGGCCCGCCGATGGCGAGGTTCCACACCACGCTCTGATAGGCGAGCCACGAGGTGGCGAAGGTCAACACCAGGCCGAGCGTGATCATGCGCGGGGTGAGCGAGCGCACGCCGAGGCGCGAGCGGCCGAGCAGCAGGCTGATCGCGAAGAAGGCGACATACAGCGTCAGCAGGATGGTCAGCACCGGCACCAGCGATCCGCCCGGCGCGAACAGCCGTCCGAAGGCCTGCGTGGTCACGTCGTTGGCGACGCAATCGACCGCGCGCAACGACGCGGCGACACCCGCGCCGACCCCGTCCATGGCCTGCTGGCAGCTCATTCGGCCGCCTGCCTGAAGGGCGTGTCCTCGCCCTTCGCATCGAACGGGATATCTTCTTCCTTCGCACCGCCGGGCCAGCCATGGCCGGTGAGCGCGGGGAACCAGTCGGCCGGATCGTCGCCCACCGCCTCGCGCAGCAGGTCGAGCCGGCGCACGGTGCTTTCGCGGCCCGACAGCACGGTGAGCACTTCGGGCGCGCCCGACAGGTCGAGCCGCACCACCACGCTCGCATCGGGCTGGCGGATCAGGAAGCAGCGGCTGTGCGCCGGGAGCGAGCGGATCAGCGCCAGCTCGTGCTCGGTCAGCCCGAAACCGTCGCAATAATCCTCCGCCCGCGCGCGGCTGTTGGGCATGAACACCATCGTCGCGGTCTGCTCGACCAGCGCGGTCGAGATGCGGCTTTCGAGCGCGTCGCGCGCGCTCTGCGTGGCGAAGCCGACCAGCGCGTTGCGCTTGCGCAAGGTCTTGAGCCAGTCGCGGATGCGCGCGGCGAACACCGCGTCGTCGAGCGCCTTCCAGCCCTCGTCGATCAGGATCATCGTCGGGCTACCGTCGAGCCGTTCGTCGATGCGGTGGAACAGGTACATCATGGTCGGCGTGCGCAGCCTGGGGTTCTCGAGCAGCGCGGTCATGTCGAAGCCGAGCACGCGGTTCGTGAGGTCGAGCTCGTCGCGGGCATTGTCGAACAGCCAGCCGTGTTCGCCTTCCCCGATCCACTGGCCGAGCCGGTCGGCCAGATCGCCCGGTTGCGGCCGCCGCGCACCCGCGAGCAGTTCGCGGAAATGCCTGAGGCGGCGCAGGCCGGCATCGTTGCCGTAGGCCGCGTCGACCGCATGCGCGATCGCCTGCTCTTCCTCCGGCCCCTCGGCCTTGAGCAGCACGCCGAGCCAGTCGCGCAGGAAGGCGCGGTTGGCGGCCGTATCGGGCAGCGCGAGCGGGTTGAAGCCGGTCGGCTCGCCCGACGCGATCCGGTCGTAACGCCCGCCGATCCCGCGCACGAACAGCTCGCCGCCGCGATCCTTGTCGAACAGGATCGTGCGCGGTTTGAACTTCTGCGCCTGCGCGGCGAGGAAATTCATCACCACCGTCTTGCCCGAGCCCGACGGGCCGATGACCGAGAAATTGCCGAGGTCGCCGTGGTGGAAGTTGAAGAAGAACGGGGTCGAGCTGGTGGTCTGGAGCAGCGTCACCGCCTCGCCCCAGTGGTTGTTCGCGGCCGAACCCAGCGCCATCCCGTGCAGGGAGCCGAAGCTCGCCATATTCGCCGAGGAGATCAGCGCTCGGCGGACGATGTAGTGCTCGTTGCCGGGGAACTGCGCCCAGAAGGCCGGTTCGAGATTGGTGTCCTCGCGCACTGCGATCGCGCCGGTATCGGCTAGCGCGGCGGCGCAAGTGGCGGTCGCGTCGTCGAGCCGCGACAGGTCGCGCTCGCGCACCTGGATGGTCAGGTGATGGTCGCCGAAGCCGACCGCGCCGTTGCCGAGCTCGTCGCGCGCGGCGAGCATGTCGGCGCGCTCGGCGCGCGCTTCCTCGTCGGCAGACTTGAGGCGGCGGAGCGCGAGATCCATCCGCTCGCGCGCGGTGGTCCGCTCGGCGGGGGCATAGGTCTCGGTGACGATCAGCTCGCAGGGCAGCCGCAGCAGCGGGTCGAGCAGGCCGGGCGAAGTCGCGTCGGGATATTCCTTGAGGCTGATCATCGAGGCGAAATCGGCCGCGCCCGAACCGCGCTGCTCCATCGCGTCGAGCCCGAAACTGGTGCGGCGATAGGGCAGCATCTGCCCGATATCGCTGTCCTCGCCCGGGCGGCGGACCGGGCGCATCTCGCCGTTATAGAGCGCCGACAGCAGTTCCAGCAGCTCCGAATTGGTGCCGCCGCTCGGGCCGACATATTCACCCAGCAGCGACGCGCCGTAGGGCTGTAGCGCGGCGACCAGCCCGGTCGCGGCAGCTTTCAGGCTGCGGATATCCTTGGGATCGGCCTCGGCGCCCTCGCTCTTGCGGCGGCTGAGCATCTTCGACGCCCGCTCGGCGAGCCCCGCCTTGCCGCGCGCCGGGCGGCGGATGATGGTGACGAACTGATCGTTGACGAACAGCGAACCGCCAGCCAGCCCTTCCTTCCAGCGCGCATCGATATGGCGGCTGAGCGGGTCGGGGAACTCGGCGTCGAGCTCGACCTCGACCCGGCGGCGGACGACGTGATGATACAGCACGAAGCGCGAATCGAGCGTCGAGCGCAGCACCACTTCGCGCGTCGCCGCATGCGCGTTGAGCGCGTCGCTGTCCTCGGTCTCGAACAGCAGGCCGGGCACCTGCAGCGCGGTCATCACCGAGCCGTCGCGCAGCAGCATGGTGTTCTCGTCGAGCAGGCGCGCATAGGGCAGCCGGTCGCCCGCGCGGGCTTCCCTGGCGCTCCAGCTTGCGGCTCCGATCCACTTGGTCATGCGATGTGCGGCCCTCCCAGGCCCGAACTAGGCGGCGTAGCTGTTGCAGCCCCAGCGCTTGAAATTCTTCACTCGCGGGCACTTGCTCACCCGGGTGATCCACAGGTCGAAGAAGCGCGGCTCGCGCAGGCAGGCGAAATAGCCGATACCGTGCATCGCGACCGCGGCGAGCAGCGCCCACCAGCTGCCGGTGATGAGGAAGATTTCCGTCGTCACCGCGAGGTTGATGATGAAATAGTTGAAGGTCACCCCCGCGAACATCTGCGGGCGCGTCAGCGCGCGGTGGACCGGGTGGCGGATCAGCGCTTCGGCCACGTCAGCCCCCCGCCGCGCTCTGGATGCCGGCGACGATCGTGCCCGCCCCGAACAGGATGAAGACGCCTATGATCACGGTCGCGCCGAAGCGCCAGTTGAGCCGTCCGGTGAGCATCATGAAGCCGACCGCGGCAACCGCCATCACCGCGACCGCGGTGGCGACATTGCCCAGCAGCGTGCCCTGCAGCCAGGCGAGCGCGGCGACGATCGGGCCCGAACCCTGCGGATCGGCAACCTGCTGCGCGAAGGCGGCGGTCGGCGACAGGAACAGCGCAAGCGCGGAAAGACGGGTAATCGATTTCATATTGCTAAGGCGTCCTTACGGGTTCTCGGTACGGGAATGGTTCGACAGCCGCTGCATGATCGCGGCGACGTAAAGCTGGGTTTCGCGGATGCGCGGGATGCCGCCGGCGCGTTCGACCCGGCCCGGCCCGGCATTGTAGGCGGCGAGCGCGCGCTCGAGATCGCCGTCGAAACGGTCGAGCTGTTCGCGCAGGTAGCGCGCCCCGCCCTCCAGATTGGCGTAGGGATCGTCGGGATCGACCCCGAGATAGCGCGCGGTGCCGGGCATCAGCTGCGCGAGGCCGCGCGCGCCCACGGGCGAGACGGCGTTCTCGCGCCAGCGGCTTTCCTGCCACACCACCGCCTCGATCAGCGCCGGGCTGAGATCGAAGCGCTGCGCGAGTTCGCGCACCTTGGCCGAATAGAGCTGCGGGACCAGCGCGGCGTGCGCTTGCGGATCGGCGATCGCGCCTTCGGGCACGGCGTAGTCGGCGGACAATTCGACCGCTGCGACGCCTGCTTCGACACCCGTGCTTTCGGCCGGCGCAGCCGCCTGCGCGCCGGCAATCCAGCGTGCACCGTCAGCATCGATTTCCATCACGTCCGCCCGTACCGGCGACGCAGTCACGGCCAACCCCAACATAATGGCGAAGCAGGCCGAGGTTCTGAGAATCATCGAACCCTCCGTCCGATCCCTTTGCGCACCCTACATGACAAGCCGGTGACAGCAACCTGAACGATTGGCGGTTTTCGGCCTGCATTACTGTCGGCTTCGTTGAAACGGCACCGGCCCGCTCCCCACCCGGCTACCCCGACCGTAGTATCCTATGGGTGGCCGGGTGGGGGCGTGGGCCGGTGCCGCTATCGCTTCAGCGAAACTCGAAACGGACTGTAGCGATTCAATTGGTCCGCAATAGGGCGCGGCCCGCCCGGGGAAACCGGACGGGCCGCGCGAAAGCTCGAACGGGATCGGGCGGTTGCCGTCAGCGCGCCGCGACTCGCGCGGGAGTGGCGAATTCTCCGCGATCGAGCATCGCCAGCGCCTGCCGCGCCAGCGTGCGCGAATCGACCCAGTCGCCGGTGGCGGTCTCGAGCCGCAACGGGGTGTCCGAGCGCAGCGCAGCACGGAACATTTCGCGTGCCTGCTCGGCGCGTCCCTCGCGCGCATGCGCGATTCCCAGATTGATGAGCCGCGCCGGATCGTCGGCGTCGAGTTCGGAATTGAGCTCGATCTCTACTATCGCGGCTTGGTTGCGGCCCTCGGACAGTTCCTCGAAGCCGACCTCCGGAACGGCGGCCGATGCCTGCGCCAGAACCAGACCGGCAATCACCGTGAAAGCCATCGCACATCTCCCTGTGGCTTTGTTTCGTGAGGGGAG
The DNA here is from genome assembly GCA_913055875.1 of uncultured Altererythrobacter sp. Lineage (GTDB taxonomy): Bacteria > Pseudomonadota > Alphaproteobacteria > Sphingomonadales > Sphingomonadaceae > CAJXJY01. The sequence continues at coordinate 40,474 of CAJXJY010000011.1, forward strand.
AATGCGCCTGCCGACGCGCCACTGCAACAAAAATGAAATATTGTCATTATTTTGTAACGTAGGAGAACGAACCTTTTTATTTTCAGCTATTTACCTCGTTCACTCACTGTAACATTACTGCGCTCTCGTGTCATAATTGTCATGCAACGGTTGTAATATTGTTTCCGAAATTATCGCGCTGCTGAAAAGAAACTGTCACGCGCCGCGCTTAGTCCCCGGACCGCGATCGAAATCTCGCAACCACCGATTCTCGGCATTTGAGGGGACCGTAAGCTCGTGAAAAATCTTAGCCGTACTATCGTTCTCGGCTGTGGCCTGGTGATGATCACCGGCTGCGGGGCCGATGAAATCGTCTCGCCCGGCACCTCCGGCGACGTCAACGTCAACATCACCAACCCGCCGCCGCCCCCGCCGCCCCCGCCGCCGCCGACCGCCACGCTGGTCACGCCGGCAGCCGGTTGCCCGACGATCAATTCGACCGGCGGCCTCAACGATGCGGGCACGATCAGCGGCCCGACCGGCGAATACCGCGTCTGCGAACTCCCGGCTCTCGTCGATGCCGACGACAGCCTGCCCTATATCGAGGGCCTGCTCTATTCGCTGCCCGGCCGGGTCGACATCGGCACCGACCAGGGCTTTTCGAGCACCGGCTCGCAAGTCGAGCTGACCATCGCCCCCGGCGTCACCGTCTATGGCGGCACCGGCCGCTCGTTCCTGGTTGCCAATCGCGGCAACCAGCTGATCGCCAACGGCACCGCAGACCGGCCGATCGTGTTCACCAGCCGCGACAACGTGCTCGGCCTTAGCACCGACGAATCGATCGGCCAGTGGGGCGGCGTCGTGCTGCTCGGCCGCGCGCCGGTGGCGGATTGCCGCGTCGGCGGGTTCAACACCGCCGGCTCGCCCAACACCAACGCGACCTGCGAGCAGGAGCTCGAGGGCGCTTCGACGACCACGCTGTTCGGCGGCAACGACTCCGCCGACAGCTCGGGCTCGATCCGCTACGTCCAGATCCGCTATTCGGGCTTCAGCCTCGCGCCCAACCGCGAGCTGCAATCGCTCACCACCGGCGGCGTCGGCACCGGCACCACCTTCGATCACTTCATGTCGTTCAACAGCTCGGACGACGGGATGGAATTCTTCGGCGGCTCGGTGAACATGAAATACGTCGTCGCGGTCGGCGCCGACGACGACACGATCGACGTCGACTCGGGCGCCAAGGCCAACATGCAGTTCGTGATCGGCGTCCAGCGCACGTCGGGCGGCGACAACCTGATCGAGCTCGACTCGCCCGACGAGGCGGCGACGCCGTCCGCGGCGATCCCGCAGACCGTGTTGCAAGTGGCGAACTTCACCTTCGTCGAGCGCAGCACCGCCAACTCGCAGGTCGTGCGCGCCCGCGGCGGCCCCAAGCTGGTCCTCGCCAACGGCGTCATGGATACCGATACCGAGACCTGTATCCGCATCGACGATCCGGAAACCTTCGCCGCCGATCCGGACTACTTCGCGGTGGTCGGCGATTGCGATCCGGCGCGCCCGAACCGCGGCAACACCAACCCCAGCGACCAGCAGGTGCAGGACGATTTCATCGCTGACTCGGGTCAGAACAACTCGAACTTCACCATCACGCTGACCGGGGTGTTCATCAACGGCACCAACGAGAACGGGGTCACGCCGATCGACGCGGCGACGCTGTCGGGCTTCTTCGACACCACGACCTATATCGGCGCGGTCCAGGACGGCAACGACACCTGGTATCAGGACTGGACCTGCAATTCCTCGACCGTGAGCTTCGGCAGCTCGAACGGGGATTGCACGCTCATCCCGGTCTACTGATTGAGGCGCGTGGCCGGAGCGGAGCGGCGCCTCACCGGGCACCGCGGGTTCCGGCCACCGACCCCGACGAAATGTTCTGTAATTCTGATTGAGGGGCTCTCACGATGTCGACCGGCACGCGTCTGGCGGGAATCTTGCTGCTTGGTACTGCGCTTACCTCCCCGACACTGGCATTCGCCCAGGACACGCCGGGCGTCCCGCCCGGCAACGACCCGAGCACCGAGGCGGCCGAGGAAGAGGCGCTCGAACAGATCGATCCGGCCGCCGATCCCGAAGAGGAAGAGGTCGAGGATACCGAGATTTCGGTTCCCGGCGGCGCCATCGTCGTCACCGGCCGGCGCGGCCCGCGCGACATCTCGCGCAATTCGGGGCAGGTGCTGAGCGTCCTCTCGAGCGAGGATATCGCACGTACCGGCGAAGGCGACATCGCCGGCGCCCTGACCCGGGTCACCGGCCTGTCGGTGGTCGGCAACGGGCGCGTCTATGTCCGCGGTCTCGGCGATCGCTACTCGCTCGCGCTGCTCAACGGCCTGCCCTTGCCGAGCCCCGAGCCATTGAGCCGCGTGGTCCCGCTCGACATCTTCCCGACCAACGTCATCGCCTCCTCGCTGGTGCAGAAGACCTATTCGGCCAATTTCCCGGGCGAATTCGGCGGCGGCGTGATCAACCTCACCACCCGCGCCGTGCCCGAGGAAAGCTTCCTCAAGATCGGCATCAGCGGTGGCGGCGACACCGAGACCACGTTCGAGAACGGCCTGACCTATTTCGGCTCCGACTGGGACAAGTTCGGCTTCGACAACGGCAATCGCGACATCCCCTCCAACCTGCAGGCCTTCATCGACAGCGGCGAGCGGATCGAGGACACGTCGGTCGCGACGCAGGAAGGCATTGCGGCGCAGATCTTCCCGCTCAACCTCGTCACGCTGCAAAAGAGCAGCAAGTTGCCGGCGAACTTCTCCGCCTCGCTGACCGGCGGCACCTCGTTCGAAATCGGAGACGGCCGCTATTTCGGCATTCTCGCGACCGCGGCGATCTCCAATTCGTGGCGCAACCGCTCGGTCCGTTCGCAACAGGCGAACCAGGACCTGTCGACGGTCAACCAGGATTTCACCACCTTCATCACCGACAACAACGTGCTGGTGAACGGGCTGCTCAGCTTCGGCCTCGACCTCGGCGATCACACCATCCGCTGGACCAACGTCTATATCCGCGACACGCTCAAGACCGCGCGGCTCGGCGAGGGCACCGATTTCCTCCAGGGCGCGAGCGGGTTCGACTTTCTCACGCAGAACACCGCCTGGTTCGAACGCCAGCTGATGGATTCGCAGATCGTCGGCGAGTTCGAGTTCGGGCCATTCTCGCTCGACCTGCGCGGCGGCTTCGCGCAGACCGATCGCGAGGCGCCGTTCAACGCGACCTTCGTCTATACTCGCACCAACGTCCCCGACGACACGCCCGACGTGATCGATTCGGTCGGCGAGCAATATGCGGTCTATCTCAACCAGGCTTCGGGCACCGGCCTCTCCAGCGTCTCGTTCGACGACCTGACCGAGAAGCTGTGGTACGGCGGCATCGACCTCAGCTACGAGGTCAATTCGCGGCTCAACGCCACCGTCGGCTACGCCTATACGGACACCGACCGCCGCTCGTCGCGGCGCGAATTCATCCCGCGGGCCGAAGCGGTGCCGCTCGAACTGACCGATCCCGATACCGGCGAAACCTACACCTTCACGCCCGACCCGCGGCTGATCCCGATCATCGGCCTGCGCCGCCCGGGCGACATCATCAACGGCGCGACGCTGGCGCTGTTCGACATCACGCTCAACGAGGCGACCGCCTTCCCGGTGTTCGACGCCGCGCTCGAGATCCATGCCGGCTACGGCAAGTTCACCTGGGTTCCGGTCGATGCGCTGACGATCGAGGCGGGCGTGCGCTACGAGGATGCAAAGCAGTCGGTCGCGCTCGACCAGAGCGTCTTCAACACGCCGATCGTCGGGGCGACCGCGACCAATCTGAACAACGATTACTGGCTGCCCGGCGTAACCGTCACCTGGCTCGCCACCGACGACCTGCAGGTCCGGCTTGCCGGATCGAAGACCATCGCCCGCCCGCAATTCCGCGAGCTGGTCGAGCAGGTCTATTTCGATCCCGAAAGCAACCGCACCTTCCGCGGCAACCCGTTCCTGGTCGACAGCGAGTTGCTCAACGCCGAGGCGCGGCTCGAATACTACATGGGCGGGCAGGACAAGGTCAGCATTGCCGGCTTCTACAAGAAGATCGACAATCCGATCGAAGCCTTCATCCTCGCGCAGGCCGGCGGCGGATTCATCACCAGCTACGCCAACGCGCCCGAGGCGCAGATCTACGGCGGCGAGATCGAGCTGCAGAAGGCCTTCCCGCTCTACGACTGGGGCGGCTTCTTCCAGGCCAAGGACTTCGTGGTGCGGGCGAACTACACCTACACCCAGTCGGACATCAAGGTGCAGGCCGGCGACATCACCTTCGTCCCGCCCAACGGCATGGGCGATGCGACGCAGTATTTCGACGACGGCGACCGGCTGACCGGCCAGTCCGATCATATCGCCAACGTGCAGATCAGCCTCGAGGACCAGGACAAGCTGCAACAGTTCACCGTGCTGTTCAATTACGGCAGCGACCGGGTGACCAGCCGCGGCTTCCAGCAGCCCGACGTGGTCGAGGACCCAGGCCTGACGATCGACCTGGTCGCGCGCTCGGTGATCAAGCTGTTCAGGCAGCCTTTCGAGCTGGAACTCGAAGCGCGCAACATCACCGGGCGCGATAATTTCGAATTCCAGACCAACGGCACCAACCGGATCGAGATCAACAGCTACGAGAAGGGCACGTCCTTCTCGATCGGGATTTCGACGGAGTTTTAAGGCTTGCGCGCTGCGCCCTTCGACTTCGAAACCGGTCGCTTACCGAATTCGTCATCCTGAACTTGTTTCAGGATCCATCTCGCCACCGGTACGGACGGTGCAAGCGGAGAGATGGATGCTGAAACGAGTTCAGCATGACGATTCAACTTGGTCGGGAGCGGGGCTCGCGAACGGGTATCACCCTCAAACCAGATCGAACACATACCCGAGCGAACGCACCGTCCGCAGCGGATTGCCCGCGCCGGCCGATTTGAGCGCGCGGCGCAGGCGGCCGACCCAGACATCGACGGTGCGCTCGTCGATCGGCGGTTCCTGCTTGCCGAGCCCCGAGATCAGCTCCTCGCGCGAGAGCACGCGGTTGGCATTCTCGGCGAAATAGCGCAGCAGGCGGAATTCGTTCGGACGCAGCTGCACCGGCTCGCCCGCCCAGCGGGCCTGCAGCGCGGCCATGTCGATCACCAGCGGACCGAATTCGAGCCGCTGCGTCGCGTGGCGCGGCTGGCGCTCGGACTGCAGCGCCAGCACCCGGTCGAGCACCGTCGTCCGGTCGAGCGGGCCGACGAGGTAATCGTCCGCGCCCGCCTTGAGCGCGCGTCGCCGGTCCTCGATATCGTCGCTTTCGAGTACCATGGTGACATGCGAATCGCCCATCCGCTGGTCGGCGCGCAGGCGGCGGCACATTTCGAGCCCGGCCATGTCGTCCATCACCCAGTCGACGAACACGTAGGCGGGCCCTTCGACCAGCTGCCGCGGCCCGTCCGATCCGAGCCGCGCGAAGGTGAAGCGGCGCTCGTCGTGAACGAAATCATCCAGCGTTTCGCCGAGCTCGTCGGTGAGGAAGATGTTGATCACGGTCACGGTCGGCAGATTCCCTGTGCACCGAGGGAAATGCCGCCGTTATGTGACGCGATGGTGACATCCGCCCGACCGTTCGCAATATCCTTCGCTCAGCCCGGATCGCGCGCGAACTGCCGCTTGTAGAACCAGCCGATTCCGATCAGGCTGAAGCCCAACGCCATGAACGACGCGATCCGCGCCAGCCCCTCGAGCCCGGCGGCGTCGAACAGGAACACCTTGCCCACCGCGAGCAGCATCAGCACCAGCGAACCGATCCGCCAGCTGCGCTCGCCGCTGCGCGATCCCCACAGCAGGAAGCCGATCGCGAGCACGATGCCGAGCAGCGAGCGGAGCAGGTCCTCGGCCTGGTCGACCGGCGGCGAAACCAGCACCGTCCCCGCGAAGACGTGGCGCAGCTCGGACAGTGCGAACAGGCCGATCACTACCATGATCCCCGTATCGACCAGCGGGCGCAGCGCCGCATAGCTTTCGCGCGCCGCACCGCGCAGCGCGAGCAGCGCGGCGAGACCGGTGGCATAGGCGGGAACCAGCCAGTTGACGAGCGGCCACGGCCCGACCTGCTGCACCGCCCACAGCGGGTTGTGCCAGCCGAGGGAGAAGATCGCGAAATGCAGCAGCGCGACGGCGACGAGGCCGCCGACCGCCGGTCGGGCCCAGCTCTTCTCGCGCGCCAGACGCCAGATCGCTGCGGCACCCGCCAGCAGCAGCGCCTGCCACACGAAGCGTTCGGCCATTCCGAGCGCTGCGAATTCCGTCTCGGTCCCGATGGCGAAGACCTGCTTGAACGCAATATGCGCCGCGCACAGCGCTGCAGTGCCGCCCGCGGCCCACGCAGCGTAGCGGAGTTGCCCCAGCCGGCCCTCGCGCTGCAGGATCGCCAGCGCGGCGCAAGCGACCAGCGGCAGCACATAGAGCGCCACATCCGCGATCGCGCCGGGTTCGGCGACGAACATCGGTATGCCCGCAAGCGCTTCCAGCCCGTGGCCGAGCCAGATCGCCACGCCGGGGGTCGCCCACAGGCCGGCAATCGCGAACAGCACCGTCCAGCCGACGCGCCTCCCCGGCCATGCCAAACTCGCCGCGATTGCCGCCAGCGCGGCGAACCAGGCGAGCGCTTCGCCCGGCAGGAGCTGCGCGGCGAAGGCGTAGAGGCTCGCCGCAGCGACCATCTCCGCGACGCGGCGCCCGATCGCAATGTCCTCACGCAGGGCCAGCCACGCGAAGGTGCCGGTCGCGGCCGCCCAGCGCAGCGGCGACATAAGGTAATCGCTTTCCCCGCCTCCCTGGATGAGAGCGTACAGTTCGCCATCGAGCGAATCCCATGTGAACAGGGCGAACAGCCCGGCCAGCGCCGAGGCCCAGGCGAGGGCGAGCAAGCTGCGATCGTCGCGCCCGCTGCCGAGCGCGAGCAGGCCTGCGGTCACCGCTGCGCCGACCAGCGGCGCGGCCCAGGCGGGCGTGGCGATCAGACCGGCGGCGAACAGCGCGACCGCTGCCGCCCCGACCGAAACCATTGCCGATGGCGGCAGGTCGGCGTCGCGCGGCGGCCAGCGCAACCACGCGGCCATGGCCGGAAGCAGTGCGAAGCCCAACACGATCAGCGCGATCGTGAGTTCGACATCGGCGCGTGCGAAATGCTGCCACGTCACCGCGCCGGCAAGCAGCGCGAAACCGGAAACCTGGAGGAAATCGATCAGCCGCGCCCGGTCGCGCCAGACCGCGGCGAGCGGGACGAGCGCGAACACCGCCGTCATGCCGCCGAGGACCAGCGCGAACTCGCTCTCGCCCGGATCGGGCCACAGCGAGGCGAGCCCGAGCCCGATCGCGGCGGCGATCGCATTCGCCTCGCGCATGCGCGGCTCGCGCCAGCCGAAGAAGGCGAGCGCCGCGCCGATCAGCAGATAGAGCGACCAGGCGAGCGGCGCGAAGCCGCCGTCGGCCACCATCGCCGCCAGCTGCAACGACGCGATCGCCGCCGCCCCGACGCGGATCCAGCGCGGCCCCTCTGTCTTCGAAGTGAACGCGGGCAGGACCACCCCGAGCAGCACGAGATAGGAGCCCAGCGCGATCGTATCGAAATCGCTCGACACGCCCGACAGCAGCAGCATCACGCCCCAGCCGAGGCCGCCCGCGAGCGCCGCGATCGCGAGCCAGCTGCGATGCTGCTGGCGCCCGGTCCAGGTCAGCCCGGCGGTCACCAGCGCGAGGTAGAGCGCGAGCAGCGGCACGTTCGCTTCCTCGCCACCAACCAGCAGCGGCGCGGCGAACCCGCCGACCAGTCCGAGGATCGCGGCGGGCAGCCCGAAGCGGAACGACAGCGCGATCGCCGCGGCGGTGACCACCGCAAGGCCGGCAAACGCCATCGTCGCACCGATCAGCCCGTAATGGCTCCCGGCGAGGTAGAAGCCCGCATAAAGCGTCGCGAGCCCGGCCCCGGCCAGCGCCTGCCGCACGCGCGGATCGGCAACCCGCTCCTCGAAGCGGTAGGCCAGTTCGGCCCCGGCAAGCAGCGCGAGCCCGAACACGAAGCTCAGCAACACGCGCACCGGCGGCGTCAGCAGCCCCTGCTCGATCGACCAGCGCACGAGGAAGAAGCCGGCAACCGCGAGCGCGATTCCGCCCGCCCAGATCGGCAGCAGGCGGCCGAAGATTTCCTCGAAATCGAAACCGGGCCGATCCGACCAGGCGGTCGCCGGCTCTTCCTCCTCGACCGCTTCGGTGCGGACCGGCGGCGGTACGCCCCGCCCCTCGTCGGCAACCATTGGCGACGGTGGTGGTTCGGCAGCCCGCGTTGCCGGCTCGGGAGTCTCGGAGCGCGGAGGCTCCGGGGCCTCCGGTTCCGTGGGAGCTTCCGTCCGTTCGGGTATCGGAGCGCGATCGGCGACGCTATCCGCGGACGCCTGCGCCGGTTGCACCGGATCGAAATGATAGCGCCATTCGCTCAGCTCGGTCTCGACCCTGTCGAGCCGCTGCCACAGATAGGCCACGGCCCCGCCGAGCACGAGAAACAGGAACAGTTCCACGATAGTGTCTCCCCGAATTCCGGCGCGGCATAACCCACAAATGAACACTGTTCAATATAAAAATTGGACAGTGTTCAATTTGCCTCCTATTGGCAACCGCATGGGGCGGCGATCCGATCATACCCGCAGCGAGCTGCGCGCGCTGCTGATCCGCAAGGGCCAGCGCCTGCTGCGCGAGGTGGGCTTCGCGCGCTTTTCGGGCCGCGAGGTGGCCAAGCGCGCGGGCTATACCGTCGGCACGATCTACAACGTGTTCGGCTCGCTCGACGGGCTGCTGGCGGCGATCAACACCAAGACCTTCCTCGACTGGGCCGGCTTCCTGCGCGCGCGGCTCGAACGCGCCGAGGACGATCGCATCGCCGCGCTGGTGACCGCCTATTTCGATTTCGCGCTCGAGCGCCCGCACCTGTGGTCGGCAATCTACGAGCACCGGCTGCCCGAAGGGCTCGACCTGTCCGAACAGGACCGCGCCGATCGCGCAATTCTGACGGGCATCGTCGAGGACGAAGTGCGCGCGGTCCTCCCCCCCGACACACCTGCCGATGTCGCGCGTCTGTCGCGCTCGCTGGTGGCTACGGTGCACGGCCATTGCAGCTTTGCCGTCGGCGGCAGCTTCGCATTGCTCGACGAGACCGATCCGGTCGCCAGCGCGCTCGCCCGGGTACGCGAATCGCTCGCCGCACACGGTTATCGCAACCCGTCCGGCAACTGAGCGGCGCAACGCTTTACATTTATTGATGTTCACGGAACAAACGCCTGAACTCGGGCATTTCCGGACAGAATGAAAGCCGAACTCGATCGCTACCCGCTGACCGGCCGTTTCCTGATGGGCAGGCTGCGCCATGCGATGGGCGAGCGCGAGAAGGAAATCCTCGAAACCTCGATCGAAGAATGCGAGGAATTCACCCGCCCGCACCGCTTCCTGTCGCGCGGCGAGGTGTGCGAGCGCTCGACCATGCTGGTCGAGGGATTCATGGTCCGCACGATCTACGAGAACGACCGCCGCTACATCGTCGGCATCCAGGTGCCCGGCGATTTCGTCGACCTGCACGCCTTCGCGCTCAAGCGGCTCGACCACGACCTCGTCAGCATCGGCCCGGCCAAGGTCGGCTATGTGCGGCACGACCGGCTGCGTGACCTGATGCGGTCCGAGCCGCACCTCTCGCGGCTGTTCTGGTTCTCGACCCTGCTCGATGCCGCGATTCACCGGCAGTGGACCCTGAAGCTCGGCCAGCTCAAGGCCAATCGCCGCGTCGCGCACCTGTTCAGCGAGATCTGGTGCCGACTCGACATGATCGGCCTGTCGCGCACCAACGGGTTCCGGACACCGCTGACCCAGGCCGACCTCGCCGACATGTGCGGCACCACCTCGATCCATATGAACCGTTCGCTCGGCGAATTGCGCCGCTCGGGCATCGCCGAGTTCCGCCGCGGGCTGGTCACCGCAGGCGACCGCGACCAACTCGAACGGCATGGCGACTTCGATGCCGACTATCTCTATGGCGAAGGCATGCTGCAAGTCGGAGACGAACTGCAGCCGCACTGATCACATTATAATGTGTTTTCCGGCTTGCGCCATCACATCGTAGTGGGTATTGCCGGGGCATGAGCGCACTCAGCCCGCAATCCGCCCGCGACCGCATCCGCCAGCTCGTCGACGACGGCGCCATGTCGCGCGCCGCCATCGCCCGCGCCGCCGGTCTCCACGCCAATTCGCTGCGCGACTGCATGGAGGACGGCTGGAATCCCACCGCCGAGACGCTCGGCAAGCTCGAGCACTTCTTCGTCGCCAACGCCGACCGCCCGGTCCTCGCGAGCATCGAGGAGATCATCGACGAGGCGCGCAACGGGCGCATGTTCGTGCTGGTCGACGACGAGGACCGCGAGAACGAAGGCGACCTGGTTATCCCCGCGCAGATGGCGACCCCTTCCGCGATCAATTTCATGGCGACACACGGCAAGGGGCTGATCTGCCTCTCGCTCGACCGCAAGCGGGTCGAGACACTCGGGCTCGAGCCGATGAGCCGCGACAACCGCGAGAGCATGCAGACCGCCTTCACCGTCTCGATCGAGGCGCGCGAGGGCGTCACCACCGGCATTTCCGCCGCCGACCGCGCACGCACCGTGTCGGTCGCGATCGACGCCGGCAAGGGGCGCGAGGACATCGTCTCGCCCGGCCACGTCTTCCCGCTGGTCGCGCGCGACGGCGGGGTGCTGGTGCGCGCAGGGCACACCGAGGCGGCGGTCGATATCGCGCGGCTTGCCGGGCTCAACCCCTCGGGGGTGATCTGCGAGATCATGAACGAGGACGGCACCATGTCGCGGATGGACGACCTGATCGCCTTCGCGCGCCGCCACGAACTCAAGATCGGCACCATCCGCGACCTGATCGCCTATCGCCTGCGCAACGACCACCTCGTCGAGCAGGTCAGCGAGAGCCGACTCGAATCCGATTACGGCGGCGAATGGCGCGCGATGACCTACCGCTCCAAGGTCTCGGGCGCGACGCATGTCGTGCTGCAGAAGGGCCATGTCGAGCCGGGCACGCCGACTTTGGTGCGGATGCATGCGATCTCGATCTTCGACGACGTGCTCGGCCAGTCGGGGCCGAGGAAGCGCCAGCTGCAGCGCTCGATGGCGGCGATCGGCGAGCGCGGCACCGGGCTGATCGTGGTAATCATGCCCGACCGGCCGGAGAAGCTGCAGGCCGAGATCGGCCGCCACCCGCATCCCGACGGCGAACTGCGCGATTACGGCATCGGCGCGCAGATCCTGGTCGACCGCGGGGTGACCGAAATGGTGCTGCTGACCGACAGCGACCGCACGGTGGTGGGCCTCGAAGGCTACGGCCTCAGCGTCGTCGGACGCGAACCGATCCCTGACTAGCCATGCTGCGGACGCTCGAAACCGAACTGGCCCAGCCCAAATATTCGCATTTCGAGCGCGAGCGGCGCTGGCTGGTCGATGCCGTGAGTGTGCCCGATCTCGACGCGTGCCAGTGCGTGCTCATCGAGGACCGCTACCTCGACAAGAGCCGCCTGCGATTACGCCGCATGACCGACCAGGCCACCGGCACCGTCGCGCTCAAGCTAACCAAGAAGTACGATGCCGGCCCCCCTACTGCACGCCCGATCGTGACAGCCTATCTCGACGAGGCGGAATACGCATTGTTCGCGGGTCTGCCCGGCGCCGGCATGATCAAACGACGCTACGAACTGCCGTATAAAGGGCGTGGCTGGAGCCTCGACCTGTTCGAAAGCCCCGTCCTGCCATTCGCGATTCTCGAAATCGAGGCGGCGGAAACCGAACTCGATGCACTGACTCCCCCCACGTGGGCAGGACACGAGGTCACCGACGACCCGCGCTACTCTTGCGCCAACCTCCTCCGGTCCGGCCCGCCGACTGCGTGACAGGCGCTACATCGAGCGCGCGATCACCATCTTCATCACCTCGTTCGAACCGCCGAAAATCCGCGCGATGCGGGTGTCGCGGTACATGCGGGCGATGGGGTAGTCGTTGATGTAGCCCGCCCCGCCGTGGAACTGCAGGCACTTGTCGACCACCTCGCTCTGCAGCTCGGTGACCCAGTATTTCGCCATGCACGCGGTCGCGACGTCGAGCTCGCCCTTCAGGTGCTTGGCGATGCAATCGTTGACGAAGATCTTGGCCGCGGTGCCGCGCGCCTTGAGATCGGCCATCGTGAACTGGGTGTTCTGGAAGTCCCAGATCGTCTGCCCGAAGGCCTTGCGGTTCTTGACGAAATCGAGCGTCGTCTCGAGCGCCTTCTCGATCCCCGTCATCGCGCCCATCGCGATGATCAGCCGCTCCTGCGGCAGCTCGCCCATCAGCTGGTAGAAGCCCTTGCCCTCGACCCCGCCGAGCACGTTCTCGGCCGGCACGAACACGTCGTCGAAGAACAATTCGCTGGTGTCCGCCGCGTCGAGCCCGATCTTGTCGAGTTTCTTGCCGCGCTGGAACCCGTCAGCGCCCTCGGTCTCGAGCAGCATCAGCGAGATACCCTTGGCCCGCTCGTTCGGATCGGTCTTGGCGACGACTATGATGAAATCGGCGGTCTGCCCGTTGGAGATATAGGTCTTGGCGCCGTTGATGCGGTAGCCGTTGCCGTCCTTGAGCGCTGTAGTAGTGACGCTCTGCAGGTCCGATCCCACGCCCGGCTCGGTCATCGCGATCGCGCTGACCAGCTCGCCGGTGACCAGTTTGGGCAGGTATTTCTTCTTCTGCTCCTCGGTCCCGTGGCGCACGAGATAGGGCAGGATAATGGTGTTGTGGAGGCTCGCCGCGAAGCCTTCGACCCCGTGCTTCGCCTGCTGGTCGATCACCACCATCTCGTGGCGGAAATCGCCGCCATGGCCGCCATATTCCTCCGCCACCGACGCGCCGAGCAGCCCCGCCTGACCCGCCTCGTTCCAGAATTCGCGCTCGACCTGCCCGTCTTCGCGCCATTTGAGCACGCGCTTTTCCGGCGCGTGCTGCTGGTAGAACTTGCCCACCGCATCGGCGAAGATCGAAATCTCCTCGTCCTCCATGAATTCGGGCTGGGGCACGTCGATGGCGGGCATGGCTGCAATCCTCTCTCGCTTTTTCGTTGCCAGCCAGCCTATCCTATCGGTAGCGATCCGCAACGCATTTTCCGCTTACGTCAAGGGAAGCCCAATCCGATGGACCTGATCGGCCCCACCTCGCAGAGCTTCATCAGCCAGCGCACCAAGCTGCATTACGCCGACTGGGGCAATCGCGACGCGCCGCCGCTGATCCTGCAGCATGGCGGGCGCGACCATTGCCGCAGCTGGGACTGGGTGGCGGAGGAACTGCGCGCGGACTGGCACGTGATCTGCCCCGATTTGCGCGGCCACGGCGACAGCGAATGGACCAATACCGGGGTCTATCCGATGACCAGCTACGTCTACGATTTCGCGCAGCTGGTGCACCAGCTCGAACTCGCCCCGGTGACGGTGGTGGCGCATTCGCTCGGCGGCAATATCGCGACGCGCTATGCCGGGCTATATCCCGACAAGGTCCGCAAGCTGGTCAGCATCGAGGGGCTCGGGCCGAGCCCCAAGGTGCAGGCGGAGCAGGCGAAGACGCCGTGGTACGAGCACCGCACCCAGTGGATCGACAAAAAACGCGATGCGTCGAGCCGCCTGCCCAAGCGCTATGCGAGTTTCGAGGACGCGCTCGACCGCATGCACGAGGCGAATTCCTATCTCAGCCGCGAGCAGGCCGAACACCTCACCCGCCACGGCGCGATCCGCAACGAGGACGGCACCTGGAGCTGGAAATTCGACCCCCACCTCCACGCCTGGCCGCCCGACGACCTGACTTTGGAGCAGGTGGAAGAACTATGGGCGCGGATCGCCTGCCCGACGCTGCTGGTCTACGGCAACGACAGCTGGGCGAGCAATCCGGTCGCGGACGGACGGATCGCGGCGTTCGGCGAAAATGTGTCGGTGAGCGACTACGACCGGGCGGGGCATTGGGTGCATCACGACCGGTTCGAGGATTTTGTCGCGGAGGTGCGGGGGTTTATCGGGTGAACGGCAAACGAGAAATGCGTGAGCACATCTGAACCGCTAGTCCCTGCGTGACCGTGACATTGACGCTTGATGGGAAAATCGAAATCGGTAAGAACACCGGATTGTTGGGGAGAATCTCATGCGGTCGTTTCTAGTCCTCGTGTCACTGCCTTTGGTAATTGCGGCATGTAGCAATGCCGATGAAACTGACGAAGTCGAGCCACAGGCAGAGTTGGACGCCGAACTGAAGAATGTTGGTACTCAGCAGGCGGAAGGCATAGATTGTCCGTCCAAAAAGGTTGACTCGACAAGTGCGAAAAATGAGATAACCGGCGTTCAAATTGGAATGACCGCGCAACAAGCATACGAGGCTGTGGCTTGCGCAGACCCAGACTACAAGGTTCGATATTCCGATTTTGGATTTGAATTGCCAGCGATTCCGGACGGCAGCGAACCCAAACGAGGGATTTACGCCGAGAAGGGGCTGGAGAATATCTCGATATTCTTGATGGGATTGCCTGGTAAAGAGCGCGTTATCGGCATTTCCCGTTACGTCGAGTTTCCTCAAGGAAAAGAACCTACGATAAAGAACCTCGTAGAAAGTCTGACCAAAAAATATGGGACCTATATACCTAGCTAGCCGTGGTTGCGTCTCGACTCGGGAAGGTCCATATATAGAACATGGAATATCCGTCGCTCCAGATCGCGAATGAGATTCTGGCTTCGCATGGCGACGTTAGCCACATGAAGCTACAGAAGCTCCTATACTACGCTAACGGATGGTGGCTCGCCACCAATGGCCAGCGCTTGCTCAATGAAAATCCGCAAGTTTGGCGCTACGGCCCCGTATATAACTGGCTCTACAAAACGCTCTCGCGGTTCGGTCACAGTGATATTGGCGGTCCTGTGAAGGGCAACCCCTTTGCTGACGCGGCAGAGCGCTTGGGGGATGGCGAGGAACAGGGGCGAGTTAGAACGCTTCTCGACTGGATTTGGGGCGAGCATGGCACAAAGACAGCTATTCAGCTTTCTGAGGAAACCCACGCGCCCGGAACACCGTGGCGGCAGATCGCAGAGAAATACAAATTCAGAGTGCCATACGACGTAGACATTTCGCCTGAAAGGGATTGGGCCTTCTTTGCCAAACTTGCTCAGCAACGTGGCATCCAGACTGTTCCGCTCATCGCCTAAAAGGCGGCTCGACCAATCGCCTTCTGGCGATGAGGAATACCGAGACTGGAACATAGAGCCTATAATCAGCGGCGGGTGGGACCCGGACGCTGCGCGATCCCGCATTGACCGAATTTCAAGAGCGCTGGCAATTTGCTGGTCGCTTTTTCTGGCTTGGATTGTCCTCGCGCAAGGGCTGGACAAAGATCATTTGATCCTTGGCGTTATTCCGGTCTTGGGAAGCTTTCACCTAGAGACAGGCGAGTTCATCGCAGTGGTTACGACCACTACCGCGACGGTATTTGGTTTCCTAGTGATCGTCGCGCGACACGTTTTCTCCGGGAGCAGTTCATAGGCTGCGGCAATTATTTCTTCTGCTCGATCGCTGTAGGTTCATACATCGCAGCAAGTTCCCGAGCTTCCTCGGCACCGCCTGGCAGAAGCTTCGCTTTCTTCAAGATATAGTTCGGATATTTCGTCCGCAGGTAGATGGTGCGGAACCAATTCTGGAAGTCCGGCCACGCTGCGTTGGGGTAGGCTTTCGCAGGCTGCGGATTGCTCGCGCTTTGAGGGTATTCCGGCGGGAAATAGTGCGGATAGTCGATCCGCTCCCCATGCTTGTCAGCAAGGTTGTTCGCCGTCCAGTAGCGGCCCCAAGTGCCGCCCACGCTACCATCTGGAACAGTATGCTGGTTGACCGGCAGGCCTGCGTTAATCAGGTCAACGACAAGCCCCGTGCTTTCTTTGAAGACACTGAAATAGCCCGCCGGAACGCTGTCCTTGAGCAGCGACACACGGGCATTGAACAGCTTCCAAGGGTCTTCTGGAACATAGCCGAGTGCGTCATAGATGAACTTCTGCAAGCCGTAGCGGGCGAGGTTGCGGAAGTTTGTGACAGCCGTTTCGTTCGTGCTCTTCGCTTCGAATGCGAAGTATTCAACCATCGCCATGCACACCATGTCCGGGTAGGCATAGTGCGGCGAACCATCCTTCGTGATTTCAATAAAGAGAAACGTCTCGTCGAACCCGACTTTAGAGAGATAGTCGTGGAAGTAGACCATGCGCCCCCGCCAAACGTCGGTAGCCTGAGCCTCCTGCCATTCTTGCGTTATCTCGAAGATTGTGGAGCGCGCCGCGCCAGTCATCTCGGCGAGGCCGCGCTGGGTGAGATAGGGGATGCCGTTTTCCAGCACCCCCATTTCGATTCCGCCCACCACCTTTTCGACCTCGATTCCAAGGTCAAGTTTGAGTTGCTTAGGGGTGGCCGGAACCTGCCCGGAAACAGGACTTAAATCTTTGTTTTCATGCGTGAAAGGGGTGGCCGGAGTCACCACTTTTTTCGCTACTGCGTCAAAGTCCGCGTCAAGCGGGTCGATTATCTTCTTGTCGTCAGGCATGGGTGAGAACCTCGTAGGTGAGCCGCTTCCCGACCATGCGGTCAATCGTCTTTTCGATGAAGCGCATCGTTCCATCCTGCGCGGTGTTCTGGCGGAACGCAAATTCGTTGACATAGCGATGCAGGTGCTTGGGGGACATGTAGTGGAACACGCCGTAGTGACCGCGCTTTAGGAGCGCCCAAAAGCTTTCGATCCCGTTGGTATGCGCCATGTCGCGGACATACTCGCCAACCGAGTGATTGACGCTGATATGGTGGAAACCGCGCGCCCCAATTCCACGATAGCCGCCGTGCTGGTCGGTAACCACTACAGCGCCTTCCGGGGCGTTCTCGCAGATGAAGCCTTCTAGGGTGCCGACTTTGGTATTCGGGATGATCTGGGCGCGGACATTGCCGGTATCGCCGAGCATACCAATCACAGCAGTCTTGCCAACGGTGCCGCGCCCGGCGCGCAGCTTCTTACTCGCGTGTTTGTTGGTTTCCTTGCCGCCGAAATAGGTCTCATCGACTTGGACCTGTGCGCCCATGTCGTCGTCACCAGCCTTGGAAAGCCAAGTCTCGCGGATGCGCTGTGCGAGGAACCACGCCGACTTTTGCGTGATACCGAGTTCCTTGGCCATTTGCGTGGAAGGGATGCCCTTGCGGGCGGTAGTCATCATGTAGATCGCCATGAGCCACTTGTGCAGGCCGAGGCGGCTTTCGGCGAGAACGGTGCCGGTGCGAACGCTGAAATGCTTGCGGCAATCGCGGCAGCGGTAGGGCATCGGCTTGTGGTTCTTGCACTCGTTGACATTGAGGCTTCCACAGTGACCGCACACCGGCTCGTTGCCCCAACGGTTGCGCTCGAAATACAGCCGGGCGGCTTCCTCGTTGGGGAAGCGCTCGAAGAACTGGTAGAGGCTGACCGTCTCGGGCTTGTCTTGTTTGCTGCTCATGAAACTTAACTAGCCGAGATGGGTAGCTAGGTCAAGCTATTTTTGGCTAGCTATCTATATAGGTCCCTTTTCAAAGGAGGGGGTTGGGGGTGGTTGCGACGCGCCAGCGTCGTTCGGGGTGGCTCACCACCCCGCTGCGACTAGGTTCCCCTTCGACAAGCTCAGGGTCACCAAGTCTCGCTGCCCCCCCTCTGAAGAGGAGGGGAAACCCTTACGCCACCGTCCCCGCCTCGCGTAGCGCCGCCACATCGTCCTCCCCGATCCCCAGCGAACCGAGGATCGCGTCGGTGTCGTCTCCGGGCATCGGGCCTGGCTGCGGCGTCGCGGTGGCGGTGCCCGAATAGCGCGGCGCGGGCGCGGGCTGGGTGTCGCCGCCGACCTGCACGAAGGTTTCGCGCGCGGCGTTGTGCGGATGCCCCGCGGCCTCGCTCATGGTCAGCACCGGGGCGTAGCAGACATCGGTGTGCTCCATCAGCGCATCCCATTCGGCGCGGGTCCTGGTCTTGAACAGCATGGTTAGCTTATCCTTGAGCGCACCCCATTTCGCGCGGTCGTGCTGCGCGTCGAATTCGGAATCGTCGGCCAGCCCCGCCAGCCGCCGCAGCTCGGCGTAGAATTGCGGCTCGATGCTGCCGATCGAGACGAATTTGCCGTCCGCCGTCTCGTAAGTGTCGTAGAAATGCGCCCCGGTATCGAGCAGGTTGACCCCCAGCTCCTCCGACCACACCCCCATGTTCTTCATCCCGTGGATCATGCTCATCAGCACCGCGGTCCCGTCGGTCATCGCGGCGTCGATCACCTGGCCCTCACCACCGCGCGCGACATTTAGCAGCGCCGCGACCATGCCGAAAGCGAGCATCATCCCCCCGCCGCCGAAATCGCCGACCATGTTGATCGGCGGGGTCGGCTTGCCCCCCACGCGCCCGAAATGCGCCAGTGCCCCGGCGAGCGCGATGTAGTTGATATCGTGCCCCGCATACGCCGCGTAGGGACCGGTCTGGCCCCAGCCGGTCATGCGGCCGTAGACCAGCCTCGGATTGTCGGAGAGCAGCTCGTCGGGCCCGAGCCCGAGCCGCTCCATCACGCCGGGACGGAAGCCCTCGATCAGCCCGTCGGCGCTGGCGCACAGCTTGCGGGCGAGCGCGACGCCCTCCTCGCCCTTCAGGTCGAGCGCGATCGAGCGGCGCCCGCGCGCCAGCACGTCCTTGGTCGTGACCGGCTGCG
The DNA here is from genome assembly GCA_913055875.1 of uncultured Altererythrobacter sp. Lineage (GTDB taxonomy): Bacteria > Pseudomonadota > Alphaproteobacteria > Sphingomonadales > Sphingomonadaceae > CAJXJY01. Next base: position 59,347 of record CAJXJY010000011.1, read on the forward strand.
ATCCGCCGCGCGAGCCCGAGGCGCGGTCGATGCGGATCACTTCGGCACCATGATCGGCCAGCATCATGCCGCAGAACGGGCCCGGCCCGATCCCGGCGAATTCGACGATGCGCAGGCCGGAGAGAGGACCCGCCATACCTTACTTGCCCTTCCAGTTCGGCGCGCGCTTCTCGGCGAAGGCGAGCGAGCCCTCGCGCGCATCCTCGCTCATGAACACCTGCGGCAGCAGCGCGGCCTGCTTGTCCCACATCTCGTCCTTCGACCAGCCGCGCGATTCGACCACGATCTGCTTCGAGACGCGCACCGCGATCGGGCCATTGGCGGTGATCGCATTGGCGAGTTGGATCGCCGCATCGAGCGCCGCGCCGTCGGTCACCCGGTTGACCAGGCCGAGCTCGTAAGCGCGCGCGGTGTCGATGAAATCGCCGGTCAGCGCCAGCTCCATCGCCACCTTGGGCGGGATCATCTCGGGCAGCTTCATCAACCCGCCTGCCGCCGCCGCAAGCCCGCGCTTGGCCTCGGGAATGCCGAACTTGGCGCCGGCATTGGCGACGATCAGGTCGCAGCTGATCATCAGCTCCATCCCGCCCGCGAGCGCATAGCCCTCGACCGCGGCGATCAGCGGCTTGACCGGTCCCTTCTGCGTGATCCCGCCGAAGCCGCGTCCCTCGATGCTCGGCGACTCGCCCTTGAGGAAGCCCTTGAGATCCATCCCCGAACAGAAGGTCCCGCCCGCGCCCGTGAGGATGCCGACGCGCAGATCGTCGTCCCCGTCGAGCCGGTCCATCGCTGCGGCGATCGCTTCGGCCGCCGCCTTGTTCATCGCGTTCTTCGCCTCGGGCCGGTTGATCGTGACGATCAGAATCCCGTCGCGGACCTCGGTCAGCACTTCCTCGGACATGCGCAGCTCTCCCATTTCGATATGAAACCTGTCTTGCCCGCAAGCTGGCCAAGGTTTACGCTTGCGTCAACCTGATTCCCGGTTAGAGAGAGAGGACCAACCGCCATGACCGAAGCCTATATCATCGACGCCGTCCGCACCCCGCGCGGGATCGGCAAGCAGGGCAAGGGCGCGCTCGCCGAGCAGCATCCGCAACACTTGGCCGCGACGGTGCTGAAGGCGATCGCCGAGCGCAATTCGCTCGACACGAAGACGGTCGACGATGTGATCTGGTCGGTCTCGACGCAGGACGGGATGCAGGCGGGCGACATGGGCCGGATGGCGGCGCTCGATGCGGGCTACGACGTGACCTCGTCGGGGATGACGCTCGACCGCTTCTGCGGCGGCGGCATCACCTCGGTCAATCTCGCCGCGGCGCAGGTCATGTCGGGAATGGCCGATTGCGTGGTCGCGGGCGGGACCGAGATGATGAGCCTGACCGCGGCGATGGCGAAGGAGAAGATGCAGGCCGGGATCAAGCCGCCCATGATGGGCAGCTACAACGAGCGGCTCGCCAAGGTGCACCCGCAGAGCCACCAGGGCATTTGCGGCGACGCGATCGCGACGATGGAGGGCTTTACCCGCGAGGAGCTCGACGCGGTCGGCTATCGCAGCCAGCAGCGCGCGGCGCAGGCGATCGAGGAAGGCCGCTTCGACAAGTCGGTGGTGCCGGTGGTCGCCGACGACGGCACCGTGGTGCTCGACCGCGAGGAATTCCCCCGCCCGCAGACGACGCTGGAAGGGCTGGCGCAGCTCGAACCGGCGTTCACCAAGATCGCCGACGTGCCGCTCGATGCGGAGGGCACCACCTTCCGCAAGCTGATCAACCGCAAATATCCCGATCTCGAGATCGAGAACTTCCACCACGCGGGCAATTCATCGGGCGTGGTCGACGGCGCCGCGGCAGTGCTGGTCGCGAGCGCCGACTATGCGCGCAAGCACAGCCTCAAACCGCGCGCCCGCATCGTCGCCACCGCGAACATGGGCGACGACCCGACGCTGATGCTCAACGCGCCGGTGCCGGCGGCGAAAAAGGTGCTCGAAAAGGCCGGGCTGACGCTCGACGATATCGACCTGTTCGAGATCAACGAGGCCTTCGCGGTGGTCGCGGCGAAATTCGTGCGCGATCTCGGGCTCGACTGGGACAAGGTCAACGTCAATGGCGGCTCGATCGCCTTGGGCCATCCGATCGGGGCGACCGGCTCGATCCTGATCGGCACCATCGTCGACGAGCTCGAACGGCAGGGCAAGCAGCGCGGGCTGGTGACGATGTGCGCCGCGGGCGGGATGGCGCCGGCGATCATCGTCGAGCGGGTCGAGGATTTCGTCGACTGAGCGCGCCTACTCGGCCGGCTTCTTGTGCTGCAATCCGCTGCGCTTGCAGCTGCCGACCAGCACGCCGTCCTGATTGTAGGCGCGGTGGGCGAAGGTGACGATCCCGGCCGTGGGGCGCGACTTGCTCTCGCGCAATTCGACCACCTCGGTCTCGATCCGCAGCGTGTCGCCGATGAACACCGGCGCGGGGAAGCGGACCTCGTCCCAGCCGAGATTGGCGACCGCGGTGCCGAGCGTCGTGTCGCCGACCGACACGCCGACCATCAGCGACAGCGTGAAGCACGAATTGACGATGATCGCCCCGAAATCGCTGTCCTTCATGTATTCGGCGTCGAGATGGAGCTGCGCCGGATTGTGCGTCAGCGTCGAGAACAGCAGATTGTCGGTCTCGGTAACCGTGCGCCGGATCGCGTGATCGAAGGTCCGGCCTACTTCCAATTCGTCGAACCAGATACCGGGCATATGCGTCTCTCCTGCTTTTTGCGCGCCTTAGCGTAGCGGGGCTGCTAGCGCACGGGCAATGTCGATCGCGCTGCTCGCCCTGCTGTTCCTGCTCACCGCGCTGCTCTATTCCTCGGTCGGGTTCGGCGGCGGCTCGACCTATATCGCGCTGCTGGTGCTCGGCGGCATGGCGCTGGAGGAGGTGCCGGTGATCGCGCTCGCCTGCAACATCGCGGTGGTGACGACGAGTACGCTCCGCTTCGCGCGCGAGGGGCTGGTCGAATGGCGGCAGATCGTGCCGCTGGTCGCGCTGTCGGTGCCGTTCGCGTGGCTGGGAGGATTCCTCCCGGTCCCCGCCTGGCTGTTCGTCGGGCTGCTGGCGGTCGCGCTCCTCGCCGCTTCGCTGCTGATGATCCTGCAGCGCGATCGCGCCGGTAACCGCGTATCGCATCCTGCGAAGAGGCCCGGGATCGACATGGTCTCGGGCGCGGCACTCGGCCTGCTGGCGGGCGTGACCGGCATCGGCGGCGGGATCTACCTCTCGCCGCTACTGCACCTGCGCCGCTGGGCCGAAGCGCGGCGCATCGCGGCAACCTGCGCGGTGTTCATCCTGGTCAATTCGGCCGCCGGTATCGCCGGACATGCGAGCAGGCTGGGCCTGGCCGAAACCGGTGAAATCCTGTCGCGCAATGCGCTACTGTTCCCTGCGGTCATTGTCGGCGGTCTGGCCGGTTCGACGCTCGGCGCGCGGTGGATATCGCAGCGCCACTTGCGCCTGCTGACGGCGCTGTTGGTACTCTACGTCGCGGTCAGGCTCGGGCTGCGCTTCCCTGCCGAATGGGCCGCGCGCTAGCTTCCCTCACCGCAGTTCCGCCGGCCGCATGCGCGGCACCAGCAGGTGGATCGCGATAAAGGCGATCATGTAGCCGAGCCCGGCATAGATCACGATCGGCACGTAGGACCCGGTCAGTTCGAGCGTCCAGCCCGTCGCCTGTGCGATCAATATGCCTCCGACCGCGCCCGCCGCGCCGCCCATTCCGGCGATGGTCGCCACCGCACGGCGCGGATACAGGTCCGCGATCATGGTGAAGATGTTCGAGCTGAACGCCTGGTGCGCCGCGGTGCCGAGCCCGATCAGCAGCACCGCCATCCACGGCTCGGGCACGCTCGCGACGGTGACCATCGGCAGAGCGAACAGCGCGGCGACGAACAGGGTCGTCTTGCGCGCGCGGTTGACGCTCCAGCCGCGCCCGACCAGGTGCGAGGACATCCACCCGCCCGCGATCGAGCCGACATCCGCCAACAGATACACCCCGATCAGCGCCGGGCCGATAGTGGCGAGAATCCCGCTGTCGCCCTTGGGAAACAGCTCCATGCCCTGCGTCTTCGAAAGGAAATCGGGCAGCCAGAACAGGAACAAATACCACACCGGATCGGTGAAGAACTTGCCGCAGATGAAGAACCATGCCTGCCGCTGGCGGATCGCGTCCTTCCACCCGAGCGGCTCGCCCGTCGGGTCCTCTCCGTCCTGCTCGATCCAGGTGCGCTCCTCGTCGGTCAGCGCCGGATGATCGGGCGGCTGGCGGAAGAAGCGCAGCCACGCCCACAGCACGACGAAGCCGATCAGCCCGGTGACGAGAAATGCGGCTCGCCAGCCATAGAGCCCCGCGATACCGATCGCGATGATCGGCGTCAGCAGCACCCCGACATTGGCGCCGGCATTGAGGATGCCGACCCCGAGCGCACGCTCGCGCTTGGGGAACCACTCGGCGATGGACTTGACGGCGCCGGGATAGGCCGCGCTTTCCGCCACCCCCAGCGCCACGCGCGCGAGGATGAAGGCAAGCACGCTGCGCGCCGCGGCGTGGAAGCAGGCGGCGAGGCTCCACAGCGCGATCGCGATGGCGATGCCCTTGCGCGTGCCGACCCGGTCGAGCCAGCGCCCGACCACCAGCAACCCGATCCCGTAACTCGCCTGGAACGCGGTGACGATATTGCCGTAATCGACCTCGGACCAGCCCATCTCGTCCTCGATCACCGGCTTGAGCACGCCGATGATCTGGCGGTCGATATAGTTGATGGTGATGACGAAGAAGAGCAGCGCGCAGATGCCCCAGCGGTATTTGCCGAGCGGCTTCGCCAGCCCGGCCGCAGCGGTTGCAGCGGTGCTCATGCGCGGCCTCGCGGGGCGGCGTATTCGATACGGGACATCTGCGTTCCCCTCTCCCTGATAGCGCTACCATTAGGCGGCGGAACGCTATCGGGCAAGCGCCTTACCCAATCGGCTCAGCGACCCTCCGCTCCGGCGGCGGCGCGGATCCGCTCGCGCAGCATTCGGCCCGCTTCGGTAAGGTCGTCGCTCGTCCAGCCGCCCGGCGGCGTGCCGGGCTTGAGAGCGGCGCTGGTTTCGTCCTTGTCGGTGATCGACCACGCCATCCACGAAATGCCGTTGGCTTCGGCCCAGTCCCACCACGCTTCGCTCGAGGCACGGTCGATCGGTCCGTCGCCGGTCGCCTCTACCACGCCGAATTCGGTGATCATCAGCGGCAATCCCGCCTGCCGCGCGGCTTCGGCCCGCGCGCGCAACTCGTCCTTGTGGCTCGCTGCGTAATAATGGAGCGTATAGACGATATTGTCGCCCGCCAGCGGATCGCGCGCCGCGATGTCGACGTCCTGGCTCCAGCTGGGCGAGCCGACCACGATGAGGTTGTCGGGATCGATCGCGCGGATCGCGGCGACGATGCGCTCGTGATAGGGCTTGATGTCGCGCGACCAGTCGACCCCGTCGCGCAGCGGCTCGTTGAACGGCTCGTAGATCACATTGGGCAGATGGCCGTAACGGCGCGCGATCTCGGTCAGGAAGCGCTCCGCCTCGTCGGGACTGGCGGTGTGCGCGTGCCAGTCGACCACGACATAGATCCCGTTCGCCGCGGCCGCCTCGATCACCCGGCTCGCCTTCGCCATCTCGCGGTCGTATTCGGTCAGCGCGCTGTCGGGGCCCTGTGCGGCGATCGCGGCGCGGACCACGTCAACCTTCCAGTCCTCCGCCAGCCAATCGACCGTTTCGCGCGCGTAATATTGCGGCGCCCATTGGGACCAGAACAGGCTCATCCCGCGCAGCGTCACCGGCTCGCCATGCGCGCCGACCACGCGGTTACCGCTGGTCGCAAGCCCGCCGTGCCGCGCCACCGGGGTGCCCGCGGGGGGTACGGCCTCGAAGCGCACGGCGGTATCCTGCCCGGGCACGGCCGCGCAGCCGGCAAGGCCGGCCAGTGCCAGCATGGCGGCAAATGCAACTGCAATTCTCATCGCTCATTCTCCCCTGTCGCTTGCATGATGAAGGCAAGCTCGGCTTCCGACGGTTGCCAGGCCGAAGCGAGCGAACCGCCCGCTCCGAACACGGCCCGTGCGGCGCCTGCCCGGCCCGCCTCGCGAACGACCGCCTGCAATTCGCTGCCGCGCGGGTCGTCGAGATCGCAGCCGTCGGCGATATGCGCGATCCAGGCGGCGATGCCGGTCAGGATCGCTCCGCATCGTGCGCCGCTCTCCGCCAGCGTCTCGAGCCAGCGCTGCGGGATCTTCTGGCTGCCGTCCATTGCGATCTGCGCAAGGCGATGCTTGAGCGCCGGGTCCTCGAACCGCGCCTCCAGCGCATCGGCATAGGCGGCGAGATCCTGCCCCGACGCCGCGGCGATGGTCGGCGCCGCCTCCTTGCGCATCAGCCGCCGCACGAGCGCGCGCAGCGCCGGGTCGGCCATCGCCTCGTGGACGCAGGCGTACCCCCGCCGCAGCCCCTCATAGGCGAGCAGCGAATGCGCGCCGTTGAGCATCCGCAGCTTGGCGGTCTCGTAGGGCGCGACATCGTCCACGATCTGCGCGCCGTGTTCTTCCCAGCGCGGGCGCGGACCGGCGAAATCGTCCTCGATCACCCACTGGCTGAAGCGCTCGGTAAGGACCGCGCCATCGTCGCGCATGCCGATGCGCCGTTCGAGTTCGTCCAGGTCGTCCGCGGAGGCGGCGGGCACGATACGGTCGACCATCGTATTCGGCGTGGTGCAATGCGCAGCGAACCAGTCCGACGCGTCCGGACTTTCGCGTTCCAGCCACAGCATCACGAGCTTGCCCAGCGCATCGCCGTTGGCGGAGAGATTATCGCAACTGAGCAGCGTAAGGCCCTGCAAGCCTTGCTGCATGCGATGCGTCAGCCCGGCGGCGAGCAAGGGGTAGAAACCATCGCCCGCCAAGCGGAAATCCAGCCCCCCGCCGGCACCCCGGCAATAGCCCTTTTCGGTCACCGTGAAGCTGACGATGCGGCAATCGGGCGACGCGATCCGCTCGACGATCGCGTCGTCGTCGGGCCCCGCGACCAGCACCTCGTGGAGGGCGCCGACGAGGCGGACATCCTGCTCCGCCTCGTGCCGTTCGGTGAGCGTATAGAGCTCGTCCTGCGGATCGAGCTGCCGCGCAACGCTGTCCGAACGCAGCGAGACGCCCGCGATCATCCAGTCGCGCGCGCCCGCGCCCATAGCCGCGTCGGTATGGGCCGCCAGATGCGCGCGCGCGAAGGCGCCGAGGCCGAAATGGACGATACCGGTCCGCTGCGCCGCGCGGTCGTAGCCGGGCCGCGCGACATCGGGCGGCAATGCGTCGAGCGTCTCTGCGGATAGCCTCACAACCGGTAGGCGTCCTTGACGAGCCCGTAGGTCAGCGCCTGAGCGACCTCGAACGCTTCGTCCTCCTCCAGCCGGTGCTCGGCGACCAGTTCGGCAAGGAAGCCGCAATCGATCCGGCGGGCGAGATCGTGCCGCGCGGGAATCGAGAGGAAGGCACGCGTATCGTCGTTGAAGCCCGCGGTGTTGTAGAACCCCGCGGTCTCGGTGGTGCGGCGGCGGAAGCGGCGCATGCCCTCGGGGCTGTCGTGGAACCACCACGGCGGGCCGAGGCGCAGGCACGGATAGTGTCCCGCGAGCGGCGCGAGTTCGCGCGAATAGGTGTCCTCGTCGAGCGTAAACAGGATGATGGTCAGCTCGCGCTCATTGCCGACCGCATCGAGCAGCGGCTTGAGCCCGTGGACGAAATCGACCGCCAGCGGGATATCGGCGCCCTTGTCGCGCCCGAAGCGCTCGAACAGCGTGCGGTTGTGATTGCGGTGGCTGCCTGGGTGGATCTGCATCACCAGCCCGTCATCGAGACTCATCCGCGCCATTTCGGTCAGCATCTGCGCGCGGAACAGCTCGGCGTCCTGCGGGCTGGCGTCGCCGTGTTTGACCCGTCCGAACAGCGCGGCGGCTTCGGCGGTCTGAAGGTTGGCGGTCGCCGGGCTGGGATGGCCGTGATCGGTCGCGGTGGCACCGTGCCGTTTGAAGAAGGCGCGGCGCTGCCGGTGCGCGGCGAGATAGCCGGCCCAGCTCGCGCAATCCTCGCCGGTGAGCTCTCCGAACGCCGCGATATTCTGCGCAAATCCCTCGAACTCCGGATCGACCACCGCGTCGGGGCGATAGGTGGTCGCTACCCGCCCGCTCCAGCCGCTGTCGCTGATCGTGCGGTGATGGTCGAGCGGGTCGAGCGCGCCTTCGGTGGTGGCGAGGAATTCGATCCCGTAGCGCTCGAACAGAGCGCGCGGGCGGAATTCGTCGCGTTTCAGCGCGGCGTCGATCGTGTCGTAATAGAGCCCGGCGGTTTCCTCTTCGAGCCTGACGTCGAGCCCGAACACTTCGGCGAACACCCAGTCGAGCCAGATCCGCGACGGCGTGCCGCGGAACAGGTGATAATGCTGTGCGAGTATCCCCCACGCCTCGCGCAGATCGGCCGCCTTCGCTTCCTCGGAATCGCCGACCCCCAACGCTTCGAGCGGCACGCCCTGCGAATAGAGCATCCGGAACAGGTAGTGGTCGGGCTGCAGGATCAGTTCGGCGGGGTTGCCGAACGGCTCGTTCAGCGCGAACCATTCGGGGTCGGTATGCCCGTGCGGGCTGACGATCGGCAGGTCGCGCACGGTTTCGTAGAGAGCGCGCGCGATGTCGCGCGTCTTCGCGTCTGCCGGAAACAACCGGTCGGCATGCAGCTTCAGCGGCTTGACCAGGGCAAGTCCTCTCTTGTGATCGGCGCGCCTTCCCCGCATTGGTAGCGCTACCGCAGAAAGGTAACGCGATGAAGATCACCGCCGCAAGAGTAATCGTCACCTGTCCGGGCCGCAATTTCGTCACGCTCAAGATCGAGACCGACCAGGGCGTGTACGGGATCGGCGACGCCACGCTGAACGGGCGCGAGAAGGCGGTGGCCACCTGTCTCGAGGAGCATGTCGCGCCGCTGCTGATCGGGCGCGATCCGCAGCGGATCGAGGATATCTGGCAATTCCTCTATCGCGGCTCCTACTGGCGGCGCGGGCCGGTGCAATTGAGCGCGGTGAGCGCGGTCGATACGGCCTTGTGGGATATCAAGGGCAAGCTCGCCGGCATGCCGCTCTACCAGCTGCTAGGCGGGCGCAGCCGCGAGCGGGTGCTGTGCTACGGCCACGCCAACGGCGAAACGCTCGATGACACGGTCGCGGCGGTCGGGAAATACATCGATCTCGGCTACAGGGCGATCCGTGCCCAGAGCGGGATACCGGGGATCGAGAAAGCCTACGGCATCGCGCGCGGCGAGATGCATTACGAACCCGCCGACGCCGCGCTGCCGACCGAGACGGTGTGGGATACGTCCAAGTACCTGCGCTTCGTGCCGACACTGTTCGAGCGGCTGCGCGAGGAATTCGGCGACGAGCCCGAACTGCTCCACGACGTGCACCACCGCCTGACGCCCAACGAAGCGGCGCAGCTCGGCAAGGCGCTCGAACCGCATCGGCTGTTCTGGATGGAGGACCCGACCCCGGCGGAAAACCAGGACGCCTTCCGCCTGATCCGCGAACGCACCACCACGCCGATCGCGGTGGGCGAAATCTTCAACACTATCTGGGATGCCAAGACGCTGATCGAGAACCAGTGGATCGACTATATCCGCACCACCGTGCTGCGCGCCGGCGGGATCACCCATCTGCGCCGGATCGCCGATTTCGCATCGCTCTACCAGGTGCGGACGGGGTCGCACGGCGCGACCGACCTATCCCCCGTCACGATGGGCGCGGCGGTGCATTTCGACACCTGGGTGCCCAATTTCGGCATCCAGGAGTATATGCGCCACTCGGAGGAGACAGATGCCGTCTTTCCGCACGATTACCGCTTCGAGGACGGCTTCCTCCATTGCGGCGAAGCGCCGGGGCACGGGGTCGATATCGACGAGCAGCTGGCCGCGAAATACCCCTACAAGCCCGCGCAACTGCCCGTGGCAAGGCTCGAAGACGGGACGATGTGGAACTGGTGAATTGGGGCACGAGCGTTCGAGCCTGAAACAACCCCGTTCGTGCTGAGCCTGTCGAAGCACCGGGCGCTCCGCCACGTCCTTCGACAGGCTCAGGACGAACGGGTCTGGGTAGGTATGCTATGCTCTAGACCATAATGCATCACGGCTCCACGCCCGCGGAAACGGTCGACAGCGTTTCGATTGCCGCCGGGGCGATGGTGCCCGCCGTCTCGCCCGAAATCCGCACCGTCACTCGCTGTCGGATATCGTCCGAGGCGGCGCCGACCATCAGTTCGATCTCGCCCGGCTCGACTTTCCAACCGCCTTCCGCCGCCCACAGCGCGAACTGCTCGGATTCGAGCGTGAAGGTGAGGATATTCGTCTCGCCCGCGCGCAAGCCGACCCGTCGGAACCCGCGCAGTTGCATCACGGGGCGCGAGACGCTGGCAACCGGATCGCGCATATAGAGTTGCACGACCTCGTCGCCGCGCACCGGCCCACTATTGGTGACGGGAATGGTCAGCGTCAGCGAGCCGCCGGCGGCCGGAATCTCGTTCTTGTCGACTACGATTTCTCCGTAGTCGAAGCTGGTGTAGCTCAGTCCGTGGCCGAAGGCGTAGAGCGGCGTGATCGGCTGATCCATGTAGCGTGCGGTGTCTTTCGACGGGTCGGGGTCGGCGGGCCGCCCGCTGGGAAGGTGGTCGTAATTGACCGGCACCTGCCCGGTTGCGCGCGGGAAGCTCGCTGGCAGCTTGCCACCCGGATTGCTTTCGCCGAACAAGGTCGCGACGATCGCCGGGCCTGCCTCGATCCCGAGCAGCCATGTTTGCAGCACCGCATCGGCTCTCTCCGCCACTTCAGGGATCGCCAGTGGCCGCCCGCCCATCAGCACCACCACCAGCGGCTTGCCCGTTGCCGCGAGCGCTTCGAACAGTTCGCGCTGGCGACCCGGCAGCTCGAGCGAGGAGCGGCTCCGCGCCTCGCCCGACCAGTCGAAATCCTCGCCCAGCGCAAGCACCACCAGGTCCGCGCCTTCCGCCGCTGCGACCGCCTCGGGCAAGCCTTGCACATCGTCGGCGCGCGTATCCGTGCCGGAGGCGAAAACGACATCGGAATGCGCCGCTTCCAGCGCGGCACGCAGCGTGACCACGTCCTCCGCCCGGCCCTGCGCGCGCCACGAGCCCAACTGCGACAGCGCGTCGTCGGCCAGCGCGCCGACCAGTGCGATTCGCTTCGCATCCTTCGCCAGCGGCAGCACGTTACCCTCGTTCTTCAGCAGCACGATCGATTCCTGCGCGATTTCGCGCGCCGCGCGGCGGTGGAGGTCGGACAGGATCACCTCCGCTTCGCGGGCGATGTCGTGGTACTGGTAGGGGTCCTCGAACAGGCCGAGCTTGCGCTTGGTTTCCAGGACACGCCGCACCGCCTGGTCGAGCAGCGGGATCAGCCCCGGATCGGTTTCGATCGCGCGTTTCAGGTCCAGCGCATAGACGTCTGCGACCATGTCCATATCGACGCTCGCTTCGAGCGCCAGCCGCGCCGCATCCTCGCGCGATCCGGCCACGCCATGCGCCATCAATTCCTCGACCGCGCGCCAGTCGGACAGCAGCAGCCCGTTCCAGCCCCATTCCTCGCGCAGCGTCGTGCGCAGCAGCGCGGCATTGCCGGTGGTCGGCACTCCGTCCACCGCGTTGAATGCGGTCATGTAGCTCGCGGTGCCCGCCTCTGCCGCCGCGCGGAAAGGCGCAAGATACGTCTCGCGCAACGTTCGCTCGCCGACATCGGCGCCGGCATAGTCGCGCCCGCCTTCGGCCGCGCCATAGGCGCCGAAATGCTTGGTTCCGGCGATGATCGTGTCAGCTTCGGCAAGGTCATCGCCCTGGAAACCGCGCACTTGCGCCGCCGCCATCCGGCTTCCGAGATAGGGGTCCTCGCCCGCTCCCTCGACGATCCTCCCCCAGCGCGGATCTCGCGCAATGTCGACCATCGGCGCGAAGGTCCAGTGCAGGCCCGCCGCGCTCGCTTCCCTCGCGGCGATGCGCGCGTGACGCTCGGCCGCGTCCGGGTCCCAGCTCGCCGCCATCGCGAGCGGCACCGGAAAGATCGTGCGGTAGCCATGCACCACGTCCATCGAGAACAGCAGCGGGATGCCGAGCCGGCTTTCCTCGACCGCGACGCGCTGCAGTTCGCGCAACGGCTCCGCCCCCGCGACATGCAGATACGATCCGACTTCGCCGCGCCGCACCTTGTCGAGTTCCTCGGGGCCGAGCCGCGAATTGAGCGATTTCGACCGCCCACCCATGCGCTGGACCAACTGGCCGATCTTCTCGTCGAGCGTCATCCGCGCGAGCAACGCATCGATGTCGGTGTCCTGGACGGCGGCCTCGTCCTGGGCCCATGCGGGCGGCGTGTCTGCAAGAACCGTCGCGACGGCGAGGCAGGCTGCAAGGAGGGTTCGGATCATCGCACGCGGTCCTTTCAATGCACCGCCGGAGCCGTCGCGCCGCGCGGCGTGCGTATCGTCTCGACCAGCTCTCCGATCTCGGCAGGCGGCGGCGCCGTGGCGCGGCTGACCATGAGCGCAATGGCGAAATTGATCAGCATCCCGATCACCCCGATCCCCTCGGGCGATATTCCCAGCAGCCAGTTCTCGGGCACGTTAGCCGCCGGGTTCCACAGCTTGAACCAGGCGATGTAGAGGAAGGTGAAGCCGAGCCCCGCGACCATCCCCGCGATCGCGCCTTCGCGGTTCATCCGCATGGTGAAGATGCCGAGGAAGATCGCCGGGAACAGCGAGGCGGCGGCCAGCCCGAAGGCGAAGGCGACGACCTGCGCGACCCAGCCGGGCGGATAGATCCCGAGCAGCCCCGCGACGACGATCGCCGCGGTCGCCGCGATCCGCGCCGCGCGCAATTCTCCCTTCTCGGTGATGCCGGGGCGGAAAGTGCGCTTGAGGAGGTCGTGGCTGACCGCGCTCGAGATCACCAGTAGCAGCCCCGCCGCGGTCGACAGCGCCGCCGCCAGCCCGCCCGCCGCAACCAGCGCGATCACCCAGCCAGGCAGGTTGGCGATCTCGGGATTGGCGAGCACCATGATGTCGCGGTCGACATAGACCTCGTTCGCCCCCTCGGTCGGCGCGTTCGACAGCAGACGCTCGCCCCGTGCACCGCGCTCTTCGGTGTAGACCGGCGCCCCTTCGAACGCATCGCCGGGCGCGATATCCATCGCGCCGTCGCCGTCCTTGTCGCGCCAGGCGATCAGGTCGTTGTCCTCCCAATTGGCGAACCAGCCGGGCGCGTCGGCATATTGCGTCTGGTCGACCGTCTCGTTGAAATTGAGCCGCGCGAAGGCGGAGACGGCGGGCGCGGTGCTGTAGAGCAGCGCGATGAACACCAGCGCCCAGCCCGCCGACCGGCGCGCGTCGGACACCTTGGGCACGGTGAAGAAGCGCACGATCACATGCGGCAGGCCGGCGGTGCCGATCATCAGCGCGGCGGTGATGCAGAACACGTCGATGGTCGACTTGGCGCCCGCGGTATATTCGGCGAAACCCATGTCGACCAGCGAGGCGTCGAGCTTCTGCAGCACGTACATTCCCGAACCGTCGGCCACCTGCGAGCCCAGCCCGAGCTGCGGCAGCGGATTGCCGGTGACCATCAGCGAGATGAAGATCGCGGGCACCAGATAGGCGAAGATCAGCACGCAATACTGCGCCACCTGCGTGTAGGTGATGCCCTTCATCCCGCCCATCACGGCGTAGAAGAACACGATCCCCATGCCGATGACGACGCCCAGATCGACCGGCACTTCGAGAAAGCGCGAGAACACGATCCCGACTCCGCGCATCTGACCCGCAATATAGGTGAAGCTGATGAAGATCAGGCAGACGACGGCGACGGTGCGCGCCACCTTCGAATAGTACCGCGTCCCGATGAAATCGGGCACGGTGAACTGGCCGAACTTGCGCAGATAGGGCGCGAGCAGCAGCGCCAGCAGCACGTAGCCGCCGGTCCATCCCATCAGGTAGACGCTGCCGTCGTATCCCATGAAGGCGATCAGGCCGGCCATCGACAGGAAGCTAGCCGCGCTCATCCAGTCGGCCGCGGTCGCCATGCCGTTCACCACCGGGTTGACCCCGCCCCCGGCAACGTAGAATTCGCTCGTCGACCCCGCCCTGCTCAGGATCGCGATGCCGATGTAAAGCGCGAAGCTCGCGCCGACGAACAGGTAGATCAGCGTCTGGGTGGTCACTGCGCCGTCCCGTCGCTGCTATCGGCGGGTGCGGCGGGATCGTCGTCGTCGAGCGCGTGGCGGCGCTCGATCCGATGCATTGCCCAGGAGTAATAGAAGATCAGCGCGATGAAGACGTAGATCGAGCCCTGCTGCGCGAACCAGAAGCCGAGCGGGTACCCGCCGAGCATGAAACGGTCGAGAAAATCGCGCAAAAGAATGCCCGCCCCGAACGATACGGCGAACCAGATCGCCATGAGGATGCAGAGCAGCCGGATGTTGGCCCGCCAATAGGAATTGGTAGCGCTACCACTCGATTCGTCCGCCATCTTCCGCTTGCCCTCGTCCTGCCCCTCGGGTGCCGCGCTGCTCGGGCGCACACCTCGTTTGAACGACGCTTTAGGAAGATACGCATGTTCGAGCAAGCCCGGGGAGGCGGCACCGGGTGCGGAGACAGATTGATCGCTTCGGCGGATTAGCTCTTGCCCTCTCGCGGTTTTGGCGAAATGATAACGCTCACATCGATACGCAGCGGTATCAGCCGCGCGAGGGGAGGATTTATGATCGACTGGAAACGGTTCGCAAGCGCGCTGGCCGCGGCTACCGCACTTGCCGGCTGCGGCGCGACTGCGGAGCAAGGGCCCAATCCGACCGTCTCGCAAGCCGAACCCGTGTCGGATTCCGGCCCGGGCACAACGCCCCGCAAGGCCGGCGTCGCCGATCCCTCGATATGGCCTGCCTACGATTATCCGGTCACCGTCCCGTCCGAAGATGCGGCGATGATCGCCGACCTGCTCTCGCGGATGACCATCGAAGAGAAGGTCGGCCAGCTGGTCCAGGCCGATCTGTGCTGCGTCACGCCCGAAGACGTGAAAACCTACAATCTCGGCTCGATCCTGGTCGGCGGGAACAGCGGCCCCAACGGAAACGACCTCTCGCCCGCGCCCGACTGGCTTGCCGCGGCGGACGATTTCTACGCCAACTCTGTCGATACCGGCGACGGCGGGCTCGGCATCCCGATCGTGTGGGGCACCGATGCGGTGCACGGTCATTCGAACATCATCGGCGCGACGATCTTCCCGCACAATATCGGGCTCGGCGCGATGCGCGATTCCGAACTGATCGAGAAAATCGGCGCGGTCACGGCAAAGGAAATCCGCGTAACGGGTCAGGAATGGACCTTCGCCCCGACCGTGGCCGTGCCGCAGGATTTCCGCTGGGGCCGCGCATACGAAGGCTACTCCTCCGACCCGGCGCTGGTCGCCTCCTACGTCGGCGCGATGGTGCGCGGGCTGCAGGGCCCGCCGAGCAACGACAATCTCCTCGCCGGCCCCTACGTGATCGCCTCGACCAAGCATTTCCTCGCCGATGGCGGCACGGACGATGGCGTCGATCAGGGCGACAGTTCGATCACCGAAGAAGACCTGCGCGACATTCACGGCGCGCCCTACGGCCCCGCGATCGCGGAGGGCGTCTCCACAGTGATGGTCAGCTTCTCGAGCTGGCAGGGCAAGAAGATGACCGGCAACAAATCGCTGGTTACAGATGTGCTCAAGAACCGGATGGATTTCCAGGGTTTCGTCGTTTCGGACTGGAACGCGCACGGGCAGGTCGCCGGCTGCACCAACGAGAGTTGCCCGCAGGCGCTGATGGCGGGTATCGACATGTACATGGCGCCCGACACGTGGAAGGCGATCTATGCCGACCTCCTCACCAAGGCGCAGAGCAGCGAGATCCCGATGGAGCGGATCGACGAGGCGGTCACCAAAATCCTCGAAGTGAAAGCGCGGCTCGGCCTGTTCGAGGCGGGCAAGCCTTCGACCCGGCCGCTGGCGGGCGAGTACGATCTGC
This sequence comes from uncultured Altererythrobacter sp., assembly GCA_913055875.1. Classification (GTDB taxonomy): domain Bacteria; phylum Pseudomonadota; class Alphaproteobacteria; order Sphingomonadales; family Sphingomonadaceae; genus CAJXJY01. Next base: position 75,482 of record CAJXJY010000011.1, read on the forward strand.
TGGGCGCACCCGAACATCGCGCGGTGGCGCGCGAGGCAGTCCGCAAATCGCTGGTGCTGCTCAAGAATCAGGGCGTGCTGCCGCTCGCCCCCGGCGGGCGTTTGCTGGTCGCGGGCGAAGGCGCGGACGATATCGCGCGCCAGTCGGGCGGATGGACGCTGAGCTGGCAGGGTACCGGGGTCGACAACAGCCACTTCCCCGGTGCGACCTCGATCTGGTCGGGCCTAAAGCAGGCTGTCGAAGCCGGCGGGGGCAGCGCGAAGCTGTCGCCCGACGGCAGCTTTGCCGAGCGGCCCGATGCCGCAGTGGTGGTGTTCGGCGAGACGCCCTATGCCGAATTCCAGGGCGACCGGGCAACGCTGGCGCTCGATAGCGAACTGACCGGACCTTACGAAACGATGCGCAAGCTCAAGGCGCAGGGCATCCCGGTGGTCGCATTGATGATCACCGGACGGCCGCTCTACGTGAACCCGGCACTCAACGCGGCCGACGCTTTCGTGGTGACATGGCTTCCCGGCAGCGAGGGCGGCGGGATCGCCGACGTGCTGGTCGCCAGCGCGGACGGGGCTGCGCGCCACGATTTCGCAGGCAAGCTGCCCACCGCCTGGCCGCGCACCGCCGACATGGCAGACGGAGCGCTGTTCGATTTCGGCTACGGACTGACCTATGGCAGCCCGCGCACGGCATGGACCGCGCTTCCCGAACTCGACGCCTCGCAACTCGCGGGCGACAGTCGGTTGTGGTTCAGCGGCGGCGCGCCCGCGGCGCGCTGGTCGCTTCTGGTCAACGGACAGGGTACGGGCGAGCAGACCCGCATCACCACGGTGCCCGCCGAAGCGCTGGGCGGACGGGTCCGCGTGACGGCGGAGAATTTCGTCGTCCAGGAAGGCGCGCGCCGCTTCACGATCGACAGCGGCACCGCGAGCGTCGCGCTGCGCAATTTCGAAGCGGTCGATATCGGCAAGGAGACCAATGCCGATATCCTCCTGCTGGCGACGATCAGGGTGTGGGACGCGCCCGATGCGGCGATGCTCGGCGCGACCGGACCCGGCAACCGCGGCTTCGCCGATATCGCACTACCCGCCAACAGCGATTGGGTCCGCTACGGCATCCCGCTCAAATGCCTGCGCGACAAGGGGGCGGACGTGGCCGCGCTGACCGAGCCGTTCGTGCTGACCACGACCGGCCGGGCGGATTACGCGATCGGCGAAGTCCGGCTGGGGACCGACGCGGACGTCGTGCTGCCCTGTTCCTGAGCATCGCCATTCCATGCTAGCGGGCGCGGCATGACCCCGGTCGAGGAAATCGCTACGCCCGATCGCGCCACCTTCGAGCACGAGATCCGGCCGCAATACAGCCCCGTAGTGATGCGCGGCCTGGCGAAGGACTGGCCGGTCATCGAAGCGGGCCGCAGCTCGCCGTCGGACGCGCTCGCCTATCTCGAAAGGCTCGACAGCGGCGCGCCGACCGACCTGATGGTCGCACCCGCGAGCGAGAAGGGGCGTTTCTTCTACAGCCCCGACATGCGGGGCTTCAATTTCCGGCGCGAGAAGGCGACGCTGTCGCAGCTGGCGCAGCATCTGCGACGGATCGAGAAGGAAGATGAGCCCATAGGAATCTATGCCGGGGCAACCGCAGCCGCTTCGCACCTGCCCGGCTTCGAGCGCGAAAATGCGTTCGCGCTTGCCGATGCAGGCTCGGGGGCCACCACGCGCGTCTGGCTCGGCAATGCGACGCAGGTCGCGGCGCATTTCGACCTGTCGGACAATTTCGCCGTCGTCGCGCTCGGCAGGCGGCGCTTCACGCTGTTCCCGCCCGATGCGACCGGCGACCTCTATGTCGGGCCGCTCGACGTCACGCTCGCCGGCCAGCCGGTCAGCATGGTCGATCCACTCGCGCCCGATCTCGAGCGCTACCCGCGCTTCGCCTCAGCGCAGGAGAAGGCGCAGTTCGCCGAGCTCGAACCGGGCGATGCGATCTATATCCCGACGCTGTGGTGGCATCATGTGCAGGCCACCGCGCCGATCAACATCCTAGTCAATTACTGGCACAACGATGCGGCGCGCGGCGGCGGCTTCCTCGCGCTGATCCACGCGATTCTCGCGATCCGCGATCAGCCGCGAGGGCAGCGCGAGGCGTGGCGCGCGTGGTTCGACCATTTCGTGTTCGGCGAGGACGCGCCGCAGGCGGCGGATCACCTGCCGCCGCATGCGCGCACCGTCACCGGCCCGCCCTCGCCGCAGCGCGACGAAATGATCCGGCGCTTTCTCGTGCAGGTGCTCGGTGGGCGCTGAACCCTAGTGGTGCTGCGTCACCTCCACGGCGTGCAGCGGCCTGGAGCGTCCCGCCGCCAGCGCGAACCAGCACAGCAGCGCATAGCAGGCGGCGGGCAGTAGCAGCGCGACCACGAGCCCCGAAAAATCCGAAATCACCCCGACGAAGAACGGGATCGCCGCGCCACCGACGATGGCGGTGCACAGCAGGCCGGAAACCGCTTCGCTCGGCGCCTCGGACCGCTCCAGCGTCAGCGTGAAGATGACCGGGAACATGATCGAGTTGAACAGCCCGATCGACAGCGCGACATAGCCGGCGCTGACCCCGCCGACCGCGACGACGTAGATGCACATTGCGCAGGCCACCGCAGTGAAGATGGCGAGCAGCCGCGCCGCATCGAACCGCGCCAGCAACGCCGAGCCGACCGCGCGCCCGACCATCGCCCCGCCCCAGTAGAACGATACCGCCTTGCCCGCCTGCTCCAGCGAGACGCCCCACACTTCGTCGGAGTTCAGGAACAGCGCCATCTGTGTCCCGATCGCCACTTCGGCGCCGACATAGAGGAAGATCGCCGCCGCACCCAACAGCGCCCAGCGCGAGGCGAAGGCTTCGCGCAGCATGGCGCCGATATCGGTTCGCTGCGGAGGCGGTGCTGCCGCCGCGACCGTCCGCCTGCTGACGAAGAAGAACACCAGCAGCAGGATCAGCAGGCCGCAGATCCAGAAATAGGCGCGATCGATCCCGGCGAGCGCATCCGCGCGCACCGCCTCGGTGATCGCCACTCCGTCCTCGACTTCGAGCCCCTTCAGGAACAGTACAGCGCCGAGATACGGACCGATAAAGGTTCCGAAACTGTTGAACGTCTGCGCCAGCGTCAGGCGGAAATGGCTGCCCTCGGGCTTGCCGAGTGCGGCTGCGAGCGGGTTGGCCGCGACTTGCAGGACGGTGATCCCGCTCGCCAGCACGAACAGGCCCAGCAGCACCAGACCGTATTGCGCCACATTCGCCGCGGCGAGCATGATCAGGCACCCCGCAACCATCATGCACAACGCGAGCAGGATCGCCGGAACCGAACGAATCCGTGCGATCAGCACCGCTGCGGGCAACGACACGAAGAAATAGGCAAGGAAGAACGCCGAAGCCGACAGCTGCGCCTCGGCGTTGGACAGCGTGAAAATGCCCTTCACCGCCGCCACCAGCGGATCGATCAGGCTGGTGATGAAGCCCCATGCGAAGAACAAGGTCGTCACCGCGATGAAGGCGGCGCGCACGCCGGCTCGGTCGTTGGTCAATCTTTCCTCCCCGTCGGCGCTTTACCACCTGCGCCGCTATATGGTAGCGCTACCTAAAGCAAAGCCGGTCGTTCCAGAACCGGCTCGGGAGAGATGCCGGATGATCCGTTCGCTGACAATGGGTTTGTGTGCCCTGTCCTTCGCCGCCTGCGGCGCGATGGCGCACCCGAATGAGGGCGGGCACGGCTCCACTGTCGCCGCGCTGCCCGTCGGTACCTGCATGAACATGGGCAACATGCTCGAGCCCGCGCAGGAAGGCAGCTGGGGCGGCGCGCCGATCGTCGCGGCGGATTTCGCCCGCATCGGCGCCGCCGGGTTCGACACTGTGCGCATTCCCGTGCGCTGGCACAACAAGACGTCGCAGGAAGCGCCGTGGACGGTCGACGAGGCATGGATGGACCGTGTCCAGACCGTGGTCGACCAGGCGCTCGCCGCCGATCTCAACGTCATCCTCAACAGCCACCATTTCGATCCGATCCACGAGGATCCGCTCGCAGTGGCGCAATGGCACGGCGCCGTCTGGAAGCAGATCGCCGAGCGTTTCGCGGGTTATCCCGAGGATACGCTGTGGTTCGAGCTCGAGAACGAACCGCACGGGCAATTCGACCATTCGAACCTGCTCGCGACGCTGACCCCGGCGCTCGAGGCGGTGCGCGCGACGCACCCGACCCGCGCGGTGATCGTCGGCGGCGAGAACTGGAGCGGGATCGATTCGCTCGCCACGCTGCCGCTGCCCGACGATCCCAACGTGCATCCGACGTTCCACTATTACGATCCGTTCGTGTTCACCCATCAGGGTGCGGGCTGGGTCGGCCCCGACATCCCGCCGCCCGGGCGTACCTTCCCGACGAAGGAGGATCGCGCACAGCTGGCGGAGGACGTCGAGAAGGTGCGCGCCTATGTCGCACGCACCGGCAAGACCCCGTTCATGGGCGAGACCGGCGCCTATGACAGGCACATTTCGACCGCGGATCGGGCCGCCTATCACCGCACCGTACGCGAAGCGTTCGCGCCTACGGGCATCGGCATGTGCGTGTGGGCCTATGCCAACACCTTCCCGTTCTGGGATCGCGACAGCGGCGAATGGCTGCCCGGCATGCGCGCCTCGCTCGGGCTGGCGGAAGAAGACTGACGACGAAGGAGAAGACGATGCGTGGTCGCACATCCATCACAACCGCCCTGGCCGGGCTCGCCCTGGCCGCAAGCCCGGCGACGGTTTGGGGGCAGGACCTGTCCCCCGAATTGCAGGCTTTCGACGAGCAGCTGCCCGGCTCGCTGATCAACGATCCGACCGACCTGGTCTGGCAGACGCAGGGCCCACTCGACGTCGAAGGCGTACAGGACGAGAGTATCCCCGGCGGCGGCGCGGCGCGGCGCTATGAGATATCGTCGAAGGGCGCGAATCCGTGGTCGTCGCAGGCCTATGTTCCGTTGCTGACCGATATCGCGCGCGGGGATGTGGTGACCGTAGGGTTCTATGCCCGCACGGTGTCGGCCGAAACCGCTGACGGAAAGGGCATGATCGGAGTGCGTTTCCAGGAAAACGCAGCGCCCTATTCGGGCTTTGCCGACACCACGGTCTCGGTCGGCTCCGAATGGGAATGGTACGAGGTCAGCGGCACCGCGACTACCGGAATCAAGCAGGAGGTCGCCACCGTCGTGCTGCAAATGGCCGGCGCGAAGCAGACGCTCGAGATCGGCCAGACGATCGTGGTCAAGGGCGTGCCTTCGATCCTGGGCGCACCTGCCGCCGAAGCCCCTGCTGCCGAACCTGAGCCCACGGAAGAGCCCGAGATCCCCGAACCCCTGCTGGGCGCGGGCACGCTGCTCAACCGGCCCGAAATGCGCAATTGGCAGGTAACGGCGACCGTCGGCAGCTACGAGGATCGCGACGAACCGACGATCTGGCTCGGTCGCGCGACGCGATTCACCGCCGATGCGCGAGGCGAGAACGATTGGGACCTGGTCGCCAATATCCCGATCGAACAGGCGCTGTCCGAGGGCGACAAGCTGCTGGTGGCGATCACCGCCAGGACCGTCAGCGCGCAGACGCCCGACGGCAAGGCCTATGTCGCTTTGCGGTTGCAGGACAGCGCCCCGCCCTACGAGGCGTTCTCGCAGAATGCCTTCAAGGCGGGCGAGAACTGGCAGCTGATCCGCGCCAATGCGACCGCGTCGCGCGATTTCGCCGCCGGGACCGCGCAGCTCTCGCTGCATTTCGCGGCCGAGGCGCAGGTGGTCGATATCGGGCCCGTCTACGTGTTCAAGGTGGAGTGATCACGGCGCACCGGCTACCGCATAGGGACCGACCACCAGCCCGGTGAACAGACCGGCATGGATCGAAGCGAGCGGCTCGACGTCGATCTCCGGCGTTTCGTGCCAATCGTCGCCGTTCCCATCGCGCCAGGCGGCAACCGCGCTGCCTCCGCGCAGCATCAGCCTCAGTTGCGCCTTCGCGCCGGTCCACGGCGAACTGTGAACGATTTCGCCACGTTCGCCGTCGTCGGGGTCCTTGCGCAGACGAGTGACGATCCGGTGTGCGCCATCCGCGCGTTCGATCCCCACGGTCAGGAAATGGCCTTCGTCCATGAAGGCGAGCAGCCCGGCATAATCGCCGTCGGTTTCGCTGGCAAAGTCCACTTCGGTGGTGAATTCGCCTCCATGGTGGCGCAGCCTGCGCCCGATAAAGGCGGGGCGCCCGAGGCTTCCCGCCGCCTCGGTCCCCGGTACAAGCCGCATCGTGCCGCGCTCGATATCGTGCAGCAGCTGCGATCGGTCGGATGGCGTGCGCAGCGTGATCCACTCGCGCGACAGCGATACCGCATCGAACTCGTCGCGCCATTCGCGCCATGGCTCGCCCGGCGATGCGGGCAGGTCGGGCTTCGCCACGACCGGCGGCACCGCCGCGCCCGGCTCGAGGAAAAGCGGCCAGCCGTCCTTCCACCGCACCGGCAGCAGAAAGGTCTCGCGGCCCAGCAGCGTCGATTGCCCCGAGAACGGGCGCGTCGCGAGGAACAGCCCCCACCAGCTGCCGTCGTCGAGTTGGACGATATCGGCGTGCCCGGTCGCCTCGACCCGGTCGGGACGGTCGGGCGGCAGGTCGCGCTGGGTCAGGATCGGATTGACCGGGCCGGGTTCATAGGGGCCGTCGATTGCGCGCGAGCGGTAGATGGTCTGCGAGTGTTGATCGGCAGTCCCGCCTTCGGCGGTCAGCAGGTAGTACCAGCCGTCGACCTTGTAGATATGCGGCCCCTCGGCCCAGACCGGATTCGCCGAGGGATCGACGCCGCCGTCGACCAGCAGCGTACGATCGGGCTTCACCTGCATCGTCTCCTTGTTGAATTCCTGCAGCCACAGCGCGCGGTGCCCGTCGTAACGCGGCTCGCCCGGCGGCGCATCGTTGTAGACGATCCACGCACGGTTCCCCTCGAAATAGAGGGACGGATCGATGCCGCCGAATTCGAGCCAGGCGGGATCGCTCCACGGACCCTCGGCGCGCTCGGCGGTGACGACGAAATTTCCGCCGCATTCTATGCAGGTGTTGACGATCCAGAATTGCCCGTCGCGGTGGCTGATCGCAGGCGCGAACAGGCCGCGATTGGTTCCCAGCCCGCCGAAGTCGACCTGTCCGGGACGGTCGATCGCGTGGCCGACCAGCCGCCAGTTCACCAGATCGCGGCTGTGGAATACCGGCAGGCCGGGAAACCAGCTGAAGGTCGAGGTCACCGCATAGAAATCGTCCCCCACGCGTACGATCGAAGGATCGGGATGGAACCCTGGCAGCACCGGATTGCGATAATGCCCCGCCTCTGTCGACGGTATTTCATCCAGCGAGCGGTATTCTACGAAGTCGAAGTCCGCATGCGGCTCTGCCGCCAACGACGCGCCGCAGATCAGCGCCCATACACCGAGAATCGCCCCCAAGCGCTGTGCCATGTCTTCCAGCTCCCGCAATAGGTGTTGTTTAGACCTTGCTCCGGCCCTTTTCGACCCATATGGTAGCGCTCACAATTGGGAGGGCAAGAGCCGGAAATGGCCGCCGATCTGGCAGCGATATTACCCGCGGACTTCGCGGAGGGGACGTTCGTGGGGCGCGCATTGTCGCCCGACGGTCCGGTCGTGCTGGCGATCCGCGACGGGACTCTCTTCGACATTACGGCGACAGCGGCATCCGTTTCAGGTGCCGTCGCGCGCAGGCAGTTCGACGGCGGGCGCGAGCTTGGCCCGGTCTCGGGCGGCCTCCCCGACGGATGGGAACTGCTCAGCCCAATCGACCTGCAATGCATCAAGGCGAGCGGCGTCACATTCGCGCTCTCCGCGATCGAACGCGTGATCGAGGAACGCGCACGCGGCGATGCGGCGAAGGCGGCGGAGATCCGTTCGCAGCTCGAAGAAAAGGTCGGCGCCGGGATCCGCTCGGTGGTCCCCGGGAGCGCGGAGGCCGAACAGTTGAAGGCGGCGCTGATCGACGCAGGCATGTGGTCGCAATATCTCGAAGTCGCGATCGGGCCCGATGCGGAAATCTTCTCCAAATCGCCGGTGCTGTCTTCGGTCGGACACGGCGCCGAGATCGGGGTGCGGTCGGATTCGAGCTGGAACAATCCCGAACCCGAAGTGGTGCTGGTGTCGGACGCGCATGGCGAGGTGGTCGGTGCGACGCTCGGCAACGACGTCAATCTGCGCGATTTCGAAGGCCGTTCGGCGCTGCTGCTGTCGAAGGCCAAGGACAACACCGCGTCCTGCGCGATCGGTCCGTTCATCCGGCTTTTCGACGAGCGCTTCACCATCGACGACGTGCGCCGTGCCGATGTCGAACTCGTGATCGAGGGGCCCGACGGCTACCGTCTCGAAGGCAGGAATGTCATGGCGGAGATCAGCCGCGATCCGCTCGACCTGGTCGGACAATGCCTGTCCGAACATCATTATCCCGACGGTTTCGTGCTGTTTTGCGGGACGCTGTTCGCTCCGACGCAGGATCGCGACCGGCCCGGCGCAGGATTCACCCACAAACTCGGTGACGTGGTGACGATCCGCTCGGAGCGGATCGGCACGCTGACCAATACGGTCACCACCTCGCGCGACGCGGCGGCCTGGACGATGGGGATCGCCGAATTCGCGCGCAATCTTGCCGCGCGCGGCCTGATCGACAGGATCTGATGCGATGGCGACCAATCGACTTGACGACAGAGAAACGGAACACGAGGGATCGAACCCGATGGCGGAAGGGAAATTGGCTCCGGAAGACGGCGCAGCGGTCTATCCGAGCCTGAAGGACAAGAGGGTCATCGTCAGCGGCGGCGGCTCGGGCATCGGCGAGGGCATCGTCGAAGGGTTCGCCCGGCAGGGTGCGCGCGTCGCCTTCGTCGACGTGCAGGAAGGCCCGAGCCAGGCGCTGGTCGAACGGTTGGCCGATGCGCCGGTCGAACCGCTCTATGTCCATTGCGACATCACCGACAGCGTCGATTACGGTGCCAAGATCGAAAAGATGATCGGCAAGCTCGGCGGCTGCAACGTGCTGATCAATAACGCCGCCAACGACGACCGGCACAAGGTGCTCGATGTCACGCCCGAATATTGGGACCAGCGCATGGCGGTGAACCTCAAGCACCAGTTCTTCGCCGCCAAGGCGGTGGTGCCCGCAATGCAGCAGACTGGGGGCGGCAGCATCGTCAATCTCGGCTCGATCAGCTGGCATCTCGGGCTCGAGGACCTGACGCTCTACCAGACCGCCAAGGCCGCGATCGAGGGGCTGACGCGCAGCCTCGCGCGCGAGCTGGGGCGCGACAATATCCGTGTCAACACGATCATCCCCGGCAATGTCCAGACACCGCGGCAGATGAAATGGTATACCCCCGAAGGCGAGGCCGAGATCGTCGCCGCGCAATGCCTCGACGGACGCATCCAGCCCGCCGATATCGCGGCGATGGCGCTGTTCCTCGCGTCCGACGACGCGCGTTATTGCACCGCGCATAATTACTGGGTGGATGCGGGATGGAGATAGAGACCGAAGTCCGCCGCGTCCTCGACGCCGAGAGCAAGCTCGGCGAGGGCGTGCTGTGGGATGCGCAGCGCGAAGTCGTGTGGTTCGTCGACATCAAGCGGCACCGTTTGTGGCACTACGATCCCGACACCGGCAGCAATTCCTACGCCGAGGCGCCCGGGCAGATCGGCTGGGCGATTCCGGCCGAAGGCGGGCTGCTGCTGTGCGGGCTCAAGGACGGGCTCTACACCTTCGACCCGGAAACGCAGGCGTTCGAAAAACTGATGGCGGTGCCCGGCGAACCGGCCGGCAACCGCCTCAACGACGCCTGCACCGATCCGTGGGGGCGGGTGTGGTTCGGCTCGATGGACGACAGCGAGAATTCCGCCTCGGGACGGTTCTACGTGTTCGACCGCGGCGAGATCCGCCCCGCGGGACCCGACGGCATCGCGATCACCAACGGGCCGGCGGTGAACCGTTCGGGCAGCCGGATCTACTTCACCGACACCACCGCGCAGACAATCATGGCCGCCGACCTGTCGCAGGACAGCGTCGGCGAGGCACGGCCCTTCGCCGATACCGGCGCGCTGTTCCCCGACGCCTATCCCGACGGGCCGGTGGTCGATGAAGAGGACCATGTCTGGACCGGGCTTTATCTGGGCAGCCGGGTGGCGCGCTTCTCGCCCGAGGGCGAACTGGTCGCGACCATCGCCATGCCCGCGCGCGACATCACCAAAATGGCGTTCGGCGGCAAGGATTTCGGCACCGGTTATGTGACCACCGCGATCAAGAACATGGAGCCTGGCGACATGAAGCAGTATCCGCTCGCGGGCGGCCTGTTCGCTTTCGACGCGCCGGTTAAGGGCTTCGCGCAATCCCAGGCGAAGCTCGGATGAAGCGCGCGCTCGCCTGCGCCGTCATGCTCGCGAGCGGCCCGGCATGGGCCGCGCCGGCGGTGGGACCCGGCTATGGCGAGGGCATGGTGCTTCAGCGCGGCGAACCGATCATTGTCGCGGGCACCGCCGCACCCGGCGGCACCGTGCACGGCACGCTCGGCGATGACCGGGCGAGCGCGAAGGCGGATAGCGAAGGCGCGTTCACACTCACATTCGCGCCGCGCGAAGCCAGCGAAGACGGGGTCGCGTTGATCCTCAGCGATCGAACCGGCGAAGCGACGATCGGCGATCTCCTGATCGGCGATGTCTATCTGTGTTCGGGACAGTCGAACATGGAACTGCCGTTTAACCGCGCGCTCGACACCTACAACCAGCTGCGGCTCGCACCGGACGACCGCATCCGCCTGCTGAAAATCCCCAAATCGACCGCGCCCGTGCCGCAGGGCGATTTCGCCGAGCCGGTGTCGTGGCAGCCGGCGACGCGCGACAGCGTCCCTGAATTTTCCGCCGCCTGCTTCTACATGGGCAAGCAATTGCGCGCCGACCGCGAGGGCGTGCCGGTCGGGCTGATCCATTCCAACTGGGGCGGCAGCGCGGCACGCGCCTGGCTCACCCCCGACAGCGTGCGCGTGCTCTACGGCGAGGAAGCGCTCGAACAGCTGCAGCTCTACGAAAGCGACCCGCTGGCGGCAGCGCAGGCCTTCGTGCCGCAATGGTACGAGTGGTGGCGCGCCAATGACGAGGGCCGCGAGCCGTGGACCGACAGTTCCATGCTCGCATGGCGGCCGATCCCGCAATTCTCGTTCTGGAACGAGTGGGCAGGCACCGGTCTCGACACGCAGCCGCAAGCCAATGTGTGGCTGCGTCAGACCTTCACGCTCACCGCCGAGCAGGCGGCGGGCGAAGGCGCGCTGGCGATCGGCGCGATCGACGATCTCGACCTGACCTGGGTCAACGGCCACCCGGTCGGTTATACCTTTGGCTGGGGGGTCGAGCGGATCTATCGCGTCCCCGCCGAATATCTGCGCGAGGGCGAGAACGAGGTCCTGATCGCGGCCAACAATATGTGGGACACGGGCGGCTTCTTCGCCGGGCCCGACCGGCTCTCCTTCACCCCCGCAGGCGGTGGCGCGATCCCGCTCGGCGCGGATTGGGATTACTCGATCGGCGCGGTCGAGGGCGTGCCCCCGCGCGCGCCGTGGGATGCCAATGCCGGGATCGGGGTGATGCACAACTATATGGTCGCGCCGCTCGGTCCGATGCGGCTCGCGGGGGTGGCGTGGTATCAGGGCGAGAGCGATGTCGGCCAGCCCGATTACGACGCCAAGCTGCGCGAGCTGTTCGCCGGCTGGCGGCGGCAATTCGGCGAGCAGGCGCGGATGCTGGTGGTGCAGCTGGCGGACTATGGCGAGCGGCAGAGCAAGCCGGTCGAATCGGGTTGGGCGCAATTGCGGCAGGATCAGCTCGACGGGGTCGCGGCCGACCCCAACGCCGCGCTGGTGACCGCGATCGATATCGGCGAGCCGACCGATATCCACCCGGCCAACAAGAACGATCTCGGCAAGCGCCTCGCCATGGCCGCGCAGGGCAGGCCAATGCCGATGCCCGCAAGCGCGGTGCGCGAAGGCGACCGGATCGTCGTCCGCTTCACCGGCGTCGAGGGCGATCTGCGCGCCTTTGGCGGCCCGGTCCCGCTGGGCGTGGAGGCCTGTGGCAGCGCGGCAAACAGCTGCCGCTGGGCGGATGTAGCGATCGACGGGCAAACGCTGGTGGTCACCCCTGCCCCCGGGGAGGAGGTGACCCGCATCCGCCACGCCTGGTCCGACGCGCCCATCGTCAACCTCTACGATTCGCGCGGCTTGCCCGTGCCCGGCTTCGAGCTACAGGTGACCCGATGACTTTCGACCGCCGCCAATTCATCGCGGGCAGCGCGGCGCTCGCCGGGGCCGCCTCGCTGCCGGGTTGCGCCACTATGCCGTCGCGGCGGACCGGCTTCGTCGCCCGCGACGGGATGGCGTTGACGCGCGGCGGCGCGCCCTACCGGATCGTCGGCGCGAACATGTGGTACGCCGCGTGGCTCGGCGCCGACGCGCCCTACGGCAATCGCGCGCGCCTGATCCGCGAACTCGACCGGATGCAGGCGCTCGGCATCAACAACCTCCGCATCATGGCCTCGGGCGAGGAAGGGCCGCTCAACAATTCGATCAAGCCCGGCTTCACCCGGCCCGACGGCACCCCCAACCCGGCGTTGTTCGAGGGACTCGATTTCGCCATGGCCGAGATCGGCAAGCGCGGCATGACCGCGGTGCTGGTGCTGTCCAATTTCTGGGAATGGTCGGGCGGGCTGCAGACACTGCTGTGGCGCGCGACCGGCGACTACATGGACATGGGCGATCCCGACCACCCCTGGCCCGCTTTTGCCGATGCCACCGCCGAGTTCTACGCCAACGAGGATGCGGTGGCCCTCTACAATACCCACCTGCGCCGCATGGTGACGCGCACCAATTCGATCACTGGCACACGCTATGCCGACGACCCGGCGATGATGAGCTGGCAGCACGCCAACGAACCGCGTCCGGGCGGCAGCGACGCCGCGATCGCGCGCAATGCCGCGGCCTATTACGGCTGGATCGACTCGACCGCCGCGCTGATCCGCTCGCTCGATCCCAACCACCTCGTCTCGCTCGGGCAGGAGGGGACGCAGGCGACAAACGGGAGCGAGGAAATCGTGCTGCGCGCGCATCGCGACATCGACTATCTCACCGCGCATATCTGGCCGCTCAACTGGGGCTGGGTGACCGGCGACGACCTGCCGGGAACATGGCCGGTGGCGGAGGCCAACACCAGGGCCTATCTCGCCGCGCACCAGCGGATGGCGGGCACGCTGGGCAAGCCGATGCTGGTCGAGGAATTCGGCTTCCCGCGCGACGAGGAATCCTACGATCCCGATTCCTCGATCCGCTTCCGCGAGCAGTTCTACAACGTGATCTACGACGCGGTCGAAGCGAGCTGGCAGGCGGGCGGGCCGCTGATGGGCTCCAACTTCTGGGCCTGGAACGGCGAGGCGCGCGCGGCGCATCCCGACGCGCGCTTCCGCGACGGCGATCTCGCCTATATGGGCGACCCGCCGCACGAGCCGCAGGGCTGGTACGGCAATTTCGACAGCGACGACGTGCTGCTGGTGCTGATCCGCGTCCACGCGCAGGCGGGCGGGCTTGGCTGAGCTGACGCTGGCTGCCGGCGCGTGGGAAGCGCGCCTGCGGCCCGGGGTCGGCGGGTGCCTGTCGGGCCTGTCGCTGGGCGGCGTGCCGGTGTTGCGCACGATGCCCGAGGACGTCGGCCACCCGCTCGACTCGGCCTGCTTCGCGCTGGTGCCCTATTGCAACCGCATCGCCGAGGGCCGCTTCGCGTTCGGCGGGCGCGCGGTCGAGCTTGCCCCCAACCTCGCGCCGCAGCGCCACCCGCTCCACGGCCTCGGCTGGCTGCGCGAATGGCGCACGATCCGGCACGACGCCACCAGCGCGCTGCTTGAACACGACTACGCTGGCGACGGCGAATGGCCCTGGCCCTACCGCGCGCACCAGCATGTCGCGCTCGACGAGAGCGGCTGCACGATCCGCCTCATCGCCGAGAACCGCGCCGCCAAACCGGCCCCGCTCGGCCTCGGCCTCCACCCCTATCTCCGCCGCGGCCCCGACACCCGGCTGACTTTCGCCGCGCGCGCCATGCGCGGCATCGATGCCGAGTTCCTCCCCGACGGCACCGCGCACCGGGCCGACAAGCTCGCCCCGTGGCGCGAGGGCACCCCGCTCCCCGCCGAACTGGTCGACCACTGCTTCACCGGGTGGGAGGGCACCGCGACCGTTTCGGACGGGCACGGCACGATCGCGCTACGCGGCTTCGGCGCCCCCCACTGCCACCTCTTCGCCCCGCCCGGCGGCGAGGAATTGTGCGTCGAGCCGGTCACCCACCCGCCCGACGCCCTCAACCGCGAGCCCGAGGCGATGCCGGTGGTGGGGCCGGGCCGCGCGGCGGGAATCGCGCTGCGGATCGAGGCTCGGAGTGGGTGAGCGCACGGGTGGGGTGTTACACTCGTTCGGGTTTTAGCCGGTGTGGCTTTTGCCAGATAGTTGTTGTAATTCAAGGGTTTGCGTGTAACCTTGCGAGGCCGCGTGTGGACTTCGGTTTTGCCAAGGTTACACCTCGCTCAAGGTGTTAGCCACACCCGCAAAGCGCGGCGGCGAATCGGACGAGTCAAAGAGCGGTAGGCAGGGTGGCAGGCGGATGCCGAATAGGAAATCGGATTCACTTGACATGAGTCAGGGGCGGTGAATGTCTGCGTATTTGCGCCAATCAATGTCCACTCGTGCTCAACTGCTGACCACTATGTATGCGAGCGCGGATCGGCAATTTACGGTGCATAAATCAAGAAGCAGAGCCGCCGTCTGTAGTTTTACTTGCCCAGCGAAGTCGTGGGACCAAAGCATGAACCTAATCGATCTCGGTCGCGCTGGAACTTGCAAATAATTCCCATAGTAGATTCACCTCGGTTTCGAGGACAGCGCTATCTTGACACCATCTGACCGAATGCCGATCGAGGAATTCAAGGAAAGTGTCGCGGAGTTCCTGTTCGCGAAGGCCAGTCTCCTCTTCGAGAATCTCGATAAAGTAGTCGGAAGATGCCTCCCAAATCTCCGACCGCGCAACAACCGACCTGAACACGGATTGCCCGCCCGTGACCCTACTCACCCGGCTATCAAGGAAACGGGCGAACATGCCATTTTGCAAAATGCAAAAGCGTATTGCAGACAAAGACCCTCTCGGGCAATCGAGAGTCGGCAAGGTTGCCTCGCCCCTGGTCGCCTCACTGACCGCACGGATCAGAGTGGAAGCGTTGCCAACCGAATAGATCCCGCTACCAGGGTATCGGAGCATGGTGACATCGCCCCAGCGCTTGTCCTCTCCGCTGGTCCCTTCGAGCAACCGCCTACCAAATATCAACGGATGATCGTCAAGGCTGAAGCGCTTATCAGGCCAGCGGCCCGACATTTCGCGTAAGAGTGTGTCCTCCTGCAGGATCGCTTCAAGAACTTCCGTTTCAGCGGCGGCAATGTCGCCGTAAAAGATCATACCACGAGGCGCTCCCTCTCCTACCTCGCTCCCATACATGTCGTGCACTGCATTTGCGACCTGCGCCAATGCCTGACCTCTCATGTCCAGAGCAGGTGCGGAAAGCCCGATACCGATTGCGGTGACATTGTCCGTCACTCTGACATCAAACGGTAGCGCGCGCTGCTCGGCGATCGAACGCAGCATACCCGTCGCATGACATACGTCGTCGCAGCCGTTGCGCTCGGGGTTCAACTCACGCGCACGCAGAAGAGCTAGTCTTGCCTCGTGGAAGGCATAGCCAAGCGCTTCCTCGGCAAATAGGCTGCCTTCGGCTTCAATAGTCTCAAGAAAGTCCTCAACGGTCGGCTCGTCTTCGCTGAATAAAATTGACGCCCTTACCGGGCGCGGGCCAGCCTTGTTGATAGCGCGCCTCAGCCTGTCTTTTCTCATCAGACAGAGCGTGTGCGTCGAGATATCGTTGTAAGGCGGCGCGGCGACGCGCACCGGCATTAGCTCTTCTTCGATTATCCTACAGACGTCGGTATAGTACTCCCATGCATACCAGATATCGCCACTGAGCTCGGCATAGTGAGCGAGCGTAAAGAGTACGAAAGCGTAGCGTGATGTCCGGCGCCGGCTTGGCGGATAATGCGTGCGGATATGAGCAGCCAGATCGTAGTACAAGAGGTGAAAGGCGCGCGTTCGCTCCCTCCGAAGCTGTTTTCTCGAGACGACAGGCGCGGTTCCCTCCTCATCATATTTCGCAAAAGCCGAAACAGCATCAGCCTGAATTCTGTTCCAATCGGCGGTGCTGCGATCCTGAGCGCATGCTACCGTCGGCACAGCCAGCAGAAACAGGAGCCAAAGGCCCACGCTGCGAAGCTGGAGAGTCATTCGGGAAGGTTCGGATCGGGGCGTGACATTGCATCGCCTAGAGGATCGTCGGTAGGTGGTACATTTGGAACGTGATCGTCTGTAACGCCACTATTGATCAATTCTCTAGCACCTTCGGCCCGGCTACTCGATGATCCACCGCTAAAGCTGAATTCCACAGGCATATATCGGGTAACGCAAATTCCGGCGAGGACCACCGCGCCAATTATGGCAATGCTTCCCGGAGCGAGATTCGTCAGTGTAACCTGATATCCCTGACCCGAAGCAGCCGCATCAGACTGGCCCGTAGCGCCAACCAGAAAAAGTGCAAAGCCGAGGAAGCCAAAGGCAAGAGCAACGAACATCCCGCAGGAGACGAGAAGAACGCGGGCTAGATAAGCATGAATGGTTAGGCCGTTCTGAAGAAGTTCAATATTGCCGCGATCGATCGAGCCTGTTTGCCCAGCTGACATCATCTGCGTGACAACCTCCTGTGTCGAGCCCGCAAACTTCAGGAGATATGCACCGGCTGCGAGAAACGCGATTGCAGCAAGCACTAGTGCGCCAAGAAATCCGATGTTGAGTATGCGTTGCGAAAATTTCGTACCGCTCATGCAAACCTCTGGCGAACACTAATGATGGCCTATGCGACGAGTTAGCGTAGCGCAAGCAAGGTAGGATCGCTAGTTTATGCCGAACTTTCGGTTTGGCACGCTTGCACAAGCGGTCGCAATAAAGGCACCAATACGCTCTTTGCACCGTGATAAAGGCGCCGTTCGCCCACCTCAATGATTATGCCGTGGCAGCTTCGTCGACGTCCCGCGGTATTTCAGCGCGAAGTCCATCACCCCGCCCTCGCCCAGCTGGCCGGTCTTTTCGCGGAAGAGTTCCTCCCACGGGGTGTTCGATTCGGGCACCGGCGGGGCGGGGTCCTCGGCCTGGCGGCGGGCGATTTCGGCTTCGTCGACCAGCGCGTTGCAAGTGCCTTCGTTCAGGTCGACCCGGATCGTGTCGCCGGTGCGCAGCCAGGCCAGCCCTCCCCCAACCGCGCTCTCGGGCGAGACGTTGAGGATCGAGGGGCTGTCGCTGGTGCCCGACTGGCGGCCGTCGCCCAATGTCGGGAGCCACGCGACACCTGCGCGGATCATCGCGTCGGGGGGTTGCATGTTGACCACCTCGGCGCTGCCCGGCCAGCCGATCACGCCCGATCCGCGGATCACGAGGATGCAGTCCTCGTCGATCGCCAGCGACGGGTCGTTGATGCGGTGATGGTAATCGTCCGAGCCGTCGAACACCACCGCACGCGCCTCGAACACGCCTTCCTGCCTAGGGCGCGAGAGGTAGCGGGTGCGAAATTCCTCGGAGATGACCGAAGTCTTGAGGATGCCGAAATCGAACAGGTTTCCCGACAGGACGAGGAAGCCGGCCTTTTCCATCAGCGGTTCGGCGAAGCGGCGGATCATGTCGCGATCCTTCGTTTCGCAGCCTGCGAGGTTTTCCGCCATCGTCGCGCCGGTGCAGGTGGTGCACTCGCCGTGGAGCACGCCCGCCTCGAGCAGTTCCCACATCGCCGCGGGCACCCCGCCCGCGCGGTGGAAGCGCTCGCCGAGATATTCGCCCGCGGGCTGCATGTTGACCAGCAGCGGCAAGTCGTAGCCGTGCTCCTGCCACACCGCCCCTTCGAGCGGCACCCCGGCATGCGCCGCCATCGCCTGGATATGCGGCTGCGCGTTGGACGAGCCGCCGATCACGCTGACGGTGGCGATGGCGTTCTCGAACGCCGCGCGGGTGAGGATGTCGGACGGTTTCAGATCCTCGCGTACCATTTCGACGATCCGCTGGCCGGTGCGGTAGGCCACCTGGCCGCGCTCGCGATAGGGCGCGGGGATCGCGGCGCAGCCGGTCAGGCTGAGCCCGAGCGCCTCGGCGACCGCGTTCATCGTGCTTGCGGTGCCCATCGAATTGCAGTGCCCGGCGCTCGGCGCGCTGCTGGTGGCGCGGTTGAGAAATTCCTCTTGCGTGATCTCGCCCGCGGCGAGCTTGCGGCGGCTGCGCCAGATCACCGTGCCGCTGCCGACCAGCTCGCCCTCGTGCCAGCCGTCGAGCATCGGCCCGCCGCTGAGCACGATCGCGGGGATGTCGACGGTGGAAGCGGCCATGATCTGGCTCGGCGTGGTCTTGTCGCAGCCGGTGGTGAGGACGACGCCGTCGATCGGGTATCCGTTGAGCAGCTCGACCAGTCCCAGATAGAGCAGGTTGCGGTCGAGCGCGGCGGTCGGCCGACGACAGTTCTCGAAGATCGGGTGGACCGGGAATTCGATCGGCACGCCCCCGGCGTCGCGAATCCCGTCGCGGGTGCGCTTCGCCAGTTCGAGATGGATGCGGTTGCAGGGGCTCAAATCGCTGCCCGATTGCGCAATCCCGATGATCGGCTTGCCGCTCCGCAGTTCCTCCGGGGTGATGCCGTAATTCATGAAACGCTCGAGATAGAGCGCGGTCATGTCCATCCGCTCGGCATTGTCGAACCAGTCGCGCGACCGCAGCCTGGCGGGGCGCTCGTCGTGGCTCATGCGGACTTTTTGGAGTCGGACGAGATTTCGACCAGGCTCGGCCCGGCGTCGGAGGCGCGGCGGATCAGCTTGTAGTCGAGTACCGCGTGTTCGGGGCTCAGCTTCTCGCCCATCCGCGCCTGGCGGCACAGCTTGGCGATCATCGCCACGGCATGCGCGGTCATGTCGCGGATCGGCTGGCGGATGGTGGTGAGCTCGGGCCAGATCGAGCTGGCGAGCTCGGTGTCGTCGAAGCCGCACACGGTAATGTCGCTCGGCACGTCGAGATGGCGCCGGTGCGCGACCGCGACGGTGGCGGCGGCCATGTCGTCGTTGGAGGCGAAGATCGCGGTCGGGCGCGGCGAGGCGGAGAGCAGCTTCTCGGCCGCGACCATGCCCGAGCGGTAGGTGAACTGGCCCTGCGCGATCAGCCCGTCGAGCACCGGGCAGTCGGCCTCTTCCATCGCCGCGCGATAGCCTTCGAGCCGGCGGCCGCTCGCGACCTGTTCGGGATTGCCGATGATGAAGCCGATCCGGCGGTGACCGAGCCCGATAATGTGCCTGGTCATGTCGTAGGCGGCCTGGAACTCGTCGATCAGCACCGCGCCGTAGGGTTCCGCGGCCTGGCCCGGGCCGACCGCGATCGGGATCGCGCCGCATTCGGCGATCAGGTCGAGCACGCTGCGGTCGTCGGACAGCGGCGAGGGCAGGATGAATCCGGTGATGCCCTCGTCGGTGAGCTTGCGGATCAGCTTCTTGCCTTCAGGCACGCTGTCGCAATCCTGCACCATCAGGTGCATGTCGCGCCGGCTCGCCTCGCCCAGCGCGCCCATCAGGAATTCGCTGAGATAGGACGCCGAGGGGTTGTCGAACAGCAGCGCGATGCGGAGCTGCTCGCCGCCCGCGAGCGAGCGCGCCGCGCGGTTGGGCGAATAGTTGAGCTTGCGCACCGCTTCGAGCACTTGCTGGCGCGTTTCCTCGCGGACATTGCCCTCGCCGTTGATGACGCGGCTGACGGTCATCGGCGAACAGCGCGCCTCGCGCGCGACGTCGGCGATGGTCGGCGCCGCGTTGCCGCGCCGCGAACCGCGCCGGCGGCCCTGTTTCCTGTTGCCCTTGGGTTCGTCCATGGTCAGCCCCATAGCCCCCGATGCGGTTTGACGGCAAGCGGCGTCATCGGCCCGGCGCCTCGGGGAAAACCAGGCTGCGGTAGTAGTCGAGATCGTGCTCGGGCGCGCGGGTGCCGGGCGGCAGGTCGAGCCCGTTCAGCGATTGCCAATAGGCGAGCGACGCATCGCGCCACCAGCGCGCCTCGCGCCGCTGGATGGCGAGGCTTTCGGCGACCGCACGGTGGCGCTGGGGATCGACGTAGGGCGAGAGTTCCGACCAGGTCTGCGCCATCGCATCGGCTTCGGCGACCCCGCGATCGTAGCGCGCGACCAGTTCGTCCCATAGCGGGCGCCCGCTCTGCGCCGGATAGTCCCACGGCAGGTGGTGGAACCACAGCAGGTAGCGCTCGTCGATCTCCGCCGGGTCCGCCCACGCCGCGGCCACGCCGGGCGCGTATTGTTCGAGCGCGTTCGAGCCGGTCGCGGTGCGGTCGAAACCGATCCCGCCGGCATCGGCGCGGTGATAATAGCACGGGTTCCATTCGGGCCGCGGCAGGTCGCACACCCACGGGCCGGGGCCGTAGTGATGGCCCGTATCCATCAGGTGCGCGAGCCCCATCGGGGTCATGTACCGCGCCACCGTCTCGCGGCTGGACAGCATCATCGGGACGACCGCGGCGAGGAATGCCTCCTCGCGGCTGAAGGTCAGCGCCGCCCATTCGCGCGCGATGTCCTCGCTCGATAGCGAGGGATCCCACGCGAGCCGCCCGAAGGCGTACCAGTTGGCCTGGTCGAAATGGCTGCCCGACCAGTTGCGGTCCGAGCCGGTGTTGGCGACCCCCGCCATGCCCGCGGGTGCGACCACTTCGGCCACGGTGCCGCCGCGCCCGGTGTCCGCATCGAGCACTTCGGTCCACATCGGTGCGAGGAAAGCGAGGTGGCTGGCGAAACCGAGATATTCCTTGGTGATCTGCGTCTCGAGCATCAGCTTCGTATTCGGCATCGCGCCGAACATCGGGTGGAACGGCTCGCGCGGCTGGAAGTCGATCGGACCGTTCTTGACCTGAACGATGACATTGTCGGCGAAGCGCCCGTCGAGCGGCACGAATTCTTCGTAGGCCTGCTTCGCACGGTCGGTCTCGTCCTCGGCCGAATAGACGAAGGCGCGCCAGATCACCGTGCCGCGCGTCCCCAGTGCTTCGGCGAGCATGTTGGCGCCGTCTGCATGCGTGCGCCCGTAGTCCTGCGGGCCGGGCTGGCCCTCGCTGTTGGCCTTGACCAGGAGGCCGCCGAAATCGGGGATCGCGGCGTAGATCTCGTCCGCCTTGGCGTGCCACCATGCGCGCACCGCGGGATCGAGCGGGTCGGCGGTTTCCAGCCCGCCGATATCGCGCGGCGCGCTGAAACGGGCGGAGAGATAGACGCGGATGCCGTAGGGCCGCCACGCATCGGCGAGCCGCTTCAGCTTGGCAATATAGCGCGGCTCGAGCATGAAAGCGCGCGCATTGACGTTGTTGACTACCGCGCCGTTGATGCCGATCGAGGCGTTGGCGCGGGCATAGTCGATCATCCGCGGATCGAGCCGCTCGGGCAGGTGCCACCAATCGAAGATCGAGCGCCCGGCATAGCCGCGCTCGACATGGCCGTCGGGATTGTCCCAGTGGTTGAGCAGCCGTAGCGGCATGCCGGGGCGATAGGTGCGCGCGACTTCGGGAAGCGGACGGTCTCCCGCGACATGCCGCAGCAGCGCAAACGCCCCGTAGAGCAGCCCGGTATCGTCGCGCGCCGCGACGATGGTTCCGGCGTTCGGATCGGCGGCGATGACGAACGATCCGGGCGGAGCCCCGGCGAGCTCGGCCGCGAGCCAGCGCTCGCCTTCGGTCAAATCCTGCGTCAGCGCCAGCGTGATCGACCGATTGCCGCGATCGGCGCCCAGCATCCCCGCCAGGCCACGCTCGATCTCGCCGCGGGCGGTCCCCGCGGTCCCGCTGCCGTCACCGCGCAGCTCGACCGGACCGAGCACTTCGCGCGCCGCCTCCGCTCGTGCGGGATCGAGCGGCGCATGGCGCAGCCACAGATCGTAGCCGTCCTCGGCCTGCGCGGCGGCGCCCGCAAGCCCGCTCGCCAGCACGCCCAGCAGCAGCGCGGCGAGCCACGCTCCAATCCGGTTGACAACCCCTCTCCCTCTCATCATGGTAGCGCTACCACACAGCGCCGTGCAGTCAAGCATGCGCGCGACGGAGAGGGACGAATTCGATGCGAATGATGCTGCGTGCCAGCCTGGCCGCGAGCGCCGCGATGATGGCGCTTGCCGGGCCGGCGATTTCCCCCGCCCTGGCCCAATCCGACGCCCCGGCGGTCGAGCGCCCGATGGCCGATGCGCCGTACTGGAACGCCTCGCTTCCGGTCGAGCAGCGGGTCGACGACCTGATCCAGCGCATGACGCTGGAGGAGAAGGTCGCGCAGATCATCACGGTGTGGAACTCCAAGGGCGATATCCAAGGCGACGGCGACGTGTTCGACGCGACCAGGGCGAGCAGCGTCTATCCCGACGGGATCGGCCAGATCGCACGGCCTTCCGACCGGCTCGGCCCGTCCTCGCCGCGCGAAGTGCCGCGGCGCAATATCGAGGACAGCATCCAATACGTGATCGACGCGCAGAGATGGGCGATCGAGCAGACGCGGCTCGGTATCCCGGTGCTGTTCCACGAGGAATCGCTCCACGGCTTCGCCGCCAAGGATGCGACCGCCTTCCCCCAATCGATCGGCCTCGCCAGCACCTGGGACCGCGATCTCGTCCGCGAGATCAGCGACCTGATTGCAGGCGAGGTGCGGGCGCGCGGCGTCCACCTCGTTCTCTCTCCCGTGGTGGATGTCGCGCGCGATCCGCGCTGGGGCAGGATTGAGGAGACCTTCGGCGAGGATCCCTATCTCGTCGGCGAGATGGGCGTCGCCTCGGTCGAGGGGCTGACAGGGCCCGGCACCGACCGCACCTTGCGCGACGGGCAGGTGATGGCGACGCTCAAGCACATGACCGGCCACGGCCAGCCCGAAAGCGGCACCAATGTCGGCCCGGCGCAGATCAGCGAGCGGACCTTGCGTGAGATGTTCTTCCCGCCCTTCGAGCAGGTCGTCACGCGCACCGCGATCGACGCGGTCATGGCGAGCTACAACGAGATCGACGGCATCCCCTCGCATTCCAACACTTGGCTGCTCAACGACGTGCTGCGCGGCGAATGGGGTTTCCGCGGCGCGGTGGTGAGCGATTACTACGCGATCGAGGACATGGCGCGGCTGCACAATATCGTGCCCGACTACAAGGCGGCGGGCGAGCTGGCGATCAACTCGGGCGTCGACGTCGACCTGCCCGAGGGCGACGGGTTCGAGAATCTCGCCGCCAGCGTGCGCGAGGGCAAGGTCTCGATGGAAGCGCTCGACACTGCAGTGCGGCGTTTCCTGACGATGAAATTCAACGCCGGGCTGTTCGACGATCCGTGGCCCGACCGCGCCGAGGCGCAGACTTCCAACGGGGCGGAAGGCGTCGCGCTCGCGCGGCTGGCGGCGGAGAAATCGCTGGTGCTGCTCAAGAACGACGGCGTGCTGCCGCTTGCGCTGCCCGACGCGGGCGACGCCAGGCCGACCATCGCGGTGATCGGCCCCAATGCCGACGTCGCGCGCCTCGGCGGCTATTACGGCGAACCGCGCGCCAGCGTCACTCCGCTCGAAGGCGTCCGAGCGCTGGTCGGCGACCGCGCGAATATCGTCCATTCGCTCGGGGTCGAGATCACCAAGGGCGACGACGACTGGTGGGAGGACGAGGTCGAACTCGGCAACCCCGAAGAGAACCGCCGCCGCATCACCGAAGCGGTCGAGGCGGCGCGCGATGCGGATACGATCCTGCTGTTCATCGGCGACACCGAGAAGACCAGCCGCGAAGGCTGGGCGCCGGGGCATCTCGGCGACCGGACGAGCCTCGACCTGGTCGGCGAGCAGAACGAGCTGTTCATGGCGTTGAAGGACCTCGGCAAGCCGATCGTCGCGGTGCTCGTCAACGGACGCCCGCCGAGCTATCCGACGGTGGCGGCGGAGGCCGATGCGATCCTCGAAACCTGGTATGCCGGCGAGCAGCAGGGCACCGCCATCGCCGATGCGCTGTTCGGCCGCGTCAAT
Organism: uncultured Altererythrobacter sp.; assembly: GCA_913055875.1. Lineage (GTDB taxonomy): Bacteria > Pseudomonadota > Alphaproteobacteria > Sphingomonadales > Sphingomonadaceae > CAJXJY01. Next base: position 99,737 of record CAJXJY010000011.1, read on the forward strand.
CCGGGCGGCAAGCTGCCGGTAACGGTCGCGCGCAATGTCGGGCAGGTGCCCAATTTCTACAATTACAAGCCGAGCGCGCGGCGTGGCTACCTGTTCGACGAGGTCACCCCGCTCTACCCGTTCGGATACGGGCTGAGCTACACCACGTTCGAGATGTCCGAACCCGTGCTGTCCTCGGCCAGCATCGCCGCGGGCGACACGGTCAATGTTGCGGTCACGGTGACCAATACCGGCGAGATGGCGGGCGACGAAGTGGTGCAGGTCTATCTGCGCGACGTCATGAGCTCGGTCACCCGTCCGGTGAAGGAACTGGCGGGTTTCGAACGCGTCACGCTGCAGCCGGGCGAGAGCCGCCGGGTCGATATCACTATCGAGCCGCGCTCGCTGATGCTGTGGAACCGCGAGATGAAACGCGTGATCGAACCCGGCGAATTCACCGTCATGGTTGGGCCGAACTCGCAGGATCTGCAGGAAGTCACGCTGACGGTCGTGCCATGAGCGTCTCGCGCCGCGGAGCCCTGAAGCTGTTCGCGGGCGGGAGCCTGTCTGCACTCGCCGTGGCGCAGGCGCCGATGGCGCTGGCGCAGGCGGAGCCGGTCTACAAGGATGCGCGCGCGCCGATCGCGGCGCGCGTGGCCGACCTGATGGCGCGGATGACGCTCACCGAGAAAATCCAGCAGATACGCACCGCGTGGCAGGGCAAGGGCGAGATGATCGACGATCTCGCGTTCAATCCGGCCAAGGCGAGCGCGGCCTTGCCCGACGGGATCGGCCATGTCACGCGGCCGAGCGACAAGCGCGGCGTGCCCGGCATCACCGGCGCCTCGGGCGGTACCGCGGCGCGCTGGCGCACGCCGAAGCAGACGGTCGAGTTCATCAACGCGCTGCAGCGCTGGGCGGTGGAAGACACGCGGCTCGGCATCCCGGTGCTGGTGCACGAGGAATCGCTCCACGGCTACATGGCGACCGAGGCGACCATGTTCCCGCAGGCGATCGCGCTGTCGGGCACATTCGACACCGATCTGATGCGGCGCGTCCAGTCGGTGACCGCGCGCGAAGTGCGCGCGCGCGGGGTGCCGCTGGTGCTCAGCCCGGTGGTCGATATCGTGCGCGATCCGCGCTGGGGACGGATCGAGGAGACCTGGGGCGAGGACCCCTATCTGTGCGCCGAAATGGGCGTCGCCGCGGTCGAGGGGCTGCAAGGACCCGGCAAGTTCGAGAAGCTGCGCGAGGGCAAGGTCTTCGCCACGCTCAAGCACATGACCGGCCACGGCCAGCCCGAGGCGGGCAACAATATCTCGCCCGCGCAACTGTCCGAACGCGAGCTGCGCGAGAACTTCTTCCCGCCTTTCCGCGAAGTGGTCCGCCGCACCAGCGTGGGCGCGGTGATGCCGAGCTATAACGAGATCGATGGCATTCCCAGCCACGCCAACACCTGGCTGCTGGGCGAAGTGCTGCGCGGCGAGTGGGGTTTCGACGGGGTGATCGTGAGCGATTACGGCGGGGTGCACGAACTGGCGACGCTCCACCATGTCGCCGAAGATCTCGAAGATGCCGCGCACCAGGCGCTGCTCGCCGGGGTCGACAGCGAACTGCCCGAGGGAATGGCCTATGCGACGCTCGAAGAGGCCGTAGAGGCGGGCCGGGTGCCGGTCGCGCTGGTCGACACCGCCTGCGCGCGGATGCTGGCCTTCAAGTTCCGCGCCGGGCTGTTCGAGAATCCGTATGGCGATTACGCGCTGGCCGAACGCATTACCGGCAATGCCGAAGCACGCGCGCTGGCGCTTGAGGCGGCGCGCAAGGGCATGTGCCTGCTGACCAACACCAACGCCACACTGCCGCTCGATCCCGCGAGCATGGGCCGCGTCGCGGTAATCGGGCCGAACCATGCCATCGCGCGGCTGGGCGGCTATTCCTCGGTCCCGAAACAGCGGATTAGCCTGATCGAAGGCTTGCGCCGGATCGCGCCAGAGGCGGATTTCGTCACTGCGCAGGGCGTCTTCATCACCACCAGCGAGGACCGCTCAAAAAGCGATGTCGAACTCGCGCCGCGCGAGCGCAATCTCGAATTGATCGCCGAGGCGGTCGCAGTCGCCAAAACCGCCGACACCATCGTGCTCGCGATCGGCGATACCGAACAGACCAGCCGCGAGGGCTTCGCCAAGACGCATCTGGGCGACCGGGTCGATATCGATATCGTCGGCGAGCAGAACGAGCTGGTCGATGCGCTCGCGGCGCTCGACAAGATCCTGGTTGTGTGCGCGATCAACGGCCGCCCGCCGAGCTGGCCGAACGTGATCGACAAGGCCGATGCGGTGCTCGAATGCTGGTATGCGGGCCAGGAGGGCGGCCTCGCGATCGCCGAGACCCTGCTCGGGCGCAACAATCCCGGCGCCAAGCTGCCGGTGACCGTGGTGCGAAACGAAGGCCAGGTGCCCTATTTCTACAACCACAAGCCGAGCGCGCGGCGCGGCTACCTGTTCGACGACAAGGCGCCGCTGTTCGCCTTCGGCCACGGGCTCAGCTACACCAGTTTCGATATCTCCGAGCCGCGTCCGGCCAAGGCGCGCTTCGGCCGCAACGAACCAGTCGTGGTCGAAGCCGAAGTCGCCAATACCGGGGACAGGGACGGCGACGAGGTCGTGCAGCTCTACGTCACGCGGCGCGAGGTTTCGGTCACCCAGCCGGTACTCGAACTGAAGGGTTTCGAGCGGGTCACGCTCGCGCCGGGCGAGCGGCGGACGGTGCGGTTCGAAATCGAGCCGCGGCGGCTGGCGATCTGGAATCACGACATGGAAGAGGTCAACGTGCCCGGGCCACTGACGCTGTCGGTCGGCAATAGCAGCGCGGTGCTCGGAAGCGCCGAAGTGGAGATCGTATGAACATCGACCGGTTCACCCTGAGCCGCCGCTCCGCGCTCGCGGGCATGGCCGCCCTGCCGCTGGCCGGGTGCGGTGGAGACGGCAACGGCAGCCCCGCACCCGTCGTCTCGACCCCCGCGCCGACACCCACCGGCACGGTCAACGGCCCCAGCCTCGATACGCTTGCCAAAACGGGTGGCCGGTCCTTCGGCTCCGCAATCGCCTCGACCCCGGGCCGCACCGAGGCCGGCTCGATCCAGAATTCGCGCTACACCGAGGTGGTCAAGGCCGAATGCGGCATCGTGGTGCCCGAAAACGAGATGAAGTGGCAAGCCACCCGCCCCGGCCCCGACAGCTACGACTTCGCGCGGCTCGACCAGATCGTCGACTGGGCTGGAAACGAGGGATTGGCCGTGCGCGGCCACACGCTGCTGTGGCATCGCCCGCAATGGTTCCCCGACTGGCTCAACGCCTACGATTTCGGCGCCAACCCCGTGCAGGAGGCCGAGCGGCTGCTGACCGAACATATCCGCGCCGTCACGCGGCGCTATCGCGGCACGATCTCCAGCTACGACGTGGTCAACGAAGCGATCGACCACGACCGCAACGCGCCAATCGAGACCAGTCTCAGCCGCGCGATGGGCAGCCCCGAAGCGGTGCTCGACCTCGCCTTCCACACCGCGCGCGAAGAGCTGCCGCAGGGGCAGCTGGTCTATAACGACTATATGAGCTGGGAGCCGGCGCACCGCAAACACTGCGCCGACGTGCTGCGCCTGCTCGAGGGCTTCCGCAAGCGCGGCGTGCCGGTCGACGCGCTCGGCATTCAGTCGCATATCGAGATCTTCGAGATCGACCCCGCGACCGGGGTCGGCCCCTATGCCGAACGCGAATGGCGCGACTTCCTCGACGAGGTGACGGGCATGGGATACCGCCTGCTGATCACCGAATTCGACGTCAAGGACAAGGCGCTGCCGGGCGATATCGCGGCGCGCGACGCCAAGGTGGCCGATTTCGCGCGGCGCTATTTCGACCTGATGCTCGAATATGGCGACCACCTCGACGACATCCTCGCCTGGGGCATGGTCGACAGGTTCAACTGGCTGCAATATTTCGACCCGGCCAAGCGTGCCGACGGTCTCGAGGTCCGCGGCACGCCCTACGATTCGAGCTATCGCGCCAAGCCGCTGCGGACTGCCATCGCAGAGGCCTTTTCGGCGGCATAGCACCGCCCGTTTCCCGAGCTTCCCGCCCGCAACGCGCCCGCCGCACGGCGCGACCGATCCGCCTCACCCGCCGACGGCGAAGATCTGCCACGCCCTGTTTCGTCCATCCGCAAAGAAAGAGCCGCCACGCATCCCTGCGTGGCGGCTCGAGGCTGGATTGGACTGTTGAAGGCTAGAAATTGCCCCGGATGATGAACGAGAATCTCCGGTCGTTCATGAAGAACGAACGCGGCACCAGGTCGTCCGGATCGCCGGAGTAGGATTGCGTCGTCTTGGTCACCTCGTTGAGCAGATTCACGCCCTGCACACCGACGCGGATGTCGCCCGGCAGGTCGAACACGTCCTTCAGATTGAGGAAGAACGAAGCATCGAGCTGCCCGGTCGGCTCGTTGAAGATCGAGTAGTACGGGAAGATCACGTCCGAAGCCGTGAGCAGGAAGCGCGAGCGCCAATTGTATGCGGCGCGCAGCGAGACCGGCCCCTTCTCGTAAAACCCGGTGATGTTGAAATTGTGCTTGGACAATTGCTCGAGCGGCAGGTTCCCCGGCGGGACGGTCGATTCGTTGACCGGTGAGCCGTTGTTGAGGAAGGTGTTGGGCAGGCCCGAACTTTCGATATAGGTGTAGTTGGCTTGGATACCAAGCCCGTCGAAAGGTTCCGGCAGGAACTCGTAGGTCTGCTGATAGGCGACCTCGAATCCCTTGATTTTACCGGTCCCGTCGAAATTGGCGGGTCCGCGGACCAGCACGTCGCGCGTGATGCCGTTGCTCGTGATGGTACGGGTAGTAATATCCTGGAAGAAGAAGTTGCTAACCTCCTTATAGAAGGCGTTGAGCGTCAGCGAACCGACCTGCGCGAAATACCACTCCAGGCTGGCATCGAACTGCCAGGCGGTCGCGGGAAGGAGGAAGGGATTGCCCGCCGCCGCGGTCAGTTCCCCGCTCGTCCCGAGGCCGGTGGTCAGGAAGTTTCGGATATTGGAATTATCCGGGCGTGTCAGCACCTTCGATCCGGCAAGACGCAATATGAGGTCGTCGCTGAGGCCGAATTTGAGGTTCAGGCTGGGCAGCCAGTAATCGTAGCTGTTTTCGGCCACGTTCCGCGTGGTGACGCCGCTGCCCGCAAAGGTCTGCAGATCGGCGTAGCCCTGTGCTCCGAGAAGGCAGACGCCACCGGGAGTCTGCGGCGGTGTACCGGGCGGTGCGCCCGGCGGCACGACCGCGGCGCAGCGAATGCTGAAGTCCTGAGCGATATTGAGCGCGGCTGCGCTCGGCACACCGATCGAACCCGCCGAATTGACGTAGGTGTTGACGTAGCGGACGCCGATATTGCCGGAGAAGCGCACGTTTCCGAACAGCGTGTCGCTGCCGAAATCGAGCTGCAGATACCCCGCCGTATCCTCCTGACGAACCGGTTGTATGTCGGCCGGAAGATATGGTGTGCCCGAAATCACCCCCGGCCGTTCGGCAAGCGGATTCCACGTCGGCGAGCCGCCGAACTGGGTCGCGTAGAGATTCTGGATCGATTGGAAGAATGCGACCGATTCATCATACCCGTCGATCAAGTCGCCGTTGTAGTAATACGCCCCCGGCGGTCCGGGAACTTCCCCGCGGAAGAAGTTCGGAAACTCGTAGCGTTCGTTCTGGTTCACATCGGCGAAATTGATCGGTCGCTGTCCGGACCACACCTCGCTCAGCATGCCCCAATTGTAGGTCGTGTAGCGGACGGTCTGGTCGCGGTCCTGGTAGCGCGCGCCTAACTTCACCCGACGGATGAAGGAATCCGGATCGAGCTCGTATTCCAAGTCGGCGGAGAACGCAAATTGCTCGCCGGTGCTGTTCTCGAGGTGGTCCATTGCGGCGCGCCAGAACTGAAAGCGCGGATCGGTAAAATAATCCTCGTCGGATGCGTTGGCGAGCACCGGGCTCGGCGCCGACCACGTGTAGCCGAGAAATTGCGGTTTGTGCGGAATAATGATCGGATATTCGCCCGAAATATCCAGCTCGTGATCGGCGAAGTGCGAACCGAACACGCTGAAGTCGAGGTTCTCCTTGCGCGACTTGGCATATTGCGCGTCGAGTTCGATGGTCAGGCGGTCGGTCAGCTCCGTCCGCATGTTGAGGCTGTAGTCCTCGTTGGTGACCTCGTCCATGACCTCGCGCCGGGCCAGCGATTGCTGGACACCGCCGATCGGGATGTAGGGCGACCCGCCCGCGCCCGGGGCGGGATCGTAATTGTTGACCGCCCCGCGCCAACCGTTCGAGGCATTGACGACATAGCCAGACTGGAAGACGTTGTCGGCGTCGTAGACATAGTCCGTGAAACCGCCGACCGGGCATTGCGCCCGCGTGGTGTTGTCGCCGGTCGTGCCGTCCGGATTGATGGTGGGCGGGCCGTTGGCATTCTGCTGGCAACCGATCGGATAGGTCGAATATTCGGCCAGGTCGGGGCCGGCCTCGAACGTGTATTCGCCCCAGCGATTCGTGGTGTGGGAGCGGATGAACTCGGCGGTGATCCGTGTGCGCTCGTCGATGCTCTCCCATTGCGCAGAGACCGCGATACCGTCGCGCTTGCGGTTGAATTCCTGGGTGCGGAACTGGCCGCCGACCGGCGCGACACGGTAATCGGCATAGTCGGCGAAGCCGTCCGCTCCGGCAGTGCCGAAATTGCCGCACGCCGCTCCGCCCGGCGGCAGCGTCATGCTGTCGCTCGAGGACGGCAGCGGATTGCGGCAAACGAGGGTGCCGTCGGTGTTGGCGGCGTTGACCAGCATCCCGTCGCGGATCTGATAGTTGGCGACGTGCAAGCCGTCGGAACGGCTCTTGATCTGCGAGAACGCACCACTCACCAGCAGGCCGAAGCGGCCGATTTCGGTATCCCAGGTGTTGCTGATCAGCCCGGAGAAGGTCGGGGTCCATTCCTCGCGCAGGTCGCCGTAATTGGCCTCGGCGCTGAAGGCGATCTTGAAACCGTTATTGTCGAACGGCTTGCGGGTGTTGAGATTGACCGTACCGGCAAGCCCGCCCTCGATCATCTCGGCGGTGGCGTTCTTGTTGATGATCACCGAACCGAGCAGCTCGGACGGGACGTCGGCGAAATTCAGCGCCTGCCCGCCGACGCCTGCGGCAAAAGCGGTGCGGCCGTTGAATTCGGAGCGGACGAAATTGAGACCGCGCACCACCACGCCCGAACCCTCGACCGAGAAGTGGTCGGGGTCGTTCGAGCCGGCGAAGCGGTTGATCGCGATGCCCGGCACGCGCTGCAGCGCCTCGGTGACCGAACGGTCGGGCAGCGCGCCGATATCTTCCGCGGTGATCGCATCGACCACCGTATCCGCGTCGCGCTTGATGTCCTGCGAATTGGCGAGCGACTGGCGAATGCCGCTGACGACGATGGCCGGGCCACTCGGCGGGGCCGGCGTCGCCTCTTCGGTTTCGGGGTCGTCCGGATCGTCCTGCGCCAGCGCCGTCTGCGCGGCCAGCAGCCCGCCCAGCGCCAGCGACGAAGCGCCCGCCCTCAGGAAATTGCGAAACGTATTGAGATCGCGATCTGTCGATTCGCCGCCAAGCGTATCAGCCATTGTGGCCCCTCTCCCGATGTTAGCGCTACCATTAACCGATGCAGCGCGAGTTTTTTGTTGTTGCAGCCGTGCATATCGGCACAATCTTGCCTTTGCAAGAGGTGCCTTGAAAGTTTAGCACAGCGAGTGTTGCAAACGCGAAACAGTGCCGAGACGACCGCATGCCTCCATCGAATGGTATCGTTACCGCAAACAGAACAGCGAAGGTCGTCATCGTCGGCGGCGGCACCGCGGGGTGGATGGCCGCCGCGGCGATGTCGCGCTTTTTCGACGACGGCCGACGCACCGTCACGCTGGTCGAATCGGACGCCATCGGAACCGTGGGCGTCGGCGAGGCGACGATCCCCCCGCTCCGCAATTTCAACGCCATGCTCGACATTCCCGAGAACGAATTCCTCAAGGCGACCAGGGGCACGTTCAAGCTGGGGATAGAATTCGTCGGCTGGGGCAGGATCGGCGACCGCTATTTCCACCCGTTCGGCGAATACGGGCACGATTTCCACGGCATCCAGTTCCACCAGCTATACCTGCGCGAACTCGCGCAGGGCGGCGATGCCGGCGATATCGGCGACTATTCGATGAGCACCGTGGCGGCCGCGATGAAGCGTTTCGGCCGCCCCTCGCAGCAGGCCAAATCGCCGGTGTCGGAGATCAACTACGCGTTTCATTTCGACGCCGGCCTCTATGCCGCCTACCTGCGCCGACTGGCCGAAAGGCAGGGCACCGTCCGGCGCGAAGGCCGTATCGTGAAGGCGCACCGCGACGGCGAAAGCGGCGACGTCGCGTCGATCGAGCTGGAGGACGGCGCGATCGTCGAAGGCGATTTGTTCGTCGACTGCTCGGGCTTTCGCGGCATCCTGATCGAGGACGAACTCGAAACCGGTTACGAGGACTGGAGCCGCTGGCTCCCGGTCGACCGCGCGATCGCGGTGCCGACCGCGAATACGGCTTCGCCCGACCCGTTCACCCGCGCCACCGCTCGCCCGGCCGGGTGGCAATGGCGCATCCCGCTCCAGCACCGCACGGGCAACGGCCATGTCTTTTCGAGCCGCTACATGGACGAGGACGAGGCGCGCGAGATCCTGCTCGCAAATCTCGAGGGCGAGGTGCTGGCCGAACCGCGCACGCTGCGTTTCCTCACGGGCATGCGGAAGCAGGCGTGGAGCCACAACGTGGTCTCGCTGGGGCTGTCCTCGGGTTTCATCGAACCGCTCGAATCGACCAGCATTCACCTGATCCAGAACGGCATCGCGCGGCTGTTCGCGCTGTTTCCCGATCAGCCGATCAGCCCGCTCGAACGCGACGAATACAATCGCGGCATGCGCGAGCTCTACGAGGACGTGCGCGATTTCATCGTCCTCCACTACAAGGCGACGCAGCGCGACGACACGGAGTTCTGGCGCTATGTCCGCGACATGGAGATTCCCGACAGCCTCGCGCGCAAGATGGAATTGTGGCGCCTGCACGGCCGCGTGTTCCGCGAGAACGCCGAACTGTTCGCGCAGCCGAGCTGGATCGCGGTGATGCTGGGCCAGAACATCGCGCCGGAGAATTACGACGCCATCGCCGACACGCTCGACGAGCACAAGATCCGCACCGCGATGCGGCAGATGCGCGAAGGCTATCGCAGCACCGCCGAACGGTTGCCGACGCAGGAGGACTTCCTGCGCCGCGCCGATGCCTGGCACGACGACCGCCCGGCTGCCGAATTCGCCTTCGGGGGCCAATCTTGAACGGCGACCCGATCCGCAGGATCGTGATCGTCGGCGGGGGCACCGCCGGGTGGATGGCGGCGGCGGCGATCTCCCGGATCCTCGGCGAGTTTCCGGGGCTGTCGATCCAGCTCGTCGAGAGCGAGGCGATCGGCACGGTCGGCGTCGGCGAGGCGACGATCCCGCAGATCCTCTCGTTCAACAAGCTGCTCGGGCTCGACGAGAACGAATTCGTGCGCGAAACGCACGCGACCTACAAGCTCGGGATCGAATTCGTCGACTGGCTGCGCCCGGGCCATTCCTACATCCACCCGTTCGGCAAATACGGCCTCGACATGATGGGGATCGAATTCCACCATTTCTGGCTCCGCGGACGTGCGCTGGGCGACCCCGAGGAACTCGACGTCTATTCGATAGCCGCGATGGCGGGCAAGGCGGGCAAGTTCTACTGGCCGCAGCTCGACAATCCGAAATCGCCGCTGTCGAAACTCGCCTATGCCTTCCAGTTCGATGCGAGTCGCTACGCGCGCTACCTGCGCATCCGCGCCGAACGGCAGGGGGTGGTCCGGCGCGAAGGCCGGGTGGTCGACGTGCTGCAGGACGGCGATAGCGGCTTCGTCACCGCGGTGAAGATGGAGGACGGCTCCGAGATCGAGGGCGAGCTGTTCCTCGACTGCTCCGGATTCCGCTCGCTGCTGCTCGGCCGGACGCTCGGTGTGCCCTTCAACGACTGGAGCAAATGGCTGCCCTGCGACCGCGCGGTGGCGGTGCCGTGCACGCTGGCGGGCGATCACCAGCCGCTGACCCGCTCGACCGCCCGGCCCGCCGGATGGCAATGGCGCATCCCGCTGCAGCACCGGATCGGCAACGGCCACGTCTATTCCTCCGCCCACATGGAGCAGGACGAGGCGACCGACCTGCTGCTCGCCAATCTCGACGGCGAACCGTTCGCCGATCCCAACCAGCTGCGCTTCACCGCCGGCCATCGCACGCGCGCGTGGGAGAAGAACGTCGTCGCGCTGGGGCTCGCGGGCGGCTTCCTCGAACCGCTCGAATCGACCGCCATCCACCTCGTCCAGTCGGCAATCGCACGGCTGATGGCCTACTTCCCGACCACCGCGTTCGGCGAGCAGGAGATCGCCCGCTTCAATCGCGATACGGAACGCGAATATGTCGATATCCGCGACTTCCTCGTGCTGCACTACAAGGCGACGGAGCGCGACGATTCCGAGTTCTGGCGCTATTGCCGCAATCTCGACCCGCCCGACGGGCTGGCCGAGAAGCTGGCGATGTTCCGCGGTTCGGGCCGGGTCGTCCGCGAGCACGAGGAATTGTTCACCGAAACCAGCTGGCTGTCTGTGATGGCGGGGCAAGGTGTCGAGCCGCAGGGCTACCACCCGGTCGCCGGATTGCTCGACGAGGCGGAGACGCGCCAGCGGCTGGAGCACATCCGGGAGGTCGTGGCGCAGGCGGTGTCGCAGATGCCGACGCAGGACCAGTTCCTCGCGCAGCAGGGCAGCGCCATTCCCGCGTCCGAACGCGTCTCTGCATGACCGCGGCGAGCGCGCCCCGGCCGATCGCGGAACTGCCCGTACCTGCAACGAAGGAGGCGCTGGACGAAATCAGGGCGGCCGGACGACCGGCGGTCCTGCGCGGCCTGGTCACCGACTGGCCCGCTGTGAAGGCGGCCAGGCAGGGCGACGAGGCGATCGTCCGCTACATCGTCGAGGGCGGGGTCACGCGCCCGGTGGTGGCGATCGGCGCCGCACCTGGCGAAAAAGGCCGCTTCTTCTACAATGCCGACCTGACCGGCTTCAATTTCAGGAAGGGCCAGGGACGGCTCGACGCCTTTCTCGCCGACCTGCTGCGCGCCGCCGACATCGCCGATCCGCCCGGCATGGCTGTCCAGTCCGAAGCGATCGGCGAATTGCTGCCCGCCTTCGCGCGCGACAACCGGCTCGCTTTGCTGCCCGAGGTCGAGCCGCGCATCTGGATCGGCAATCGCATCCGCGTCGCGCCGCATTTCGATATCAAGGAGAACATCGCCTGCTGCATCGCCGGGCGGCGGCGGTTCACGGTCTTCCCGCCCGAGCAGACCGCCAATCTCTATCCCGGCCCGTTCGAACTGACCCCGGCGGGCACGCCGGTCAGCATGGTCGATCTCGCCAATCCCGACCTTGCTGCCCACCCGCGGTTCGAACAGGCATGGGCCGAAGCGCGGCAGGCGACGCTCGAACCGGGCGATGCGATCTACCTTCCCTATTGCTGGTGGCACGGGGTCGAATCGCTCGCGCCCGTAAGTATCCTGGTCAATTACTGGTGGACCGAGGGCCAGCCGCAGGGGATCGGCAGCCCCTACGATGCGTTGCTGCACGCGATCCTGTCCTACCGCCACCTGCCACCCGAACAGCGCGCGGTGTGGCGGCGAATGCTCGATTATTACGTGTTCGAGGACAGCGGCGACCCCGGCGCGCACCTGCCCGAGCATGCCAGGGGTGTGATGGGTCCTCCGCAGCCCGGCCTGTTCGACCGGATCCGCTCGATCATCCGTTCGGCGGTTGGGTAGGCCGACCCAGACGATATTGAATCGTCATCCTGAACTTGGTTCAGGATCCATTGCGCCCCCTGGTAAGGACGGTGCAGGTGGAGAGATGGATGCTGAAACAAGTTCAGCATGACGAATTGGATAAGTCTGATCGGGTTCCAGTATAGAATTCCGGTCCAATACCCCGCTTGTTCCCATCAGGCCTTCGGCTGCAGCACAGAGGCCATCCACCGATCATAGGGTGGCGCGAATTCGAGCGCGGCCTTCGCCTTGGCCCCGAATTCGGCCTGTGCCGCTTCCATCTCGCGCGGGTCCATCGTGCGATGCTGCGGCGCCTGTCCCTGCGCGAAGCCGAGCGCCGCCAGCAATTCCATCTGCTCCTGCTTGAGCAACGGCGCTTCCTCGCGAAAGGGCAGTCGTCCGCGGCGCACGTATTGGTCGAGCGCGACCCGCACCGCATCGGGCGGCTCGATGCCCGGAAACACGTCGCGCGCGCGCGGCGAAGCATAATGCAGTGCCAGCGTATCGCGCACCGTGTCGAACATCAGCCCGGCACGGCGATTGTATTCGGCACGTTCGAGCGGCACGATCTCGCGCCCCGGCAGCATTTCGAGCAGCAGCGCGAGCTGCCGGTGCGCGAGGTCGAGATTGAGGAAGCCGAGCGGCTCGAAGCGCGCCGCCGCATCGCCGAGCGCCACGACATTGCCGATCCACGGCTCGCGCGCGCAACCGGGCGAAACCGGAATGACGGCAAGGGGTTCGGACCGCAACGCGCGCGCTGCGGCCTCGTCGCTCACGCCCTCGCCCACGGCCAGCACGGCCTGCAAGCCGTCGCGCCCGGCCTGTTCGGACAACCACCCATCGGCCAGCAGCGAAACCCGGTCCTCCAGCGCCAGCATCGCCTGCCCCGGCGGGGCGAGCAAGACCCGCCGCACGGGCAGAGTGTCGTCCCAATCGATCGCAACGAATTCGGACAGCGCCGAAGCGATCACCGCGCCGCAGCCGCTGCAATCCACGAACAGGTCGGCTTCGATCCGCCCCTGACCTTCGATCGCGACCGCGGCGACGCCGCCCCGCCCATCGGGTTCGATCGCGGCGATCCTGCCCTGGACATGCGCGACGCGCATCTGCTGCGCCAGCCCGATCAGCAGGTCGCGATAGGCCGGCGGGTTCCAGCGTAGCGCGTATTCGACCTGCGACAGCGGCGTGTCGGTGTCCGGCGGCGGGGGAGCGAAGCGCCCGGCATCGGCCAAAACTTCGGCGAGCGATCCGGCGGGACGCTCTCCCGCGATATTGCGCGGCCCGCCGCCCCATTGCTGCGCGAAGCGCGTCTGCAGCGCGGGATCGGCCGTGCCGCCGTAGGGCATGGTGCCGTGCTGCCCCTCCCCGCCCCAGCCGAAATAGCGCAGCGCCAGCCGGTGGCTGCCCCCGGCGGCGAGCACCAGCTGCGTTTCCTCGATCCCGAGCCGGTCGTGCAGCTTGTTGGTGAAAGGGAGTGCGGTCGCGGAATGGTCGGCGAAGGCGGCGCGGTCGGGCGGCAGGCCGATCACCACCACCTCGCAATTCGGGAGCGCGCGCCGCAACCCGATCGCCGCCAGCACGCCGACCTGGCCGCCGCCCGCGACGACGATCCGGCGCATGCTCTCGCGCGGTTCGCTCATGCCGGAAAACTCACGATGCCTCGGCGAGGCGGGCGCTCTCGCGGCGAAGGTATTCGACATGACCCGGCATGCCCGCGACCGTGCTCTCGATCTCCTGCCGCAGACCGTCGGCCGCGGTCCGCAGCCGCTCGGGATCGACGATGCCCGTACGCGGATCGTGCCGCTCGGGCAGATACCCCTGTCCGACATAGACCGCGATCCAGCTGGCGTCGTAGAACAGCCCGTCGGAATATTTCTCGATCCGGCCCGCCTTGCGCCACAGCTCCATCTTGTCGGCGAGGCTGTCGGGCACTTGCATGGTGCGGACGTGGTTCCAGAATTCGGAATCGTCCCGTTCCGTCGCATGGTAATGCAGGATGAGGAAATCGCGCACGCGGTCGTATTCCATGTCGACCAGGCGGTTGAATTCGTCCCGGTCGGCCGGTTCGATTCGGCCGCCTTCGGGGAATAGCTCGATCAGGTAGGTGATCGCCATCTGCGCGAGATAGATCGAGGTCGATTCGAGCGGTTCGAGGAAGCCGCTCGCGAGCCCGACCGCGATGACGTTGTGGCTCCAGGATTTGCTGCGCCTCCCGGGCCGGAAACGCAGCACCCGCGGATCGGCGAGCGGTTCGCCTTCGGCCGCCTCGCGGATCGCCTCGCACGCGGCGTCCTCGTCGACGAAGGCGCTCGAGAAGACATAGCCATTGCCCATCCGGTGCTGGAGCGGGATCTGCCAGCGCCACCCGGCGGGCATCGCGGTGGCGGTGGTGTAGGGGCGGATATCCTCGGTCGCATGGGTGCACGGCATCGCCGCGGCGCGGTCGCAGGGGAGCCAGTGGGTCCAGTCCTCCCATTCCTCGCCCAGCTCCTGCCCCAGCAGCAGCGAGCGGAACCCCGAGCAGTCGACGAACAGGTCGCCTTCGATCCGGCGCCCGTCCTTCAGCACCAGCGCGGTGACATCGCCGCTTTCGTCGTCGCGCTCGACTTCGGTCACCAGCCCCTCGTGCCGGGTCACCCCTATCGACAGGCCAAAGTCGCGCATGAACGGGCCGAACAGCGTGGCGTCGAACTGGTAGGCATAGCCGTAGGTCGAACCGAGCGACATGTCGGCAGCGGGCGGAGTAAAGCGGTTGGCCAGGGCAGCTGCGACGCAGAGCGAATAATCGCCCAGCGGCCCCGCCAGCCCGCGCCGTTGCAGTTCGAGCCAGTAATGGTGGAAGCCGACCCCGGCGAGCTCCTCGCCGAACGAGCCGAACGGGTGGATATAGCTCTCGCCGATGCGGCCGAAATCGCGGAAATCGATCCCCAGCTTGTAGGTCGCATGGGTCGCCTTCATGAAATCGGCCTCGGGAATGCCGAGGCTTTCGACGAAGCCGCGGATATGCGGCAGCGTCGCCTCGCCGACCCCGATGATCCCGATATCCTCGCTCTCGACCAGCTCGACCGCGACCCGGCCTTGCAGCATCCGGGTCAGGCCGGCAGCGGTCATCCACCCGGCGGTGCCGCCGCCGAGCACGACGACGCGAACGGGATCTGGTTCGGATTCGTTCATCCGACGCGTTTAGGAAATTGCGACCCGAACGGCAAAGCCGCTCAGCCTTCCATCTCCTCCAGCTCCTTGCCCTTGGTCTCCTTGACGAAGGCCTGGACGAGGAAGAAGCTGATCACCGCGCACACCGCGTAGAAGGTGTAGCTGGCGGCGAGGCCGATCCCGCTCGCCATCACCGGGAAGGTCTGCGCGATCAGGTAATTGGCGAACCACTGGAAGAAGCCCGCGACCGCCAGCGCGCTGCCGCGGATCTGGTTGGGGAACATCTCGCCCAGCATGACCCACATCACCGGACCCCAGCTGACGTTGAAGAAGATCACGTAGAGATTGGCCGCCACCACCGCGACGATCCCGAGATTCTCCGACAGGACCAGATTGCCCTCGGCATCGAGCCCGCCCTGGCTGAAGGCGTAGACCATCACGAACAAAGTCGCCGCCATGCCCGCCGAGCCGATCAGCAGCAACGGCTTGCGCCCGATCTTGTCGATCACCGCGATGGTCACGAAGCAGGCCGCGATCGAGACCGCGCCCGAGACGACGTTGATCAGCAGCGCGTCGTTCTCGGTGAAGCCGGCGAGCTGCCACAGCGTCGAGCCATAGTAGAAGATCACGTTGATGCCGACGAGCTGCTGGAACACCGCCAGCATGATCCCGACCCACACGATCGGACGGAGGCCGAGGAAGCTCTTGCTGCCCGCCGGTGCGAGTACGTCGCGCAGGCTGGGGCGATGATCGGCGGTAAAGCTGGCGCGGATTTCCGCCAGCTTGGCCTTGGCCACGGTCTCGCCGAACAGGCTGGTCAGTACCCCGCCCGCTTCTTCGTCGCGGCTTTTCGAAACGAGATAGCGCGGGCTTTCAGGGATGAAGAACAGCGCTACCAGGAACACTGCGGCGGGTACTGCCTGCGCGAGATACATCCACCGCCACGCGGCGATGCCGAGCCAGAACTCGTTGGTCGATTCGCCCGCCGCCGCGGCGAGGAAGTAATTGACCAGGAAGGCCGCGGTCAGCCCGGTGATGATCATGATCTGCTGGACCGTGGTCATCCGTCCGCGGATATTCGCCGGC
Source organism: uncultured Altererythrobacter sp. (assembly GCA_913055875.1). Lineage (GTDB taxonomy): Bacteria > Pseudomonadota > Alphaproteobacteria > Sphingomonadales > Sphingomonadaceae > CAJXJY01. The sequence continues at coordinate 115,918 of CAJXJY010000011.1, forward strand.
GCGACTTCGGAGATATAGGCGGGCGAAAGCACGCTCGCCGCGCCCACCGCCATGCCGCCCGCGATGCGCGCAATGATGAAGATCGTGTGATCGGCGGTCAGCCCCTGCACCAGCGCGCCGACCAGAAACAGGACAGCGGCGATGCGCATCACGTTGCGCCGCCCCATCGCATCGGCCAGCGTCCCGGCGAAGAAGGCTCCGAGGAAGCAGCCGATCAGCAGCGAACCGACGGTGAAGCCGAGGCTCGCTTCGTCGAGCCCGAAGCCGCGCGTCAGCCCCTCCTGCGTGCCGTTGACCGCACCGCTGTCGTAGCCGAACAGCAAACCCCCGATCGTCGCCACCGCGACGATCGCCGAAATCAGCCCCAGATTGGTGCCGCTGCGTGCATTGTCCAAAGTCCCGCTCCCTGCTGTCCGGTTGCAACACCGGTTCTTTATGGTAGCGCTACCTACGACGGAAACCGACAGCAGCGCAAGCGGCGTTTTCATAGCTGCGGCAGCGCCGCGTGGAAAGATCACGGGAGATTGGCGAGTGACGATTACGGGAGAAAATTTCGTTGCCGGCGAGCGGCGCGGCAGCGCCGGCACGTGGCACGCCCATGCTGCCGCAAGCGGCGAGCCGTTCGGCGAGGCATTCGCCGCGGCGGGTGCCGGCGATGTCGCCGATGCCTGCGCTGCGGCGGCTTCGGCACAGCCGGTCTACGCAGCCCTGCCGCTTTCGGAACGGGCAGCGTTCCTGCGCCTCGTCGCGGAGAAGATCGACGAGCTCGGAGCGACGCTCACGCAGCGCGCGATGAAGGAAACCGGCTTGCCCGAAGCGCGGCTCAACGGCGAGCGCGGGCGCACCGTCGGTCAGCTGCGATTGTTCGCGGACGAGGTCGAGAACGGCGCGTGGCAGCAATTGCGGATCGACCATGCCGATCCCGCCCGCACTCCGCCCAAGCCCGATTTGCGGCTGCGGATGGTGCCGCTCGGTCCGGTGGCGGTGTTCGGCGCGTCCAACTTCCCGCTCGCCTTCTCGGTCGCGGGCGGCGACACCGCTTCGGCCTTCGCGGCCGGCTGCTGCGTAGTGGTGAAGGGCCACCCGGCGCATCCGGGCACGAGCGAGCTGGTCGCGGGCGCGATCACCGAGGCCGTCGCCGAAGCGGGCCTGCCCGGCGGGGTGTTCTCGCTGCTTGGCGGCACCGAGCATACGCTCGGCGAGACGCTGGTGACCGATCCGCGTATTGCCGCAGTCGGCTTCACCGGCTCGCGCGGCGGCGGGCTCGCGCTGATGCGCCACGCCGCGGCGCGCGCAGTGCCGATTCCGGTCTATGCCGAGATGAGCAGCGTCAACCCGGTTACGCTGATGCCCGCCCGCCTGGAAGAGGCCGCCGAGGATCTCGCCAGGGCCTATGTCGGCTCGCTGTCGCTGGGTGCCGGGCAGTTCTGCACCAATCCGGGCATCGTGCTCGCGGTCGAAAGCGACGCGCTGACGCGGTTTCTGATCGCAGCGAAAGATGCGCTCGCCGACGTCGGCGGGCAGACCATGCTGACGACGGGCATCCACAAGGCCTATACCGAGGGTGCCGAACGGCTTGCCGCGCGCAGCGGCGCCGAACTTGTCGGTCTCGGCGGGGAAGCCCCCGGCACATGCGGCCGCGCGCAGGTCTACAGCGTTTCCGCCGACGCCTTCCTTGCCGACGAGGATTTCGAAGAGGAGGTGTTCGGTCCCGCCTCTATCGTCGTGCGCTGCGCCGATCTCGATCAGGTCGCCGCCGTGCTGTCGGGCATGGAGGGCCAGTTGACCACCACGCTGCATATGGCCGAGGCCGACCACGAGGCCGCGGCAGCGCTGCTACCGGTGCTCGAAAAGCTCGCCGGGCGGATCATCGCAAACGGCTGGCCGACCGGCGTCGACGTGACCCACGCGATGGTTCATGGCGGGCCCTTCCCGGCGACTTCGGACGGACGCACCACGTCGGTCGGCACGCTCGCGATCGAGCGCTTCCTGCGGCCGGTATCGTATCAGGACATGCCCGAGGCGCTGCTGCCCGGCGCGCTGCACGACGGCGCGAGCGGCACGCTGCGGCGGATCGACGGGACTTACGAAACCTGAACGTCAGACCGCGATTTCGACCCCGCCCTCGTCCGCGCTGCGATACATCGCTTCGATCAGACGGATGTCGCGCAGACCCATTTCGCCGGGCGTGCGGTGCGGGCGGCCTTCGCGCACCGCCTCGCCGAACCCGTCGAGCTGGCCGGCGAACTGGCTCGCCGGCGTGCCCGCGCCGATCTTGCGGCGACCGCCGTCTTGGAGGATCAGCGTGTTATCGTAATAGGTGGTGGCAAGCGGCATGGTGATCGAGGCCTGCGCGCCGAAATAGGTCTGGCGGCTGGCGAAGGGCCGATAGCAATAGGAGCTCGAACCCGAGACGATCAGCCCGCTCGCCATCGTCATGCGCCAGTCGAGACCGCCTTCGACTTCGGAGAAGCGCGGATCCTCGCGCGGATAGGCATAGAGCGCGCTGACCGAGACGGGCTTGTCACCGTCGAGCATCATCAGCGAGGTGTTGAGGCCGTATATCCCGATATCGTACATCGAGCCGCCCCCGGCGAGCGGCTGCTCCAGCCGCCATTTGTGCGGCGGCCAGTCGGGATTGGCGTCGAAGCCGTGTTCGGCGCGGATCTGCCGCAACGGGCCGAGCTCGCCGCCGCCGATCCGGCGCAGCGCCTCGCGGTTGGTCGGCTCGAAATGCACCCGATAGCCGATCCCCAGCCGCCGATCCGCCTTGCGCGCCGCCTCGACCATTGCCTCGCATTCGGCGCTGGTCGAGGCCATCGGCTTCTCGCACAGCACATGCTTGCCCGCTTCGAGCGCGCGGATCGTATATTCGGCGTGCAGGCCGACGGGCAGCGCGATGAACACGCAATCGATCTCGTCGTCTTTGGCCATATCGTCATAATCGTCGTAGCCGTAGAAGCGCGACACGCCGTAGCGTTTGCCGAGCGTGCGCGCCTTGTCCGGATTGCCCGATACGAACGCGGTCATCCGCGACAGGCGCGCGTCGCCGAATGCGGGCATGATCTGCCCGACCGCGTAGGTTCCCAGTCCTACGATCGCCCAGCGCATGCGCTGCCCGGCAGGTTCGGGCAGGCGCGGATTGCCGAGCAGCGGCTGACCCTCGGCCTGCTGCGCTTGCGCACGGCTTGCGGCTAGGCCGAGCGCGCCCGCCACCCCTCCCGCCAGCATTGCGCGGCGCGAGAGACCCGGCTGTTCGTCGTCGGACATGATGCATTCCTCTCGTTGCAAAATGATAGCGTTATCATGAATCGGCGCAAGCTCCTGCCCGGGAAGCCCGGCCATCAACGCGGAAGGTCTTGCGCGATTTCCTTCACGGCCTGCCATCCCTCCTCGACATGCGACCATGTGGTGTAGGTCTGCCCGATCGCGAAGCGCAGCACGGTGTCGCCACGGTGGTGCGTCCTGGTCAGGTAAGTTCGCCCGCTATCGTTGATCCGGTGCAGCAGCTGCGTATTCAACGCGTCGAGATCGCCGCCATACCCATCCGGGGCGTAACGGAACGACAGCAGCGACAGGCGCGGTTCGGTGGTCAGCTCGAAGTTCGGTTCGCGCCGGACGATCTGCGCCAGCCGCCCGGCCCAGGCGATATGATCGCGCACCATGCCGCGCAGCCGATCCGCGCCGTAGGATCGCAGCACGAACCACAGCTTGAGCGCGCGGAAACGCCGCCCGAGCGCGATGCTCCAGTCGCGGTATTCGGGCATGCCCTCGCCGATCGCAGATTCGAGATAGGCGGGCGTCAGCGTCAGTGCCTCGACCAGCCGTTGCGGATCGCGCATGAAGAAGGCCGAACAGTCGAAATTGGTGAACAGCCATTTGTGCGGATTGAAGACGAAGCTGTCGGCGAGTTCGATCCCGTCCGCGAGCGGGCGCACCTCGGGCAGGATCAGCGCGCTGCCCGCCCATGCCCCGTCAATGTGGAAATGAATGTTCTCGGCGCGCGCGATCTCTCCGATCTCGCGCAGCGGGTCGACCGAACCGAGCCCCGTCCCGCCGAAGCATGAGGTTATGCAGGCCGGTATCTTCCCGGCGGCGCGGTCTCCCGCAATCGCCTTGCGTAGTTGCGCGGCGTCGAGCCCGAGGTCGTCCGCGACGGGAATCTTGCGCACATTGTCGCTGCCGAGCCCCGCGATCCGCGCCGCTTTCTCGACCGAGGAATGCGCCTCGGCCGAAGTATAGACAACCAGCGGCGCTTCGATGGCGGCCAGACCGGCTGCGGCCACCCGGCCATCGGTCGCGTGGTTGCAGCCGGCGAGCAGCGCGCACAGATTGGCACTCGAAGCCGAATCCTGGATCGAGCCGGTGAAGCCAGCCGGCAGGCCGAGCAGTTCGCGCAGCCACTCCATCATCCGCATTTCGAGCTCGGTCGCGGCGGGCGAGGGTTCCCACAGCA
>CAJXJY010000012.1 GCA_913055875.1 uncultured Altererythrobacter sp.
TCCTTCGCGGAAGGAGCATAGCGCTCCATGAAGCGCTCGCCTTCGGAATTGGTCAGGTACCCGCCCTCGCCGCGCGCGCCTTCGGTGATCAGCACGCCCGCGCCGTAGATGCCGGTCGGGTGGAACTGGACGAATTCCATGTCCTGCAATGGGAGCCCCGCGCGCAGCACCATCCCGCCGCCGTCGCCGGTGCAGGTATGCGCGCTGGTGCAGGTGAAATAGGTGCGGCCGTAGCCGCCGGTCGCGAGCACCACCGCCTTGGCGCGGAACCGGTGCACGGTGCCGTCGTCGAGGCACAGCGCGACCACACCGCGGCAGACCTTGCCGTTGGGCCCGTCTTCCATGATCAGGTCGATGGCGAAATATTCGATGAAGAAATCGGCGTCGTATTTGAGGCTCTGCTGGTAGAGCGCGTGCAGCATCGCGTGGCCGGTGCGGTCGGCGGCGGCGCAGGTGCGCTGGACCGGCGGGCCCTCGCCCATGTTCTGCATGTGCCCGCCGAACGGGCGCTGGTAGATCGTGCCGTTCGGGTTGCGGCTGAACGGCACGCCGGCATGCTCGAGCTCGTAGACCGCCTGCGGCGCCTCGCGGACCATGTATTCGATCGCATCCTGGTCGCCGAGCCAGTCCGACCCCTTGACGGTGTCGTACATGTGCCAGGTCCAGTGATCGGGCGTGTTGTTGCCGAGGCTGGCGGCGATCCCGCCCTGCGCCGCGACGGTGTGCGAGCGGGTCGGGAAGACCTTGGTGATACAGGCAGTGCGCAGCCCCGCTTCGGCCGCACCCATCGTCGCGCGCAGGCCCGAGCCGCCCGCGCCGACCACGACGACGTCGTAGGTATGGTCGACAATCTTGTATGCCGGAGCGGCGGAATCGCGCTGTGCGGCGCCGGTGTCGTTGGCGTTCTGGCTGGCCATCAGGCGGCTCCCCCGAGAGCGAGTTTCGCGACGCAGAACAGCCCGAACGCCGCCCCGCCGACGGTCGCGAGATTGAGCAGCGCGATGACCGCGAACTTGTTGCCGGCGGTGTGGACGTAATCCTCCGCCAGCACCTGCAGCCCGAGCCGCGCGTGCCAGAAGGTGCTGACGATCAGCAACGCCATCGCCGTCGCCGGGAGCGGCTGCGACAGGTAGCCGCTGACCGTGGCGTAGGAGAGATCGCCGAGCAGCACGATGCTCGCCGCGAGCCACAGCACCAGCACCAGATTGCCGATGGCGGTGAAGCGCTGCACCAGCCAGTGATGCACGCCCTCATGCGCCGGGCCGAGCCCGCGCACGCGTCCGATCGAGGTTCCGTTACCCATTGTGTGCGACCCTCAGCGAAGCAGCAGCAGGGCCCAGAACCCCGCGGTGAGAAGAATGCCGATCAGCGGCGACGCCACCGACCAGGCCTTGTTGGTGTCGAGCTCGTAGCCCGCACCGATATCGAGCACGAAGTGACGCAGGCCCGAGGTCATGTGGTTGAAGAACGCCCAGCTCAGCCCGACCAGCACGACGTAGCCGAGCGGCGAGGTCATCCAGTCGGCGAAGGTGGCATACGCCTCCGCTCCGCTCGCCAGCGCGCCGAGCCACCACAGCAGCACCGCGAGCCCGACCAGCGCCATCCCGTCGCCGGTGATACGGTGGAGGATGGAGACAGCCATGTGCGGCCCCCATTTCCAGATGCTGAGATGCGGTGAGAGCGGTCTGTCGGCCATGTCCAGTTTCCGGATGTTCGCGTGCGTGGCCTCCCCTTAGCGCACTGTGCAGGCGAGGCAAGGATGCGCAACCTCCTTCTCCCGGCGGGAGAAGGATAGCGAAGCTTGCGAGCAGCGCGAGCTAGCGCAGCTTGGATGAGGGGAATGCGTGAACCACTACCGACGCAGCCCCTCACCCAACTCCGGCCAGGCGACAAGTCGCCAGGCCTGCGTATCCCTCTCCCACCGGGAGAGGGTTTATTCCGGCGAGCCGGAGGTCTAGTCCGCCCCCATGCCCACCATCCTCCTTACCGGAAGTTCACGCGGTATCGGCGCCGCGATCCGCGAACAGCTCGAAGCCCGGAACGTCCGCGTGATCGGCCACGGCACGCTCGACCACGACGAGCAGACCGTCGGCGCCAACCTCGCCGACCCGCAGGCGCCGCAGGGCCTGTGGGAAGAGGCGCTCGACCGCGCCGACGGCGAAGTGGACGTCCTGATCAACAATGCCGGCCTGTTCGAGGAAAACCGGCTCGACCGTTCGGACATCGAATGGCTCGACGCGTGGGAGGACACCTTGCGGATCAACCTCACCTCCGCCGCGCAGCTCAGCCGCTTCGCGGTGCGCCACTGGCAGGAGCGCGGGGTGCCCGGCAGGATCGTCCACATCGCAAGCCGCGCCGGGCACCGCGGCGACTCGCCCGGCCACTGGCACTACGCCGCGGCCAAGGGCGGGATGCTGGCGCTGCACAAGACCATCGCCCGCGCCTATGCCGCCGAGAACATCCTCAGCTTCGCCATCACCCCCGGTTTCACAGACACCGCGATGGCGGGCGACTATCTCGCCAGCCGCGGCGGTCCCAGCCTGCTCGCCGACATTCCGCTCGGCCGCGTCGCCGAACCCGAGGAAATCGCCCAGATCGCGGTGTTCTGCGCGCTCGACGCGCCCGACAGCATGACCGGCGCGACCATCGACGCCAACGGCGCGAGCTATGTCCGCTGATCTCGGCTTCGCGTGCCGTTGCGGCACGGTGCGCGGGACCATCCGCAATGCCGGTCCTTCGCAGGGAGATCGGGTGGTGTGCCACTGCACGAATTGCCAGGAATTCGCCCGTTACTGCGAAGCCGAAGACCGTATTCTCGACCGCAACGCCGGGACCGACCTCTACCAGTCTCGCTGCGCGCACGTGGACATCCACATTGGCCGCGACCATCTCGCCTGCATTCACCTGACAGAGAAGCCGACGCTGCGCTGGTTCGCCGCGTGCTGCCGCACGCCGATGTTCAACAGCTACGCGAACGGGAAGATACCCTACATCACCACGCTGGTCCCCAATTGCGACGGTGCGAGACGCGATCGTGTGCTGGGCGAACCCCTCGGGCACCTGTTTCTCGACGATGCGCCTTGTGCGGAGAGCGGCCTGCGCAGGATGTCGATAGGCCGGCTGATGCGGCGGTTCTTCGTCCGCATGGTGAAGGACCTGCTGTCGGGCGACCGGCGGCGCAATCCGCTGTTCGACCCCGACACCTTGCTGCCGATCGCCGAGCCGCACAGGCTGAGCGCGGACGAGCGCCGGGCGCTGAAACACACAGGATAGGCCGTGCCCAGCTGGAAACTCTCCGCCGTTGCGCCCAAGGCAGTCGTCGAGGCTGCGCTCGATGCCCACGCCGCGCTCGACGAATGGGACGGCGAGATCGCGCTCTCGGGCCGCGAGATCGCCGCCGACCGTCCGGACGAGTGGGTGTTCGAAGCATGGATGCCGCGCAAGCCGACCGCGAAGGATCGCTGGGCGATCCGCGCATTGTTCGACGACCGACCGCCGCGGCTCAAAAGCGAGCAATTGCCCCCGGCAGACTGGCTCACGCTCAGCCAGCAGGGCGCGCAACCGATCCGCGCCGGGCGCTTCCATGTCCACACCCCCGATTACGCCGCGTCGGACGATCCCGCGGTCCGCTCCTTCGCCATCCCGGCGAGCCAGGCGTTCGGGACCGGTCATCACGAGACGACCGCGGGCTGCCTCGCCATGCTCACCGCGATGAAGGCGCGCGGGGTAGTCGCGCGCGACCTTGCCGATATCGGCACCGGCACCGGCCTGCTCGCTTTCGCCGCGCTCGACCTGTGGCCGAGGGCGCGCGCGACCGCGAGCGATATCGACCCGGTGTGCGCGGGCGTGGTCGATCACAATGCTGCGCTCAACGGCATCGCTTCCGGCCACCGTCCCGGCGAACTGACGATGCTGGTCGCCGACGGAATGGACGATCCGCTGCTGCGGATGCGCGCGCCGTTCGATCTGCTGATCGCAAACATCCTCGCCAGGCCGCTGATCGACATGGCACCCGATCTTGCCGGCGCGGTCGCCGATGGCGGGCACGTCCTTCTCGCAGGCCTGCTCGAGACGCAGGAGCGCGCGGTGCGGCGCGCCTGGCGCCGGGCCGGTTTCCGCCTCGCCGCGCGGCTGGTCGAGGGCGACTGGTCGATCCTGTGGCTCAGGAAACGCCGCACGCAATGATCTGGGCGAAGCGCCTCGTGCTGTGGCCGCTTGCGGTGCTGGCCGGCGTGGTCACCCTGCTCCTGCTCGCCGCGTGGATCGGCAGCTCGATACCGCGCAATTCGGACTGGACCGAGCCGGACGCCGGCATCGAGATCATGGTCGAGACCAACGGCGTGCACACCGGCATCGTCATGCCGCTGGTGACGGAGTACAAGGATTGGCGCGAGGACTTTCCCGCCACCGACCTGCCCGCCTCCACCCGGCCCTACACGCATATCTCCGCAAGTTGGGGCGAACGCGAAGTCTTCCTCAACACGCCGACCTGGTCCGATCTCTCGCTTCCGACGGCATTCGGCGCTGCCACCGGAGGCGAAGGGTTGCTGCATATCGCCCATTACGTCCGCCCTTCGCCGAGCGGCACGGTACGCGTGCTTCGCCTGCGCCCGAAGGAATACCTGCGGCTGGTCGGCGAGGTAGAGGCGCAGATTTTGCCGCGCCGCAGCCGGGCGATCTATCCCGGCTATGCAGAATACGACATCTTCTACGATGCGCCGGGCCGCTATCATATCGGTAACAGCTGCAACCAGTGGACCGCCGACAGGCTGGCGAGCGCCGGCGTGAAGATCGGTCGCTGGACGCCCATAGCGGGCGGAGTGATGAAGTGGATTCCGAAACCGGATTCTCTCGACAATTCCAGCCGATAGCGCCACAAGAGCCGAATGCGCGAGCATCCCGAACAGCCGATCTTCGGCCCCGAGAGCCCCAGGCTGGACCCGCCCAACCCGCCGCGCATTTCCGCATGGCGCTCGGTCGCCAAGGCGATCACCTGGCGCACCGTCGGTACGATCGACACGCTGATCCTGTCCTACCTGCTGATCACCTATCTCGGCCCCATCTTCGGGCTCGAGACCAGCACCGGCGAGGCGGTCGAGGCGGCGAGCTATATCGCGATCACCGAAGTGGTGACCAAGATGGTGCTCTATTTTGGGCACGAGCGGTTCTGGGCGTGGCTGCAATGGGGCACCTCGGTGGTGAACGGCAAGCGCAAGGAAACCTACACCCGCACCACCACCAAGACCGCGACCTGGCGCACGCTCGCCTCGCTCGACACGATGGTGCTGGCATGGTTCTTCACCGGCAATATCGCCACCGCGGTGTCGATCGGCGGGCTCGAAGTGATCACCAAGCTGATCCTGTACTTCTTCCACGAGCGGATCTGGTCGAACATCCCGTTCGGGATCGTCCACCGGCCGGCGGTACCCCCGGGCGAGCAGCCGAAACCGCAGGGCGCGCTGCCGAAAAAGCCGGGCGGCCTGCACGGCTAGGGGAGCGAGCAGCACATCTTGATCCGTTCGTCCCGAGCCTGTCGAAGGACTATTGGCGAAACAGCGGATACATGTGCTTCGACAAGCTCGGCACGAACGGTTGTTGCTCCGGAACGAAGCTTCAATCGCCAAGCTCCGGCAGAGCCTCCAACCTGTCCTCCAGGTACAACCGCTCCGCGCCCGGCGGATCGAGCGAGAGGGCCGCGCGCAGGGAATCGCCGGCCGCTTCGCGCTGTCCCGCTTGCGCCAGCAGTTCCGCGCGAACCGCATGGTAGGGGCGAAACCGCGCCAGCCTCCGCCCTGGAATGTCGTCGAGCGCGGCGAGCCCGGCAGCCGGCGATTCCGCGCGAGCCAGCGCAGCCGCGCGGTTGATCGCCACCACCGGGTCGGGGCGCACAGCCAGCAGCGCATCGTAGAGCGCGACGATCGCCGGCCAGTCGACCGTGCCATCGAACAGGCGCCGCGCATGCGCCAGCTGGATCGCCGCCATCAGCCGCATGGCACCGCCGCCGCCCACCCGGTTGACCCGCTCGAGCAGGTCCTGCGCGCGCATGATCGCGGCGCAGTCCCACAAGGCCGTATCCTGCCGCGACAGCGGCACCATGGCGCCGCGCGCATCGACCCGCGCCTGCTCGCGCGAACGTGCCAGCGCGACCAGTGCCGCGAACGAGAGGATTTCCGGTTCTCCGGGCAGCAGTTCGGCGAGCATTGCCGCCAGCCGGTCGATCTCTGCCGCGAGTTCGCCGTCGCGCTCGCCGGCCGCGTCCTGATAGGCCGCGGTATAGGCGAGCTCGAGAGTCAGCAGCACCGCTTCGATCCGTTCCTGCCACAACCGGCGCGGCGGCAGTTCGAACGCGATGCGCGCCTCGCGGATCTTGGCCTTGGCGCGGGTGATGCGCTGGTACATCGCCGGTTCCGTCATCACGAACACGCGCGCGATTTCGGCGACCGGCAGGCCACACACCACCCGCAGCGCGAGCGCCGCGCGCGCCTCGGTCGCGAGCGCGGGGTGGCAGCAGATGAAGATCAGCCGCAACCGCTCGTCGGGGATCGGATCGGGCAGGTGGAGCACCTCGGCCATGTCTGGTTCTGCGCCCATGGTTTCGAGAAGCCGCGCCTCGGCGCGCCGCTTGCGCAGCATGTCGAACGCCTTGCGCCGCGCGGTGACATAGAGCCAGGCCTGCGGCCGGTCGGGTGCGGCACCGCTTTCGATCAGCGCCCGCGCCGCCTCGGCGAAGGCATCTTCGGCAAGGTCGAGATCGCGCAACTGCGCGGCCAGGGCGGCGACCACCCTGGGCCGTGCAGCCGCGATCGCCGACCCTGCGCTCACTCGTCCATCGGCCACACCGGGCGCACCTCGATCCCGCCGGTGCCGGGGACCGGGATCAGCTTGGCCCATTCGATCGCCTCGTCGAGCGAAGCCGCCTCGATCAGGTAATATCCGCCCAGCTCCTCGTGGCTCTCGGCGAACGGACCGTCATGGAGCGTGTGCGAACCATGGTCCCATCTGATCGTGGTCGCGGTCGCGGCGGGGTTGAGCCGGTTGCCCGAGAATTCGACGCCCTTCCCGGTCAGCGCCTGCGCGAAGGCCATATGCCCCGCGAGCGTTTCCTCCATCACCTTCGCGGCGTTTTCGCCTTCGTAGATGCTCTCGTCCTCGTTGATCAGCAGCAGGTATTGCATCGCGTTTCTCCTTTCGGCCCGCGCCGGAATGAAGCGGGTCCGGCCTGAAGACGGACGCGGCGGCCCCGATTCGACCGGCGGGCAGAAAAATCAGCCCGCCGCGGCCACGATCGCCGCCCAGCCCGCTTCGTCGATCACCTCGATGCCGAGCTCTTCCGCCTTCTTGAGCTTGCTGCCCGCCCCCGGCCCGGCGACCACCAGGTCGGTCTTCGCGCTGACCGAGCCCGAGGCCTTGGCGCCGAGCCGCTCCGCCTGAGCCTTGGCCTCGTCGCGGCTCATCGTTTCGAGCTTGCCGGTGAACACGACGGTCTTGCCCGCCACCGGGCTGTCGCGCGTTTCGACCTCGTAGCGTGGCGGCGACACTTCGGAGAGCAAATCGTCCCACACCGCCTTGTTGTGATCCTCGTGGAAGAAATCGCCCAGCGCCCCGACCACTGCGCTGCCGATCCCGTCGATGGCGGTGAGTTCGGCGTAGGCATCCTCCCCGGCACGGGGAGGGGGACCATCCGCAGGATGGTGGAGGGGCACCTTCGACTGATCCGAGCCATCGCGGTCCGGAGCACCCGAGGGTGCCCCTCCACCATCGGCTGGCGCCGATGGTCCCCCTCCCCCGCTGGGGGAGGATCGCGCCTTCTCCGCCGTCTCGCGCAAGGCCGGCAACTCGTGAAAATGCTTCATCAGGTCGCGTGCCGTCACCGCGCCGACATGGCGGATGCCGAGCCCGAACAGCAGCCGCGCGGCGTCGGGCTCGCGCTTGGCCTCGATGCTCGCGATCAGATTGTCGACCGACTTCTCCTTCCAGCCCTCGCGCTCGAGCAGCTCGTCGCGATGCTCGCGCAGGCGGAAGATGTCGCCGGGCCCCTTGTCGAGCCAACCGAGGTCGAGGAATTCGGCGATCGACTTCTCGCCCAGCCCCTCGATATCGAGCGCACCGCGGCTGACGAAATGCTTCAAGCGCTCGAATTGCTGCGCCTTGCAGATCAGCCCGCCGGTGCAGCGGACGTCGACCTCGCCCTCGGCGGCGACCGCCTCGCTGCCGCATTCGGGGCAGGTGTCGGGAAATGCGTAGGGTTCGCGCTTCGCATCGCGGGTCAGGTTCTCGACCACCTGCGGGATCACGTCGCCCGCGCGCTGGACCAGCACCCGGTCGCCGGGCCGCACGCCGAGCCGCTCGATCTCGTCGCGATTGTGCAGCGTGACATTGGTCACCGTGACCCCGCCGACCAGCACCGGTGCGAGCCGCCCGACCGGGGTCAGCTTGCCGGTGCGGCCGACTTGGATGTCGATGCATTCGAGCGTGGTCTCGGCCCGTTCGGCGGGAAATTTGTGCGCCAGCGCCCAGCGCGGCGCCTTCGCGACGAAGCCCAATCGCTGCTGCCAGTCGAGCCGGTCGACCTTGTAGACCACGCCGTCGATCTCGTAGCCGAGCTGGGCCCGCCCTTCGCCGATGCCGCGGTAATGCTGCAGCATTTCGTCGAGCGAACCGCACATTTTCAGGTCGGGCGAGATCGGCAGGCCCCACTCCGCGATGCGCTGCATGACCTCGAATTGAGTTTCCCCGGGCACTTCGCTCGCCGCGCCCCAGCCATGCGCCCAGAACCTGAGCGGCCGCTGTGCGGTCACCGACGCATCCTTCTGCCGCAACGATCCGGCCGCAGCATTGCGCGGGTTGGCGAAGACCTTCCCGCCCGCCTCGTGCTGCGCAGCATTGAGCGCGGTAAAGTCCTGTTTCGACATGTAAACCTCGCCGCGGACTTCGAACACGTCCGGCGCCTTTCCGCGCAGCATTTGCGGGATGTCGGCGATATGAGCGACATTGCCGGTGACGTCCTCGCCGACCTGCCCGTCGCCGCGCGTCGCCGCGCGCACCAGCCGCCCCTTCTCGTAGCGCAGCGAGCACGACAGGCCGTCGATCTTGTCCTCGGCGGTGACCGCCACAGGCTCGTCCTCGGCGAGATTGAGGAAACGTCGCACGCGCGCGAGCCACTCCGCCACTTCCTCCTCCGCGAAGGCGTTGTCGAGGCTCATCATCCGGACCTCGTGCGTCACCTTGGACAGCGGCGAGGCGGCGATTTCGTGCCCGACCGCCCGCGACGGCGAATCCTCGCGCACCAGATGCGGGAATGCCGCCTCCAGCGCCTCGTTGCGCTTCACCAGCGCATCGTATTCCTGATCGGTGATCTCGGGATCGTCCTCGGCATGGTAGAGCCGGTTGTGACGTGCGATCGCCTTCGCCAGCCGCATCAATTCGTTAGCGGCTTCGGCTTCGCTCATCCCGGACGGGGCGGACGGGTCGTTCATCGAAGAATCGCTTGCCTTTCGAACATGTCGCGTTTTCTCTCGCACAGAAGCACCTACCGCGACAGGGGAGAGCGATGCGGACACGCAGCAAGATCGGAATCGGATGCCTGGCGATCGTGTTGCTGATCGTCGGCGCGGGCGCGTGGTTCTGGTTCACCCGCGAACCACGCCCGATCGTCGTCGCCGAACCGGGCGACGGCGGCGAGCGGATGATGCTCGGCGAGGCACCGGCGAATTTCTACCCGGCGGGCGGACCGGGCGCCGGGGGCGATGCCAGCCCGGCGATCCTGCTGCTTGGCGGCTCCGAGGGCGGGCTCAAGGAAACGCGCAACGCGCTCGCGCGGCAGCTCGCGGCGCAGGGCTATGCGGTGCTCTATCCGGGCTATTACATGACCCGCGAGGACAACCGCGCTTTCGAACTTGTGCCCCTCGAGACCCTCGACGCCGCACTCGCCTGGCTCGCCGCGCGCGAAGGCGTGGACCCGGCGCGCATCGCGGTTGTCGGCCATTCCAAGGGCGCCGAGGGCGCGCTGCTCGTCGCCAGCCGCCATCCCGAGGTCGCGGCAGTGGTCGCCGCCATGCCGAGCGATGTCGTGTGGCAGGGTTTCGACTTCGCCGGAATGGACCAGAGCGCGATGGATTCCTCGTGGAGCGCGGGCGGCGAGCCGCTCCCCTACGTGCCCTACATCCTGCCCGCATGGCACGAATGGATCACCGGCGGCATGGGCACGCTCGGCAAGATGTACCGCACCAGTTGGGACGCGCGCGGGCAATATCCGGAGGCGGCGATCCCGGTCGAGCGGATCGAGGCACCGATCCTGCTGATCTGCGGCGAGCAGGATTCGCTATGGCCCGGCTGCGCGATGGCGCGCGCGGCGCAGGATCGCGCAAGCGAGGCGGAATTGCTCGCCTACGACGATGCCGGGCACTGGGCGTTCGGCCCGCTCGAGGGCCTGCACGAGAGCGACCGCGCCTATCTCGGGCAGATGGGCGGCACCGCGGAGGGCGACATGGCCGCGCGGCGCGACCAATGGCCGAAAATACTCGCTTTCCTCGACCGCGCGCTGGCGCCCGAATAGCTGTCAGCGCCCGCGCAGCACCTGCAGGATCGCGGCTTCGTGCTCTCGGTACAGCGCCGAGCCGGGGGTGATGATCTCGAAATGGCTCGCGCCGGGATTGGCCAGCACGGTCAGCTCAGCTCCGCCCGCGCGGATCGCGGCCTGTGCTTCGCCGGGCGCGGGCGGGAGCACCGCCTGCACGAACAGCACCTCGTGGAGCTGCGGCGGATGTGCAGCCGGCGCAATGGCGGAATAGCGCTGGGGCACGTCGCCGGGTGCGCCGCCCATGAACGGATCGACCGACGAAAACCGGCACAAGGCATCGAACGCCGCGCGCTCGGCGCCGACATCGGCCGGCCCGTCGAATATCACCGCGGCCCTCGCATGGAGCGGATCGCGCGCGCCGACGGGGCCGTCCTCGCCCTGCTGCGCCGCAAGCCACTGCGCCGGCAGCGCGCCCGCCGAATGCCCGACCAGCGTCACCCGCTCGCGGTCGATGGGGTAGTCCGCCGCGAGTTCGGCGATGAGCGCGCTCGCCGCCTGCCAGTCTTCGAACGAGCCCGGCCACCCGCCGCCATCGCCGACCTCGCGATAGTCGACATTGAGGCTGGCGATACCCTGCCGTTGCCAGCTGGCGACGAGCGGGGTCATGTAATGCTGCGTCGCGATGCCGGTCTTCCAGCACCCGCCGTGGAAGATCACCGCGAGCGGGAACGGGCCGTCTCCCGGCGGGAGGCGCAGTTCGGCGAAACCGCGCGGGTGATCGGCGTAGCGGAGGATTGCGTCGGGCTCGGACGGGGCGAGGTTCGCGTCGGTGCCGTAGTAGTTTGGAGCAGGCGTGGTCGCAGACCCGGTATCGCCGGAGGGCGAGCAACCCGCAGCCATCAGTAGCGCGATCTGGAATGCTGCATGCTTCATGCTCCCTCGGCCTCAGGCGGCTCGAACAGGCTGCCACTCTTTGCCACGCGATCACAGCCAAGCGGCCGAGCGCCGAACCGTTCCCACAACATCGGATATCGGTCGCTGAAGTCGTCATCCTCTTCACCGAAAGGCTGCCCGTCCGGCTCTCGAGTATAGATCATATTGGGTGCCGTGGGCATTTCGTAGGGCTCCTCGCCGGTCTTGAGCGCCCAGGCGTCCCCAGCTGCATAGGCAAACAACTCGAAGTCGGGCAGGTCGTCGAACGTTGGCGGGATGAGTTCCGCCATTCGATCCGGATTCTCTCGGGCGGCCTCGAAGAAGGCATTGCCGCGCGAAACCATCCAGACGCGAAAGTACTCGAAGCTGTCATCGCTGCAGCCCCCCATGATGACGTAGGCGGCTCCCCAGAGATCCCAGGAATAGGTCTCACTCAGCACCGCGTCGAACTCCGACCCGAAGACCTCTATCAGCTCTGCCGGATATTTGGAGAGTATCGCCCTGAGCTGCGCGATCTGTTCCTCCTGAGCGGGATCGCCTTCCCGGCTCAACTCGACGATCTGCCAGAACCATTCGCGGCGAATCGCAGCATCCGCATCGTCGGGAAGCTCGGGATAGTCCGGAGACGCCGGCGTTTGCAGAACGCCCCTCTCGGAATCCGGAACTTCGGAATGGGACGGCCGCAGCCAGAAAGCTGCGGCGAGAATCGCCGCCCCGACCAGGACCAAGGCGAGATATTCCACGTTCACACTCCTTCCAGCAACCGGTCCGCCTGCGCCCTCGCTTCGGGCGTGACCTCGGCCCCGCTCAGCATCCGCGCGATTTCTTCCTGCCGCCCAGCCTCGTCGAGCAGCGAGACGCTCGTCTTGGTCACCGTTCCCTCGGTTGACTTGGCGATCAAGTAGTGCGTCCCCCCGCGCGCCGCGACCTGCGGCGAGTGCGTCACCGCCAGCAATTGACCGCCATAGGCCAGCCGCGCCAGCCGTTCTCCGATCGCGCTGGCGACCGCGCCGCCGACGCCGCGGTCGATTTCGTCGAAGATCACCGTCGCCGCCCCGCCCTGCTCCGCGAGCGCCACTTTCAGCGCGAGGATGAAGCGCGACAGCTCGCCGCCGCTGGCGATCTTGCCGAGCGGGGCGAAATCGGCGCCCGGATTGGTCGCGATCAGGAATTCGACGCTGTCCATGCCGTGCGGCCCCCAGCGCTCCTCGGACAGTTTGCCGATCGAAGTGAGGAAGCTCGCCGCATCGAGCCGAAGCGGCGCCAGTTCGCCCGCCACCGCACGGTCGAGCGTTTTCGCCGCCTTCAGCCGCGCCTCGGTGAGCGCTTCGGCCTTCGCGCGGTAGCGCTCGCCCGCTTCCGCCGCCGCGGCTTCGAGCGCGTCGAGCTCGGCCTCGCCGGCGTCGATCGCGTCGAGCCGGGTGCGCATCTCGCGCATCGTCTTCGGAAGTTCGTCGACCTCGCAGCGATGCTTGCGGGCGAGCGCGCGCAGTTCGAACAGCCGCGTCTCGGCCGCGTCGAGCGCTTCGGGATCGTGGACCAGCGCCTCGGCGGCGGCGGCGAGCTTGTCCTCCGCCTCGCCCGCATCGATCACCGCGCGGTCGAGCGCCGCGAGCGCCTCGGCCAGCAAAGGATGCTCGGACGCGATTCGGTCGAGCCGCCGCGCCGCGACGCGCAACGACGCGAGCGGCGAATCGGAGCCCTCCCACACATGCCGCAATTCCTCGAGATCGCCCGACAGTCTCTCGCCCTTCTGCATCGCCGCGCGCGTTTCGGCGAGCCGCGCCTCTTCGCCCGCCTGCGGTTCGAGCGCGGTCAGCTCGGCGAGATGCGCGAGCAGCAGGTCCTGGTCGGCCTTGGCCTGCTCGATCGCCGCGCGTGCCTCGGCGAGCCGGTCTTCCGCCGCGCGCCATTGTTCCCACGCGCTTGCCACCGCGGCCCGGTCGGCCCCGGCGAAACGGTCGAGCAGCGCCCGGTGCCCGCGCGGATTGACCAGCCCGCGATCGTCGTGCTGGCCGTGCAGCTCGACCAGCGCGCCGGAGATCTCGCGCAGCAGCGCCACCCCGACCGGCTGGTCGTTGATCCAGGCTTTCGAGCCGCCATCGCCCTTGAGCTGGCGCCGGATCAGCAGCGGCTCGCCCGGCTCGAGTTCGATATCCGCCTCGTCGAGCGCGGCGATGATTGTCTCCGGCCACCCGTCATTCCGGCGAAAGCCGGAATCTCCATCCGCTTGGTCCGACCCCGCTGCACCAGATCCCGGCTTTCGCCGGGATGACGGATTGAATTCGAACGTCGCGGTGACGCTCGCCTTGTCGCAGCCCGCGCGCACCAGCGCGCTATCCGCGCGGTTACCCAGTACCAGGCCGAGCGCATCGAGCAGGATCGACTTGCCCGCCCCGGTCTCGCCGGTCAGCACGCCCAGCCCGCGCCCGAAATCGAGCGCGAGCGCCTCGATCAGCACGATATTGCGAATGGCGAGATGGGTCAGCATGGGCTCGTCGTCTTCCCTTAGTCCAACGGTTGGGGCGCGTCACGCATCCGCGCCGCATCGTGGCGCTTTTTCGACACCTCCGGCTGTTTTGCGAATAATTCGCATTTGCGATTGACCCGGTGCGAATGATTCGCAATAGGCGCCGCGACAGAGGGAGTTTTTGATGTCCAGCAATTCGATTCGCCCCGCCCATATCGGCGGAACCCTGCTCGCCGGTGCGTTCGGCGCGATGATCCTGCCCGGTACCGCACAGGCGCAGGATGGCGGCGACAAACCCGCCGACCCCGATATCGTCGTGACCGGCGAGCGCGGCGACGATGTCAATCCGTATGCCGACCCGAATGCGGCCTACAAGATCGACCGTTCGGCCAACGATCGCTTCACCGAAGAGGTGCGCGACACGCCGAAGACGCAGGTCATCATCCCCAAGGAAGTGATCGAGGACGTCGGCGCGACCACCTTCCGCGAGATCGCGCGCACCACGCCGGGCGTCACGCTCGGCACCGGCGAAGGCGGCAACGCGTTTGGCGACCGCATCTTCATCCGCGGCTTCGAGGCGCGCAACGACATCTATATCGACGGGCTGCGCGATCCGGGCGTGATCAGCCGCGAGATCTTCGCGGTCGAGCAGATCGAGATCGTCAAGGGCCCCTCCTCCAGCTTCGGCGGGCGCGGCACCACCGGCGGGCTGGTCAGCCTGCAGTCGAAGCAGCCGCTCGACCGCGACTTCGCGATCGTTTCGGGCAGCGTGGGCACCGAGGATTTCCTGCGCGGGACGGTGGATGCGAACTACCGCCTCGGCGAAACGGTCGGCGTCCGCGTCAACGGGCTGTGGCACGAGCAGGACATCCCCGGACGCGACTATGTCGACTCGGACCGCTACGGCGGCGCGGTGGCGCTCGCATGGCGCCCCGCTTCCGATGTCGAGCTGCTCGCCGACTACTACCATTTCCGCCTCGACGGCATGTCCGATTACGGCCACCCGTTCGATTCATCGACCGGCCAGCCCTACGCGGTCGACCGCGACAATTTCTACGGCGCGGTCGGGCGCGATTTCCTCGAGAACGGCTCCGACATCGGCACGCTGCGCGCCAAATGGGACGACGGCGATATCTTCTCGGTCCGCGCGATGCTGCGCTACGGCGAGACCTTCAACCGCTATGTCGTCAGCGTGCCGCGCGCCCCGCGCGTCGTCTCGGACGATCCGGCCGAGAACGCCGACGATCTCGCCGCCGGTTTCGAGCCCGGCGACCTCGTGGTCGACACCGGGTCGCCGCAGCGCAACGCGACCAACGAATACCTCGCCGGCCTGTTCGATGTCACCGCGCGCTTCGCCACCGGAGGCATGCAGCACACGCTGGTGTTCGGCAGCGAATTCGCCGACGAATCGATCACCAACCGCCGCTTCGCCTTCCCCGAGCTGGTCGAGGACGAGAACGGCGACCGCATCGACACGCCCGGCGGCTTCACCCGCGACCTGTTCGATCCGAACCCGGTGCTCGGCTTCACCATCCCCGCGACGGTCGATCCCGACAGCCCGCCGACCACCACCGATGTCGGCAGCCTGTCCTTCTTCGCGATCGACACGATCGACCTCACCCCGCAGCTCAAGGCGACGCTCGGCGTGCGCTACGACACGTTCGACATCGACAGCGCGGGCAGCGGCCGCGGCGGCGCCTTCGCCCGCAGCGCGCAGGTCGATTTCTGGAACTACCAGGCGAGCCTGCTGTGGAAGCCGGTCGAGGCGGCGTCGATCTACGCCAGCTTCGCGACCTCGTCGAACCCGTCGGGCGAACAGCTCGATTCGACCTCATCCTCCTATGGCGGGCTCGGCAACGGCGAGGAGAACCTCGAGCCCGAGCGCAACACCTCCTACGAGATCGGCGCCAAATACGAGCTCGGCGACCTGCTGCTGACCGCGGCTTTGTTCCAGATCGAGAAGACCAATGCCCGCGAGCAGACCGCCCCGGGCGTGTTCGAACTGACCGGCGAAATCCGCGCGCGCGGTTTCGAATTCGGAGTCCACGGCAACCTCACCCCGCGCCTCGCGCTATTCGGCGGCTACACCTATCTTGATGCCGAGGTGACCGACAGCGTCTCCGACCCGGCCGATATCGGCCAGCCGCTCGCCAACGTGCCCGAACACACCGCCGCGCTGCTCGCCACCTATGCGCTGTTCGACGGGTTCGAGCTGGGCGCGCAGGTGAGCTATCGCGACAAGCTGTTCGGCGGCACGCTGGTGCCCAATGCCGGCTTTGTCGACGATTACGTCCGGCTCGACGCGGTGGTGCGCTACCAGATCAGCGACAGCCTGCGCATCAGGATCAACGGGCTCAACCTGACCGACGTGACCTATTACGACGCGATCTACCGCTCGGGCTCGCCCTTCGCCTATATCGCGCCGGGCCGTTCGGGAACGGTGACGCTGGAGGCGAGCTTCTGAATCCCTTATTCCGTTCGTGCTGAGCTTGTCGAAGCACGCTAGCCTGGTGCAAGACCCTTCGACAGGCTCAGGGCGAACGGGAGTGGAAAGATGTTGCTAGCAATCCCGGAAGTCCTGGCGCGCGAGGAGGCGCTCGCATTGCGCGAGCAAATCCTCTCCGCGGAGTGGGTCGACGGGAACGTAACCAGCGGCTCGGGCTCCGCGGGGGCCAAGCGCAACCGCCAGCTGCCCGAGACCGGCGCCGCGACGCAGCAGGCGCAGGAGCAGGTCAGCGCGGCGCTGATGGGGAATGCGCAGTTCCTCGCCGCAGCGCTTCCGCACACGGTGTTCCCGCCGCTTTTCAACCGCTACGGCGGCGGCGAGAAATTCGACCTGCACGTCGACAACGCGATCCGCTTCCACGGGCCGACCGGCGCGCGCATCCGTACCGACCTGTCGGCGACGCTGTTCCTGACCGACCCGGACGAATACGACGGCGGCGAGCTGGAAATCGAAGGCAGCTTCGGCGGCGCGCGCCACAAGCTGCCCGCGGGGCACATGCTGCTCTACCCCTCGACCAGCCTCCACCGCGTGAGCGAAGTGACGCGCGGCGAGCGCGTTTCGTGCTTCTTCTGGCTGCAATCGCTCGTCGCCGACCATGCCGCGCGCGAAATGCTCTACGAACTCGACCAGTCGGTCCAGACGCTCAGCGCCGAGCGCGGCAAGCAGGATGCCGAAGTGCTGCGCCTGACCGCGCTCTATCACAACCTCGTGCGGAGATGGTCGCAGGCCTGACGGCCCACGCCCCGGTCAGCTCGCGGTAACGCCCGGTGCGTGATCCTGGACCAGCTCGTAGGCGCGGTCGTACCACTTGTTGCCCGGATAGTTCGCCCCCAGGACCGCGGCGTATTTCACCGCCTCTTCGGGAATGCCGAGCGCGAGGTTGGACTCGGTGAGGCGATACAGCGCTTCCGGCGCGTGGCTGGTGGTCTGGTATTCGTCGACCACGTTCTGGAAACGCAGCTGCGCCGCCAGCCACTTGCCCGACTGGGCGTAGAAGCGGCCGATCTCCATTTCCTTGCCCGCGAGGTGATCGTTGACGAGGTCGAGCTTGAGCCGCGCGTCGCCGGCATATTCGCTTTGCGGGAAGCGGCGTACGACCTCGTTGAGCGCAGCGCGCGCCTGTTCGGTGATCTTCTGGTCGCGATGGACGTCGCTGATCTGCTCGTAATAGCTCAGCGCGATCAGGTAATAGGCGTAGGGCGCATCCTTGTTGCCGGGGTGGATCGACAGGAAACGCTGCGCCGCCTGGATCGCCTTGTTGTAATCCTCGGCGACGTAATAGCTGAATGCGCTCATCAGCTGCGCGCGGCGTGCCCACGGCGAATAGGGGTGCTGCCGCTCGGTCTCGTCGAACAGGGCCCCGGCGAGCGGGGCGTTGCCGCGGTCGAGCTTGTCCTTCGCCGCGGCGTAGAGCGTCTCCACGTCGCGCGCGACATAGGCGGTGTCGACGGGGTCGTTGCCGCCGCCGAAGGCGGCGCAACCCGAGGTGGCGAGAGCGCCGCAGCACAGGGCGGCGGCGAGAGCGAGCTTGGCGGGCGAGCGCGGGATCATGGTCATGGGCCGGGGCTATAACCCCGCCCGCGCTGAACGCCAAGTGAAGTTGCGTCTCTTGCTCCCGGCCCTTGCTAGCGCGCGCGGCTTCGTGGCATGATCGCAGCGACCCGGGAGGTGTCTCGCCATGCACGAAGCGATGCTCAGGACGATGCGGCCGGCCATGCTCGGTTTCGCTGCGGCGCTCGGTTCGACTGCCGCGCCGCTGGCGGCCGACACGCTCGAACAGCTCGATGCGCTATCCGATATCGCCGTCGACGAAGAATCGGGCATCGCTTTCGCGCAGCAACAGGCGGCGCGCGGCGAATGGCTCGAAGCGATCGCCACGCTCGAACGCGTGCTGGCGGAAAATCCGAAGTCGCGCGGGGGCCGGCTGCTGCAGGTACTGTACCTGTGCAAGGTTGACGACCGCACCGGCGCGGCCGTGGCGATGACCAAGCTCAAGGAAAAGCACTACGACGATGCGGCTCTCGCCGAAGTGCGCGCCCAATGCGGCTTTGCCGGAGGGGATTGAGCGAATGCGCCGTTCCCTGCTCCGCCCGCTGCTCGCCCCACTGCTGACCATCGCCGCCGTTTCGCTGCTCGCCGCAGGCGGCGCATCCGCGCAGCAGACGCAGGTCGGCATCGCCTCGGCCATCGTCGGCGACGTCCGCATGAGCAGCCCCGCCGCGCCCAGCGAACGCAAGATCGCGCGCAAGCAGCGCATCGCGTGGGGCGACATCATCCGCACACGCAAGAAAAGCCAGTTGCACATCATGCTGCTCGACCGCTCGACTTTCAGCATCGGTGAACGCGCGCGGGTCGTGATCGACCGCTATATCTACGATCCGAACGAGGGCCGCTCCTTCTTCGGGAGAGTGATCGAGGGCGCGTTCCGCTTCCTGTCGGGCAGCAACAACGCCAATTCGACCGCAACCATCGACACCCCGACCGGCACGATCGGCATCCGCGGCACCGCACTCGACGGGATCGTCGGCGAGGAAGCGAAGGAAATCGCCGAGGATGAACCGGCGATTCCCGACAACACCGATCACGACGAGGACACCGCCACGCTGGTGGTGCTGCGCGGCCCAGGCGCGGCGACCGAGGGCGGGCTGACGGTCGGGCTCGCGACCGTCAGCGCAGCGGGCAAGACGGTGACGCTCGATCAGCCGATGCTCGCGGCCTATATCCCGCGCCGCGGCGCGCAGCCGATCGGCCCGTTCCGCATCTCGGCTTCGGGCCTGTCAGAATTGCAGGACGAGCTGCAGCCCTCGGTCGCGCGGGCGAATGGCGGCGGGTTCGGGCTCGGCGGCATCCTCGCGGGTGCGGCGGCGCTGGCGGGTGCGGTGCTGGTGCTGACCGGCGACGACGATCCCCCCGACCCGGTCAACGACAACGATAACGACGATACCGCCGGCCGCGGGCAGCAGCCGATCGACTGACGGGGGGCTGTTCGGGGGCGTATTCCGTCGCATGTCTCCCCCTTCCCCCTCGACGGGGGAAGGATAGCGCAGCTTGGCGCGTGAGCGCCTAGCGGAGCTTGGATGAGGGTGGGGAGCGCAGCGCTTGCCAAATCGCGCCCGCAAACGTCCCGCCATTCCCCCTCACCCAAGCTGCGGTAACTCGCTTCGCTAGCAACCTCCGCTATCCCTCCCCCGTCAAGGGGGAGGGGTTACCCGGCTCTCCTCCGGAGGCGGGCAGTCTACTTGCTCGTAGCTTCGTACACCCCGTCCCATTCGGGTGGCGGCGGATCGGCTTCGAGCGCCACGATCCGCCCGAGATAGAGCAACCGCAACTTCTCCAGCCCGGCGCGATCGTAGGCCTCGCCCAGCCGCTGCAATGCCTCGCGCGCCGCGTCCCACGCCATCGCGCGATAGGCGCGCAGCATGGCATCGTTACCGGTGCGGAGTGCCATGAAAGCGTCGGATGCCGCCAGCGCCTCGTCGCCGACCAGCGCATGAATCGTTTCGGGCGCGTCGCGGCCGACCACCCGCACCCGGTCGAGTTCGAGCAGCGCGAAGCCGTCCAGATGCGCGGCGAGGTCGCTGCCCGCGACGATCCGCACGCCGTAGGTCTTGGTCAGGCCTTCGAGCCGCGCGGTCAGGTTCACCGTGTCGCCGATCAGCGAATAGGACAGTCGCCGCCGCGAGCCCATGTTCCCGACGCAGCACAGGCCCGAATTGAGCCCGATCCCGATCCGCACTTCGCCCGGCCAGGTCTGCCCCTCACGCGCGGGCATGGTCCCGTTCAATTCGTCGAGCGACTCGCCCATCGCCAGCGCCGCGCGCGCGGCATTGCGGTGGTGGTCGGGATCGTCGAGCGGGGCGTTCCAGAAGGCGAGGATCGCGTCGCCGATATACTTGTCGAGCGTCGCCTTGTGCGCGAGCAGGATGTCGCTCATCGGGGTCAGGAAGCCGATCAGGAAATCGATTACCTGCTGCGGCGTGTAGCGCTCCGAAATGCGCGAGAAACCGCGGATGTCGCACATCAGCACGCTCATCTCGCGCTCCTCGCCGCCGAGTTCGAGCTTGCCCGGATCGTCGGCGATCCGGCGCACCAGTTCGGGCGACAGGTAGCGGTCGAAGGCGCCGTGAATATAGGCGCGCTGGCGCTCTTCGCGGTAATAGACCAGCACCGTCTGCAGTGTGTACACGAGCACCACGGCGAGCACCGGCGCGGTCGGGTCGAACAGGTAGCTCGCTTCGGCGAAGGCGAACCATCCCGCCGCTGCGACCGCCGCGATCATCGCTGCGCCGACCACCGCGCCCGCGCGCGCCCCGAGCCGCGGCAGCAGCAGCGCCAGCCCCCCGCCTAGCAGCAGCGTGAGGAACAGCTCGACCCCGCGCGCGAGGTCGGGCCGCTCGAGAAAATCGCCGCGCAGCATCTGTGCGGTCGCACGCGCGTGGAGATGCACCCCGGGCACCTCGGTCGCGAGCGGGGTCGCGACCAGGTCGCGCAGCCCCGCCGCGCTCGCCCCGACGAACACGATCGCCCCGCCGAACGTGCGCGCCATCTCCGCCTCGTCCATCGCCCCGTCGAGCAGGCGCCAGGCCGGGACCGTGCGCACCGCTTCGCCGCCGCCATGGCGCAGCCAGATCTCGCCCCCGTCGGTCACCGGCACCGCGATGTCGCCGACCCGCAGCGATACCACCGCGCCCGGCGCGCCCGCCGTCCCGCCGCTGCCGTCGCTGGTGCGCACCACCACCGAATCGCCGCCCCCGGCCACTCTCAGCGCCTCGAGCGACAGCGTCGGCACCAGCTCCCCGCCGAGGATCGCCACCAGCGGCGCGCGGCGCACGATGCCGTCGTAATCCTTGGCATGGCTGATCGAGCCCGCCCCCGCCGCGGCCCGTTCCAGCACCGGCAGCGCGCGGGTCGAGCCGCGATAGGTCTCGACCGCGCCGGGCAGCGAGCCGAGCCGCGCGATCCCGACCCTGGGCTCGAACACCCGCCCGCCCGCGCGGTAATCGAGGATCATGCCGAGCACCACCGGCACCTCGGCAAAGCTCTGGGCGAACACTTCGTCGTGATCGGGCAGCCCGGCGAAGCGCTCCGCCAGCGCGCGGTCCCCGATCCGCCCCGCCACCGCCGCCGGCGAGGTGCGGTCGGGCTCGGAGAACACCACGTCCCAGGCGACCACCCGCGCCCCCGCCTCGCCGAGCATGCGGTTCAGCCGCGCGAGCTCGGTCCGCGGCCACGGCCATTGCCCGAGCCGGCGCAGCGATTCCTCGTCGATATCGACCACCACCACCCGCGCCGCATCGCCCTCGCCGCCAGCCGCCTCGCCCGCCGCCGCGCGCTGCCACACGTCGAACACCTGCAGCCCGACCCGCTCGAGCACCGGCGCGCGCGCGAAATGCAGCCCCGCCACCAGCACCACCGCCGCCAGCCCGGCCAGCACCGGACCTGCGTGTCTGCCACCGAACGGACCTCGCCGCATCGCACCTCCCTCTCGCACCCCAACCTATGCCCCGCGCCTCCTCGCGAAAAGAATTTTCCTACAGCCCCCCTTTCGTGCTTCACACTGATCGGTCCGCAGGACCGCAAGGCCGACCGGCCGCCCGCAGCGACGCGACCTTCCGGTCGCATGAGCGAGGATATCGCGAGCGCGGATGCGCTTGCGGAAAACAAGGATCAACGGATGACCCGCAAAGCCGACCCCCGCGAAACCCGCCTCCCCGTCCCGCGCGGCGAGTTGCCCGCCTTCACCCCCGTCCCGCGCAAATGCGAGCGGCACGACGGCTGGACCCCCGAGCGCCAGCGCGGCTTCATCGAGGCGCTCGCCGACACCGGCAGCGTCGAGGCCGCGTGCCGCGCGGTCAATATGAGCACGGTCGGCGCCTACCACCTGCGCCGGCAGGAGGGCGCGGAGGAATTCCGCAAGGCGTGGCAGGCCGCGCTCGACCTCGGCGTGCAGAAGATCGAGGACGTGGCGATGGACCGCGCGCTCAACGGGGTCGAGGTGCCCTATTACGTCTATGGCGAGCTGCGCGGCACCCGCCGCATCTACAACGACCGGCTGCTGATGTTCATGCTCAGGAACCGCGCCCCCGAACGCTTCGCGGAGGGCAAGCCCAAGGCGCTCAACGCGATCGGCAAGATGGAGCTGAAGCGCAAGAAGAAGCAGTGGCGCAGGGAATGGCGCAAGGAATGGGAGGCCGCGCTGCCCGGCCGCCGGATGGAGGAGGCGGCGGAGGCCCGCGCGCTGATCGAGCAGAAGCTGGAGGAGCTGCGCCAACGCGTCCTCGCCCGCCGCGCGGCGGAGTGGCGCACCCTCACCCCCGAAACCCGCGCCGCCTACCGCCGCTGGGAGGAACTGCGCGCGCGGGATTTGGGGCGCGCGGTGGAGCTGCCGGACTATGCGGAGAGCGAGAAGGCCATCGCCGAAGCCGAAGCACAGGAGCGCGAGGCACGGGACGCGGAGCAGGTGGACGTCCGCGAAGCGATCCTCGCTTTGCCGCCGGCGGATGAGGAGGCGCCGGAGGCGGAGGAGAGCGAGCTGGAACAATGCTCACGGGTCAGGACGTTGAAGGATGACCAATGGTAGCGGGCCGCTAGTGGCCAGGAATGGCCCGGTCGGCGACCAGCCGACCGCAAGCGTGACCGCGCGCCCGAGCTTATGCGAGGAAGCCAAGGGGCGCGGATGCGCCCCGCCCGGCGTTTGAGGGCGTAAGCAAAAGACCCCTCGCCTCTTGGTCCGGCATTGCCGTATAGTACCCCTATGACCAAAGCATTCGACAAGATCGCAGGCGGGCTGGGCGATGCCATTGCCTATGCCGAAGGCGACACCACCAAGGGCCGCGTCGCCTCCGGCCCCGACGTCAAGTCCATCCGCGCCAAGACCAAGCTCAGCCAGGCGAAGTTCGCCGCCAAACTGCGCGTCCCCGTCGCCACCCTGCGCGACTGGGAACAACACCGCCGCTCACCCGACGCCCCGGCGCGGACGCTGCTGGGGATGGTGGATGCGGACCCGAAGGCGGCTTTGGCGTTGATTGAGCGGGCGGAGGGTTAATTTGTATACTGCCCCCCGGAATTCCCTTCTAATTGACAACTGTAATTTGACGAAGACTTACATCGAGATTCTGGGCACCAGAAAAATCGGTATTTATAAGGGCAACTTCTGCAGGCCGAGTGTCGGACAACGACGCATTGGAACAAATGATCCTGCCATCATAAAGAGCGAAAGATTCAACATCCAATCTGAATTCGCCCGTGTTTTTGAATACCGATATCGGTTCCTCAGAATCTGAGTTGAGAGCGTACTTCGACAAAACCGGCTCTCCTATGTCCACGCCCCAATGGCTTACGATCAGCAATCGCCCATCCTGAATATCGAAATCCACTGTACGGCCTCCGAGCGAAAGTTGCGGCCGTATAGGCGTGAGCGTACTCGGATCGAGAAATGCAAGTCTCGTCCAAGTCGGATAATGAACGAACAACACCATAGTCGGAAAACCAAGCACTGACCGGTATTTTATTTCGGTTTGATATTCCGACGCACCCATTTGGAGATCGAAATGCGGGTCGTGCCAAAAGGATTTCATATCGACTTGTGCAAGCACCTCTGCAGAACCTGCCTCGATTGCATCAATCAAGCCTGTTTTCGAAATTCGATTGATAAGCAACTTGGAATTTGAAGCTTCATCGCGCCACACTCCCGCAGCGGCCAACTCTTGATCCAAGCCCGCAGTCAATTCGCTAAAAGACCCATCAAGAAAAATTTCGAAGGCCCGGCCAAATTTGTCGATCCCAATCGGAGATGTACCCGCAGACGTGTCCAAGTAATCGATGTAAAGCAATTCTTCGTACGCGTACTGCATGATAGGTTTGGCGCTTTTGCTTTGCCACCTATATCTATTTTGACCGTCATGTGCGACGCCATCAATCGTTCCATCGCTTAATCTGGCCAAGCACTCCAACTGTAAGCCTAGAGGTCTAGCGACAAATTCAATTTTTTGCTCTAGCTTGCGCTTGAAACTGAATATTCCAACTCTCGATCCGGCAGTTGTTGCCGCAAACAAAGGCTCGCTGGACAAATCATCATGCGCGTTATCAAAATTGGGGTCCACAAAACCTCTAGGAAGACTGTCAGGTAAGAAATCGGACATTGCATTGGCCGACTCAAATACGCGTTTTGCACTCTCAAATAGGTAAGCATCATCTCTAATCTCACTGAGATCATCTCGCAGAGGCATAATTTTCAACTCTCCAAGCACGACAGACAACGCGACCCCAGCAAAGACAGCGTAATGAACTCTGAGCCCATAGGGGCTAGCAAAGTTCAGATTTGTGATCGGGATTTCCAAAAATTCGTTACATAACTCCCCAGCCACCTCAAGAAGGTGACGTACTTCGTTCTCATCGAAAGTTGCACGCTTATGTTGGTAGGCCGAAGATATGGTGGACAACCTATTGAATTCTTGTTTTCGATCTAAGTACTTGGACCTCCACAAAATCAGTACTTTTCGAATTTCTTCTATTCGCTCAATGTCTTCATTCAGCGCTGGATATTCAAAAATAGGCTTGTTAATACCAATGATTTCAACTGACTGCCGTTCTAGGAACGCCATTATTGACGAAATCGGCGTACAATATCCCCGCCCTTGATCGATATTTCTGGCCCAAATCATGCCCCTTAACTGTCCGTCAGGCGAAAGAGCCGGCCCCCCGCTCATACCGAGCCCGGGTGGTGGGTCTATAATTGTCGCTTCTGCAATCCCATCAATGCCAGTAACAGTAGCTGGTCGGAACTCGATCGATGACACTGCATCCGCGAAACCGGCTATTCTCAATTGAGCACCTGAAACTAATGGAACTGCTCGTCCCACCGAAACAATAGCGTCGCCAGGTGCCGAGTTTTCAACCCCGACCTTCAGCAATGCTACGTCAAGGTTGGGGTCATCATCCAAGAGAATTTCCTGCACTTTCGCATGAAATATCCCGTGCCAACTTACTTGTAGGACGACATCAGCAGGCATCCGTTCATTCACGATATGCCGGGCCGTTAGCGCGACAGTCGGAGAGATAAAAAACGCCGACCCCAAAAACTTCGAATCGCGGTCCAAAACACGGACGACCGCTCTTGAAAGCCGTTGCGTTTTCGGATGGAAGTCTATGATGCCTTCTTCCACGTCGCTGTGACCTTTATACTTGCTTCGCCGCTGAGCTTAGTGATGACCGGAATCGGGGATTTCTCGCCGACAAACTTAACTGCAACCTCCACGGTCCACTCGTCAGGTTCAATATCCTTAAGAGCATTACGCGCGATGTTGGCCACCCCGCTCACATTATTTTTTAGTATATCTCCCGCTTTCTCGATTCTATCGGAAAAGCCGGTTGGCTCGGCACCAACCGGAAGGCCAACGCTGCTTCGTGAGGGTATTACCTCATCTATGGGCTCAACCTCTATAACGACTTCTGTTCCATCCAGATTAATAGTAGCCAATTCTGCCATGTTTTTCTCCACTTTATGGGTCTTGTTATAAACACTCCTCTTGGAATTGGAATTTCTATCATTGGGAAGCTTGTGCCCGTCTAGATTTGTCGTGAGAGGAAATAAAAGGCTTTCGAAATCCAGCGTGAACTTGCTCAACGCGATACTGAGCGGCGCAATAAACACATCCTGGGGAATTTGAACATTCCTCCACGCCAGCGCAAGAACAGGCCGCCTGCGGCGCTCCCGTACCTCTTCGTGCCTTCGCGTCTTCGTGCGAAACAATAAAATGAGCCGGAGCGCGAGACTTCCCCCACCCCCTAATCCCCTCCCCTAAAGGAGAGGGGGAACTGGGTTACCCCTAGCCCATGCGCATCCTTCTACAGGCTCAGGACGAACGGGTGCTACTCCTCCCCCATCCGCAGCGCCGCGATAAACGCCTCCTGCGGGATGCTCACATTGCCATACTCCCGCATCCGCGCCTTGCCCTTCTTCTGCTTCTCCAGCAGCTTCTTCTTCCGCGTAATATCCCCGCCGTAACACTTCGCCGTCACGTCCTTGCGCAGCGCCGCGATCGTCTCGCGGGCGATGATCTTGCCGCCGATCGCGGCCTGGATCGGGATCTTGAACAAATGCCGCGGGATCAGGTCCTTGAGCCGCTCGCACATGCCGCGGCCGCGTTCCTCCGCCACGCTGCGGTGGACGATCAGCGACAGCGCGTCGACCGCCTCGTTGTTGACCAGGATGTTCATCTTGACGAGGTCGCCCTCGCGGCTGCCGATCTGTTCGTAGTCGAAGCTCGCATAGCCGCGGCTGATGCTCTTCAACCGGTCGTAGAAGTCGAACACCACCTCGTTCAGCGGCAGCTCGTAGCTCACCTGCGCGCGCCCGCCCACATAGGTCAGGTCGGTCTGGATGCCGCGCCGGTCCTGGCACAGCTTGAGGATCGCGCCGAGATACTCGTCGGGGGTGTAGATCACCGCCTTGATCCACGGCTCCTCGACCACTTCGATCCGGTTGACGTCGGGCCAGTCGGCGGGGTTGTGGATCTCGATCACCTTCGCGTCCTCGGTCTTGGTGTGGCCGAGGTGGACGCGGTAGACCACGCTCGGCGCGGTGGTGATCAGGTCGAGGTCGTA
Organism: uncultured Altererythrobacter sp.; assembly: GCA_913055875.1. Classification (GTDB taxonomy): domain Bacteria; phylum Pseudomonadota; class Alphaproteobacteria; order Sphingomonadales; family Sphingomonadaceae; genus CAJXJY01. The sequence goes on from CAJXJY010000012.1 coordinate 27,034, forward strand.
TTCGCGGCTGAGGCGCTCCTGGATGATCTCGAGGTGCAGCAGGCCGAGGAAGCCGGCGCGGCGAACTACGTCATCCGGGCCGGAACCTGGGCCTTGCGAAGGACGTCAGCGATGTGACTGGTCAGACCAACTCGGCCTCTAAGCGCGATCCCGTCTCCCTCGCCTAAACTTGCGATCGCTCCGCGCAAGGCTTCGAGCCCTTGCGAAACATCGAAATCAACCCAACGATCCGCATCCATCTGCGTCAATCGCGCGGCGTCGGTTTCGGTAGCGCCGCGATGCAGCTGGACGACCCACGGCTGCTCGCCGTCGAACACCCACTCCATCCTGACCGGACCGAGTGCCTCTCGTGCGAAATCGAACAACCGCCCGATTTCCGCCTTCACCGACTTGGGTAGCTTTTCGGGCAAGCTGTCGCCCAGCATCAACGTGTCGCCAGCTCCCTTCTTTCCCTCGATTATTTTCTTGCCGTCCGCACCGACGATCAGAGCACCCGAATATTCCGGCCTAACGCCCGACTGTGACAGGATCGAACTGATCGACGTTCCAGCCGGGTCCTCCCCGTGCATGAGGGCATACGGATCGATCCACCCCCGATGCGTGGTGAACTTTCCGGGCGTCTGTTCACTGGGCGCCGTTCGGATCCAGATTTCCTCCCGACCAGTAGAGCGACCGAAACTGAACGGAGCGATCCGGCGATTGATCACAGTCGTGTGCGGCACGGGAAGGCCGATATGATGCGCGACCAGCAATCCGAAGGTCTTGTCGCCGATCACTTCGCTGAAGCGGTTGGGCCAAATGAGTTGTGGCTGCGAGGCCTCGTAGTGTCCTTCGGAAAACTCCCAAGTAAGGATGTTGGTCTGCATCCAACCGCGCGGCTTCGGATGCAGACTGAATTCCAGGCGGCTGGCCAGCGGGACCGCCAAATCGACCGGAAACCGGTAGACCGTCGACAGGAGCTCGCGCCCCCATCCACGCGGGAGCGAGGCGATCCCGGGCTTCTCGACGCAGCGCGGCGTGTCGTCGGGCGCGAATTCGACCACATCGCCCATCAGCACACCCGAGACGCCGCCATCATGGATGTCGACGGTTTCGTTGACGATGGTGTGCAGGCCTTGCGCGCTAAGCCTCAAGACATGGCTAGCTGCTTCGGCCGGATCCGCAATGCCATATTTGAACTCGCGGCTTTGAGGATTGAAGGGCTCATAGCTACGGACATTTACTGACCCATCCGAACTGCGTTCGAGCAGCGCGCATATGGCCCTGTGCAACGAACCAAGCGAAGTGTTCGCCGAGCGTCCGGCGATCCGCGCATAGGTCTGCTTTGCACCGCGGGACGCAGGCGCAAAGCTGACGAACTGCGCCACGTTCATGCCGTTCGCCGCGAGCCAATCGAGCGACGCGTCTTTGCGCATTTCTTCGGTGAGGACCTGTGCTGGCTTGAGCAGGCGACGCAATCGGGCGATCACCTCATCCATACGGTCCGCCAAATCGCGCAGCGCCTTGACGGCTTTCCCACTCCTCAGATCGTCGCGTGCGACCGAAATCTTCCCAATCGCATCTTCGACAGTGATCGGCGCACCCGAGATCGCCTCGGTCCGGACATCGTGCTGCGCCGCGCGCGCAAACTCGATAGCGCAGCCAATGCTGTATTCCCAAGCGGGCATGAAGATGATCTGGTCGACATGCCGCTCGATGAAAGCTTCCCACAACGCGAGATAATCATCCTGCGACCAATCGGGGATGTTGAGGCTGGCTGGCTCGACAAGCGATATACCCCGCTCCGCACGGAGATTCTTCGCCGTGGCAATCAGGACGTCGGAGTTCTCGCGAATAATTGCAGATTTCGCCTGCTTGCCCAACTCACCCGCGCGGATGCGTTCGATCTGACGCAGGCCAGTTGTGATCGGACCGCTTAAATAGGCAACGCGTTTACCGGAGAAAGCGCAGTCCCACGCCTCGATCACGGCGCGATGCAGAGGAGAGAGGTCGCCAATCACTTGAAATCGCTCTCTTTGATGTCCTGCAGCATCTTATCTACTTGGTCTTCCAAGCTCTTAGCGCCGGCCTCGTCCCCGGTGTAGGCAGAGGACGCACTCGCCTTGAATCGCTCTTCGAAGTCGCTTTTCTTCCCTGCTTCGTCCGCAAGCGTGTATAGCCAGCGTGTTTCGTCACGGATTTGGTCGACAAAAGGCTTCTCAACGGGAAATCTGCGTCCGTAAAAGTTGGCGCCGGTTGAACGTTCCGCCTTGCTCAGCTCCAAGGTCAAATCTAGCTTCGCATCATCGATCTTTGCCTTCACCGCACCCTGAATATCGTTCCAACCGAGAAAGTACGCAGCCTTTGCCGCTTCGATGATTTCGGCTGGCTCGGGAATGGCTATCGGATCCTTCCCTTTTTCTGCCCGCTTCTCGTTTTCTTCCCCCCAAGCCTTCTCGATCATCCTGAGCCTACGCTCCAAGTTTGGCGGCAGTAGGAGAAATTTATGGTCGATCCGTCCAATCCGCTTGATCGCTGGATCAATGCGGTTGGCATAATTCGTTGCAATGATGAAGATGGACCGTTTCGCCTTGCGGAGGTCGTTAATTTTAGTGAGCATTCCGGGGGTGAGGAATTGGAAAAGGGTTTCTTGCTTTCGGTAGAATTCTGAATCGCGGTCGAGCAAGAATGAGTCAATCTCATCGAACAAAATCACCACATCGGACTGTGCTTCCAGCATCTGAAAGATGGCCTTGGCACGCGCCTCGACCATTGCGCCGCCAGACCCGAGAAAGTCGCTGACCGTCACCGTCAGCATCGACCACCCGAGCGTATCCGCCATCAATTCCGCCAAGGAAGATTTCCCTGTACCTGGTGGACCGAATAACAGCATTGAGTATGCCGGTTTGCCTTTGGGCGGGTTACATCGCGGATCGACGAAATATTTCCCTACGTCTGCGAAAATTTGTTGTTTTGAGTTATCCTTCAGCGGCTCGCGGTCTGCCACCACCTCGTCCCAGCCGTATGTTGCCCCCTCTATTTCCTTACCTGTTGCATCACGCTTAATTGGTAGCGAGCGTCTCAGAGGTTTTGGCTTTCGTTCCAAGACTCCTGAGAGGTCAAGCGTCGTACGGGCGACATGTTTGAGCAGCAGTGCGCGATAGCCGATCATGAACTCTACGACTTGGCTGGTGTCCCAAATATGGATTAGATCGGGTTCATTGATGTGCTCGGAATGCCATCCAACGCAGCGCTGACCCTTGGCCGGACCATTTGTAGGGGTGAATGTTACAGTCCTGGCCTCGAGCCAGCTCCAGAACCGGTGAAGTAATGGAAGAGTTCTCGAACCAAACATATCATGGGTTCGGTGCTTGTCGATAATGGCCACGGAGCGCAGGAGTGAATTGGCACATTCGATACTCAACGGGAGCATGATCGCTCCACGATCGGAAGACAGAAATGGCTTGTTCGGTCGCCAGTGCGCGCTCGTATTTTGCTTTTCGGCGAGTACTTCTAATATCCGTTGAAATGCTGCGCCATCTACCGCCTCCGGAGCGCAAACCAAGAGACCCTCAAGACAGAAGAGCATTTCAGCCGGATCGAAGCGACTGTCTGGAATCGCACTAAAAGACAGCTGGTCATGTAGGCCCGATTCAAAATATTTCCGGAGCTGACCTACAGGTCCTTCTTCCCCAACATCTCGACAGGCTCGCAGCAATCTTAGAAGTATAAAGCCGCTTGGGCGATAGATCCCAGTGTCGTGATCGGGAAAAAGGAGCGGCGCTTCAATCGAATTGGCTATCTCGGTGGCCAGCTTTCCGATTGCGATCTCGAGCTTGGGTTTTACTCTTGCCGCAAGACTTTCATGTGAAACTAGGGCAGCCTCAAGTTCCGCGATATGGCTGAGCGTCATGGCATTGTCGGTGCCAAAAGTCGTCGACTGAAAGCCGCCGTCGGGTGTTGGCTTTGATCCCTTCTTACTCGAAGGGGAGGGAGCTGGATCGACACCATTGGTCAGCGCACTTATGGCCACCTCCCAGTGGGCGGCGAGTTGATTGTCGTTGATGATTTCGGTGCGACCCTGAACCCTACATTTGCCAAGCAACTTGCCTGTGGCGCATAGCACCATAGCCAATGTGCCCTGCGACTTTTTGCCACTATGTGTGCCGTCAGTCTTGTATTGGTAGGGCCAGTAGTCTTCCTGAAAGCTTGCTTTGAACGTCCACGCAGCCTGTTCCAACGCGCGACTGAGCCGTTCGATTTCTTGGCTATCGCCGCGAAAATCTCCCGCTAGATACTCTTCAAGTGTCTTCATACTCAGCTCCGCATCGTTATTCGCGACAGGTGAGTTTGGTCCCTCCCGACACGCGGCACTAGGATAGCGTCTCGACGTGCCAGTGGCGACATGCTCGTACCTTCACTCCTCCCCCATCCGCAGCGCCGCGATGAACGCCTCCTGCGGAATGCTCACATTGCCATACTCCCGCATCCGCGCCTTGCCCTTCTTCTGCTTCTCGAGCAGCTTCTTCTTCCGCGTAATATCCCCGCCGTAACACTTCGCGGTCACGTCCTTGCGCAACGCCGCGATCGTCTCGCGGGCGATGATCTTGCCGCCGATCGCGGCCTGGATCGGGATCTTGAACAGGTGCCGCGGGATCAGGTCCTTGAGGCGCTCGCACATGCCGCGGCCACGCTCTTCCGCCACGCTGCGGTGGACGATCAGCGACAGCGCGTCGACCGCCTCGTTGTTGACCAGGATGTTCATCTTGACGAGGTCGCCCTCGCGGCTGCCGATCTGTTCGTAGTCGAAGCTCGCATAGCCGCGGCTGATGCTCTTCAACCGGTCGTAGAAGTCGAACACCACCTCGTTCAGCGGCAGCTCGTAGCTCACCTGCGCGCGCCCGCCCACATAGGTCAGGTCTGTCTGGATCCCGCGCCGGTCCTGGCACAGCTTGAGGATCGCGCCGAGATAGTCGTCCGGCGTGTAGATCACCGCCTTGATCCACGGCTCCTCCACCACCTCGATCCGGTTGACGTCGGGCCAGTCGGCGGGGTTGTGGATCTCGATCACCTTGGCGTCCTCGGTCCTGGTGTGGCCGAGGTGGACGCGGTAGACCACGCTCGGCGCGGTGGTGATCAGGTCGAGGTCGTATTCGCGGCTCAGGCGTTCCTGGATGATCTCGAGGTGGAGCAGGCCGAGGAAGCCGGCGCGGAAGCCGAAGCCCAGCGCGGCGCTGCTTTCTATCTCGTAGGAGAAGCTGGCGTCGTTGAGGCGCAGCTTGCCGATGCTCTCGCGCAGCTTCTCGAAATCGGCCGCGTCGACCGGGAACAGCCCGCAGAACACCACCGGTTGGACTTCCTTGTAGCCCTTCAGCGGCGCCTCGGCCCCGCCCTTGACCGTGGTGATGGTGTCGCCGACGCGGGCCTGCTCGACCTCCTTGATCTGCGCGGTGATGAAGCCGATCTCGCCGGGGCCGATCTCGGGCAGGTCGGTGCGCTTGGGGGTGAAGGCGCCGACGCGGTCGATCAGGTGCTGCGTGCCGCCCTGCATGAACCTGACCTGCTGGCCCTTGCGGATCGCGCCGTCGATGACGCGCACGAGGATGACCACGCCGAGATAGGGGTCGTACCAGGAGTCGACGAGCATGGCCTTGAGGGGGGCGTCGCGGTCGCCCTTGGGCGGGGGGATGCGCGCGACGATGGCTTCGAGCACGTCCTCGACGCCGATGCCCGACTTGGCGCTGGTGAGGACGGCGCCGCCCTCCTCCCACGATCCGCTGGCGTCGAGGCCGATGATGTCCTCTATTTCGGCGCGCACTTGATCGGGTTCGGCGGCGGGGAGGTCGATCTTGTTGATGACGGGGACGATCTCGTGGTCGTGCTCGATCGACTGGTAGACGTTGGCGAGCGTCTGCGCCTCGACCCCCTGCGCGGCATCGACCACCAGCAGCGCGCCTTCGCAGGCGGCGAGGGAGCGGCTGACCTCGTAGGCGAAGTCGACATGGCCGGGCGTGTCCATCAGGTTGAGCTCGTAGGTCTCGCCGTCGCGCGCGGTGTAGTTCAGGCGGACGGTCTGGGCCTTGATGGTGATCCCGCGCTCGCGTTCTATGTCCATGTTATCAAGGACTTGCTCGCTCATCTCGCGATCGGTCAACCCGCCCGTGACCTGGATCAGCCGGTCGGCAAGCGTGCTCTTCCCGTGGTCGATATGCGCTATGATCGAGAAATTGCGGATCTTGGTTAAATCGGTCATCGCCGCGCCCATACCCGCGCCGCGGCGACCTGTCAGCAGACAATCAGGCGGCCTTGCTCCCTGCGTGCGAGAGATCGACCTGCAGGAATTTGGGCCGCGATCGGGACCCACCCTCCTCGCCGGCGTTGAACAGCGGGTAGTGCCCCGGCGGGAGCGAGGCGAGCGGCATGCCCGCCGCAGCGAGCGCATAGGGCGAGACGCGGTGGCGCGTGCACAGCCCGTCGGTGCCGTCGCGCACCAGCGGGGTCTCGAATTCAAGACCCTGTGTGTAACCGTCTGAGCGGCGCACCACCGCCACCGCGAGCTGCCCGCCGCCGAGGTCCAGCACCAGGTCGGTCCCCTCCGGGACTTCGAGCAGTCCCTCGATCCGCGCGCCGGTGCGCGACAGGTTGCGCAGCACCACGTCGTAGCGATGGTCCTCGTGGATCACCCCGATGCGCTTGAACACCGTCTGTCGGTCGGCGCGGTGCCTGGCGGGGCCTTCGGGCTCGCATTCGAGCTTGTCGTCGGCGAGACGCTCCAGCACTTCGACCTGCGTCAGCGGCCTGCTGTAGATATAGCCCTGGACGTGGCTGGTGCCGCGTGCGCGCACCAGCTCGAGCTCGTCCATCGCCTCGACACCCTCCGCCACGGTTTCCATGTCAAGTGCTTCGGCGAGGCTGACGATGGCGGTGATGATCGCAGCGTTGTTGTTGTCGTCCTGCGTCGCTCCGCGCACGAAGCTGCGGTCGATCTTGATCTTGTCGAACGGCGCGCGGCGCAGGTACCCGAGCGAGGAATAGCCGGTCCCGAAATCGTCGAGAGACAAACGCACGCCGATCTTTTTCAAGTGCTTGAACAGCCTGTGAGTTGCCTCCTGATCGCCCAGAAACACACTCTCGGTGATCTCGAGTTCGAGCAGATGCGGCGAGAGACCGGTGCGCGCCAGTGCGCGCTCTACCACCCCGGCGAGGTCGCCCGAGGCGAACTGTACCGGCGATACGTTGACCGCGACGCGCAGATCGACCGGCCATGCGGCGGCCAGTTCGCAGGCGCGGTCGATCGCGAACTCGCCGATTTCGTTGATGATCGCGCTCTCTTCGGCGATCGGGACGAACTCGTCGGGCGCGATCGGGCCGCGATCGGGATGCTCCCAGCGCAGCAGCGCCTCGAAGCCCGACACCGTATTGTTGTCGACGCGCACGATCGGCTGCAGGCACAGGTCGATCTGACCGGCGTGGAGCGCGTCGCGCAAATCCTCCTCGATCTGGCGCCGCAGCCGGGCGCCGTCCTTCAATTCGGACGAATAGAAGCGGTACTGCCCTCTGCCACCACCCTTGGCCGCGTAGAGCGCGAGATCGGCGCTGCTGACCAGTTCCTCGGTCTCGAGCCCGTCATAGGGGGCGATCGCGATTCCGACCGAGCTGCCGATGATCGCTCGGCTGCCGTCGATCGAATATGGCTGCGAGACCATCTGGATCAGCCGCGCGGCGAGATCGCCGAGCTCGCCGCGATCGTCCATGTCGGGCAGGATGATCTGGAACTCGTCCCCGCCGAGCCGCCCGATCTCGCCGCGCTTGCCGATCAGCGAGCCGATCCGCTGCGCGACCTGCTTGAGCAATTCGTCGCCGGCCGGGTGCCCGAGCGTGTCGTTGACCTGCTTGAAACGGTCGAGATCGAGCATCAGCAGAGCGCAGCTGCGCTTCGCCGCCCGGTAGGCCGTCAGCGTCGAAGTCAGCCGCTTGCTCATCCGGTGCCGGTTGGCGAGCCCGGTGAGCGAATCATACTGTGCCAGCCGCGCCGCGTCGCGCTGGCTCTCGCGCTGAGCGGTGCTGTCGCGCGCCGAACCGCGATAGCCGAGGAAATTGCCCTCGCCATCCAGCTGCGGCTTGCCCGAGATCGTCCACCACGTCTCGCGCTCGCCCGCTGCGACCCTGACCGGAAGATCCGCGATCGAGTGGCGCGAGCTGAGCAGGAAGCCGAGCGTGCGCTGCGATTCCTGTTCCTCCTCCTGATCGGGAACAAACAGCGAGGACAGGCTCCGGCCGAGCAGCGCATCGGCCCCGGTTTCGAGCTGCTGCGCCGCATTGGCGGTGAGATAGGTCAGCCGACCCTCGGCATCGGTGGCCCAGAACCAGCCGAGGCCGGACTCTTCGAAATCGTCGAGCAGAGCGAGCCTCCGCTCGGCATCGTCGCGGCGAATGGGGCGCAGCTTCGCATTGCTGCCGGGCGAGCGCGAGGGGCCGGCGTCTCCGCCGCCTTTCCTCGAAAACAGCCCACCCATGGCCATCGCTACGGTCCTTTTCCTTTCGCCGCTGTCCCTCGTCCCCATCCGCCGGCCGCGGCTGCAGGCAAGACGTCGGTAGCGCGCTATCCGTCCGCTGCCCGCTTGATCGGCGAGCGCGCATAGGCGGATTTCTCGTTCACGAGCATCGATATCGACCCGTCGTCCTCGACCGCCAGCGGGGTAGCGAAATCAAGTCCCATCCGGTCGCGCTCGCTCCATTGGCAGGTGGCGGTCACGGTGATGCTGTCGGAAAGCGCGATGCTGAACTCGGTCCCCGGCGGGACGTTCCACAACCCTTCGACCAGCGCACCGCTGCGCGACATGTTGCGGATCGTGCCCTGATAATACTGCCCGGCATGCTCGATGACGACCTTGCGGAACATCGTCTGTCGCTTTGCGCGCGCCGATTTGGGTCCGTGCGGCTCGATCGCCAGTCCTTCGGACAGCCGCGCGGTCGCAGTCTCGCTGTCGAGCGCCTTGGCATAGACATAGCCCTGGATGTGGCTGCAGCCGAGCCGCTTGACCAGTTCGAGCTCGTCGAGCGTCTCGACCCCCTCGGCGGTGGTATCCATGCCGAGCGATAGGGCGAGATTGGAAATCGAGGCGATGATCGCGGCGTTGCGGCTTTCGGGCTGCGTAGCGCCGCGCACGAAGCTCTGGTCGATCTTGATCTTGTCGAACGGCGCGCGCTTGAGATAGCCGAGCGAGGAATAGCCCGTCCCGAAATCGTCGAGCGCGAGCCGCACCCCGACCCGCTTGAGCGCGGCGAACATGGCGTCGGTTTCCTGGTCGTCGCCGAGGAACACGCTTTCGGTGATTTCCAGCTCGAGCCGCGAAGGGTCGATGCCCGCCTGCGCGATGGCATTGGTAACCACGCCGGGGAATTGCGGATTGGCGAATTGCAGCGGCGAGACGTTGACCGCGCAACGCACGTCCTCGGGCCAGCGGGCGAGATCGTGGCACGCCGTGCGCAGCGCCCATTCGCCGATCGCAGCGATAAGCCCGGCATCCTCGGCGATCGGGACGAACTTCTCGGGCGACAGCCACCCGTGGACTTCGTGCTCCCACCTCAGCAGCGCTTCGAAACCGCTGATGCGGTCGGTCGCCGCATCGACCACCGGCTGGTAGAACAGCTGCAACTGCCCGTGCGCGATCGCATCGCGCAGGTTCTGTTCCAGCTCGTTGCGCTCCTCGGCCTGCGAATGGAGGTGGTTGGAGTAGAAGTGATAGCGTCCGCGCCCGGCGTCCTTGGCCGCGTAGAGCGCGAGGTCGGCGTTGCGGATGACCGATTCGCTGCTCTCGCCGTTGTCGGGTGCGATCGCGATACCGACCGACACGCCGATGACCACCCGCTGCCCCTCGACCGAATAGGGCTGCGACAGCGAATGGATGATCTCGTGGGCGAGATTGGCGAGGCTCTCTTTTGACGAACGGCCAGGGACGATGACCTTGAATTCGTCGCCGCCAAGCCGGCCGCAACGGCCGACTTCGCCTACCGCACGTTCGAGCCGCTGCGCGACCTGCTTGAGCAGCGCGTCGCCGGCCGGATGGCCGAGCGTGTCGTTGACGTTCTTGAAGCGGTCGAGATCGAGCAGCATGACGCTGCATTCGCGCTCGCGATCGTGCGGGCTCTGGAGGATCTTTTCCAGCGTTTCCGCCATCTGCAGCCGATTGGCGAGGCCGGTGAGCGAATCGTATTGCGCGAGACGGGTGGCGTTCTCCTGGCTGCGCTTCTTCTCGGTCAGGTCGGTGCCCGAGCCGCGGAAGCCGCAGAAATTGCCGAACTGGTCGTAGACCGGGCGGCCGTTGATCGACCACCAGCGCTCTTCGCCCGACACGGCGGCGCGTACCGCCAGTTCCTGGAAGGAGGAGCGCGCGGAAAGGTGGAAAGTGAGCGTGCGCTCGCCCTCGCGATTGTCGTCGGTGAGTTCGAACAGCGAGGTAAAAGGGCGACCGATCAGATCGCGCTCCTTGCGGCGGAGCGTCTGCACCACCGATTTGGAAAGATAGGTCAGCTGCCCGCGGCGGTCGGTTTCCCAGAACCAGCCCTGCCCGGTTTCCTCGTAATCGTCGAGAATGCTCTGCGCGCGGTCGCGCACCCGCGCCTGCGCTTCCTCGCGTTCGGCGTTCTCGCGGTCGACCTTCGCCTGGTTGCGAGCGACCGCAGCCGCTACGATCGTCGCCAGTACGAGCCCTGCATAGGCGTAGATGCTGCCGTCGAACACCACCAGCGGCAGCCAGCAGGCGAGCTTGCTCGCGACCAGCAGGATCGTCCGCCCGCCGAGCACCATCGCGAAGACCGCGTTGAGGCTGACCATGGCAGCGAGCCCGATCCGCACGTCGAGCCCCCCGGCATACAGCCAGTGGCCGAAGCCGTACCCCGTCGCCAGCGCCGAGGACAGCACGACCAGCGCACCGAGCGAGAACGCCAGCGATTGGTTGCGGTCGCGCTTGCGCTCCCAGGCGATCAGGAAGCGACTTGCGAGCGCGATCAGAGAACCGCCCGCGCCGACGGCTGCCGCCACCACGGTCGGCAGGCTCAGCGTAACCGCCATCGCCACCGCGAAAGCCAGCGATATGCCGAGCGCCATCCACGGGAAGGTCTCGGGCAGAACGTAGTCGCGGTTCCGGCTGCTCGCAGCCTTGGAAGACTTGGAAACAGATTTGGACTTGGCGACCGACCTGCCTCGGGCGGAGCGGCGGTCGGTCGGCGGCTTGCTACGGGTTTCACGATTTGGGGGAGTCGAAGCGGCGGGGCGGCCGGATTCCGCCTGCGCGCTCTCGCGCACGGGTGCAGCCTGTGCTCCCACGGTGCGTCGCCGCACCGGGGCCGTATTGGGGTTCGCCCCGCCCATGTATGCTCAATGCCCGACAGGCTTTTGAAAAAGGGTTAACCGCAAGCCCCGGAAATCGGGACAATTCGGGGATTCGTCGCGCTTGCCAAGCCGTTAACCCGTGTGCATGAAACGGCCCGGGAAACGGAGGATCTGATGGCGCGCGAAACGAAGCTCGAAGACGAGGCGGCGCAATCGACTACCGCGCTCGGCCCGCTGGTCGGCCTGGCGCGCGAGGACTTCATGGGCGCGATCGCACTGCTGCTGCGCGAAACCGCCTCCGATCCGCAACGCACGATGAAGCACGCGCAAGAAATGGGGCAGGACATGATAAAGATCATGACCGGCCAGTCCGACCTCGCGCCGCATCCCAAGGACAAGCGCTTCATGGATCCGGCGTGGCAGTACAACCCGTTCTTCCGAGCCGGCGCGCAATACTACCTCGCGGTGCAGAAGGGGATGCGCGGCTGGCTCGCCGATCTCGAACTCGACGAACTCGAGCGCGACCGGGCCAATTTCATCAGCAATATCATCATCGACAGCTTGGCCCCGACCAACACGCTGGCGGGCAATCCGACCGCTCAGAAACGGCTGATCGACAGCGGCGGGCTGAGCCTCGTGAAGGGACTCAAGAACGCCTACAACGACATGGTCCACAACAAGGGCATGGTCAGCCAGGTCGACAAGAAGCCGTTCAAGCTCGGCGAGAACGTTGCGACCTCGAAAGGCGCGGTGGTGCTGCGCACCGAGATGATGGAGCTGATCCACTACGCGCCGACCACCGACGAAGTCTACGAGGTCCCGCAGCTGACCATTCCGCCGCAGATAAACAAGATGTATATCAACGACTTGTCGCCCGAGAAATCGGTCGTCAAATATCAGGTCGACAACGGCATCCAGACCTTCGTCATTTCGTGGCGCAACCCGTCGAAGGAACAGGGCGTGTGGGGGATGGACGATTACATCGCCTCGTGCCGCGAGGCGCTCGAGGCGGTGTCGGCTATCACCGGGTCGGACAAAGTCAACGTCTCGGCCGGCTGTTCGGGCGGGCAGACCGCGGCGGTGCTGGCGAGCGCGCTCGCTGCGGACGGCGACGACATCCTCGGCGCGCTGACGCTGATGGTGTGCGTCCTGCATCCCAAGCAGAACGATATCGAGGCCGGCTCGCTGATGACCGAGAACGGCCTCGAACTCGCCAAGCGCCGTGCGGCCAAGAAGGGCGTGATCAAGGGCGACGATCTCGCGCGCGGCTTCGCCTGGCTGCGGCCCAATGATCTGATCTGGAACTACGTGATCAACAACTACCTGCTCGGCGAGGACCCGCCCGCCTTCGACGTGCTGTTCTGGAACGCCGATGCGACCAACCTCTCGGCGACATTGATGGGCGATTTCATGACCTTGTTCGAGACTCTCGCCTTCACGCGCAGGGGCGAGGTCGAAATGGCGGGGCACAAGATCGACCTGTCGCAGGTCGAGGCCGATCTGTTCGTGCTCGGCGGGGTGACCGACCATATCACCCCGTGGAAAGCGACCTACCGCTCGACGCAATTGTTCGGGTCCGAGGACGTGACCTACGTCCTGAGCCATTCGGGACACATGCAGGCGATCCTCAACCCGCCGGGCAATCCCAAAGCGAAATACTACCTCCAGCAGGATGGCGACGCCGCCCTTCCCGCCACCGCCGACGAATGGCTGAAAGGCACCGAGGAAGTCGCCGGGAGCTGGTGGCCCTACTGGATGGAATGGGTCCAGACCCGCTCGGGCAAGCGCAAGAAGGCGCCGAAATCGGTGGGTAACCGCAAATTCAAGCCGCTTGATCCGGCCCCCGGCCTGTATGTAATCGAGGAACGCTGAGCCCGATGGCTCGCCGCAAGGAAACGCTTTTGCCCGATGCCATGGATACCGCCGAGATCTCGATGGAGACTATCGGCGGACGCGAATTGCGGGTCGCCCGCTGGCGGCTCGATATGGACAGCGAGCACCTGCCGGTGCTGTTCTTCAACGGGATCGGCGCGAATATCGAAGCGGTCGCGCCGCTCGCCGAGGCGCTCGACGACCGCGGCTTCATCATGTTCGACATGCCCGGCGTCGGCGAGTCCCCCGATCCGGTGATCCCGTACAATGCCTTCACCATGTCGTGGACGACCACACAGCTGCTCGACCGTTTCGGGCTCGATCGGGTTGATGTCATGGGAGTCAGCTGGGGCGGTGCGATGGCGCAGCATTTCGCGCTCCAGCATCCGAACCGCACCCGCCGATTGATCCTCGTGGCGACCAGCGCCGGGATGGTGATGGTGCCCGGCAATCCGGCCGCGCTGAGCAAGATGGCCGATCCGCGCCGCTATATCGACGCCGCCTTCATGGAGAAGCATTTCCGCACGCTCTACGGCGGCGCGGTGGGCGAGACTTCGGGCGCGAAAGGGCATATCTCGCGGCTCAAGCCGCCCTCGCGGCGCGGCTATCTCTACCAGCTGCTCGCCATGCTCGGCTGGACCAGCGCGCCCGCTTTGCCCTTCCTGAAGAAACCGACATTGATCCTTATGGGCGACGACGACCAGATCGTCCCGCTGGCGAACGGCAAGCTGCTCAATTCGCTGATTCCGAACAGCGAGCTGGAAATCATGGAGGGCGGCGGGCACCTGTTCCTGCTCAGCCATCGCGAACAGAGCGTTTCGGCGATCAGGCGGTTTCTCGACCAGCCCGACAAAGGGGAGGCCAGGGCGGCAGCCTGATGCCGGGACGTTCTCCTTCCCCCGTTCGTCCTGAGCCTGTCGAAGGACCGTGGGGGAGCGCTGGCGTCCTTCGACAGGCTCAGGACGAACGGACACGTGGAGGAATGCAATAGTGCGCCACATCGCGATCATCGGCTCGGGGCCGGCGGGCTATTACACGGCCGAAGCCGCGCAGAAGCATTGGGGCGAAGAGGTGCGGGTCGACATCTTCGACATGCTGCCCGTGCCCTACGGCCTGATCCGCACCGGGGTCGCGCCCGACCACCAGTCGATCAAGGGCGTCAGCCGTCGCTACGAAAAGGTCGCGCTGACCGACCATGTCCGCTTCGTCGGCAATGTCACCGTCGGCAAGGACGTGACCATCCCCGAACTGCGCGAACTCTACGATGCGGTGGTGCTCGCGACCGGCGCGCCGAACGACCGCCAACTCGGCCTGCCGGGCGAGGATCTCGCCAATGTCTTCGGCAGCGCGAGCTTCGTCGGCTGGTACAACGGACACCCGCAATTCGCCGGGCTGGACCCCGACCTCTCGGGCAAGCACGCGGTGGTGATCGGGATGGGCAACGTCGCGCTCGATGTCGCGCGCATCCTCGCCAAGACCGAGCAGGAATTCGCCGGATCGGACATCGTGACGCACGCGCTCGACGCGCTGCGCACGAGCAATATCGAGACCATCACCATCCTCGGCCGCCGCGGCCCGCACCAGATCATGATGACGCCCAAGGAACTGGGCGAACTCGGCCAGCTCGAACGCGCCAGCCCGCGGGTCGATCCAGCCGACTTGCCCGAGGAAGCCGAGGACGCGATCCTCGAACCGGGCCTGCGCAAATCGGTCGCGCACCTGCGCGGCTTTGCCGCCATCCCCGAGAACATCCACGCCGAAAAGCCGGTCGAGATCGCGTTCGACATGTTCGCCAGCCCGCAGGCGCTGACCGGCGACGGCAAGGTGGAGGCGGTCGAGGTCGAGCGCACCGTGGTCGAGGCGGGCCGCGCGGTTGGCACCGGCGATACCTACACGCTGCCCGCCGACCTGGTGGTGAGCTGCATCGGCTACCGCACCTCGCCGATCCCCGACGTACCGTTCGACGAACGCGCGGGAAAATTCGCCAATGACGAGGGGCGGATACTCCCGGGCCTCTATTGCGTCGGCTGGGCGCGGCGTGGTCCCTCCGGCACGATCGGCACCAACCGGCCCGACGGCTATTCGCTGGTCGAGAAGATCGTCGAGGATATCGATAGCGGCGCGCTCGGCACCGGTGGCAGGAGCGGACGCGAGGGGTTCGACCAGCTCGCCGCCACGCGCGGGCTCGACCTCGTCACCTTCCGCGACTGGAAGCGGATCGAGGAAGCCGAGACCGCCGCCGCGCGCGAAGGCGCCCCGCGCGAGAAATTCGTCGATATCGAAAGCATGCTACGCAGCCTGAACTAATCCTCCCCGTACCGGGGAGAAACGTGCAGGCTTTCGATCAGAACCCTTCCCGCTCTTCCAGCGCCGGAACGATATATTCGAGCAGGATCCGCTCGCTCAGCCGGTGCGCGTCGCTGCGGCGGAAGTTGGTCGTTGTTATCACCGCCACGGCATCGAGATGCGGCAGCGCGACGACCTTGTTGCCGCCCGAACCGTTCATCATCCACAGCGGCGCGCGCGCCTCCCCGGACGGCACCTCGTAGAGCCACCACAGGTAACCGTAATCGGCGCTGTCGTCGATCTGCGCATGCGGGGTGACCGAGCGCACCGCCCAGTCCTCGCTCAGGATACGCTGGCCGTTCGCCATCCCCTTATCGATATAGAGCCGCGCGAATTCGGCGAGGTCGCGCGGGGTCAGCTCCATCCCGCCGCCGCCCTGCGCGATACCTTCCGGGGAGAACGGCCATTTCACTTCGCCGATCCCGAGCGGGTCGAACAGCTTCTCGCGGGCGTAATCCTCCAACTCGCGCCCGGTCGCCTTCTCGACGATCCGCCCGAGCGTGAACACGCCCGCGGTGCAATAGGAGAACACCTTGCCGTACGGACGCTCCTCGGCGCGCGGCTCCCATGGCGGCGGCGCACCGATCGGCAGATCGAGAAAGAACCCGATCCAGTCCTCGATCGGATACATCCGCTCCTCGTTGCCACGCGAATATTCGTTCCAGTCGTTGCATTCGAGCGGGCCCGTCATGGTGATCAGGTCGCCGAGCGCCATCTCGCTCTTGCGAGAATCCGGATTGGCGGGCCGGTATTCGGGGAAGAACGACAGCACCTTTGCATCGAGCGAGGCAATATGCCCCTCCGCAATCGCGATCCCGACCAGCGCGCCGGTGATCGTCTTGGTCACCGAGCGGGTGTTGCGCAGCGTGTCGGGAGAGCCGCCGTCGAAATGGCGTTCCCAGGCGAAATCGTCGCCCTGCCGGACGGTGATCGAGGTAATTTGGCCGAATTTCTCCGCCGCGATCGCCTGTTCGAGCTCTGCAAGCTTGTCCTGCGATTGCGCCGCGGCGGGAGCCGCACCGGCGAAGACAAAGAGTAGTGTGATCAGAATTCTGTGCATGTGCGCTCCCTCGATTTGCGCGCCAACCTAGACGGAGATTGGCTTGCCGCAACCCCGGTCCTCCCCCTCCCCGTTCCGGGGAGGATGCTGGACTCACCGGTTGCAATGTGAGACCTTCTCTCCCGGAGAGAGGAGACAGCCACCATGCCCGCATTCGACCTGATCATCCGCAACGGCACCATCGTCGACGGCACCGGCGCCGAGCGCTTCACCGGCGATGTCGCGATCCGCGACGGCCTGATCGCGCAGGTCGGCGAAGTGGCCGGCGACGCCGCCGAGGAGATCGACGCCGAAGGTCACCTCGTCACCCCCGGCTTCGTCGACATCCATACGCATTACGACGGGCAGGCAACCTGGGACGCGGAGATGGCCCCATCGAGCTGGCACGGCGTCACCACCGTGGTGATGGGCAATTGCGGCGTCGGCTTCGCCCCCGCCCGGCCCGACCAGCACGACTGGCTGATCGGGCTGATGGAAGGAGTCGAGGACATTCCCGGCACCGCGCTTGCCGAGGGGATGACGTGGGAGTGGGAGACCTTCCCCGAATATCTCGACGCGCTCGAGAAACTGCCGCGGACGGTCGATGTCGGCACGCATGTGCCGCACGGCGCGGTGCGCGCCTATGTGCTGGGCGAGCGCGAGCAGCCCGGCGCGGTCCCGACCGAGGCGGATATCGCGGCGATGTCCGATATCGTCGAGGAAGGCGTGCGCGCGGGCGCGCTCGGCTTCTCGACCAGCCGGACGGTGATCCACAAGGATGTCGACGGCGTGCTGGTGCCCGGCACCACCGCCACCGCCGACGAGCTGATCGCGCTCGGCCGCGCGATGGGCCGCGCGGGGCACGGCGTGTTCGAAATGGCGAGCGATCTGCGCCGCGAATGGGACGAATTCGGCTGGATGGGCCGGCTGAGCCGCGAGACCGGCCTCCCAGTCACCTTCGCCGCGCTCCAGTCGATCGCCAAGGAAATGCCCCTCGACGAGCAGATCGAGACCATGCGCGCCGAGAACGACAACGGCGCCAATATCGTCGCGCAGATCGCCTTGCGCGGCAACGGCATCGTGATGGCGTGGCGCGGCACCGTCCACCCGTTCCGCTTCCGCCCGAGCTACATGGCGATCGCCGACCTGCCGTGGGAGGAGCAGAAGGCCAAGCTCGCCGATCCGGCGTTCAAGGCGCAGGTGCTGTCCGAGCAGATCGACCTGTCCGAAGCGCCGCAGGATATCGCCGGGCTGCTGATGATCGTCTCGGCGGGCTGGACGATGCAGTTCGAGATGGACGAGGATTTCGACTACGAACCCGGCCCCGAAGCGAGCGTCGCCGCGCGCGCCGCCAAGGCCGGCATCTCGCCCGAGGAATATGCCTGGGACATGCTGTGCCGCGACGATTATTCGGGTTTCATCTACCTGCCGATCCTCAACTACGCCGACGGCAATCTCGATTTCCTCGAACCGCTCCAGCATTCGGACGACACGGTCAATTCGCTCAGCGACGGCGGTGCGCATTGCGGCACGATCTGCGACGCGGCGAGCCCGACCTTCATGCTCCAGCACTGGGTGCGCGACCGCAGTCGCGGCGACAGGATCGGGCTCGAAAACGCGATCAAGCGGCAATGCGCCGACACCGCGCGGCTCTACGGGCTGGAGGATCGCGGGGTAATCGCGCCCGGCTATCTCGCCGACCTCAACATTATCGACTTCGACCGATTGAAGCTCGGCAGGCCATGGCTCGCTTTCGACCTCCCCGCAGGGGGCAAAAGGCTGCTGCAGAAGGCCGAGGGCTACGTCGCGACGATCAAGAACGGCACGGTCACCTTCCGCGAGGGTGAATGGACCGGCGCCACGCCGGGCGGCCTGATCCGCGGTCCGCAGCGCGCCGAACTGGCCGAGGCGGCGGAATAGAGGCGTGACGGTGGGCTATCGGCGCGACGGCGCGGTCGCGATCGTTTCGATCGAGCGGCCCGAGCGGCGCAACGCCGTCGACCGCGCCACCGCCGAGGCACTGGTCGAGGCGTTCGAACGGTTCGAGGCCGAGGACGAGGCGCACGTCGCGGTGCTCACCGGCGCAGGCGGCACCTTCTGCGCCGGCGCCGACCTCAAGGCGATCGCCGAGGGCGACGGCAACCGCCTCTCGCTCGAAGGCCGCGCGCCGATGGGGCCGAGCCGGATGCGTTTGTCGAAACCGGTGGTCGCGGCGATCGAGGGGCACGCGGTAGCAGGCGGGCTCGAACTGGCGCTGTGGTGCGACCTCAGGGTGATGGCCGAGGACGCAATACTCGGCGTGTTCTGCCGCCGCTTCGGGGTGCCGCTGATCGATATGGGGACGATCCGCTTGCCGCGCCTGATCGGCCATTCGCGCGCGATGGACCTGATCCTCACCGGCCGCCCCGTGGAAGCGCGCGAAGCGTACGAGATCGGCCTCGCCAACCGCATCGCGCCGAGCGGCGCCGCGCTCGACCATGCGATCGCGCTGGCGCAGGAGATCGCCGCTTTCCCGCAGGCCTGCATGCGCAGCGACCGGCGCTCGGCGATCGAGCAGTGGTCGCTCGGCGAGGACACGGCGGTCGAAAACGAGATGCGGCTCGGCATGGCGATCGTCGAGAGCGGCGAGACCCGCTCGGGCGCGGCGCGGTTCGCCCGCGGCGACGGGCGCCACGGTCAATTCGGGCCATCGGGAGATACACAGTGAAAGCCATCCGCACCGGCGCCGCGCCGTCGACGCTCGACGCACTCGAGCTCGTCGATATCGACGAACCTCAGGCGCCCGGCCCGGGCGAAATCACGGTCGCGCTTAAGGCGAGTTCGCTCAACTATCACGACTATGCCGTCGTCACCGGCATGATCCCGGCCGAGCAGGGCCGCATCCCGATGTCCGACGGCGCGGGCGAAGTGACCGCGGTGGGAGAAGGCGTGAGCGAATTCGCGGTCGGCGATGCGGTGGTCTCGACTTTCTTCCCCGACTGGCTAGACGGCGACCCGCCCACCTCCGCCTTTCGCCGCGTGCCCGGCGACGGGATCGACGGTTATGCGCGCGAGGCCGTCACCGCGCCCGCGAGCTGGTTCACCCATGCGCCCGCCGGATACAGCCATGCCGAGGCCGCCACGCTAACTTGCGCCGGGCTGACCGCGTGGCGCGCGCTGTTCGTCGACTACGCGCTCAAGCCGGGCGACACGGTGCTGGTGCAGGGCACCGGCGGGGTGTCGATCTTCGCGCTGCAATTCGCCAAGGCGGCAGGCGCGCGCGCGATCGCGACCAGTTCGTCGGACGAGAAGCTGGAGCGGGTCAGGGCACTCGGTGCGGATCACACGATCAACTACAAGGAAGTCGAGGCCTGGGGCCCGAAAGCGCTCGAACTGACCGGCGGGCGCGGGGTCGACTGCGTGGTCGAGGTCGGCGGGCCCGGCACGCTCGACCAGTCGATGCTCGCCGCGCGCGTCGGCGGGCATATCGCGCTGATCGGCGTGCTGACGGGTGTCGCCGGGCCGGTCCAGACCGCGCTGCTGTTCTCGAAAAACCTCACTGTGCAGGGTCTGACGGTGGGCAGCCGCGCGATGCAGCAGGCGATGATCGCCGCGATCGAGGCGAACGGCACAAAGCCGGTTGTCAGCGACAGCTTCGCGCTGGCCGACCTCGCCGACGCCTTCCGCCATCAGGAGGCGAACCGGCATTTCGGCAAGATTGCAGTTGAAATTTGAGGGCCTAGTTGCCCTGTGCCTGGAGCCGCCGGCCCAGTTCGCCCAGGCGGGTGCCGAATGCTCCCATGCGCGGTGCGCAGCGTTCGCCGATCGCTTCGAATTCGGCATCGTCGATCTGGGCGATACGCACCGCCATCGCCTCGTCGATCCTGGTCCCGGTGGCACCTTCGTAGAGCCCGATGAACCAGCTCATGACGTAACCGAAACCTTGCGCCACTTCGGGATCGTCGGTGGTGCCGGTGATCACCGAGGCCCACACAGCGCAGTCGAGGTTTTCCGCCGGTGTGCCGAGATCCTGCGCCGCAACCGGTACCGCCATGGCCAGCATGGCCGCGCCCGTGGCGAGTTTCCAGCCGCGCATCGTCATACTCGCATCGGCATCAGGACGTAGAGCGCAGGGCTCTTCTCGTCCTTGCGGATCAGCGTCGGCGCGCCCGCATCGGCGAGGTGCAGTTCGACCGTGTCGTTGTCGATCTGGCTGAGGATATCCTTGAGATAGGTCGCGTTGAAGCCGATCTCGAACCCGTCCGCCTTGTAGTCGGCGGGCAGTTCCTCCGCCGCGGTGCCGTTGTCGGGGCTGGTCACGGTCAGCGTGACCTTGTCGGTGTCGAGCCCCATCTTGACCGCGCGGGTCTTCTCGGTGGCGATGGTCGCCACCCGGTCGACGCCTTCGAAGAAACTGCGCGGATCGAGCTTGAGCAGCTTGTCGTTGCCGGTCGGGATGACGCGCGAATAATCGGGGAAGGTACCGTCGATCAGCTTGCTGGTCAGCACCACCCCGCCCTCGCCGCCGAGCGTGAAGCGGATCTTGCTCGCCGACAGGTCGATCTCGACATTGCCGTCGAGCGCTTCCTCGAGCAGCTTGCGCAGCTCGGCCACCGCTTTCCTCGGCACGATCACGTCGGGCATGCCGTCGGCCCCATCGGGTTGGTCGATCGTGTAGCGCGCGAGCCGGTGGCCATCGGTGGCGGCGGCCTTGAGCACCGGCTTGTCGTCGTCGGCGACGTGGAAGAAGATGCCGTTGAGGTAGTAGCGCGTCTCCTCGGTCGAGATCGCGAAGCGGGTGCGGTCGATCAGCTCGGCGAGCACCTTGGCGGGCAGTTCGAAGCTGGTCGGCAAGTCGCCCTCGACGATCACCGGGAAATCGTCGCGCGGCAAGGTCGGCAGCTGGAAGCGGCTGCGCCCGGCCTTGACCGTCATCCGGTTGTCGGCGACCTCGAGGCTGACCTGCGTGCCCTCGGGCAGCTTGCGCGCGATATCGAACAGCAGGTGCGCCGAGACGGTGATCGCGCCCGGCGTATCGACCGAGGCGGCGGGCATGGTCTCGACCACCTGCAGATCGAGATCGGTCGCCATCACCTTGACCGCGCCGCCCTCGCCCGCCTCGATCAGCACGTTGGAGAGGATCGGAATGGTGTTGCGCCGCTCCACCACCGACTGCACGTGGCCGAGGCTGCGGAGCAGTGTTGCGCGTTCGATTGTCGCCTTCATCGGTACCTACTCATGTCCCTCTTGAGCGCCGGCGACCGGAATCGCCCCTCAGCGCCGGAAAAGTCCTGTCGACATTAACGAGGGCACGTGCCGGAGCAAGCCGAGTTGCGCCTGGCGGGGGATTCGCTGGGGATAAATGCCGGGATCGAGCGGATCACACGAAAACGCGCGTCCGGTCTCCACGGGAAGAAGCCGCCCGCGCATACCCGGCGACAGCTGCAGCGATCTTCTCGCCGCCGGCAACCGAGGGCTCGATCGGGTTCGCGTAGTCATTCGCCTCCGGGCAGACCAGCCGCAGATCTATCAAATCGAGTCCGGCCCGATGAACGTGACGGGTTATGGCATCGTTGAAAATCGAAAGCGCAGTGGCGATCATAGGCCCCATATTGGCATCGTAGACGGTGCAGAACGCAACCGGCAGATCGATTTCCCGCGCCGCTTCGACCACGGCCCAGTGATCAGGAACGAATTGCGCGCGAGCTGCCGACAGCATCGCCATGGCGGCGGCAACGGTACCGGCCGGACGTTCGAGCAGGGCGGCATTGTGCAGTATGTCGTTTCCTCCGGTCGATACCACCAGATGCGTCGCATCGCCCGGAAGGTCGGCGAATTGCCGGGCGACATGCCGGCTGATACTGCCATCGACAGCCAGAAGCGTCACCTCGTCGTCGGGATCGAGGCTGCGACGCAATTGGGCCGCAACGTCGGGACCTTCGCCGACGTAAGCGGCATTGTCGAAGATCGAGTCTCCGCACAGGACGACATGCCGCGCCAACTCGATCAGCCGAGCATCGCCATGCCGCCGTTGACGTGCAGCGTCTGGCCGGTGACGTAAGCCGCCTCGTCGCTGGCGAGATAGGCGACTGCGGCGCCGATATCCTCACCCTCGCCCATCCTGCCCATCGGGATGCGCGCGTTCAGCGCGTCCTTCTGTGCATCGGGCAATTCGTCGGTCATCGCGGTGCGGATGAAGCCGGGCGCGACGCAATTGACGGTGATCCCGCGGCTGGCGAGTTCCTGCGCGAGGCTCTTCGACATGCCGACCAGCCCCGCCTTGGCCGCAGCGTAGTTCATCTGCCCCGGATTGCCGGTCGCGCCGACCACGCTGGTGATGGTCACGATCCGCCCGTGCCTAGCCTTCATCATCGGCCGCGCGGCGGCGCGCATCAGGCGGAAGGCGGCCTCGAGATTGATCCGGATCACCTGTTCCCACTCCTCGTCCTTCATCCGCATCGCGAGATTGTCGCGCGTGATGCCGGCATTGTTGACGAGGATATCCATGCTCCCGAGCGTGTCGATCGTCGCAGGCACCAGCTCCTCGACCTGTTCGCTGTTCGACAGGTCGCAGGTGATTTCGACATGATCGCCGCCGATCTCGTCGTTGAGCTGCTCGCGGAAGGCGCGCAGCTTGCCGCCGTTCGATCCGCTCAGCGCCAGCCGCGCCCCCTGCCGCGCGAGCGCGGTGGCGATGGCAGAGCCGATACCGCCGCTGGCGCCGGTGACGAGCGCGGTTTTTCCTTCGAGGCTGAACATGGGATTCTCCGAGTAGCGAATTATCCCGGCCTGTTGCGCGGCGCCGCGCGCGAGGTCAACCGCGCGGCCGGCCCGGCGGGGCAAAATTCACCCGGCGCACTTCGCGTATGCGTCCGCGCTCGACCGCACCCTCGACCAGTTCGTAGCCCATCAGCGCGAAGACTCGCTCGCCGAGGAAGATCGGGCGGGCATTGCCGTACCAGTCGACGCACGACGCGATACAATTGTCCGGTTGCGCGCCCGCTGTGCGCGCGACCAGTTCGCCAGCGGGAGAGAACGTGCGCGAATCTCGGCGCAGGAAGAAGATCGAAGAACCGCTGCCGAGGAATTCGGCACCCGGCCGGTCGAGCCGCCGGGTCACCGGCAGACCGAGAGTGCCGCTCACGCCGCCCTGCGAGCTTGGATCGGGCCGATAGAAGAACGCCTGGCTCCGCGTTTCGCCCTCGCCCGCCGAAGCAAGCATGTACGTGTCCTCGACCTGCGCATCGCGTGCCAGCGCGATCGCCGAGAAGCCTAGCGTATCGTCCGGCCCCGGTCCGATCGCGACCCCGTCGCTTCCGAGCACGTCGAACCGGGTTACGCCGTGCGGCAGGGCGAGCCGTTGCGGATCGCGACCGTCGAGCGGCACGGCGTGGACGTAGGGCTCGTCGCTTTCGCTGCCATAGGCGCCCGCCGCGTAGAACAGCCAGTCGCCGACGAAGCGGTTGTGGAACCGCCAGCCCTCGACCTCCGGCAGCTTGCGATAGGCGTCGCGTCCCAGACTGTCCGAGCCGTCGCCGAAGCGGGCGAAGGGGACCGACAGCAGCGCCACGTCGCCCTCGCTGAACTCGCCCTCCCACATGCCCTCGCCATAGCCGCTTTCGCGCAGCACCACGCGCAGCAGCCCCTCTTCGGCATCTTCGGCAAAGGAGAACTGGTCGACCGGCGCACCTTGTGCGGCGACCGCGCCCGGACGGCTGCCGTCGAGCGGGATGCGGTAGATCTGGCCCGGCGTCGCCGTCTCCCCGTCGCCGTCGGCAGGCCCGTCCGCCGTGCCGGTCCAGACATAGATCGCCTGGCGCGAGACGTAGAAGGCATGGCTCCACGTCCCAGCGATCGCGCTCGCCTCGCATGCGAGTTCGGCGGCTGAAAGATCGCAACGGGTGACGGTGTGCAGCACTTCGAGCGCCGTGCGCGCGTCGCGATAGGGCTCCGCGACGTAGAAGTTTTCCGGCGCGACCAGCGGTGTGCCCGCGCCCTCGTCGCCGCGTTTGCGCAGCGCCGGCATATGCTCGCGCCAGCCGTCCCACACGAACCAGACCGGCGCATAGAAGACCAGTTCGTCGCCGATCAACCGCGAGGCGTAATTGCTCGACGAGTAATAGTCGCCCGAGCGCAGGTAGTGCGTGTCGCGATAGCGCAGCGTCCCGTCCTCGCCGAGGCGGAAGCGGTTCACCTCGGTGCCGAAATCGCCGTAGGAATAGCCGATCACGATGACCTGGTCGCCCTTCACCAGCAGCTCGTCGTACCAGGTATCGCCGGGATTCTCCTTGCCCGGCGGGAAGGCGTCCACCGCATCGACCCGCGCGAGCGCATCGCCGCCCGTGCGGACTGTGAACACGCGCCCGCGGCGCAGCACCACCAGATAGTCGCCGGCATGCTTGACGATCCCGCCTTCGTCGACCCCGGCTTCCTGCGTGTTGGTGATCGATTCGGTGGCGGATTCGGCGGCGGGCTCGGCGGCATCGACGCTTGGCTCCAATGCCATCGGTGCGGGAGCGGCGTCGGACATGACCGCGTATTCCGTCTCGCGCTCGATGCGCGCCATCTTGCGCGCGAAGCGGTCGAGCGCGTTTTCGGAGGCGAAGCCGGCGAGGCCCTGTTCACCGGAGGGCCGTTCGCTATCGGTTACCGGCGTACAGGCGGCGAGCATCGCAACCGCCACTCCGCCGAAAACGCCATGGCGTGCAAATCGTATCATCATCGCCTCTCCTTCGAGCGGAATGATACAGTATTACATTTATTTTGCCAGACTTACCATTCGAGATAGTAGATCAGAGCCGGTTCGCCTGCCGCGGAGTACTGCTCGTAAAGGCTGCGCGCGGGCAGGTTGGCGGGTTCGGTGCCGAGCCAGATTTCCTCGATTGCCTCGCTATCCGCGCAGGCGAAAACGGCCTCCATCAGCGCCCGGGCCACGCCGCGCCGACGCCAGTCCTCGCCCGTGCCGATCTCGTCGAGGAACAGTTCGGTCGGCTTGTCGGGATGATCGTGGACCACGCACATGACCTGGCCGACGACCATGCCGTCCGCGATTGCAACGGCGAGCCGGTTGGCCGGATTGGACAGGTAGCGGGCGAGCCTCGCCGGATCGATCGCATTGTCAAAAACGCCCGGCGCGACATTGTCGAGCAGCGCCTTGTTGCCGGCGTCGATCCACTCGACCCGCCATTGCTGCGCCGGGGCGATCGTCAGAGCTCCTTCGCCAGCGCCTCGAGATCCTCCATCGAAATCACGCTGACCGCCTGCGCCTCGCCGTCGATCCGGCCGATCATCGGGCCGAGCACCTTGCCGCCCAGCTCGACGAAGTGCTCGACGCCAGCCTCGCGCATCGCGAGCACGCTTTCGCGCCAGCGGACACGGCCGGTGACCTGCTCGACCAGCAGCCGCTGTTCTTCGCCGGGATCGGTGACCGCAGAAGCGGTGACGTTGGCATAGAGCGGCAGGCCGAAGCCCTGCGGCGGGGTTTCCGACAATGCCTCGGCCATCGCCTCGGCAGCGGGCTGCATCAGCGAGCAATGGAACGGCGCCGAGACCGGTAGCGGAATGCCGCGCTTGATGCCGAAATCCTTGACCATCGCCACCGCGCGCTCGATTGCGCCGGCATGGCCCGACAGCACAACCTGGGTCGGATCGTTGTCGTTGGCGACTTCGCACACCTCGCCTTCGGCCGCGGCGGCGGCGAGCTCCTGTGCCTTCGCCAGATCGGCGCCGAGCAGCGCGCACATCGCGCCCACCCCGACCGGCACCGCCGCCTGCATCGCCTGCCCGCGCAGCTTGAGCAGCCGCGCCGTTTCGCCCAGCGAGAAGGCCCCGGCCGCGCACAGCGCAGTGTATTCGCCGAGCGAATGACCCGCGGCGCAATCGCCCTTCTCCGCCAGCGACACGCCGAATTCCTTCTCCAGCACGCTCAAGGTGGCGATGGCATTGGCCATGATCGCGGGCTGCGCGTTCTCGGTCAGCGTGAGGTCGCCCTCGGGCCCCTCGCGCATGATGGTGGAGAGGTTCTGCGACAGCGCATCGTCGACCTCCTCGAACACCTCGCGCGCGGCGGCGCTGGCATCGGCCAACTCCGCGCCCATGCCGACCTTCTGGCTCCCCTGCCCGGGAAATACGAATGCTCTCATGGAAACTACCTCCGGAGGCGCGGCCTATGCGGCTACGCGCTATCCGGCAAGTCCGAAGGGGACGATCTTGTTGGCGGAATCGTGGCCGATATCGGCGAATCCGAGATACGGAATGCCCGCCTTCCCGCACCAGTATTTCGCGATATCCTCCTCGCTCGAACCGAACGGGCGGTCGTTCTCGGGCACATCGCTGATCCGGCCGAGCCGCAGCCCCGCCGCCCCGCCGAGATGCTGCGACACGTGGAAGAACAGCCGGTCGATCGCGTAGAGATGCTCGGACACCTCCTCGACCAGCACGACGTGGCCCGACAGGTTCGGCATCAGCTCGGTGCCCGCCAGCATCGCCAACGTCATCAGGTTGAAGGCGACCGAGGGATGGGCGCCGAGTTCGGGCTCGAGCCCTTCGTGATCGCCCGTCAGCCAGCCGAGCGAACGACGCACCGCCATGTCGCCCATGTCGCGGCGCACGTCGGCCACCATCGGCCCGTGCACCTGCTTGCCGATCCCGGCCTTGTAGAGCGCGGCGAGGATGTAGCCGGTGTCCGAATAGCCGAGGAAGGTCTTGGCGCCCGCCGCCTCGTCCATCCGCGCGACCGCCTGCGCCGCGATGCGGTTCGAACCGTAGCCCCCATGCGCGAACCACACCGCATCGTAGCCGGGATCGTTGGCGATTTCGACGAAGGCCTCGAGCCGCGTCTCGTCGTCGCCTGCGAAGTGGCCGTGACGCGCGAAGCACTGCTTGTGGAAGTCGAGTTCGACCCCGGGCATGCTCGCGGCAATGTCGAGCACGGCGTCGGCATGCTCGCGTTCGAGCCGCTTGCCGGGGGCGCAGATTGCGATGCGTGTCATGGCGTCGTCCTAGTCAGCTTGTGTTCGCATTCGCAAGCGCATAGCGGAGCGCTTATGAGCGAATTTCCTACCTATGACGAGCTTCTCGCCAGACCGTTCTTTTTCTGCGGTATCGGGGGCTCGGGCATGCTGCCGCTGGCGCAGATCCTCCAGGGCCGCGGCGCGAAAGTGGCAGGATCGGACCGCAGCTTCGACCAGGGGCAGACGCCGGAGAAGTTCGCCGCGCTCGAAGCCCAGGGGTTCGAACTCCACCCTCAGGACGGTAGCGGGATCGTGTCCGAGGACCAGATCCTCGTCGCCTCGGCCGCGGTCGAGAACAGCGTGCCCGAGATCGGCCGCGCGAAGGAACTCGGCTGCCTACGGATGACTCGCGCCGAGCTCAATTCGATCCTGTTCAACACCAGCGGCGCGGGGCTCGCGGTGGCGGGCACCAGCGGCAAGTCGACCGTCACCGCGATGCTAGGCTGGATCATGCACGTCGCAGGTCGCGATCCGACCGTGATGAACGGCGCGGTGATGAAGAACTTCGTCTCGTCCGACCGCCCCTTCGCCAGCAGCCTGGTCGGCGGGCGCAGCATCTTCGTCAGCGAGGTCGACGAGAGCGACGGTTCGATCGCGCTCTATCGCCCCGCGGTCGGCATCCTCCTCAACGTGTCGCTCGACCACAAGAGCATGGACGAATTGCGCGCGCTGTTCGGGGACTATCTCCAGCGTAGCCGGATCGCGGTGATCAATGCCGACGATGCCGAGGCGCTCGCGCTGTTGCCCCGCGCGAACGAGGCAATCACCTTCGGCGTCGAGCAGGAGCACGCGCAGGTCGGCGTGGTGCCCGGCAGCGAGGCCGAGGGGCCGCTGCGGCAGGCGGCGCTGGTGGTCGACCGTCACGACGGCACCGAACACCCGCTGACGCTCGCCATGCCCGGGCGGCACAACCTCTCCAACGCGCTCGCCGCGATCGCCGGCGCGGCGGCGGCGGGTGTGCCGGTGGCAGCCTCGGTCGAGGCGCTCGGCAGCTTCGCCGGCCTCACCCGCCGCTTCGACCTCGTCGGGGTCAGCGCCACCGGTATCACCGTGATCGACGATTTCGGCCATAATCCCGAGAAATGCGCCGCCACCTTGCGCACGCTCAAATCGCACGAGGGCCGCGTGATCGCCTTCTTCCAGCCGCACGGCTACGGCCCGCTGCGCCAGATGGGGACCGAACTCGCCGAAACCTTCGCCCGCGAACTCGACGATACCGACATGACCCTGCTGTGCGACCCGGTCTATTTCGGCGGCACGGTCGACCGCAGCGAGGGCAGCGAGCGGATCGTGCGGATGATCCGCGAAGCGGGCGGCCACGCCGAATACATCCCCAGCCGCAAGGCGGTCGGCGACCGCATCGTCACCCAGGCCCGGCCCGCCGACCGCGTGGTAGTGATGGGCGCGCGGGACGACACCTTGTCCGCCTTCGCGCGCGACCTGCTGGAGCGGCTGTCGTGATCTACCGGCTGGCGATGAACCATGTCCGGCTGCTGCTCGCGGCGACGCTGCTGGGGGTGGTGGTCACGATCCTGTTCGAGCGGCAGTTCGGGCGCAGCGAAATCCCCTTCATCGCCACCGCGATCCTGCTGCTGGTAATGAACCTCCGCATCTCGCGTTTCACCTGCCCGCGCTGCGACAGCAACCTGTTCCTGCGCGGCGGATGGGCGTGGCCCTGGCCGAACCGTATCTGCAGCGAATGCGGGCTCGACCTCTCGCAGGAGCCCGATACGCCGGTCTGAGCGGGCTCAATGCTCGCCGGCCTCGTGCCCGA
The DNA here is from genome assembly GCA_913055875.1 of uncultured Altererythrobacter sp. Lineage (GTDB taxonomy): Bacteria > Pseudomonadota > Alphaproteobacteria > Sphingomonadales > Sphingomonadaceae > CAJXJY01. The sequence continues at coordinate 56,370 of CAJXJY010000012.1, forward strand.
GCTTGAACACCTTGTGCAGCACGAACACCAGCACCGCGCCCAGCACCAGCCCTGCCAGCGCCGAAACTCCGGCATAGACCGCCCAGCCGAGAATCCCGCCTATCCCGCCTGAAACCTGCTCCACCGCATGCTGCACCCCGTGCGCGGCATCGGCGGGGTTGTGGATGCCCAGCTCGTGCAACCCGTGCAGGATGATGCCCCCGCCGACCCACAGCATCGCCACCGTCCCGACCACCGACAGTACCTTCAACAGCCACGGCATCGCCCGCAGCAGGAAGCGCCCGATCGATTGCGCGGTGGCCGAGCTCTTCTCCGCGAGATGCAGCCCGACATCGTCCATCTTCACGATCAGCGCGACCGCGCCGTAGACGAACACCGTGACCGCCACCCCGACGATGGCGAGCACGCCTGCGCGCACCAGCAATGTTTCTGCGGCGACTTCGTTGAGCGTGATCGCCATGATCTCGGCCGAGAGAATCAGGTCCGTCCGGATCGCGCCCGACACGCGCTTCTTCTCGAACGCGACGGGGTCCTCGATCGGGTCCTCGAGCGTCTCGCCGTGTTTGGCGCCGCCCAGCTTCTCGATGATCTTTTCCGCGCCTTCGTAGGACAGATACGCCCCGCCCGCCATCAGGATGAAGACGATCGCCTGCGGCAAAAGCCAGCTCAGGATCAATGCCCCCGGCAGCAGCAGGATCAGCTTGTTCTTGAGGCTGCCGAGCGTGATCTTGCCGATGATCGGCAGTTCGCGCGACGGATCGAGGCCGGTGACGTAGGACGGCGTCACCGCCGCATCGTCGATCACCACCCCGGCGGTCTTGGTTCCCGCGCGGCTGGCCGCGACACCGATATCGTCGACCGAGGCAGCCGCCGTACGCGCGATGACTGCAATATCGTCGAACAAGGCTACCAGACCGCCGGGCATGCGGGTTTCTCCCACTTGAGTTCCCGCGCCCCTGCCCGCCCTGCGCGACCGCTGCAAGCCTTGCATTCCGCCCAAATCCCGCTATGTGCGCGCATCCCTCGCCTTCAGGCGGCGGATACGAAGAAAGCCGGAGGGGCCCCGCGATCCGCGCGGACAAGCCAGCGATCGGCAGAAGTGAAAGGACAAGGAATGGCTCTCTACGAGCATGTCTTCCTTGCGCGCCAGGACCTGAGCCAGAGCCAGGTCGATACCTTGGCCGCGCAAGCCACCGAAATCGTCGAGAAAAACGACGGCAAAGTCACCAAGACCGAGACCTGGGGCCTCAAGAGCCTCGCCTACAAGATCGACCGCAACCGCAAGGCGCATTTCGTCATGCTCAACATCGAGGGCCCCGGCTCCGTTGTCGAGGAACTCGAGCGCCAGACGCGCATCAACGAGGATGTCATCCGCTACATGACGATCCGCGTCGAGAGCCATGAGGAAGGCCCCTCGGCGATGATGCGCAAGAGCGACCGCGACAAGAAGAAGCGCGACCGCGGAGGAGACAACTGATGGCCCGCCCGTTTTTCCGCCGCCGCAAGACCTGCCCGTTCTCGGGCAAGAACGCGCCCAAGATCGACTACAAGGACGTGCGCCTGCTGCAGGGCTTCATGTCCGAGCGCGGCAAGATCGTGCCCAGCCGCATCACCGCCGTTTCGGCCAAGAAGCAGCGCGAGCTCGCCAAGGCGATCAAGCGCGCGCGCCATATCGGCCTCTTGCCCTACATCGTGCGCTGAGGAGACAGGACATGGATATCATTCTCCTCGAACGCATCGGCAATCTCGGCTCGATCGGCGACGTCGTCACCGTAAAGGACGGCTATGCGCGTAACTTCCTGCTCCCGCAGAAGAAGGCGCTGCGCGCCAACGAGGCCAACAAGAAGGTCTTCGAAGCCAACCGCGAACGCCTCGAGAAGGAAAACGCCGAGAAGCGCACCGAAGCCGAGAAGGCCGGCGAGAAGCTCGACGGCACCGAAATCGTGCTGATCCGCGCGTCGTCCAATGCCGGCCAGCTCTACGGCTCGGTCAACGTTCGCGACATCGTCAACGGATTGGCCGACAAAGGCCACGAGGTCGACAAGAAGCGCGTTATCATGGGTAGCCCGATCAAGACCATCGGCATGCACGATGTGACCGTCGCACTGCACCCCGAAGTCGAAGTGACGGTCAAGGCGAATGTCGCCCGCTCCGACGACGAAGCGGAGTTGCAGAGCCAGGGCGTCGACGTCCTCGCCCAGCTGTTCGAAGAAGAACAGAAGGAAATCGAGGAAGCGGCCGAAGCGAACCGCGTCGACCCCAACCTCGAACCGGGCGAAATCCCCGCCGAGATGCTCGAAGAGGGCGTCACCCCGGCCGAAGGCGACACCGTCGTCGAAGGCGAGGAAGAAGCCAAGGACGAGAGCGCCGAGGGCTGATCCTCTTTCGCGCATGCAAAGCTCAAGAGGGGCGCGGCCTGCGGGTCGCGCCTTTTTTGTAACAGCCGTCATTCAGGCGTAAGCCGGGATTGCGAACACAGAACAACAAGAGGCAGGAGAACAGCCCCATGGAATCGACCACACAAATCCTCGACAAGCTCGAAAGCACTTACGATGCCGCAGTCGCGCGGCTGCGCGAGGACGTGATCGCTTTCGGCCGCACGCGCGACGTGCCCGCGCCCGAGCGCCGTACCGACGGGTCCTACGCCTATCCCGAACTGCGGCTGCAGTTCCGCGGCGGCGAGCAGCCCGAAGACCGCAGCCGCGCCTTCGGCCGCCTCAACGCGCCGGGCCTCTACACCACCACCGTCACTCGCCCGGCGCTGTTCCGCGACTACCTCGCCGACCAGCTTGATTTCATCGCCTCGAACTACGATATCGAGGTCGAGGTCGGCTCCTCGCGGCAGGAGATCCCCTTCCCCTACGTGCTCGACGGCGCGGCCGGGGCCGAGCTCGCCGGGGTAGACCCGAACCAGATCGCACGCCATTTCCCCTCGACCGAACTGGCCGATATCGGCGACGAGCTCGCCGACGGAATGATCCTGTCGGGCCCCGACGACGACATCCCGCTGTCGCTGTTCGACGCGCTGCGGACCGATTTCAGCCTCGCGCGGCTGGCGCATTACACCGGCACGCGGCCGGAGGATTTCCAGCGCTTCATCCTGTTCACCAATTACCACCGCTATGTCGACGAATTCGTCGACTGGGCCGGCGCGCAGCTGGGCAGCGACGGCTGTTCGGCGCTCTACGGCGCAGGGGGCCTGCACCTGACCGAGAAGACCGACAACGCCGGCGCGCAGCTGTCCGACACCGCGTGGCGCCGGCACCAGATGCCCGCCTACCATCTGATCGGCGAAGGCCGCGGCGGGATCACGCTGGTCAATATCGGCGTCGGCCCGTCCAACGCGAAGACGATCTGCGACCACCTCGCAGTGCTGCGGCCCGAGGCGTGGCTGATGATCGGTCATTGCGGCGGATTGCGCCCGAGCCAGAAGATCGGCGACTACGTGCTCGCGCACGCCTATCTGCGCGACGATCACGTGCTCGACGAGGTGCTGCCGCCCGAAATCCCGCTCCCCGCGATCGCCGAGGTGCAGCAGGCGCTCGCCGCGGCGGCGGAAGAGGTCTCGGGCGAACACGGCGCCGACCTCAAGAAGCGCATGCGCACCGGCACCGTGGTCACCACCGACGACCGCAACTGGGAGCTGCGCTTCACCAGCTCGGCGCTGCGCATGTCGCTGAGCCGCGCGGTCGGGGTCGACATGGAAAGCGCCACCATCGCCGGCCAGGGCTACCGCTTCCGCGTCCCCTACGGCACGCTGCTGTGCGTCTCGGACAAGCCCTTGCACGGCGAGATCAAGCTGCCCGGCCAGGCCAACAAGTTCTACGAGGAAGCGATCGCCGCGCATCTGCAGATCGGGGTAGCGGCATGCCGGCGGCTGCGCGAGGAAGGCGTGCGGTTGCATTCGCGCAAATTGCGGGCTTTCAACGAGCCGCCATTTCGGTAATGTTCGCAGGATGATAGAGCTCGACGCGTCCTACCAGCTCGCGCTGGCGAACCAGATCGGGTCGCTGTCGACCTTCCTCGGCGGGTTTTCCGCGACCTTCTTCGTCACCATGCTCACGCTGGCCAAGCCCGGCACGGTGGCGCGCATGTCGATCGGGGCATCGGCGCTGGCGGCGGTCGCGTTCATCGTCGCGGCGGGCACGAGCGTGACCCTCACCTTCACGCTGCATCCGGCCGCGCCGCCCACCGTGGCGGACAATCCCACCGACGCCTTGCGCGCAATGTTGGCCGCCTCGTTCGTGACCGGGATGGTGGCGCTGCTGGCGGCGATCGGGATCGGCGGGTGGATCCGCTCGCGCGTGCTGGGCGTGTTCACTTCGGTGGTGTCTGTCGGCGGGCTCGTCCTGATCGTCCTGCAAATGTAGTACGGAGCGGAAGCCGCACCTATTCTGACAGTTCGAGCACCTTGCCGTCCTTGACCCGGAGCGCGATCTTCGCAGTGCTTGCGAAATCCGCCAGCGGATCGCCTTCGAGCACGAGGAAGCTCGCTTCGTAGCCCTCCGCCAGCCGCCCGATCTTGCGCTCGGGAAACAGCAGCCGCGCGCAATCGACAGTCCACATCCGCAGCAGCGCGGCGTTGTCGAGCGCGCCGAGCGCGGCGAGATGGTTCGCTTCGGCGCGCGACGTGTCGCGCGTGTTGTCGCTGCCGACCACCAGCCAGGCGCCCGCCTTCTCCAGCCGCGCCAGATTGTCCTTCTGCGAGGCCAGGGTCGCCGCGTACTCCTCCGGATCGCGCTGCTCCATACGTTTCGCGAGCGAAAAGGTCGTCACCAGCGCGATCCCCGATGCGCGCGCCAGTTCGACCGTCTCGTCCGACAGGCGCCGGTTCGCGTCGTAGGACGGCAGGTGCGCGATGATGTCGGCATCGGCCTCGATCGCTACGACCATGTCGGCCTCGGTTTCGACATGCACCGCGACGCGCAATCCCTCGCCGTGGGCAAGCGCGACCAGCTCGGGCAGCAGCGCCGGATCGAGCCCGCGCCGGCCGTAGGATCCCGGATCGTCCTTGCGCTGTTCGAACTCCTCCGAAAACAACAGCATGACCTTCACGAAATCGGGTTTGTCGGCGAGGACGAGGCGCCATTTCTCGCGCAATTCGGCGCTGTCGGCGGCTTCGAAATACCCCTTGTCGGGCAGGGTCTCCGGCGTGAATTCGGAATAGAGGCCGAAGCGCTCCATCAATTGCTCGCGCAGCAGTCGCGGATGCCCGCCCGGGCCGGTGATGCCGTTGTTGGCGAACACCACGTCGACCGAATCGGGCCGGTCGAGCCGGTCCGCGATCTGCGCGCGGTATCGCGCGAAGGAGCCGGGCATCATCGCGTAGAACACGCCGTCGGTGAGGTATTCGCGCACGGTCGCGTCGACCGCCTCGAGGTCGGCATGCCCGCCCAGATTATGATTGTGACCCTCGCAATAGGGCGGAACGACGTAGCCGCCTCCGAGATCGATCGTCTGTGCGGCCGCTTCGTCGGTGGAACCGAAATGCAGGCGCCCTTCGCTTATGTAGGCGGTGCGCCGTTCGAACGCTCCGTCGGCGTACCACAAACCGTTTTCGAAACGGTATCGGTGGGGATCGGCCTCGATCGAGACGCACCCGGCGAGACCGCAGAGAAGCACCGGTACCATCGCTCGCATTCGCGCTCTCCTCGCAAGTCGGGAAGTCCTGCCTATCGAGAGCGTTTACACTTGTAAATGCAGTTCCAGCAAGGTTCGTGCGCGGATGGTCGGTCTGCCTCGAAGTCGGCTCTCAGTTCGGCACGAGCGCGAATTCGATGTAGAGGTCGACGTGGAAGGGCATTACGCCGGGCTCGATCGGCGTAGACGCAATCCGGCTCCCGGTCACGACGATGAACCCGCCGCTATCGCCCCCGTACTCCCTGTTGAAGCGAATGTCGCGGTCGGACACGCGCAGCACTCGGGAAACGCGCAACCCCAGCTGCTCGGCAACGCGTTCCGCCTGGTTCCGGGCAAAGTCGATCGCATCCCTCTGCGCTGCGTCTGCGGCGACCAGCTCGGTATCGGGGTCGATCCTGAAGCGCGGGCCGGATACCGAATTCGCCCCGGCATCGAACAGCGCGCTGATCGTATCCCCGGCCCGGGCAAAATCGCGCAGTTCGATCCACAACTCGTTGCGGACCTCGTAGGCGACGATCTCGGTCTCGTTCCTGTCCCGGTAACGCGGCGAGACCGCGAAATCGGTCGTGCGCACTTCCGAGGGCCGGATCCCGTCCGTTCGGAGCGCTTCGATGACACGTTGCATCTTGCGGTTATTCTCGTCGACGGCCTCCCGTGCCGTCGCGCGGGAGGTCACCACGCCGGCTTCGACGACCATGTAGTCGGGCACGACCTCGGTGGTCCCGTGCGCTTCGACCAGAACCAGCGTTTCGCCGTCATTGATGACCGGCATCGACGATGGCGCCTGCGCGGCAACGGGCACCGCCAGCGCGAGGCTTGCCGATGCCATCGCCGCCTTGGCCAGTCGCCGCATCACCCCTTCCCCTTCGTCTTCGTCCGCCCCTCTTTCGCGTTCGCTTCGATGAACTTGACGATCATCCCGGCGACATCCTTGCCGGCCGCCTTCTCGATCCCCTCGAGCCCGGGCGAGGAGTTGACCTCCATGATCACCGGCCCGTGATTGCTGCGCAGCATGTCCACGCCGCACACGTTGAGCCCCATGCGCCGCGCCGCGCGCACCGCGGTCGAGCGTTCCTCGGGCGTGATCTTGATCACCTGCGCGCTGCCGCCGCGGTGGAGGTTGGAGCGGAAATCGTCCGCCGCGCCGGTGCGCTTCATCGCCGCGACCACCTTGCCGCCGACCACCAGCGCGCGGATATCGGTGCCGCCCGCTTCCTTGATGAATTCCTGCACCAGGATGTTGACGTTGGCGCCGCGGAACGCCTCGATCACCGACTTGGCGCTCGACATCGTCTCGGCCAGTACCACCCCGATCCCCTGCGTCCCCTCGAGCAGCTTGATCACCACCGGCGGCCCCTTGACCGCCCTGATGATCTCCTCGGCCTGCTTGGGATCGTTGGCGTACGCGGTCAGCGGCAGGCCGAGCCCGTGCTTGGCGAGTATCTGCATGCTCCTGAGCTTGTCGCGGCTGCGCCCGATCGCCACGCTCTCGTTGAGAGGCCAGCAGCCGCGCATCTCGAACTGGCGCAGGATCGCGAGCCCGTAATTGGTGATCGAGGCGCCGATGCGCGGGATCACCGCGTCGTAGCCGACCATCGGCTCGCCATTGTAGAACACCTCGGGCCGGTGGCTGGCAATATGCACCGTGCAGCGGGTAGTATTGAGGATGTCGAGCGTGTGTCCGCTCTCCTCCGCCGCCTCCTTCAGCCGCTGGTGCGAATAGAGGTTGGGATTGCGTGCCAGCATGGCGATTTTCATGGCCAGATCCTCATGGTTTGTGACCCTTCGTGGTTTTGCGCTCGGGCGTCTGCAGCCACGAGTAGCCCGAATCTACGACAAATCTGCGGCGAAGCGAGGACCGGCCGATCAGCATCGGGAACTTCATGTCCGAGCGATCGGCAAGGCTGATTTCGGCGCGGAACTCCTCCTCGCCGATCCTGAGCGGCGTCTTGATGACGTAGCGGCGCTGCTTCTCGCCGTTCGAGCTGGTGATGCCACGGATATCGACATGTACCGCCTCGCACACCTGCCGCACCCGCTGCTCGGGAAAATCGACCGCGAAGCGAACGAATTTCTCGCCGTCGCGCATGAATTCCTCGATCACCGTGCCGTGGAGCGAGGAGGTGCGCGCGCCGGTGTCGATCTTGGCCGGCACCTCGTGCAGGCCGAGGTCGGGCAGGTGGACCAGCTCGCGCCAGCCGACCACCGGGAGGTCCTTGCGCTTCGTGCTCAATCGACCACCGCCAGCCCGTCGCCACCCTCGCCCGTCGGCAGGCGGCGCAGTACCGTGCCGCTCGCGAAATCCACTTCGGCAATCATGTTCGATCGGGTCTGCGCAGCGTAGAGCCGCTCGCCATCGGGCGAGAACACCAGCGTGACGAGCGTCTTGTCCGCCCCGTCCGCGACCTGGATCGTGCGCACGGTGCGATTGGTATCGGTATCGATCACGCTCAGCGTGCCGTCGGCGACGTTGGAGGTGACCGCCCGGTTCGCACTCGGATGCACCGCGATGCGGATCGGCACGCGGCCCGTCGCCACTTCCTCCTCCAACGCGAGCGTTTGCGGGTCGAGGCGCCAGGCGGTGCCGCCCGAATTCGAGCCGACCCACAGCGCGCTGCCGTCGGGCGACAGCGCCACCGCTTCGGTCTGCCCGTCGAAATCGCGACGCCCGGTCTCACGACCGGTGGCGAGGTCGTAGCGGATCACTTCCCCGGTCGGGATCACCACGCCCCAGGCGAAGGCGAACGCTTCGTCGATCGCGACCATATGCGGGCCGGGCCCGCGATTGTCGCCGATCTCGGTGATGCCCGGATCCTCGGCAAGCGGGTCGGCGACGACGAACATCGTGCCGCGCCCTTCGGCCGTGGCGATCAGCCGGCCGTTGGCGTGCCAGACGATGCCGTGCGGGCGCGCTTCGGGACCCAGTTCGACATAGATGACTTTCTCGAGCGTGTCGGTGGCGAAAATCTCGATCCCCGTCCCGCCGTAGCAGGCGAGCGCGACATGCGCGCCGTCGGGCGAAACCGACAATTCGTGCGGATCGTCGCAGGTCGCGACGCGCCTGGCCTCCTCGCCGGTCGCGAGGTCGATCTTCGACAGCGTGTCCTCGCGCTTGTTGCCGACGAACAGCGTTCCGGTGATGTCGCCGGCTGCGGGTTGGGGCGGGCCATCTTCCGCCACCGAAGTGCAGGCGGTCAACAAGAACGGAAGAATCAGCAGCTTACGCATCGAACAGTCTCCATAGCATCCCTCTCCTCGCGAGGGGAGAGGATAGCGCAGCTTGCTCCGAAGTAGCTAGCGGAGCTTGGAGAGGGGCACGCACCGCCGATGGGACGGAAACCCCTCTCCAACCCCGGCTAGCGAGCAAGCTCGCAAGCCTGCGTATCCTCTCCCCGCACGGGGAGAGGGATTCCATCACCACCCGCTCGGCTTGCCTTCGTTCTGCTCGTCGAGCCATTCTTTCAGCGGGGCGAAATACTCGACCATCGCCTTGCCGCTCATCTGCCGCTCGCCGGTGAACGCCTCGAGCGCATCGGCCCAGGGCTGCGAGCCGCCCAGTTCGAGCATCGCGTTGAGGTTCTCGCCGACCTCCTCGTTGCCGTAGAACGAGCAGCGGTGCAGCGGTCCTTCCCACCCGGCCTGGTCGCACGCCGCCTTGTAGAACTGGAACTGCAGCAGCCGCGCGAGGAAGTAGCGGGTGTAGGAGACATTGCCCGGAATGTGATACTTCGCCCCCGGATCGAATGCGTCCGCGGGGCGCTCGACCGGCGGGGTGATGCCCTGGTACTGCTCCTTCAACCCGTGCCACGCCGAATTGTATTCGGCCGGAGCGATCGAGCCGTCGAACACGCCCCAGCGCCAGCGGTCGACCAGCAGGCCGAAGGGCAGGAAGGCGACCTTGTCCATCGCCTGGCGCAGCAGCAGGCCGATATCCTTGTCCGCGCTTGGCACGTCGGCGCGGTCGAGCATGTCGATCTGGACGAGGTATTCGGGCGTGATCGAGAGTGCGATCATGTCGCCGATCGCCTCGTGGAACCCGTCGTTCGCACCGTTCAGATACAGCGGCGGCTGCTCCTTATAGGCGCGCTGGTAGTAATTGTGGCCGAGCTCGTGGTGGATGGTGATGAAATCGTCCGCATTGCGCTTGATGCACATCTTGATGCGGATGTCGTCCTTGTTGTCGAGATCCCACGCGCTGGCGTGGCACACCACTTCGCGATCGGCGGGCTTGGTGAACTGGCTGCGCTCCCAGAAGGTTTCGGGCAGCGGTTCGAAGCCGAGCGAGGAGAAGAACTGCTCGCCAACCCTGACCATACCGCGCTCGTCGAGACCCTTCTCCGCGATCAGCTCGGTCAGATCGTAGCCGATATCGCCCGCGCCCTCGGGCGCGACCAGAGGGTAGATATTGCCCCATTCCTGCGCCCACATGTTTCCGAGCAGGTCGGCGCGGATCGGACCGGTGGCAGGCTGGACCTCGTCGCCGTAGTGCTCGTTCAGTTTCCAGCGGACATAGGTGTGCAGGCTGTCGTAGAGCGGCTTGACCTCCTGCCACATGCGCTCGGTCTCGGCGGCGAATTCCTCCGGCGTCATGTCGTAGCCCGAACGCCACATCGCGCCAACATCGGCGAAGCCGAGTTCCTGCGCACCCGCATTCGAGATTTCGACCAGCTCCCGGTACTCGTCCTTCATCGGCGCGCCGACATTGCTGTGCCAGCTCGCCCACATCTCGGCATATTCCTCGGGCGTGCGCTCGAGATTACCCATCTCCGCCTCGATGTCGGAGCCCGAGATCGCTTCCCCGTTCAGCGTCCCCTTGCCCGCGCCGTATTGCGAATTGAGGCTGACCGCGAGTTCGGCCGCACGCTCGGCCGAGCCCGGCGTCGTGGGAGCGGGCAGGTTGACCGAGGTGCGCATGATGTCGAGCTTGCGCGCGACGTCGGGATCGAGTCCCTCGATCTCGGCATATCTGGCCGCTTCGAGCGCGTAGCGGACGGTCTTCTCGGTCCCGACCGCGCCGATCTTCGCCGCCAGCGCGTTGGTGTCGTGGGTGATGTAGGTCGCGTTGATCCAGTCGATGCGCGCCGCTTCGACCGAGTGGGCGAACAGGTCCGCCTCCGCCGCGGCGACGAACTCCGCCGCACCTTCGGGCGTCATCGGATAGGCAAATTCGGCCTCTTCCATCGCTTCGGCGGCATGATGATCGGCGAACGCGGGGGTTGCGAGCGAGACGGCCACGGCGAGGATCGGCGCCGACAAGGCGACTGATGCGAATTTCATGATTTTTCTCTCTCCAGCGGAAATCCGGTTTCCATTGCTACCGGATTGCACCTGCAACCGGGCTTAATCAAGCTGGCGGCTTGGAAAATCGACGAACGGCAAGCGCGGCGAGGATGCCGAAAAAGGTTACCAGCCAGGCGACGATCTTCACCGGTCGTACCGTCGCTGCGATCCCCGCGAGCGTATCGCTGCCCTCCCGGGTCCACAACTGGATGATCTGCGAGAAGGTCTCGGCATAGTCGGTCGCGATGAACAGTATCGCCGCCCCGACCAGCATCATCCCCATACGCCGCAGCCTGGGCCGGTCGTCCTGCATGAAGGCGAGCCCCCCGTACCAGCTGCCGAGCCCGTAAACGGTGATGAACAGGATATCGCCAGCCATCGCCACCAACGCGCGCTCGTAGAGACCCGCCGCGGTCCAGGCTTGCTGGATCGCGTCGACCCGCGCCGCAGTAGCTGCCGACTGATGATGGAGAATCCCGCCCGGCACCGCCTCGATATTGAGCGGCCAGCCGATCCATATGATGATCCCGAACAGCACAAGACCGGCGGGCCACAAGATACGGAACAGACGTTCGAAACGATTGTCAGCCATTGCAAAACTCCACCAATGCATCGCCCAGCGCGCCCTCGGTGACCGAGCCCATATGCGTCCCCGGAATGGCGACATGCCGCGCGTGGGGCAACGCTGCCGCCAGCCGCTCGGCCGAACCGTTGTCGTCGTCCTCGGTGCCGCACAGCACCATGGTCGGCATCGCGATCGCGGCGAGTTCCTCGATCGAGGTGTCGTCGATCGCCTGCAGCAGCAGCCGTGCGGCCTCGCGATCGACCTTCATCGTTTTCATGAAGCTGACCGCATAGAAGGCCGGATCGCCGTGTCTGATCTCGTCGAAGCGGTCGATCGCGTCGATGAAGAAGCCGGCGCGCCGGTTCCACCCCGCCAGCCCTTCGAGCCCCATCCCCGCCAGCACAAGCTTTCGCGGACGCAGGCCTTCGATCACCGCCCGCGCCGCCGTACGCGCACCGAGCGAGAAGCCGACGAGGTCGTAGTCGCCGAGCCCCAGCGCCTCGACCAGCGTCGCCGCATCCTTTGCCAGCACACCGGGCGGGTAGGCCTGCGGATCGTACGGCGCGGCGCTTCGCCCATGCGCGCGAAGATCCGGCATGATCGCCTCGAACCCGGCCTCCGCCAGCTTGGCCGCGTGGCCGAAGCGGATCCAGTTCATCTCCGCGCTCGAGAACAGCCCGTGGAGCAGCACGACCGGGCGGCCCTCACCTATGCGGTGTACGGCGAGTTCGACGCCGTCGAAAGAGCTGACCCGCTCGGTGGAAACCTCGCTCACGCCGGAGGCTCCGCGCCGGCATCCTGCCATTTCTGCACCAGCACGTCGTATTCGTCGGTGCGGTAGCGCGGCAGGACGGCAGTATCGAGCCACGCCTCGTGCAGCGATTCGGCGCCGAAATGGTGTTTGGGGCCGAAGTCCGCCGGATCGTCGAAGCTGCCGACGGTCAGGTCCATCTTCTCGCCGTCGTCGTCGAACTGGAAGCCGAGCGGGGTGCCGCATTGCGAGCAGAACGGGCGCTTGGCGATCGGCGAGGAATGGTACCAGTCGGGCCCGCTTTCCCACACGCAATCGGCGCGCGCGAGATTGACGAAGGCGATCGACACCCCGCCCGTGGCGCGCTGGCACATGCGGCAGTGGCACAGATAGGCCTGCGCCGGGTCGACCTGCGCGGTGTAGCGGATGCGTCCGCACTGGCAGCCGCCGCTCTTTTCGACCGTCCCGCTCATCGCTTCTCCAGTCCCTTCTGCTCCATCCGCCATTTCGCCATGGCGATCCGGTCCTGTCCGAAGAACGGCTCGCCCTCGAACACCAGCGTCGGCACGCCCCAGTGCCCGGCATCCTCGAGCGCCTGCTGGTTGGCGGCGATTTCGGCGTCGAGTTCTTCACCCCGTGCCGCCACTTCCGCATCGACCTCGGCGAGGTCGAGCCCGGCGCGCGCGGCGGCACCGGCGAGGTGGTCGCCGTCGTTCCAGCCGTCGGCCCCGCCCCAGATCAGCGGTGCGACCTCGGCGGCGAATGCGAGGCCCTTGCCGCGCCGCGCCGCCGCCTGCCCGAGCCGGGTGATGCGGCGGATATGGGGCTGTTCCGCGGCGATCTCGCGCGTCGCCATATCCTGCACGATCGGATCGGGCCGCGGCGGGCCGAACGCAATACCCTCGAACTGCGCCACGCGCATCACGTCGAGCAGCGTATACCGCAGCCAGTTGGGGTGGTTGCGCTCGAAGAAATCGGGCTGGCGGATGGCAAGCGGATAGACGGGGCGCAGCGCGATAGCGAGATCGTGCGTCTCCGTCAGTTCGCGATAGCGCCCGATCGCCAGCGCGCTGTAGGGCGAGCGGAAGCTGAAATAGAGATCGGCAGTCAGGGTCATCGCCGCCTTGTCGCGCGGATCAGCGGAAGATGCAATTCGTCCCCGCCCAGAGGCGCTCGACGCCATCTTCGCCGAACAGGCCCGATATGTCGCCGACCATGAACTCCTCGCCCAGCGTGCTCTGCAGGATCGGCTCGTAGCCGCGCACGGCGGCCACCTGCCCGCGTGGCGAGCCGATCGTCAGACCGTCGCCGGTCGCTATGTCGCTCTCGCCGTCGAGCGACCATCCGACGAACGCATCGTCCTGGAAATTGGCCGTAAACGCCCCGTAGCGGCTAAATTCGATCGGCCCGGCGCCGCACTCGTCGTTGGCCGATTTCTCCGCTGCCGCATCTAAGGCAGCCGACAGCGCGGTATCGATTTCCGCACGCGACGCCCCGAACGCGATCGCGATGCTGCTCCCGCTGCCCGTCCAGCCGATACCGGACCCGCTCACCTGTAACGACATGCCGTCGGGTTGCGGCGGGGCCGCCGACGTTCCGTTTTCGACGAGCTCGGGCGCTTCCGCAGGAAACGCGGCTTCCTGCGAGCCGCAGGCCGCAGCGAGCAGACAGGCAAATCCCGCGACGAGCGCCCGCATTGCCCTACCCCTTCTTGAGGTGCTTGCGCCCCAGCAGTTCGGCGATCTGGACCGCGTTGAGCGCGGCGCCCTTGCGCAGATTGTCGGAGACACACCACAGCGTCAGCCCGTTCTCCACCGTGGGGTCCTCGCGTACGCGGCTGATATAGGTCGCGCCGTCGCCCGCGCTTTCGACCGGCGTAACGTATCCGCCGTCCTCGCGCTTGTCGACGAGCATGCAACCTGGCGCCTCGCGCAGGATCTCCTGCGCCTGGCTTGCCGAGATTTCCTTCTCGAACTCGATATTGACCGCTTCCGAATGGCCGACGAACACCGGCACGCGCACGCAGGTCGCGTTCAGTTTGATCTTCGGGTCGAGGATCTTCTTGGTCTCGACGACCATCTTCCACTCTTCCTTGGTCGAGCCGTCGTCGAGGAAGCTGTCGATATGCGGGATCACGTTGAAGGCGATCTGCTTGGTGAACTTCTCCGCCTCGACCGGATCGCCGACGAAGATCGCGCGGCTCTGGTTGAACAGCTCGTCCATGCCCGCCTTGCCCGCGCCCGAGACCGACTGGTAGGTGCTCACCACCACGCGTTTGATCGTGGCCGCATCGTGCAGCGGCTTGAGCGCTACCACCAACTGCGCGGTCGAGCAGTTGGGATTGGCGATGATGTTGCGCGCCTTGTAGCCGTCGATCGCGTCGGGATTGACCTCGGGCACGATCAGCGGGACGTCGGGCTCCATCCGGAACAGCGAGGAATTGTCGATCACCACGCAGCCCGCCTTGGCCGCCTTGGGCGCGTATTCCTTCGCCGGGCCGGACCCGGCTGCGAACAGCGCGATATCCCAACCGGAAAAGTCGAAATGCTCGATATTCCTGCACTTCAGCATCTTGCCGCTGTCACCGAACTCGACCTCGACCCCTTGCGAGCGCGACGAGGCGACCGCCGCGACCTCGTCGCAGGGGAACTCGCGTTCGGCGAGGATCGCCATCATCTCGCGCCCGACATTGCCGGTCGCGCCGACCACTGCCACCCGGTAACCCAATTCAGCTTCTCCGTATCTTGCTGGGCGCCCGCTCTAGACGAGTACGGGCCAAGTGCAATGTGGCGTTTGCCTGCAGACGCGCAACCTGCGCTTACACCGCGCCCGCGAGATGCAGCGCCAGCAACGCGGCCGCGCCCACCGCTCCGGCCGCGCCAGCATAGGCGATCGCGGGATGGGCCACATCCTTGCGCACCGCGATGATGTTGACCGTCGCGAACACGCCGAGGAAGACAAAGCTCGCGCCCTGGACTAGCTGGCTGAGTCCGCCGAACAGCGCCAGCAGTGCGGCAACCCCCGAAATCAGCACCACGCCGAGCCACGGCACCCCCGCCCCGTCGGTCCGTGCGAACCATGGCGGCATCTCGTTCTCGTCGGCAGCCTCCTTGCCCAGCCGCGCGGTCGAGAAGATCGTCGCGTTGATCGCCGAGGCGGTCGAGAACACCGCAGCGATGGTCACCGCGATGAAGCCCGCCGTCCCCGCCGCCGCGCGCCCGGCATCGGCGAGCGCGATTTCCTTCTTGGCGATGATCGCATCCGCCCCGACCAGCATCGCCGTGCCCAGCGCGACGAGCACGTAGACCACGATCGTCGCCGCGATCGCCCACAGCATCGCCTTGCCGATCTGCGCCTTGCCGTCCTCCATATCGTCGTAATCGTAGGCTAGCAGCTGGAAGCCCTCATAGGCCATGAAGACCGTCGCCGCGCCGACGATCGCGCCGGTGAGGCCCGAACCCGCCGCCTGCTGCGAGGCCAGCTGGTCCGGCGCCCAGCGCGCCAGACCGATCACCGCCAGCGCGAGCAGGATCGCGAGCTTGCCCCACACCGCGACGATCTCGACCGCCGAGCTCTCGCCCACGCCCATCAGGTTGACGCCTGCAAGCACCGTGATCGCCGCCAGCGCCGCGGCCTGCGGCAGCCAGCCGGGTCCGCCGACCGCATGCGCGAGATAGGCGCCGAAGGTGTAGGCATAGACCGCGACGGTCAGCGTGTAGCCCACCATTAGCGTCCAAGCGACGATCCGCGCGGCCCGCTCGGCCCCCAGCGCGCGCAGGAAGGCGAAGGCGCCGCCCGCGCAATCGAGCTGCTGCGTCAGCCGGGCGTAGCTGTAGCCGGTCGCGAGCGCGATCAGCCCGCCGATGACGAAACTCAGCCACGCCCATTCGCCCGCGACCGAAATGACCACGCCGAGCGTCGCGAAAATGCCGCCGCCGATCATCCCGCCGACGGCCATCGACCACGAGGCGTTGAAGCTGAGCGACTGCGGCTTGTCGGCCATCGCGGAACCGCGACCCGCTAGTCCGCCGGCGGCACGACGCCGTGCCGTTCGAGGAAGCGGAACACCGTGTTGTAGCGGTGCGGGCTGATCTTCTCGCCCGATACGCGGTGCGTGTAGCCGGGATAGAGCATCATCTCGAACGGCACGTTGTTCTCCTGCAGCGCGGCGATCAGTTCGGAGGAATTCTCGAACACCACATTGTCGTCCGCCATGCCATGGATCAGCAGCAGCGGATCGGCGATTGCGGTCGCGTCGGGAACCGCGCTGGCCTCCTCGTAGGCCTCGGGGACCAGCCGCGGATCGCCCATGTAGCGCTCGGTGTAATGCGTGTCGTAGAGTTCCCACCGGGTCACCGGCGCCCCCGCGATCCCGGCGGCATAAAGGCCCGGATCGGCCTGCAACTGCTTGAGCGTCATATAGCCGCCGTAGGACCAGCCATCGATCGCGATCTTGTCCGGGTCGACGAAATCGAGCGTCCTGAGGAATTCGGCGCCAGCCTTCTGGTCGCGCACCTCGACCCCGCCCATCGCGCGGTAGATCGGCGCTTCGAAATCGACCCCGCGATTGGCGCTGCCGCGATTGTCGAGCTCGAACCAGATATAGCCCCTGTCGACGATCGCCTGTTCGAGCGCCCCACCCCAGCCGCGATCGACCACCTGCGCGTGCGGCCCGCCATAATGGTAGAAATAGACCGGGTAGCGCTTGCCCGGCTTCATCTCGGGCTTGATCATACGGTAGTGCAGCGCGGTACCGTCCTCGGCGCGGATGGTGCCGAATTCGGGCGCGACGTGGCTCGCGAGATAGGCCGCGTAAGGATGGTCGGCATCGAGCGCGTTCTGCTCGACCCAGGCGATGCGCTGGCCGTCGGTATCGGCGAGATAGCTCTGCGGCGGCTGGCTCGGCGAGGAGCGGGTGATCAGCAGCGTCCGCGCATCCTTGTCCATCACCGCGGCATTGGTGAAACCCGGCTCGGTCAGCATCCGGATCCGGCTCGAACGCCTGGGCGTCAGGTCGAGTTCGTAGATGTGCTTTTCGAGCACCTCGGAGACCGCCTGGTAATAGACCCTGCCGCGCTGCTGGTCGACGCCGACCAGTTCGGTGACGGGTTCCTCGCCGAAGGTCAGCTGCTCCCACTCGCCCTCCGCAAAACGGTAGAAATTGCCGTAGCCGTCGCGTTCGGACCACCACAGCAGGCTGCCGTCCTTGAGGAATTTGTAATTGTCGGTGAGGTTGATCCAGTACTCCTCGCGCGCGGCGCGTTCGGTGAACAGCACTTCGCTGGCACCCGTGGCCGGATCGACCTCGAGCATGTCGAGCACGGTCTGCTCGCGGTTCTGCCGCTGGACATAAAGCGCGCTGCCGTCGGGCGCCCAGTCGACCCGCGGGATGTAGATGTCGGTTTCCGGGCCGAGGTCGACTTTCACGCGGTCGCCCCCGTCGGAATCCATCACGTACAGTTCGACGATCGCATTGTCGCTGCCCGCGACCGGATAGCGCTGGTCGAACACCTTCGTCCCGGTCGCACCGATCGCCGCGCGAGTGACTATTCCTACGCCACTCTCGTCGGTCATCTGGACCGCGATGCGGCTATCGTCCGGGCTCCACCAATAGCCGGTCAGCCGGCCCATTTCCTCCTGCGCGACGAACTCTGCTTCGCCCCAGCGGATCTCGTTGTCGCCCGTTTCCGGCGTGATCGGAACCGCGGAACCGCCGACCGCGCCGACCCACAGGGCGCGTTCGCGCACAAAGGAGAGGTATTTGCCCGTCTCGCTCAGCGCGGGGTTGAGCTCGCTTTCCTCGGTATCGGTCAGCCGGACGACCTCGCCCCCCAGCCGCGCGAGGTAGAGATCGCCGTCGAGCGGCACCAGCAGACCGCTCCCGTCGGCGGCCCAGTGATAGTCGACGATGCCCTTGAGATTGCCGACCCGCGCGCGCTCGCGCTGCATCTTCTCGTCTTCGCTCAGCTCGCGCCCGGTGCCGAGCTTCTCGCTGTCGACCAGCATCGCCCATTCGCCGCTTTCGCGGTCGTAGGCCCACAGATCGTAGCGCTCCTTTTCATCCGCGCGGTTGCGCAACAGCGTGAGATAGCGCCCGTCGGGCGAGAGCTTGGCTTTGCGCGGCGTCGGCCCGTCGAGCGAGGGGCTGGCGAAGACGCGTTCGAAGGTAAGTTCGGGCGCGGGTGTCACCGGTTCCTCCTCCGCCATTGCGGGCGTTGCGATCGTGAAGACGGCAAGGGCAACAAGCAGGTGGCGCATTTCAAGCAAAAACCTCTCCATTCAGGAGATAACAGCCTAGGGACCGGACCTGTTACTGGCAACGAAAAGGGCGCCCGCGGCCTGGCCGGGGCGCCCATTCGAATTTCTGGCATTCGAAGGTAAGGCTCAGCTTTCCTTCGGCGCGTTCTCGCGGCGTTCGGCGATGCGCGCGCGCTTGCCGGTGCGGCCGCGCAGGTAATAGAGCTTCGCCCGGCGCACCACGCCGCGGCGCACCACGGTGATGCTGTCCACGATCGGCGAATAGAGCGGGAAGACGCGCTCGACGCCCTCGCCGAAGCTGATCTTGCGGACGGTGAAATTGCTGCCCATGCCGCGGTTGGAGCGCGCAATCACGACGCCTTCGAAGTTCTGCACGCGCTCGCGCGTACCTTCGACGACCTTCACGCCGACGCGCACCGTGTCGCCGGCGCGGAATTCGGGAACGTCCTTCCCGAGGTTCTCGATGGCTTCCGCCTCGATCTGCTGAATCAGGTTCATTGACCCAAGTCCTTAGTCTTCGTGCCGCGCGCCAGAGGCAGACTGGTCCCGAGCGCCCGTGTGACGCTCCCAAAGGTCCGGCCTGCGTGACCGTGTGTCGTCTTCGCTGCGTTGCTTGCGCCACGCCGCGATCTTCGCATGATCCCCCGATCGCAGCACTTCAGGGATCGTGCGCCCTTCCCATTCCTGAGGTCGGGTAAACTGCGGGTATTCGAGCAATCCGTTCTCGAACGATTCCTCGGTTCCGCTGTCGGGCGCGCCCATTACTCCGGGAAGCAGGCGAATGCAAGCGTCGAGTATCGCCAGAGCGGCGGGCTCGCCGCCCGACAGCACGATGTCTCCGAGCGAGACCTCCTCGACCGCGCGGCCGTCGAAGATGCGCTCGTCGAAACCCTCGAACCGGCCGCACAGGATGGTGACCCCCGGCCCCGCCGCCAACTCGCGAATCCGCGCCTGCGTCATCGGGCGCCCGCGCGGAGTCATTGCCAGCACCGGCGACTTGGGCGAAAGCTGGCGCGCATGGTCGATCGCCGCGGCGAGCACGTCCGCCCGGAGCACCATCCCCGCTCCGCCACCTGCGGGCGTATCGTCGACCGTGCGGTGCTTGTCGGTGGCGAAATCGCGAATCTGCACGGTGTCGAGCGACCAGCGCTGCTCCTCCAGCGCACGCCCCGCGAGCGACAGCCGCAGCGGGCCGGGAAACATCTCGGGATAGAGCGTCAGGATGGTGGCGGCGAATGTCATTGACACGCTCAAAGGTCAGAGTTAACCCAAAAAAAACTCGAAAAACTCGGAGGCTAGAGTGAGGGACATTCAGATCAGCATCGAGACCTTTGCTGAGATTTGGAAGCAGCGAATGGATGGGGAGTCCTCTGAGGATGATATCCTAAGGCGCGTGCTAGGTCTCAGCAACGAATCGGGCGAGGATGAGAACATTCCAAAACTCCTGATGGACGATGACGGAGCAATGCTCATGACACAGGAACTTCCGCCGAGCAAAAAATGGTCAGAGCTACTCGTCTGGACCTTGGAACGCCTCGGCGGTCGGGCCCACCTCTCTGACATATACAAGGTATCGCGCATGGGTAGAAAATCACTCGGTTTCCAGACCACGTTACGTCACGACGATTCCGCACGGGAATGTCTGGAATCGCACTGTTCGGAGTCGAAGAAATACCGAGGTAAGGAAGATTTATTCTGTATGCCCCTTGGAAAAGGAGCGGGGATCTGGGCACTTCGTACACACGCTTGAGCCTATCGCACATCATCCGCATGCCGTGTGTTCGTTCGCCCCGCTCAGACTGCGTTCAAGCGCGTCGCACCCCGAGGAGTAGGCGTGTGTCATGACGGAGGAGACCCTAGACGACTGCATAATCATCGGCGCGGGGCCGGCGGGGCTTACTGCCGCCATCTATCTCGCGCGCTATTACCTCAAGATCCGCCTGTTCGATTGCGGCACCAGCCGGGCGAGCTGGATTCCGACCAGCCACAATCATGCGGGCTTCCCCGACGGTATCAATGGCGAGGAACTGCTCGAGCGGATGCGCGAGCAGGCGGTGCAATTCGGCGCGCGGCGCGAGCCGCGGCGGGTGAGCGATCTAGCCCGGGACGGGGACTGCTTCATCGTGACCTGCGACGACCGAACCTACCGCGCGCGTTCGGTGCTGCTCGCCACGGGCGTCGTCAACAACCGCCCCGAGGGGATCGACGAGCAGCTCCACGCAGAGGCGCTTTCGCGCGGCCTGCTGCGCTATTGCCCGGTCTGCGACGGCTACGAGGTCACCGACAAGCGCGTCGCGGTGATCGGCACCGCGCGCCACGGCACCGACGAGGTGCTGTTCCTGCGCGGCTATACCGCCGACCTGACGCTGGTCTCGCCCGAGGGCGATCACGATCTCGACGACGCATGCAGTAGCGAGCTCGACGATGCGGGCATCGAGCGCGTCGCCGGACCGTGCGGCGGCTTCGCTATCGAGGGCCGCCGGATTGCCTTCGACACCGCTCAGGGGCGGATGGCGTTCGACAGCGTCTACCCCGCGCTGGGCTCGCGCATCCGCTCGGGCCTCGCCGTGGGCGTCGGCGCCGAAGTGACCGAAGAGGGCTGCATCGTCGTCGACGACCACCTCGAAACCACCGTCCCCGGCCTGTTCGCGGCGGGCGACGTGGTGGTCGGGCTCGACCAGATCAGCCACGCGATGGGTCAGGCGGGCGTCGCCGCAACGACGATCCGCAACCATCTGGCGAAGGAAAGACCGCTGCGGCGCTAGGCGAGGAACGCGTCGAGCTTGTCGAAGCTGCCACCCCAGCCCTGCTTCATGCCCGCCATCTGCCTGACGAACTCCGCCAGCGCTTTCTCGCTGTATTCGATCGGCGTCCAGCGCAGCGTAATCTCGGTCTCGCCGTCCTTCGCTGCGAAATCGACCGTCGTCAGCAGCGTCAACGGCCACGCGTCGAAGAACGGCGGCATGATCTTGTTGCCCTGCTCGTCGCAGAAGCTCTGCTCCCATGCGATGCGCGAATGCGGCGCGATCTCGCGCCACAATGCCAGCGTGTACATCTCCGGCATCTGCTCGGACGTGCTGCGCGAAATGGTGCTGTGCCCCTCGGCCATCTCGCCCTCGACGATCTCGACCTTCGCGCCCGGCGGGCCCGACCACTGCACCATTTGCTCCGGCTCGGCCCAGGCGGCGAAGACGCGCTCGATCGGCGCCGCTAAGCGCCGGGTGATGATGAATTCGGGCACGTTCTCACTCATTCGGGTTTCCCTCCGCTTCGCCGGATCGTTCGAGATAGGCCGCAAGCCGGTCGAACCGGTCGGGCCAGTAGGATGCCATTTGCTCGATGAACGCGCGCGCGCCGTCGATCCCCTGCGGGCTGAGCCGCCGCGGGCGCGAGCGGCCCTGCTGCGCCGTCTCGACCAGCCCGGCACGTTCGAGAACTTTCAGATGCTTCGAAATCGCCGGCTGGCTCATCGCGAAGGGCTGCGCCAGTTCGGTGACGCTCGCCTCGCCCTCGGCGAGCCGCGTCAGGATTGCGCGCCGGGTCGGATCGGCCAGCGCCGCAAAAGCGAGATCGAGCGAATCACTCATAACCGCTCATTTATATAACTGAACGGCTATGTAAAGCCTGATGTGGTCAGCGCGCGTCCGTCAGGCGCATTTGACGAACACCACGCCGTCGCCCGCGATCGGATGGCCGCCGACGCTGATCGGATCGTATGCGGCATCGGTTGCCGGGCGCAGCACCGCCAGGCCGTCCGGACCGCGGCTTTCGAGCGGCATGTCGGGCAGCGGCTCGTCCCAGTCGACTCGCGGATAGTCTCCGAGCACCACCCGGCCCGTTTCGGGCGTTCCGTTTACGCTCGTTTCGATCACGAGCGCGCCCGGACTCCTGCTGATCTGGAAGTCCGGCCTGGCGCAATCGGCATCGACGCCCTTGGCGGTCCAGTTGCCGGTGACGTAGCTTTCGCTCAGCCTGATCCCGCCCGCGCGCGCAGGATCGCGGTCGCGCGCGGGCGGCTGCCTGGCCTCGATCCGTTGCGGCACGAGCGTACCGCGTCCCTGCTGGCAGAAGCTCGCATCGGCCTCTTCGCCGGTGAGTTCGACATAGTCGCCGGGGCCGAAATCTGCCTCGCCGGCGTTGAACGACCACACATCGCCATCGGGGGTGCGCAGGATCAGGCATTCTACGCCCTGCTTGACGCGGCCTTCGACGGTCACCAGCGCAGGCGAGCCCGCTGGGCGTGTGCCGGCGGCGGAATCGCCGCCCTGCTGCAGTTCGGATGCGGGGTCGGTATCGGACGCTTCGTCGGCCGCCATGCACCCCGCAAGGGCGAGAGCGGCGACGGCAGGCGGAAGGTACGTGAATATATGTGTCATGCGAGTCCAGCGGACCGCATCGGCGATCGTTCCGCGGGCTATTCGAGGAAATCCGCAGCAATCGTCAGCCGTTCGCCATCCCATTCGGGCACCGCCTGCGCGGTCAACGGGACCATGAAGCGCTTGCCGTTGGGCTTTTCGATCTCGACGATATCGGTGGCGCCGTAATTCTCCACCGCGCAGACGCGTCCGACACCCTCGCCGGCGTCGGTCACCACCGGCAGGTCGAGCAGGTCGGCGTGATAGAATTCGTCCTCGGGCAGTTCCGGGAGCGCCGCGCGCGGGACGGTCAGCGCAGTGCCGCGCAGCGCCTCGGCGGCGGTGCGGTCGGAGATTTCGGCGAAGCGCGCGATCGCGCCGCCCTTGTTGTCGCTGCGAAGCTTGGCGAGCGTCAGGGCCCCCTGGTTGAAGCTCTCGTAGCGCCGCAGCGCCTCCAGCCCCTCGCCGAGCAGCTTCAGCCGGACCTCGCCCGCCACCCCATGTGCGCCGGTCACGGCCGCAAGGGTGACGGGCTTGTCGGTCATCGCCGGAGCTTACTCGGCCTTCTCGTCGTCGGCTTTCGCCTCGTCCTTGCCGGCGGTGTCGTCGGCCTGCTCGTTGGCGGGGCCGCCTTCGGCCTGTTCCTCGGCCATCGCGGTCTTGTCCTCGTCGGTCGCGTCGGCCGGGGTTTCCTCCTCGACCGCGTCGGCCACCGCTTCGGCAGTGTTTTCGGTCTTGACCGAACCGGTCGCTTCGTTCTCGGTTTCCTCGGCGTGAGCTTCCTCGGCCGGTGCCTCGGCGGCTTCCTTGGCCAGTTCCTCGGCCTCGGCGGCCTTGGCGGCCTTCTCCTCGGCGCGTTCCCTGGCCTTTTCGCCCGGCTCGGCCTTCTGCGGGTTGTTCTTCGCCGTGCGCTCGCGGATACCCGCGGCGTCGAGGAAGCGGGCGACGCGGTCACTCGGCTGCGCGCCGACGCCGAGCCAGTAGCGCGCGCGATCCTCGTCGAGCTTCACGCGGTTCTCGTCGTCCTTGGCGAGCAGCGGGTTGTAGATGCCGATCTGCTCGAGATAGCGGCCGTCGCGCGCCTTGCGGCTGTCCGCGGCGACGATGCGGTAATAGGGACGCTTTTTCGCGCCACCGCGCGAGAGACGGAGTGCAATTGCCATGTTACTTCACCTTTCCAATCGAAATCACTGAAATCACTTCTTGTTCAACATATCGCGCAGGTCGGGCGGCAGTGTGTCGGGATCGACGCCGGGGCCCTTGGGGGCACCCTTGCCACCGGGGCCGCCGAGACCGGGCAAGCCGCCCATCGGGCCGGGCCCGCCGGGTCCGCCCATGCCGGGCATCCCGCCGCCGCCCAGCAGCGCGCCGAGGCCCTTCAAACCGCCCATTTTCCTGATCTGCTTCATCGCGCGGCCCATTTCCTGATGCATCTTGAGCAGCTTGTTGACCGACTGCACGTCGGTGCCGCTGCCCGCCGCCACGCGTTTCTTGCGCTTGGCGTTCATCAGGCCGGGGCGCTCGCGTTCCTTGGCCGTCATCGAGCCGATGATCGCGTCCATGTGGACCAGCACCTTGTCGTCCATGTCGGCCGCGGCCATCGCCTGCTTGGCCTTCTTCATGCCCGGCAGCATCCCGGCGAGCATGCCGAGCCCGCCCATGTTCTGCATCTGCTGCAACTGCATGCGCAGATCGTTGAGGTCGAACTGCCCCTTCGCCATGCGCTTGGCGAGGCGTTCGGCCTCCTCTTCCTTGATCGTCTCGGCGGCCTTTTCGACCAGCGACACGACGTCGCCCATGCCGAGGATCCGCTCGGCGACGCGGCGCGGATGAAACTGCTGCAGCGCGTCGAGCTTCTCGCCGGTGCCGGCGAACTTGATCGGCTTGCCGGTGACGTAGCGCATGGAGAGCGCCGCACCGCCGCGAGCGTCGCCGTCCATCCGCGTCAGCACCACGCCGGTGAGCGGCACCTCGTCGGTGAAGCTCTTGGCGACGTTGACCGCATCCTGACCGGTCAGGCTGTCGACCACCAGCAGCACTTCGGTCGGCGTCGAGACGGAGGAAATCGCCTTCATCTCCGCCATCAGTGCTTCGTCGACATGGAGCCGGCCCGCGGTATCGAGCAGCAACACGTCGGCGGCCTGCAATTTGGCACTCTCCATCGCGCGGCGCGCGATATCGACCGGCTGCTGGCCGGCGACGATCGGCAGGGTCGCAACCTCGACCTGCTCGCCGAGCACCGCGAGCTGTTCCTGCGCGGCGGGGCGATTGACGTCGAGCGACGCCATCAGCGAACGCTTGCCGTGCTTTTCCCTGAGGAATTTGGCCAGCTTGGCGGTGGTGGTGGTCTTGCCCGAGCCCTGCAGGCCGACCATCATGATCACCACCGGCGGCTTCGCCTCCAGCGTAAGGCCTTCCGTTTCCTCGCCGCCGAGCATGTCGACCAGCTCGTCATTGACGATCTTGACGACCTGCTGGCCCGGGGTGACCGATTTGAGGACCTCGGAGCCGATCGCCTTCTCGGTCACCGCATCGATGAAGCGGCGCACCACGGGCAGCGCGACATCGGCTTCGAGCAACGCGATCCGCACCTCGCGCATCGCGTCGCGCACATCCTGCTCGCTGAGCGCGCCGCGCCCGCGCAGGCGGTCGAACACATTGCCGAGCCGATCGGACAGGTTGTCGAACATCGCCACCTCAACTACTTTCGGACCGAAGACGATCCGATTTTTCTGGTCGTTTCCCGAACCGAAAAAGCGCAAGCGACTTTTTCTGGGAAACTCCCGTAAACGCGAAAAACGCCGGCGGACGAAACCTCGTCGGCCAGCGTGCGAATTCCATCGAGGAAATCCGACTTTTTCAGTGACTGGTGGAGCCTAGCGGGATCGAACCGCTGACCTCAACACTGCCAGTGTTGCGCTCTCCCAGCTGAGCTAAGGCCCCGTTCCAGTCATGTCGCGGACTTTCCGAAAGCCCGCAGGACGCGCCCTTTATGAGGGCGCTTCCCGGTTTGCAAGAGTCTTTTGTTTCGCCTCAGGCGCCGGCGGGCCCGTCCGGGCCCTTAGGCTTTCCTCGCTCCCTGCGGTCGCTGCGGGCGGCCGGGCGGCCTTGCGGCCCCTGCGGGTCCGTGCTCCGCCGCCAAGCCAGCTGGCCTGGTCCAGGTTCCTGGTGCCAGACCACAGCCGCGCCGCGACCAGCGGCGCCAAAGGGCGACCGCCCGCCCGCAGGTGCCCGTAGCGAAGCGAAGGAATAACACCGAGGACGCTCGCGCGGAGGCGCGAGCGGAAAACTAGGAATCATCTCCGTCGTCGTCGCCCTTGCCCTTCGACACGGCGAGGTCCTCGCTGTCGTCGCCGAGGTCGACATCGGCGTCGGGACGGTTCTCGTCCTCGTCGACATCTTCCAGATCGTCGTCGGCGAGATCCGAATCCGAATCCTCGTCCTTCTTCTTGTCGTCCTCGTCGAACGGGATCGGCTGCTTGGGCTTCAATACCGGCTCGGGATACCATTCCTCGCCGCATTCGATACATTCGACCGGGTCGTCCTTGCCGAGGTCGTAGAAGCGGGTGCCGCATTTGGGGCAGGAACGCTTGGTTCCCCATTCTGGCTTGGCCATCGTAAATCCTTAAGTGCCGCCCGCCGCTTTTCCGACGGGCCGAAATCCGTATCTGCTTGATGGGTGCTCAATCGCCCTCAATCAAGAGCGCGGCGCGCCTTGCCATAGGGTTGTGCCGCTGTCAAAAGCCGCGTCGCGTGACCAGCCCACCCGTCCCCCGCCGTTTCCTGCCCCAAGGCCCGCTCACGGGCCGCATCCGCGTACCCGGCGACAAGTCGATCAGCCACCGCGCGCTGATGCTCGGCGCGCTGACGGTGGGCGAAACGCGGGTGACCGGCCTGCTCGAAGGCGAGGACGTGCTGGCGACCGCTGCCGCAATGCGCGCCATGGGCGCGAGCGTCGAGCGCGAATCCGACGGCACATGGTCCATTCACGGCGTCGGCGTGGGGGGGCTGCTCCAGCCTCGGCAAGCGGTCGACATGGGCAATTCGGGCACTTCGACGCGGCTGCTGATGGGCGTCGTGGCGAGCCACGGCATCACCGCCACTTTTACCGGCGATGCGAGCCTGTCGCAGCGCCCGATGGGCCGGGTGATCGAGCCGCTCTCGCGGATGGGTGCGTGCTTCGAAGCGGGCCCGGGCGGCACGCTGCCGCTGACGATGCGTGGCTGCCTGCCCGCGGTGCCGATCGAGTACCGCCTCCCGGTCGCCAGCGCGCAGGTGAAGAGCGCGGTGCTGCTGGCCGGGCTCAATACGCCCGGGGTCACCACGGTTATCGAGCCGGTCCCGACCCGCGACCACTCCGAACGCATGCTGCGCGGGTTCGGTGCAGATATCGAGGTCAAGGAGACCGGCGGCGAGCGCGTGATCCGCGTCCGCGGCGGGGCCGATCTCGCGCCGCAGACCATCGACGTCCCCGGCGATCCCTCCTCCGCCGCGTTCTTCGTCACTGCCGCCACGCTGGTCGAGGGCAGCGACCTCAAGATCGAAAATGTCGGGCTCAACCCGACCCGCGCGGGGTTGGTTACGATGCTGCGGCAGATGGGCGCGGATATCGAGGCGCTGGACGCACGCGAAGTCGGCGGCGAGCCGGTCGCCGATCTGCGCGTGCGCCACGCGCCGCTGACCGGGATCGAAGTCGACCCTTCCCTCGCCCCGTCGATGATCGACGAATTCCCCGTGCTGTTCGTCGCCGCGGCGCTGGCGCAGGGCACCACGCGCACTAGCGGCCTCGAGGAACTGCGCGTGAAGGAGAGCGACCGTCTCGCCGCGATGGCCGCCGCGCTGACCGCTGCGGGGGCACGGGTCGAGGAATCTGAGGACGGTCTCGTTATCGCAGGCACCGGCGGCGAGCCGCTGCCCGGAGGCGGCCCGGTCGCGACCCATCTCGACCACCGTATCGCGATGAGCATGGCGGTAGCGGGGCTGGTCTCGACGGATGGTGTGGAAATAGACGATACACGACCGATCGCGACGAGTTTTCCGGATTTTATGGCACTGCTCGAACAGGCCGGCCAATGAGCTGCTCCGAAACGCTCAAGACACCCCTCTCCCCGTGCGGGGAGAGGATAGCGCAGCTTGCTCCGTCAGGAGCTAGCGGAGCCTGGAGAGGGGCGTTCGGCGCCGAGACGTGGCAGGCCCCTCTCCAACTACGGCTGGGCTCCTGCGTCGCCAAGCCTCCTTATCCTCTCCCCGCATGGGGAGAGGGCTTGGTGTCGGGACGTGTTTGGAGGACGTACCAATGACCGCCGACCATCTCGACTGGGCAACTCTCGTCGGCTTCGTCGGCATGGCCTGTATCATCGCCGCCTACGCCTATTTGACTCACAGGGAAAATCCGAACCCGTTCGTCCTCCACGGTACCAACCTTGCCGGCGCCGCCCTGCTGACGGTGTCGCTGGTGGTCCACACCAACTGGCCGAGCCTGGTGCTCGAAGGGTTTTGGGCGGCGATCGCGATCTGGGGCTTGGCCAAGGCGGTGCGAAACCGCGGCTAGCTCTCCTCGGGATAGTTGTCGAAGTCTATCGGCGGGTAGTTGAACTTGTATTCGAAATGCCCGTCCCCTCCGTCGATTTCGTCATCCCAAGCCGAACAAAAGCCGTAAATCCCGTGCCCCCAGGTCGAAAGCTCTTCGAACAGACCGGCGATCATCCCGCGCACACCGCCATCGTGGTTCGAGAAATTGAAAAATGCAATTCCGACCGCGCCGTTATGGCGGGTGTCCAAGACCTGAGTGGCGGAGTTCCTGAACGCCTCGCGAACGGCCGCCTTCACATCGTCGGCGTCGTAGATTATCCGCTCGTCGGGCCACTTGTCGACCTTTTCGAGCGTTCCGATAAATCCGCAATAGTGGTTCATGTCGCCAGCGTTTGCACAAGACCGGCCAAGGCGGCAAGGTGATCGAGTGGAGAGTAAGAGTTGATCATCGCCGTCGACGGACCGACCGCCTCGGGCAAGGGCACCATCGCCAAGGCGCTGGCGGCGCATTTCGGGCTGCCGCATCTCGATACCGGCCTGCTCTACCGCGCCGTCGGGCGGCAGGTGGCGCTCGATGGGCGCGATCCCGACGACCCGACCGATGCCCTCGCCGCCACCGCCTTTCCCGATGCGCTGTTGCTCGACCCGCAACTGCGCAGCGAGGAAACCGGCGGGCTGGCGAGCCGCGTCTCGATCCATCCGGCTGTGCGGCTGGCGCTGTTCGAGCGTCAGCGCGCCTTCGCAGAGCAACCCGGCGGCGCGGTGCTCGACGGGCGCGATATCGGCACCGTGATCGCGCCCGAGGCCGAGGTGAAGCTGTTCGTCACCGCCAGCGTGACGGCCCGGGCGCAGCGCCGGTGGCTCGAAATGCAGGACCGCGAGCTCGACCTCGAACTGCGCGAGATCGAGGCCGATATCGCCGCGCGCGACAAGCGCGATATCGAGCGCCAGGACGCCCCGCTCAAGGCCGCCCCCGATGCGCTGGTGCTGGATACGACCGAGCTCGGCAAGGACGAGGCGGTGGCGGCGGCGATCGAAGCGGTCGAAGCGGGGCTTCGCTGACCCGCAATTCGCTTGCATTTCGCGCCGCTCTCGCCTAGCGCGCGCCCGTTCTCGCAATCCGTGGATTGGAAGGACCTTCGCGGCGGCATCCGGCCTCGCGGAGAACACGGCCCTCTTGCCCCGTTTGCCCCGCAATGGTGCGGGAGACGGGTAAAGACCCCGGTAAAACCGGCGGCCGGTAGCGAATGTGAACAGGAACTTCTGACATGGCGACTTCGCCCAACCCCACGCGCGACGATTTCGAAGCGCTTCTCAACGAACAACTCGGCGGCGCCGACGACCAGGGCTTCGAAGGCCGCGTCGTCAAGGGCACAGTCACCGCCATCGAAAACGGCATGGCGATCGTCGATGTCGGCCTCAAGAGCGAGGGCCGCATCGATCTCAAGGAATTCATGCGCGTCGACGACGAGCACGGGCTCGAAGTCGGCAGCGAGGTCGAAGTCTATGTCGACCGGGTCGAGAACGCCGACGGCGAAGCGATGCTCAGCCGCGACCGCGCCCGCCGCGAAGCCGCGTGGGACAAGCTCGAAAGCGAATTCGGCGAAGGCAAGCGCGTCGAGGGCCGCATCTTCGGCCGCGTCAAGGGCGGCTTCACCGTCGATCTCGACGGTGCGGTGGCCTTCCTCCCCGGCAGCCAGGTCGACATCCGCCCGGTGCGCGACGTCACCCCGCTGATGGACATGCCGCAGCCGTTCCAGATCCTCAAGATGGACCGCCGCCGCGGCAATATCGTCGTCTCGCGCCGCGCAGTGCTCGAGGAAACCCGCGCCGAACAGCGCAGCGAGCTGATCGACAAGCTCTCCGAAGGCCAGGTCATCGACGGCGTGGTCAAGAACATCACCGATTACGGCGCCTTCGTCGACCTCGGCGGGATCGACGGCCTGCTCCACGTCACCGACATGAGCTACAAGCGGGTCAACCACCCGAGCGAGATCATCGAGATCGGCGCGACCGTGACCGTCCAGATCATCCGAATCAACGAGGAAACCCAGCGCATCAGCCTCGGCATGAAGCAGCTGGAAAGCGATCCGTGGGACGGTGTCGGAGCGAAGTACCCGATCGGCGTCAAGATGACCGGCACCGTCACCAACATCACCGAATACGGCGCCTTCGTCGAGCTCGAGCCGGGCATCGAAGGCCTGGTCCACGTCTCCGAGATGAGCTGGACCAAGAAGAACGTCCACCCCGGCAAGATCGTCTCGACCTCGCAGGAAGTCGAAGTGATGGTGCTCGAGGTCGACAGCGAAAAGCGCCGCATCTCGCTCGGTCTCAAGCAGGCCCAGCGCAATCCGTGGGAAGAGTTCGCCGAGAAGCATCCGATCGGCTCGAAGGTCGAAGGCGAAGTCAAGAACGCGACCGAGTTCGGCCTGTTCGTCGGTCTCGACGGCGACGTCGACGGGATGGTTCACATGTCCGACATCGCGTGGGGCATTTCGGGCGAGGACGCGCTGGCGCTGCACCGCAAGGGCGAGCAGGTCGAGGCGATCGTGCTCGACGTCGATACCGACAAGGAGCGCATCAGCCTCGGCATGAAGCAGCTCGAAAAGGGTGCGCCGTCCGCGGAAGGCACCGATTCGAGTGATCTTCGCCGCGGCCAGACGGTCACCGTCACGGTGCTCGAGGTGCGCGACGGCGGGCTCGAAGTGCAAGTCGGCGACGATGGCGCGACGGGCTTCATCAAGCGCTCGGACCTCGGCCGCGACCGCGACGAGCAGCGTCCGGACCGCTTCCAGGCGGGCCAGAAGATCGACGCCAAGGTCACCGGCTTCGACCGTTCGAAGAAGCCCAACTTCTCGATCAAGGCGCACCAGATCGCCGAAGAGAAGGAAGCCGTGGCGCAGTTCGGCTCGGCCGATTCGGGTGCCTCGCTCGGCGACATCCTCGGCGAAGCGCTGAAGAAGAAAGAGGACTGAGGGGGCCGCAGCCCCTCATCCAGGTTCCGCTAGCTCGCTGCGCTCGCAAGCTCCACCATCCTTCTCCCCCGGGGAGAAGGATACGGAGACTTATGAGCGCAGCGAATTAGTCGGAGTTGGATAAGGGGCTTTTCTTTGTCTTTCCTGCACCGGGCAAGCTGCGTAGGATGCCCGCATGCTAGAAATCCACCAGTTCCCCTGCCTGTCCGACAATTACGGCTTCCTGCTGCACGATCCCGCCACCGGCGAAACGGCGGCGATCGATACGCCAGATGGTGCGGAATACCTGAAGCAGGCAGATGCCAGGGGCTGGACGATCACGCAGATATGGAACACCCACTGGCACCCCGACCATGCCGGCGGCAACAAGGCGATCGTCGAGGCGACCGGGGCGAAAGTGACCGCTCCCGCCGAGGTGGAGAAAATCTCGCCCATCGACCGCGTCGTGAGCCATGGCGACACCGTCACCCTGGGCGATTTCGAAGCAAACGTGATCGACGTCTCGGGCCACACCAACGGCCATATCGCCTACCACCTGCCGGACGCAGGCATCGCGTTCGTCGGCGACAGCGTGTTCGCACTGGGCTGCGGGCGCATGTTCGAGGGCGAGCCGCAGCAGTTCTGGGACAGCCTCGACCGCATCCGCGACCTGCCGGCCGACACAACGCTTTATTGCGCGCACGAATACACGCAGGCGAACGCGAAATTCGCGCTCCATGCCGATCCGGACAATGCTGCTCTCCAGGCCTATGCCGAGGAGATCGACACGAAACGCGCCAAGGGCGAACCGACCGTGCCAATGCCGCTCGGGCGCGAGTTGGAGACCAACCCCTTCCTGCGCGCCGACGATCCGGCGATACAGGCGAAATGGGGCGGCGATAGGCCCGCCGAGACCTTTGCAGCACTCAGGGCGGCGAAGGACGAGTTCTGACATCCTCCCCGGAACGGGGAGGATGTCAGAACGAAAAAAGGGCGACCCGCGGGCCGCCCTTTCGCTAGTCCGGTGTCGCGCGATCAGAGATCGGCGATGATCTTGTCCGCCAGCTCGCGGTCCTCGCTCTCGCCGTGCTGCTTGGCGATCAGCTGGCGCGAGGCCTGCGCCGCGGCGGTTGCGACCTTGGCGCGCAGTTCCTCGACCGCGTTGCGCTCGGCGGCGGCGATCTTTTCCTCGGCGAGCTGCTTGCGGCGCTCGACCAGGTTCTTCGCGTCGACCTTGGCCTTGGCGACGATCTCGTCGGCCTGCTTCTCCGCACTCGCGCGCAGTTCGGCGATCTCGCCGTCGGCCGCGGCAGTCTTCTTCTCGTAAGCCGCTTTCAGAGCAGCCGCTTCCGCGCGCAGCTGCTCCGCCTCGGCGAGCTGCTTCTTGATCGCGTCGATCCGGTCGTCAAGGCCCTTGGCAACCAGCTTGTGCACGCCGGCCCGCCACATGATGGCGAACACCACCAGCATGGCCAGAGCGACGGCCACGCCCGGCGAGATCACGCCGAACGCCTTGGGTTCGACGAATTCCTCGCCTTCGGACGCCAGCAACATCAGCTCAAGCATCGGCCAGCACTCCCGCAACCGCCTTGCGCGCCTCGGCCTTGGCGACCTTGCCGCCGGTCAGCTTGCCGACGATCTCCTGCGTCGCCTCGCTGGCGACGTTCTCGAGTTCGGCCAGCGCCGCGCTCCGCGCCTCGGCGAGATCGGCTTCGGCCGCCTCGGTCCGCGTGGCGATTTCGGCGTCGACCTTGGCGAGCTTCTTCTCGAGGTCGGCCTGCGCCTTCTCCTTGGCGGCGGCGGTCACCGCCTGTGCCTCGGCGCGCGCTTCGTTGACCCGGTTACGCCAGGCTTCCTCGCTCGCTTCGGCCTCGTCCTGCATGCGCTGCGCCTCTTCGAGGTCGGCGGCGATCTTCGCGTCGCGATCCTCGACGGTCTTCTCCACGCGCGGCACGATCCACATCCCGACGACGAAGAAAATCGTGCCGAGCGTGATTGCCAGCCAGAACCATTGCGACTGGTAGACGAGTGCCAACTGGTCGAGTTGGGGCATCGGTGCCTCTTATCCTGAACGCTGTCGGACGCGTCGCCGCGCCGCTCCGCGACGGCTCAGCCGCCGGCGAAGAGGATGATCATGGCGACGGCGAAGGCGATCAGGCCGAGAAGCTCGGCCGCCGCGAAGCCGACGAACATCCAGATGCGCTCGCCGCCGGCAGCGCCCGGGTTGCGCAACGCGCCCTGCAGGTAACTGCCGAAGACCGTGCCGACGCCGGTGGCGGCGGCGCCAATGCCGATCGCAGCGAGACCCGCGCCGATAACCTGTGCAGCTTCTTGTTCCATTATCAAAACTCCGTTGGGTAGGGTATCAAATCGATTAGTGAAGGTGAACCGCGTCGTTGATGTAGATCGCGGTCAGCAGGGCGAACACATAGGCCTGGATCGCGCCGACCAGCAGTTCGAGCCCGCTCATGAAGACGATGAACAGGAAGCACAGCAGCGCCACGATCCCGCCGGCGGCGGATTCGGCCATCAGCCCCTGCACGACGAAGTAGCCGAACACCTTGAGCAGGATATGCCCGGCGAACATGGCGACAAAGGGACGCAGGCCCAGGCTGAACGGGCGTACCATGAACGAGATGAATTCGATCGGCGCCATGAACACCTGCAGCGGCAGCGGCGCGCCCTTGGGCACGAACAGGCTGAGGAAATGCAGCCCGTGCTTCCAGAACCCGACCCCGAGCACGATCGCGAAGCTGATCAGGCTCATCACGCCGGTGATGGTGAAGTGGCTGGTGACGGTGAACGGCTTCAGCCCGAACACCGCAAACGGCATCGATCCGAGCCAGTTCGCGGCAAGGATGAAAATGAAGCTGGTGAACACCCAGGGCAGGTATTTGCGGCCCTCGGGCCCGATCGAGGAACGGGTGATGTCGCCGACGAAATCGGTCAGCACCTCGACTGCGGCCTGCCACCGGCCGGGCACCACGGCACGCTTCAGGCCGCCCCACATGAAGACGAGGATCACGGCGAGCGCGATCATCATCCACATTGCGGAATTGGTGAAGACGAACGGCGACGCACTCATCTCGCCGCCAAGCGCGACGATTTCGAACTGGTGCATCGGGTCGATTGGGGCTTCGGCTGCCACTGTTCGCTAAATCCCTGAAGTTAGTCGGAGCCGGACGAACCGGTGCCATCGGCCCCATCATTGCTCATCCGCACCACGTGGACGCAGGCGCCGATGAAAGCGAGGAACATGAGTATGATGGTGAGCCACGGCAGCGTGCCGAACAACTGGTCGAGCACGTAGCCGATCACGATCCCGCCGAGCGGATAGCCGACCATGGTCGAGGCGATCTTCATCGCCGAACCCTGGACCTGGCCCATCAGCTGCTTGTCGTGCCCGGTCCGCTTCGCTTCCTCCGCACGCGCCCGCGCGATCCGCTGTTCGAGCGAATCGACGGCCGGGTCCTCGCCCACGGGTTCGGTTTCGGGATCGTTCGCCACGACGAAAGCGCTTCCTCGCTCGAAGGGGGTTGAATATCGGGCGTCCGGCCGGGGTCCCCGGCCAGCGCTGCGCAGCCCTTAGGGGGGCGCTTGGGGCAAGTCAACCGGTGCTGCGGCACTGCAGCAAAAAGCCGGGGGAAGCGGCCTGCCTCCCCCGGCTTTTCGCGATCGAGCCGGTGAAAATCGCGGTCAGGCGGGGCAGCGGCTGTCCCGCTGCGGCGGGGCGTTGGTGCGCTCCAGCCACTCGCCGCGTGGTCCCTGGTACATTTCGGGCGGGACCGTCTTGGAAATGGCGATGCAGCCGGCGGTCAGCGCATATTCCTCGATCGTGGCGCCGGCCTGCCGCGCCTTTTCGGAATAGACCGCCTTGCGCTTGATATTGATGTCGTTGACGAGCCGCTGCAGTTCGGGCGTCGGCGTGCCGACGATGCCGAGATAGCCGTCCATCTTCTCGCCCACCTTGCCGCTGGCGCGCGCCTCGGCGTAGGCCGGATCGCGCTGGGCGTAGGCGGTTCCGGCCAGGCCGGTGATCGCCATCGCGCCGGCGGCGGCGACGAGCCAAGCCTTGCGCATAGAAATCTGTTTCATCGTCTTCTCCATCAGAAGATATCCGCGTTTTCCTCGATCGTGCCTTCGGCGTCTTCGGCAAGGCGCACCAGCACTTCGGACTGGATATTGATGTTGAGCTCGATCACGATCGGTTCGCTCGGCGCATCGACCTGGATGCACCCGGCGAGCACGACCGGACCTGACAGCATCAACGGCAATATCCGTTTCGCCCTTCGAACGCCGCTGTTCTCACCATGCATGAAGCGGGTAATCGCAGCACGCGCGCTTGTGGTCAATCTGGCAGCATTCATGGCACGCTCTCGCTTTCTTCGGGCTGAATGGGCGGTTCATCCGGGATGAGGTCTTCGGGCCGGACCGCATCGGGCACTGAGGGAATCAGCCGGTTGCCCGGCAATTCGCCGTCGAGCAGACGTTGCAGGTCGCCCGGGTCCATCGTGGTGACCGGATCGTAGATGTACTTGATGTCGTTGATGAGCTTGTAGAACGGCGCACGGACATTGATGTTGAAACGAATCGGCAGCGCCGCGATCCGCCTGGTGATGAAATTCTGCGTCGTGCCCGCCCCCTGACTGACCCCGTCGAGGCGCACACGGGTGACGATTTCGCCGGTCAGCGGCCCCTCCATCCGGATCGTCATCGTCCGGTAGTCGAGCGACCGCAGCGCGCTGAACGCGAAATTGGTGATCGCCCCCATGTCCTCGTAGGTCAGCTCGCCGACATAGGAGACGTTGCCGCCCGGCGGGCGCGAATCGAGCGCCCCGTTCTCGATCCTGCCATTGCCCTGAGCATCGAACACGATCGGAACGATTCCGTCGAACGTCCCGGTGGCATCGATATTGCCCAGCTCCATCTGCTGAATGAACTGTCCCGCTTCGAGCCCCTCGATGCGGAAGACGTAGCGGCGTTCCTCCTCGATGCCGAAATTGAGATCGGTCGATTGCAGGATCAGTCGCCCGCCCATGAACGGCCAGCTGCCGCCCGCAACCGACAGGAATTGCCCGTCGCGAAGCGCGAACTCGATCTCGCCGTCGAGCACCTCGATCCCCGGATTGACCGAAGCAACGCGCAATTTCTGTCCGGGCGCGGTGGTGAGCGCGAGCAGGTCGGTGAAGCGGATCGTCCCGCGCGCGCCGCGTACGGGGCCGAATGCGGCGGCGAAATCCAGGCCGTCGGTCGAGAATTCGCCCGAGCTGGTGACCTCGGTCTCGTTCCAGTCGATGCGGCCCGCGCCGCTGACGGATCCCCGTGCGTTGGCGATGACACCGTATGCGAGGCAACTCAGGCCTCCCGACCCTCCCTGCGGGCGCGGCATGTCGGGTTCGACACAGACCGAACTTTGCGGCCCCGGCTGAAGTCGGTCGTCGAACACCAGATTGTCGACCAGCAGGTCGGCATGGCCGCGCCCGCTGGACAGGTCGTGTACCATCGCCACGTCGGTGATAGCGCGGTCGCTGCGCGGTTCGCGCAGGGTGGCCGATGCACGGATGACATTGTCCTCCAGCGTCAGCGTGGCGTCTCGCGATATGAGCGGTTCGAACCGGTGCTCGATCTCGCGGTCCACGACCCGGAAGGCGCCGTCGGAGAGCGTCAGCACCTCGTCCGCGTAGCGCCAGTTGCCATCGGCGTTCAGCACATCGAGCGGGACTGCGTCGAGCCTGACGTCGGCCTCGGTGAAACTCCCCGCAATCTCGCTGCCGCCGAGTTCGGCCTGGAGGTTCGAGACGCGAAAGTTGCTCGCCGTTCCTGCCGGTCCAAGTGCAACGTCGAGGTCGCGCGCGGTCATAACCCCCGGATAGGCAAACCCGATCGGACCACTGGCGATCCGGATCGGTGTATCGGCGAGATAGCCGGCCAGATCGAGCCGCGGCGCACCCGCGGCCACACGCAGGCCCGCGCCGTCGTAGCGCACGATCGCCCCCTGCGGACTCGGGCACAGCGTCACCGCGCGGTTCTCGAACCGCAGGCTCGCCAGCTCGAGCCGGTCGAAGCCGATCTCGGTGCAGCGCCGCCATAGCGACAGTCCGCCGCCCGCCGACCAGTTGCCGCTCACCGGCAGCCGCAAATTGCGCGCGCTGCCGCCCGGGAGCGGCCCGTCGGCGATCACCCGCCCCGAGAAGCCGAGCGTCCCGCCCGAAGACTGCGCGACGATCAGTTCGGGCACCTGCAGCGCG
This sequence comes from uncultured Altererythrobacter sp., assembly GCA_913055875.1. Lineage (GTDB taxonomy): Bacteria > Pseudomonadota > Alphaproteobacteria > Sphingomonadales > Sphingomonadaceae > CAJXJY01. The sequence goes on from CAJXJY010000012.1 coordinate 93,953, forward strand.
CTCTCACCGGCGCGATATTGGGCCATGCGCAGGCGGAAGATCGCATCGCCGCCGGGCCGCCGCTCCATCCGCCCCGAAATGCGCGGCAGGCCTTCGCCGCCGGTGGAGATATTCCCCGAGAAGCGCGGCGCACCGGCACCCGCAGTGCTCAATTGCACGCGCGACAGCGAAAGCAGCGTCGATCCGCTGCCCCCGCGCAGGCTGGCCGAGGGCATCACCAGGTTGATCACCTCGCCGGTGCGGCGCACGCTCAGCGTCGCGGCCAGCTCGCTGCCGCGCTGTTCGCGCCGGAGCGCTTGGCGCATCCGCTGCAACAGCGGCGCGAGCAGCGTGCCCTCGCCCGACTCGATCGCCCCGGCGAGCATGTCGTCGAGATCGCGGCCGATGCGCAATCCGTCGCCTTCGATCTCCGCGTCGACTTCGGCGCGCCGGAAGCCATCGCGGGCGCGCACAGCCCCCTCGGCGGTGACCAGCGCCAGCTGCGCCTGCGGCAGCGATACGCCGCGCCCGGCGAGCGAATAGCGTGCGTTGAGCGCGTCGTCGGCCCAGCTCGCCTCGATGCGTCCGCTGGAGCTGCCGGCACGGCTCTCGCCATAGGCCAGCGCCGCGGTCGAGAAGCGTCCCTCGCCGTCGAACCGGTCGAAGCTGTCGCTGGTCGCAACATCGACCTCGACCGCCGCCTGGCGCAGCGCCAGCGGCATGCCGGGGCAGGACAGCCCGCCGAGCCGCACCGGTCCGGCGAAACGGGGTTGGCCCCCGCCGGTGGTGATGCGGCCATACAGCGATGCGTCCTGCGCCGAGCACTCCGGCCCGGAAAGTTCGGGCGCGACGCCCGCGATTATGCCCTCGAACCCGTCGTCGAGCTCGCCCTCGCCTTCGGCCTTGAAGCCGGCCGGTCCGTAATCTGTTTCGATCAGCGCGCGCGCATCGACCAGCTTCAGATCGAGATCGGGCAGGCCGGGCGGCTCGTCGCTCTCCGCGAACAGCACCGGATCGAGGCTGCCGAAGGACAATTCCCCGTTGCGCCAGGTGCCGTACAGCCGCGCGCCCTCGACCTCGACCCGCCCGATCGCGGGCGTGCCGAGCCGGTAGCGCAGGATCACCGTCGCGCGGTCGATGGTCAGGTCGGGGGCGGCAGGATCGCCGACGACGATATTGCGCACCACCTGCCGCGTGCCGCCGATCCGCTCGATCTCGTAGGTCGCGGGCAGCCCCATCTGGTCGAGCTGGTCGGCGATGATATTGTCGGCAATGTCCTCGCGCTGCGTCCACGCGACGGCGATCGCGATCAGCAGCAGCAATCCGAGCGAGAGAAAGAAGCGCCAGCGCTTGCGGCGCGGAATGTAGCGCTGGACCAGGCTCTTTTCCGGATTTTCCACTTCGCCTGCGGCCATCGCCCCACCCTTGCGCGCATCGCCGGGTAAAGGCAATGCAGCGAAGCAACGCACTGGCGGGGGAAATGGTGCCGCAAGCCGAAGAAAAACCGCGCAAACATGCAGCGTCGGGCCACCGCGCGCGGCTGCGCAAGCGGCTGCTCGAAGGCGGGGCCGAGGCGCTCGCCGACTACGAGGTGCTCGAATACCTGCTGTTCGCCGCGATCCGGCAGGGCGATACAAAGCCGGCGGCCAAGGCGCTGATCGACCGGTTCGGCTCGCTCGCGGGCGTACTCAATGCCTCTCCGGGTGCGCTGACCAAGGTCGAGGGTGTCGGCGAAACCAGCGCCGCCGCGCTCAAATCTGTCGCGCTGGCGGCGCGGCGGATGGCGCGGGGCGAGGTGGAGAAGAAGCCCGTGCTCGGCAGCTGGCAGGCGCTGCTCGACTATCTCACCATCGACATGGCGCATCTGACCGTCGAGCGCGTGCGCGTGCTCTATCTCGACACGCGCAACCGGCTGGTGCTCGACGACCATGTCGCCGACGGCTCGATCGACGAGGCCGCGATCCACCCGCGCGAGGTGATCCGCAAGGCGCTCGATATCGGCGCCAGCGCGCTGATCCTGGTCCACAACCACCCGAGCGGCAATCCCGAGCCGAGCCGAGCCGATATCCAGATCACCCAGCGCATCGCCGAGGCCGGACGGCTGCTGGGAATCGTTGTGCACGACCATGTCATCGTCGGCCGCGAAGGGCACAGCTCGCTGAAGGCCAAGGGGCTGATCTAGGGCGGGTTCCCTACCTCAGCGTCTCACGGCACGATGTCGTAACGCGCGTAGAAGTTGTCGTAATTGCGGTAGATCCGCTTGGCCTGCTCGATATCCTCGAGGCCTTCCTCGTCGCCTTCGCGCGTCCGGATCACACCGCGCAAATAGAGGCTGGCACCCTGGCTCGGCTCGCTCGCCAGCGCGGCGTCGAGATCGCGCAGCGCCCGCGCGTTGTCGCCCTTGCGGTAATGCACCAGCGCGCGGCTATCGAGCACCGAAGCCGAATATTCGAGCGCCTCGACCGCCTCGTCGCAGATCGGCCCGGCATCGTCGAGACGATAGCGCCACAGGCCCATGTACCAGCACTGCGCGTTGAGCACGATGCCGTCGCCCGGCCGTTCGAGCGCGATTTCCTCGAGCATCTCCCAGCCCTCGTCGAGGCGGCCCGCCTCGCCGAGGATTTCGGACTTGGCGGTGACCAGATTGACGCGCTCGTCGCCCGACAGGTCGATCGGTTCGAGCAGGGCGATCGCACCGTCGAGATCGCCGTCTTCGGCGAGCAGTTGTGCGAGGTAGATCGCATGCGAACCCTGCGCGTCGAGGTCGTAGGCGGTGCGCGCATCGGCGATCGCCTGCTTGGTCCGGCCGAGCTCCTGATAGGCCCCCGCACGCTCGAAATAGCGTTCGACCGTGGGCTCGATTTCGAGCGCCTTGTCATAATCCTCCAGCGCGCCTTCGAGGTCGCCGTGATATTCGCGCAACGATCCGCGCAGCGACCAGCGCCACGCCTCTTCCGGATCGTTGGCGATGATTTCGCCGTAGGCCTGTTCGAGATGCGCGACGCGTTTCGCCGTGTCGCGGTCGGCATATTGCCAGTAGCGCGTGGTCGATCCCGGCGCCCTCAGCACCGGATCGCCGCCGCTGAAGCGCGCCGCTTTCGCGCGCTCGACCGACAGGTCCGACACGGCGATCTCGCTCGGAATCTTGCGCGCATCGTCGCGAATGACGAACCTGTTCCCGTCGCGCGCGACCGACCGCTTGATCCGCACCCCGGCGACGACATCCTCGAACTCGCCGATACCGCCGAGTTCGTAGTCTTCGGCGTCCTCGGGCAGGATGACGGTCACCTGTTCGACATAACCGACCGGGCCGGTCACCTGCACGGGGATGTCGCGCCACGCCTTGCGCGCGCGGTCGGGCTTGAACTCGAACCCGGTGCTGGGCAGGTCGAATGCCAGCGAGCCGCGCCCGCGCTCCCACGCCCATTCGGAATCCATAAGTCCCCTGGCGCGCAAGGTCGCCAGGCCGCTGTCCTCGTCATAGGTTACCGAGGCGTCGTAGACGATCCCCTCGCCGACGATGTTCTCGAGATATTTGGTGGCGTATCCGCGCAGCTCCTGCTCGTCGGTCTCGTTGACCTGCGGGCGCAGCCGCGCGCCGAGCACGCCTCGCGCTGTGACGGTCACGTCGTAAGTCACGGGCAAGTCGAGACCGGCCGAATAATCGAGCGTCAGCAGCGTCTCGCGATCCGATTCGGGCGGCCAGCGCTGCTCGACCGGCATCAGGTCGGCCCCGCCCTCGCGCAGCGGCAGCGCGTAATGGAACGGCGGCACTTCGGCGATCGTGTCGAGCCGCGTCCCGGCGCTGGTGCCGTCGAGCCAGTATTCCTCGCCGCCGATCACCGCGCGCACGATCATGTGATCGAAAGCGGCGGGCGCCGGGAGCAGGCCGGAGACCATGTCGCCCGACTTGCTGCGAACCAGCACCACCTCGGATTCGATCCCCATCTCGCGCAGCATGGCGAGCAGCAGCAGCGACTTCGCCTTGCAGTCGCCGTATTTGTTCTCCCACGTCGCGGCGGGCGATTGCGGCAGGTAATTGCCACCGTTGAGGCCGTTGAGCAGGTAGCTGACCTCGTCCTGCACCAGCCGCAGCGCCAGCGCCGCGCGTTCGAGGTCGTCGCCCGTGAGCGATTCGATGCGTGCGACCTGCCGTGCGATCCCGCCGCCGGCCTCGACCGTACCCTCGGTGGCGAAATGCGGCGCCATCACGCGCGAGACGTCCTGCCAGTCCTCGAAGCTCACGACCTGGAGAAGCGGGCTTATCGTATAGCGCGCGGGCGCGTCCTCGGGCATTTCGTCGGGCTCCGGCACCGGCTGCAGCACGGTGAGCGTACGGTAGCCGTTTTCGAGCACCGGCTCGGCCTCCACCCCTGCGCGGACCAGCTTCCACTTCATGTTCTCGTCTTCGGGCCAGGAGACGATCACCCGCCCGAAACCGAGATCGCCGGGCTCGGCACGCAGGCCTTCGGTCGCCTGCACTTCCCCGTTGAGAGCCTGGTCGCGCCGCGTGGTGGTCTGGGTGAAGCGCAGCACGTCGCCGACGCGCAGGCCGGGCACCGCGAGCGTCGCGGTCAACATGCCGTCGAGACTGCGGTTCTCCAGCTCGCGCTCGCGCCGCAGGACATCGTAGCGCACGCCCGCCCCGACGAGATCGATCGCCTCGTCTCCGCGGACGATTTCGAGCCGGTGGACGGTCAGGTCGCCCTTGTCGGGCAGCCAGCTGAGCTTGAGCGTGCCGAGGTCGGACAGCGCGTCGGGGTTCTCGATCCGGTAGGCGATATCGGTGAAGCGGTGCACCGTGCCGTCTTCGAGCCGCACCTGCTCGTCGAGCAGCACGAAGGTCTCACCCGTATCCAGCGCCGCCTCGAAATCCGCCGCCTCGGCCCAGCCGGGCGTTTCGGCGACATAAAGCACTTCGTCCCCGGCATGGGCACTACTTGCGGCAAGGACGGCCGCGACCGTCCCGAGAAAAGAAAACCTGTGCAAAATGCGAACCCCAAAGAAACAAGACGTCGTCGTCGACGCGATACTACATCGGCGCGCGTCTTGTGCAAGCGCCCGCTTCTCGCCCCGGGGAGCTTGCCATGGCGGCCCGTGGGCGATAGCCGCGCCCGCATCGCGCCAATCCGGAGTCGAACATGGTCCCCCGCTACGCCCGTCCCGCAATGACCGCCCTGTGGGAGCCGGAGGCGAAATACCGCATCTGGTTCGAGATCGAGGCGCATGCGACCGAGAAACTGGGCGAACTCGGCGTGGTGCCCGGGAGCGCCGCGAAGGCGCTGTGGGACTGGTGGAAGACCGAACCCGAGATCGACGTCGCCCGGATCGACGAGATCGAGGCGGTGACCAAGCACGACGTGATCGCCTTCCTTACCTGGGTATCCGAGAATGTCGGCGACGAAGCGCGCTTCATGCACCAGGGCATGACCAGCAGCGACGTGCTCGACACCACGCTGGCGGTGCAGCTGGCGCGGTCGGCAGACATATTGCTCGAAGACCTCGACCTGCTGCTCGCAGCGATCCGCAAGCGCGCCGAGGAGCACAAATACACCCCCACGATCGGCCGCAGCCACGGCATCCACGCCGAGCCGGTCACCTTCGGCCTCAAGCTGGCGCAGGCCTATGCCGAGTTCGCCCGCTGCCGCAAGCGGCTGGTCGCGGCGCGCGAGGAGATCGCCACCTGCGCGGTCAGCGGCGCGGTCGGCACTTTCGCCAATATCGATCCGTCGGTGGAAGAGCACGTCGCCGAACGGCTCGGGCTCACGGTCGAGCCGGTCAGCACGCAGGTGATACCGCGCGACCGGCACGCGATGTTCTTCGCGACACTGGCCGTGATCGCCGGCTCGATCGAGCGGGTCGCGGTGGAAATCCGCCACCTGCAGCGGACCGAGGTGCTCGAGGCGGAGGAGTATTTCTCCCCCGGCCAGAAGGGCTCTTCGGCAATGCCGCACAAGCGCAACCCGATCCTGACCGAGAACCTCACCGGCCAGGCGCGCATGATCCGCGCCTACGCCCTGCCCGCGCTCGAGAACGTCGCACTGTGGCACGAGCGCGACATCTCGCACAGCTCGGTCGAGCGCTTCATCGGCCCCGACGCCTGCATCACGCTCGACTTCGCGCTCGCGCGGCTGACCGGGGTCATCGACCGGCTGCTGGTCTATCCCGAACGGATGCAGGCCAATCTCGACCGGATGGGCGGCCTGGTGCATTCGCAGCGCGTGCTGCTGGCGCTGACGCAGGCGGGCGTGAGCCGCGAGGACGCCTATGCCATCGTCCAGCGCAACGCGATGAAGGTGTGGGAATCGGACGGCAGGCTGTCGCTGCTCGACCTGCTCAAGGCCGACGAGCAGGTCACCGCCGCGCTGAGCACTGCCGAGCTCGAGGAGAAATTCGACCTCGATTACCACTTCAAGCATGTCGATACGATCTTCGCCAGAGTGTTCGGATAAACGTGTTCGGATGACCGCAGGGTTTTCAATCCCGCGCATCCCGCCTAGCATCGCCGGCAAGTCGAAGGGGATTTGAAATGCAGGTCGTCCGCCTGATAGTCTGGATCGCGATCACAGCGGTCGTGGTGTTCTTCATTTCGATGAATCTCGGCGACAAGGTGCCGGTGCGGTTCTGGCCGCTCGACAATGGCGACCGGCTGCTGTTCGAATGGCCGGTCGGGATCATCGCGCTGGTGTTCTTCCTGCTCGGCTTCATCCCGACCTGGCTCTACAACAAGGGCATGCGCTGGCGGCTCAACCGGCGGATCGAATCGCTCGAAACCGCCGCGCGCACGAGCGTCGCCGCGAACCAGCCGAACGCCGAAACGCCGCCGCCTCCTCCGCCGCCGCCCCCTCCGCCTGCGGACGTGCCAGAGCAGGACAGCGGCCCGTTGACCTCCGCGAAGCCCGACAAGCCGTGAGCAACCCGGTCTACCTCGCGCTCGACCTTCCGCAGCTCGAAGCGGCGAAGGCTCTGGCGCAGAAGGTCAAGGCGCATGTCGGCGGGGTCAAGCTCGGCCTCGAATTCTTCTGCGCGCACGGGGCGCACGGGGTGCACGAGATCGCGCATGTCGGGCTGCCGGTATTTCTCGACCTGAAGCTGCACGACATCCCCAACACCGTCGCCGGGGCGATGCAGGCGATCCACGTGCTCGAACCCACCATCGTCACCGTCCATGCCAGCGGCGGGCGCGCGATGATGGAGGATGCCAAGGCGGCCGCGGGCGAGCATTGCAAGGTGGTCGGCGTGACCATGCTGACCAGCCTCGACGATCGCGACCTCGAACGCACCGGGGTGAAGGGCAAGGCACACGACCAGGTGCTGCGGCTTGCCGAACTGGCCGAGGCCTCGGGCCTCGACGGGATCGTCTGCTCGGGGCAGGAGATTGCTGCGGTCCACAAGCAATGGCGCGATGGCTTCTTCGTCGTGCCGGGCCTGCGCCCCGCGGGTTCCTCGGTCGGCGACCAGAAACGCGTCGTCACCCCGCGCCAGGCGCGCGACGACGGCGCCGGCGTGCTGGTGATCGGCCGCCCGATCAGCCGCGCGGAAGACCCGGTGGCGGCGGCACGGGCGATCGAAGCGACGCTCTAGCCGCATGCCCCCGACCGCAATCAAGATCTGCGGGCTGTCGACGCCCGAAACCATCGCCGCCGCCGCGGGTGCGGGCGCGACGCATATCGGCATGGTCCATGTTCCCCCCAGTCCGCGTCACTTGCCGCTCGACGAGGCCGCCGCCCTGCGCGCGCATGTGCCGGAGGGGGTCAAGACGGTCCTGCTGCTCGCCAATGCCGATATCGAGACCACCGCCAAGGCGATCGGTGCGGTCAGGCCCGACGTGGTCCAGTTCCACGGCAGCGAAACGCCCGAATGGACGGGCCTCGTGCGCGACAAGCTGGGGATCGAAGTGTGGAAGGCCTTGGGCGTGCGCGACGCCAAGACGCTCAAAAAATCGCGCCGGTTCGAGGGGCGGGTCGACCGGCTGCTGTTCGACGCTCCGGCCAAGGCGCTTCCCGGCGGCAATGGAGAAGCATTCGACTGGCAGCTGCTGGTCGATTTCGACCACCGGATCCCGTGGGGCCTGGCCGGCGGGCTGACGGCGGAGAACGTCGCCGCAGGTCTGGCCGCAACGGGCGCGGAACTGGTCGATACCTCCAGCGGCGTCGAGAGCGCACCAGGGGTCAAGGACATCGCGAAGATCGAGGCCTTCTGCGCAGCGGTGCGCGCCTGCGAGGCTTGAGCAATTCAACCTCCGTTCGCCCTGAGCCTGTCGAAGGGCCGGGCGCAGTGCCCGCCGCCTGTGCTTCGACAGGCTCAGCACGAACGGGACTTGGAATATCCGCGAACGCATAAAAAAAGGGCGGCCCCCGCTGCCGGGAGCCGCCCTCTCGCTGTGATTCGTCGCCTGCCTTAGAAGCGCACGCCGACGCCGGCAGTGGCCGCGTTCACGTCGATGAAGTCGCTGAAGAAGTGACGGTATTCCACCTTCAGATAGACGCTCTCGCCGACATTGTGCTGGTAGCCCGCGCCGAGATGCGGCACGTCTTCGCCTTCGCCGAAGCTGTAGCCGCCGGCAGCGAACAGCTTGCCGTCGTCGCCGACCTTGGCACCGACACGGCCAGTCACGCCCCAGACGAAATCCGCGCCGTCGGCGAGGATGTGGTCGGCCGAAGCTTCGACGCCGACGAAGGCAGCCTCGCCGAGGTTGAAGTCGTAACCGGCGGCGACGCCGGCAACGGCTTCCTCGACACCGCTGGCCCAGACGATACCGCCACGGGCTTCGACGCGGCCTTCACCGGCGGCGTCCTGTGCCTGCGCCGGAACGGCGACGGCGGCGGCGGCCGCGACAACTGCGAATGCAATCTTGCGCATAACTGTGTTCCTTTGTCCTGCCCGCCCTTGTTCGTATTGGTTTGAGCGGTGCGATGCGCGATATGGACCCGCCAATCTGAACCGCAATTTACAAACAATGTTATTCGTCGACTTTTGTAATGTGTTGGAAGGACGCAACATAATGTTCATCAGCGCGAAAGCTTGTCCTCCGTTGCGCTTGCGGCATGGGGGGCAATATCCCCTTGACCCATTCACCCTGAGGCTGTCGAAGGGCTGCTCTCGACCCGGAGCGTCGCGCCGAAACGAAAACGGTGTTTCGACAGGCTCAGCACGAACGGAATCTGGACGTGGCGACGAAGGCTAACTCTTTCCGCAATCAGCCCGACGACAGCGGTCATTTCGGCGATTACGGCGGGCGTTTCGTGGCCGAGACGCTGATGCCGCTGGTGCTCGACCTGGAGCGCGAATACCGCGCGGCGCAGGCCGATCCGAAGTTCAAGGAACAGTTCGACGACCTGCTCGAACATTATGTCGGGCGCCCGAGTCCGCTCTATTTCGCCGAGCGGCTGACCGAAGCGATTCGGGTTGGCTCTCCCGAGGGGGGCGGCGCGCAGGTGTGGTTCAAGCGCGACGAGCTCAACCACACCGGCGCGCACAAGATCAACAATTGCATCGGCCAGATTCTGCTCGCGGTGCGGATGGGCAAGACCCGCATCATCGCCGAAACCGGCGCGGGCCAGCACGGCGTCGCCACCGCCACCGTGTGCGCACGTTTCGGCCTGCCCTGCGCGGTTTTCATGGGGGCGGAGGATATCCGCCGCCAGCAGCCCAACGTCTTCCGCATGAAGCTGCTCGGCGCCGAGGTCCGCCCCGTCACCGCCGGGCGCGGCACGCTCAAGGACGCGATGAACGAAGCGCTGCGCGACTGGGTCGCGAATGTCGAGGACACCTTCTACATCATCGGCACCGCGGCGGGCCCGCACCCCTATCCCGAGCTGGTGCGCGATTTCCAGAGCGTGATCGG
>CAJXJY010000013.1 GCA_913055875.1 uncultured Altererythrobacter sp.
GCGCCGATCTTCCAGGTCGCCGACATCGGTCTGGTCGCCGACCTGTTCAAGGCGGTGCCGGAGCTGACCGAGAAGCTTTGAAGGCGCGTTGTGGGAAATGCACGGCGACGCTCGTTCAGCGCAGCACTTCTCGGAAGAACCTCAGAGATATGAAACGGGGTAAACGCGAATGATCAAACTCACCGTTACCGGACGCGAAAGCGAGCGGCGGACGATCGAGGCGGCCGAGGGGCTTAGCCTGATGGAAGCGATTCGAGACAACAGTTTCGACGAGTTGCTGGCTTTGTGCGGTGGATGCTGCTCCTGTGCGACGTGTCACGTCTATGTCGATCCCGAATTTGCAGCCAAGCTTCCCGATATGGGCGAAGACGAGGATGACCTGCTGGAGAGTTCGGATCACCGCATCGAAGCTTCCCGTCTGTCCTGCCAAATCCCGCTCACGCCGGAGCTGGATGGGCTGAAAGTGCGTGTTGCGCCGGAGGACTGAAAGCGCCTCTACGACACAACGCGGCTCTATCGCGATAGTACCGGCCAGCGGGCGCACGGAACTAAGCCTAGTAAAAGTCGATCACTTTCCCTTGAAATTCGGGCCCCGCTTTTCCTGAAAAGCTTGCACGCCCTCGATAAAATCCTCGCTATTTCCGGCGACGCGCTGCGCTTCGGCCTCGTGATTCATCGCCTCGGGAAGACTCATGTGCTGAGCCCCACGCACCAGCTGTCTGATCATTCCCAAGGCCAGGGTCGGACCCTGTGCTAGCCGCTTGGCAAGAGAATTGGCCTCGTCCAGAAGGTCGTCATCGGCGACGCAGCGCGTGATCAACCCAATCTTCTCGGCATCTTCGGCCGGGATTCGTTCACCCAACATCATCGCTTCCATCGATTTTGGAATGCCGGCAGATTTCGGGAGCATCCACGTCGATCCGCCATCTGGTATCAGACCGATATTGACGAATGCCTGGAGAAAGAAAGCCGACCGAGCGGCAACTATGATATCTCCGGCGAGGGCTAGAGCACAGCCAATACCGGCTGCAGGACCGTTGACTGCGGTAACGATCGGTATCTCAAGCGCCGACAGGGCAAGCATTCCCGGATTGTAGTGATTCTGCAGCGAGCGCCGCGATGCGTCGCCCGGTCGCCCGCCATCGAACGTTCTTCCGCCTATGTCCGCGCCGGCACAGAAGCCGCGACCCGCACCCGTGATCAATAGCGCGCGGGCATCGGATTGAGACAAGCTATCGAGGGCGTCACGAATCTCATCGAACATCGCGGGCGTAGCGGCATTCATGCGATCCGGTCGATTGAGAATCAGCGTGGCGACTTGCTCTTCGACTTCGATCAGTATCGTCTCGTAGCTTCCCATAAACCCTCAGTCCCCTTCCTCGGCGATGGCATTATGACGCTCAGGCTGAAGTTTGGAAAGGCTGCATGCGCGCTCAGCCTGCCTGCCAAATACAAAGACGCGCGAGCACAGAATGCAGCTTGGGGTTGTTCCACCACTTCTCGCCCTCCTATTTCCGGAGCCTTGTTGCTCAATAGCCGAAAACGGCGCGCGCGATCCCAGAAGCCATTGACGCGTTATTGATAGCAAGCATCGATGCGACGAAAACCGGCTGATCGTGGAGCTGCAACCTTACGAACGGGTGGTCGCGGGCGAGTTGGAAGTGGAGCCGATGCAATTGCGAGCCTACGACCTGGAAACCGGCGAACGGTTATGGTCGCGGGCCGTCCGCGATATCCATTTCGTACCCGCGCCACCTCCATAGATTCGAAAAGCATGGGATACTGCTAATAACAAGCGGATACGCCTTCGGTCGATTTCATCCGCTATCGTCGTCCTTCATTCCCTTGCATCCGATCAACGCTACGCTGTGCTGCGAGACCAAAGTTCGCACCTTTTGGGCGGCAATACAGATTTGATGAGGGAACATATGTCTGTCAGCGTCCGCTTTCGCTACGCTCCGCCCAGAAACCGGACCATCTACACACGGCCCAACTCCAGCCATATCGGGCGTTGACCAGCGGGCGAGTACGCGGCAAATGCCGCCGTCACCGACAAGTGCTGTAAAATGAACTGTAAAAAGCGGCTCATTTGGCGGGCTAAGTCGTTGAAATGCGGGTGTAGCTCAATGGTAGAGCAGCAGCTTCCCAAGCTGACGACGAGGGTTCGATTCCCTTCACCCGCTCCAGCTTCTCGTGCGGCATCGCGGCACCGCGCGGCATCGGTTCCGACCGAACCCTCGTGTGTCTATCTGAAACGGCCGGGCAAGCCCGACCTGCGGGGTTCGATTCCCTTCACCCGCTCCAGTTTCCCGTTCGACAGCCGAGCTTGCCAACCGCTCCTCCCGCGGCAATGGTGGCGTTTTGCAACCGTTTCGGGGTTCGGTTTGAACGATATCGCCTCGCTGGATCCGAATTACGACGGCACGCTGCTCGGGCGTTTCGGCGGCGAGAAGCCGCCCGCGGCGCAGTGGTTCGCCGATGCCGTCGCGCATGAGCCGGAGCGCTCGCAATTCCGCGTCGACGGCGCCGATATCGAGCTGCTGACATGGGGCGAGGTCGGCAGGCCCGGCCTGCTGTTCCTCCACGGCAACGCCGCGCATGCCGATTGGTGGAGCTTCATCGCTCCGCTGTTTGCGAGCGATTATCGCTGCGCAGCGATTTCTTGGTCGGGGATGGGTCGGTCGGGCTGGCGCGACGCCTACACCATCCCGACTTTCGCAGCGGAAGCGCTGGCAGCGATCGAGGCGGCGCAACTGGGCGCCTCGGGCGAGCCGCCGGTTATCGTGGCGCACTCGTTCGGCGGGTTTCCGACGCGCTACCTGTCGGCTTTCCACCCCGAGGCGATAGCGGGCGCGATCCTGGTCGATTCGGCGCCGCCGCGACCGGGAGGCGGCCCGCCGCCGCGGCTCGCGCAGGGACGGGCGCTCAATCCGCGCTATCCCAGCCTCGAAGCGGCGCTGCGCCGCTTCCGCTTCCTGCCCGAGCAGGACCACGGCCTGCCCGAGATCGTCGACTGGATGGCGCGCGGCGCGCTGCACGAAGTGTCACAGACCGACGAGACGCCGGGTGGGTGGACGTGGCGCTTCGACCCGCAATTCTGGGCCAAGTTCACCCGCGGCGAACTGGCCGCGCGTCCGAAAGTGCCGGCGGGCATCATTATCGGCGAGAAGTCGGCACTGTTCCCGGCGGGACGGCTCGAGGAATTGCAGGCGCTGATCCCCGACCTTCGGTTCACCACCGTGGTCGAAGGCGCCTACCACCACGTGCTGGTCGACCACCCGCTCGAACTGGTCGCCGCGATCCGCGAAGGGCTGCCGCTGCTGCGCTAGGGGAATCCTTCGCCGGTATGCGCATGGCGGCGTTGCATTTCACCCTCCAAAGCTTGGATGTCACATCGCTTTCATCCTGCTATCGCACAGTCACGCAATCCGAGCCAATGGAGTCGCCCGCATGAATTCCGCCCTGCACCGCCGCCAGTTCCTTGCCGCCACCGGCAGCGCCTTCGCGGCGCTGGTCGCGAGCGGCTGCAGCACGCGCGGGGCGAGTGTCCCGGTGATCGACAGCCTGCCGGGCTACGGCCCGCTGGTGCGCGATCCGGCGGAGCTGGTCGACCTGCCGATGGGTTTTTCCTACCGCGTGTTGTCGAACCTCGGCGACACGATGGACGACGGCTTCACCGTACCCGACGCAGCCGACGGGATGGGCTGCTTCGATCTCGGAAACGGCAAGCTCGCGCTGGTGCGCAACCACGAACTGATCCCCGGCCGACACGACGGCGGCGGGGTGATGGGCAAGGCCTACGATACCGTGGCACGCAGCCTCGTTCCGCTGCCCGGCGGGACCACCACGATCGTGCTCGATGCGGCCACGCTCGAAGTCGAGAAGCAGTATCGCTCGCTCGCGGGCACGATCCGCAATTGCGCGGGCGGCATCACGCCGTGGGGCAGCTGGCTGACCTGCGAGGAAGCGCCGGCCAAGGCGGACGGCCGGATCAACAAGGATCACGGCTGGACCTTCGAAGTGTCCGCCGATGCGCCCGGCCTCGTCGACCCGGTGCCGCTGACGGCGATGGGGCGCTTCAACCACGAGGCGGCCTGCGTCGATCCGGCCACCGGCATCGTCTACCAGACCGAGGATCGCGACGACAGCCTGCTCTACCGCTTCCTGCCGAAGACGCCGGGCAAGCTCGTCGATGGCGGCAAGCTGCAGGCGCTCGTGATCGTCGACGGCATGGCCGACACGCGCAACTGGGACGGCGTCGGGGTGCCGCCGCAGAGCTGGTACGAGGTCCGCTGGGTCGATCTCGACGAGGTCGAAGCACCCGAGGACGATCTGCGGAAACGCGGCGCTGCCAAGGGCGCGGCGCTGTTCGCGCGCGGCGAAGGCATCTGGATGGGCGAGGGCGAGATGTATTTCTGCTGCACCAGCGGCGGCACAGCCAAGCTCGGACAGATTTTCCGGCTCGTGCCCGGCCGGAGCGGCGCGCCCGACCGGCTGCAGCTGTTCTACGAATCGACCAGCCCCGACCAGTTCAATTACGGCGACAACCTCTGTGTCGCGCCGTTCGGCGACCTGATCGTGTGCGAGGACCAGTATACCGACCCGGTGCAGAACCATCTGCGCGGGATTACCCCGCAGGGGGTCGCCTATCCGCTCGCCTTCCTGCATGTGCAGACCGAGTGGGCGGGGGCGTGCTTCTCGCCCGACGGGCGGACGCTGTTCGTCAATCTCTACAGTCCTGCGAAGACGCTGGCGATCACCGGTCCCTGGACCACGTAGCGCGGCTCGCGGGACGCCCCGATGCCGTCGTTCTTCTTCGCCTTCCTCGCGGTCGCCGCCTGCTCGCTCGGCGCGCGCGACCAGCTGCTGGTCGCGCGGCTGAGCGGGGCGGGGCGGAGCGGGGCTCTGCTGCTCGCGGTCGGACTGCCCGTCGCGGCGGTTTCGGCGGGGTTCATGGCGTGGGCGGGCGATACGGTCGCGGCGATGCTGCCCGATGCGGCCAAGACCATGCTGGTCGCGATCGCGCTGCTGCTGGCGGCGTTCGAGCTGGCCTGGCCCAATCGCGAACGCGCTCCGAGGGAACCGACCCGCTCGCTCGCCGCGCTCGCCATCGTGCTGCTGGCGCGCCAGCTCGGCGATGCCTCGCGTTTCCTCGTGTTCGCCTTCGCCGCGGCGACCGGCGCCCCGCTGTTCGCCGGGATCGGCGGCGCGGCGGGCGGCGGTGCGGCGCTGGTGTTTGCGGTCGTGATGGGCTCGGAGTTGGTCGAAAAATGGCCGTTGCGGACGATCCGGCTGGTTCTCGCAGCGGTGGTCGGGATCGCCGCGATGGTGATCGGCCTGTCCGCAAGAGGGCTTGTCTGACAATCGGGTAAAGCGATTAGTTGGATCGCATTAATTTGCGAAACCGATCATTCCCCGCGCGCGTTGGTTGGGTGTAAGGCAAATCCAACGAGGGAATTTTCACATGACCGACAGCAAGGACAATTCGAAAAAGGCGCTGGTCGACGAACTCAACGGCCTGCTCGCCGACCATCTCGCGCTGTTCTTCAAGACCAAGAACTTCCACTGGCATGTCGCGGGGCCGCGCTTTCGCGACCTGCATCTCATGTTCGACGAGCAGGCGATCGAGATCCGCGACCAGATCGACGCCATCGGCGAACGCGTGCGCAAGCTCGGCATGAACACGCTGACCTCGATCGGCTCGGTGGCCAAGGCGACGCAGATCAAGGACCAGGACGACACGTCGCTGTCGGCCGAGAAGA
The DNA here is from genome assembly GCA_913055875.1 of uncultured Altererythrobacter sp. Taxonomy (GTDB): domain Bacteria; phylum Pseudomonadota; class Alphaproteobacteria; order Sphingomonadales; family Sphingomonadaceae; genus CAJXJY01. The sequence continues at coordinate 5,763 of CAJXJY010000013.1, forward strand.
TGGTCGAGGAGCTGCGCGACGACAATGCGGCGATGGTCAAACGCCTCAAGGCTATGAAGCCGCTCGCCGAGGAAGCGGGCGACAATGCCACCGACGGGCTGCTCGACGACTGGACCGACATGGCCGAGGAACGCGTCTGGTTCCTGTCGCAGACGCTGAAGTAATTTCGATAGCGCACGCGAAAATGCCCCGTCCGGACCTGTTCCGGGCGGGGTTTTTTGCTATTCCCGCCGTATGAGAGACGTGATGATCAACGAGGGCTGGAGCGACGCGGCGATCGCCGGCTGGCTGGCAAACCGGCTCGAGGCGCTGATGGAAGAGCGCGAAGGTCCCGTTACCATCACCGTTCCCGGCGGCTCGACGCCTTTCCCGATTTTCGAGGCTCTGCTCGAACGCCATTGCGACTGGTCGCGGCTGGTGGTGTGGCCGGGCGACGACCGCGTGGTGCCCGAGGACCACGAGGCCTCGAATACCGGCCGCATCCGCGCGCTGTTCGAGCCGGCGGGTGCCGAAGTGGTCACGCTGACGGTGATGGAGCAGGTGCCGCGTTTCGACCTCGCCTGGCTCGGGATGGGTGCGGACGGGCATGTCGCCTCGCTGTTCCCCAACACCCACCCGCGCTTGGACGATCCGCAGCCGATCCGGCGGCTGACCCCCGACCCGCTGCCGCCCGAGGCGCCGTTCGACCGCATCACGCTGACCCTGCCCGGCCTGCTCGCGAGCGATGCGCTGATGTTCGTCATCCGCGGCGAGGACAAGCGCGCGGTGTTCGACGCGGCGTTGCGCGGCGAGCACCACCTGCCGGTCGCGCGGCTGCTCGGCGGCGCGGCGCAGCCGGTGACATGCTTCGTTTGATCCCGGCACCGCTGCACCGGGTCGCGCTGCGTCTGGCGCATGCCATGCGCAAACGCTGGTGGCGCTGGCGCAGGCCCGAGCTGGAGGCCGCCGCGGTGCTCGCCTTCGATCTCGCCGACCGGGTGTTGCTGGTCCGGCTGAGCTACGGCAGCGGGATGTGGACGCTGCCGACCGGCGGCGTCGACCGCGGCGAAACACCCGAGCAGGCGGCGCGGCGCGAATTGCGCGAGGAGGCGGGCTGCAGCGCGCAGGCGATGCGAGCGCTCGGCGTGGACGAGGGGATGCTGCACGGTGCGACGCACCGCGTCCACGTATTCGCTTCCAGCGTCCGCGAACCGGTGGCAGCCGACGGGCGCGAGGTGATCGAGGCGCGCTTCTTCCCGCTCGGTGCATTGCCCGACCCGGTCAGCGGCGCGACCGTCAGACGCCTGGAGATGTGGCGCCGGGCGCAGGGCTAGAGCAGCGAGAGCTGCGCATCGTCCGGCCGTTCCTCCTCCTGTCCGCTCTCGTGCTCGAGGTTGGACAGCGTCAACCCCATCAGCCGGATCGGCAAAGGGAGGGGGAGCAATTCCTCGAGTAAGGCGTGCCCGACCCGCGCGAATTCCGACTTGTCGGCGACATTGTTCGGGAGCGACTTGGCGCGGCTGACGATCCGGAAATCGGTGTATTTCATCTTCAGCGTTACCGTGCGCCCCTTCGCTTCGGCGCGCTCGATCCTTTCCCACACGATATCCACGATGTTATCCAGCGTTTCGCGTAGCGCCGGGCCGGCCGAGATATCCTCCGAGAAGGTCCGCTCGCCGCCGAGCGACTTGCGGATGCGATTGGTGCGGACGGGCCGCAAATCGATCCCGCGCGCGGCGCGGTAGAGATAGTCGGCGAAGCTGCCGAAATGCTCGCGCAGGAAGGCGATATCCCTGGCCGCGAGATCGGCGCCGGTGGCGATGCCGAGCTTCGCCATCTTCTCCGCGCCCTTCGGCCCGACCCCGTGGAACCGGCGGATCGGCAGCGACTGGACGAAGCGCGCCCCTTCGCCGGGCCGGATCACGCACAGCCCGTCGGGCTTGTTCTGGTCGCTGGCGAGCTTGGCGAGGAACTTGTTGTAGCTCACCCCGGCGCTGGCGGTGAGCCGCGTCTTCGCCCTGATCTCCTGCCGCACCAGCTCGGCGACGCGCGTCGCCGAGCCGATGCCGAGCCTGTCCGCGGTCACGTCGAGGAAGGCCTCGTCGATGCTGAGCGGTTCGACGAGGTCGGTATAGTGGTGGAAGATCGCGCGGATCTGCTGCGAGGCCTCCTTGTAGGCGTCAAAGCGGTGGCGCACGAAGATCAGGTCGGGGCACAGCCGCCGCGCGGTGACCGAGGGCATGGCGCTGCGCACCCCGAACTTCCTCGCCTCGTAGCTCGCCGCCGCGACCACCCCGCGCCCGCCCGATCCGCCGACCGCGACCGGCTTGCCGCGCAGTTCGGGATCGTCGCGCTGTTCGACGCTGGCGAAGAAGGCGTCCATGTCGACATGTATGATCTTGCGCAGGCCATCGGCCTCGGCATCCTCATCCGTGTCTTTTGCGTCACGCATCGTAATCGACCAATAGCTATACGGGTTGCAAACCGGAACTGTCTCGCGCACTCGCCATTTTGTGCGCATGCGAAACGATCAGCTTGTCCGCGGGGAACGCCCGCTCCCGACGCGCGCCAAACGCGCGATGATCGGCGAGCGCGAGCTGATCTGGATGATGGCACTGCTGATGGCCTGCAATGCCTTCGGAATCGACGCAATCCTGCCCGCGCTCGACGAACTCGCGACCAGCCTAGGTGCGCAGGGTAACGAGCGGCAGTTCGTAGTCGGTGCATACTTGCTCGCAGCAGGCTTCGGGACGCTCATCCCGGGCGCCATCGCGGACCGATACGGCAGACGCCCCGTGCTGTTCGTGGCGCTGGCATTCTACGTAATGCTGTCCCTCGCCTGTGCCGCTGTCGCTTCCTTCGACATGCTCGTCGGCCTGCGCGCAGTGCAGGGCTTTTTTGCGGCGGGGATCATCGCCCTGCCGCCTGCGATCATCCGCGACCGGGTGGGCGGGGACAAGATGGCGCGCATGATGAGCCTTATCATGGTGATTTTCCTGCTCGTGCCCGCCATCGCGCCCAGCATCGGGCAAGGCATTCTCGCGCTGGCCGGGAGTTGGCGCTGGATTTTCATATCCATGGCCGTGCTCGGAGTAGCGATGGGCCTGTGGGTCTATATCCGTTTGCCTGAAACGCTCCACGACGAAGACCGCCAGCCCATTCGCGTCGGCGTGATCGCTCGCAACATGCGGAGCGCCGTAACCCTGCGTGAAACTATCGGCTACACTCTGGGGAGCGCGCTGGTCTTCGGCGGCCTGTTCGGCTTCATCAATTCGAGCCAGCAACTGATTGGCGAGGCCTTTGGCGCAGGCGACGATTTCCCGCTGATTTTCGCGATCTGTGCGGGATCGATGGCGCTTGCCAACTGGTCTAACAGCCGCATCGTCGAACGTTACGGGGCGCGCCGCGTCAGCCATATCGCACTGATCCTGTTCCTGATGGTGGCGGGGGCGCAATTGTGGTTTGCCAACCAGCCGGACGAAACGCTTTGGACGTTCGTGCCGCTTATGGCGGCGAACATGAGCCTGCTGGGCTTCGTGGGCGCGAACTTCGGATCGATCGCCATGCAGCCATTCCGCCATATTGCGGGCGCAGCGTCCAGTGCGCAAAGCTTCCTGCGCATGACCACCGGGGCGTTTCTGGGCGCGTCGATCGGCTTCGCTTATGACGGGACAGCGCGACCCCTGGCCGCTGCCCTGCTGGTGACCGCTTTGCTGACGTTGGCTTTTGTGCTGTTCAGCGAACGGGGTACGCTGTTCGGCGCTCCCGTCGAAAACGACGACTAGGCTTCGCCCTCCAACCTGCGCCAAGCGAGCTGCGCGAACTCGCACAGCAGCGGGCGGGTGTCGCGCGGGTCGACGATATCCTCGACGTTGAACCGCTCGGCGCTGCGGAAGGGCGAGGTGACCTTGTCGAGCCGCGCCCGGATCGCCGCCAGTTCCGCTGCCGGATCCTCGGCGGCCTCCAGGTCGGACTTGTAGGCCACCTCGAGCCCGCCCGCGATCGGTAGCGAACCCCAGTCGCCTGAGGGCCAGCAGAAGCGGTACTGGTAGCGCTCGGCGTTCGACATCGCGCTGCCCGCGATGCCGTAGGCGCGGCGCAGCACCACCGAGGCCAGCGGCACGCTCGCGCGGTAGACCGCGTTCATCGCCTGCACGCCGTAGCGGATCGTCCCCGCCATCTCCGCTTCGCGCCCGATCATGAAGCCCGGATTGTCGACCAGGTGCACGATCGGCAGCCGGAAACGGTCGGCGAGCTTGACGAAGCGTTCGACCTTCTCGCTGGTCTTGGCTTCCCACGATCCGCCGAGATAGCTCGGATCGCTCGCCAGCACCGCGACCGGCCAGCCGTCGAGCCGCGCGAGCGCGGTGATGCAGGCGCGGCCCCACATCCGCCCGATCTCGAACACGCTGCCCTTGTCGAACACGTGATCGAGGCAGTGCCGCATCGAATAGACCTGCTTTGGGTCGCGCGGCACCAGCGACAGCAAGGCCTCTTCGCGCCGGTCGGCGGGATCGTCGCATTCGGTCCGCCGCGCCAGCTGGCCGGCATATTCGGGCATGAAGGAGAGGAAATGGCGCGCGCGGGCGAAGGCTTCGGCCTCGCTCGCGACCTCGTCGTCGACCACGCCGTTGCGGGTGTGGATGCCGCTGCCGCCCAAGTCCTCCTTGGCCTGCTGGTGGTCCTCGGGGCCCTTGTAGCTTTCGCCGAGGCCGTCGACCACGGCGGGGCCGGCGGCGAAGATCTGGCTCAACCCCTTGACCATGATCGAATAATGGCTCGCCACCACCCGCGCCGCGCCGAGGCCCGCGGTCGGCCCGAGCGCCAGCGCGACCACCGGCACCGTGTCGAGATTCTCGACCACGTCGCCCCAGCCCGGCACCGCGGGGATATACGTCGCGCCGATCTGTTCGAGCGTCCGCACCGAGCCGCCGCCGCCGGTGCCGTCGATCATGCGGACGATCGGCAGCTTGAGCTCGTGCGCCATCTTCTCCGCCTGCACCATCTTGCGGCTGATCCCGGCATCGGCCGCGCCGCCGCGAATGGTGAAATCGTCCGCCGTAGCGACCACCGGGCGGCCGTTGATCTCGGCCTTGCCGAACAGGAACGGGGCGGGAGTGACGTGTTCGAGATTGCCGTCCTCGTCGTAGGCGCCCTTGCCGGCGATCTTGCCGATCTCGCGGAACGATCCTTCGTCGACCAGCGCTGCGAGCCGCGCGCGCGCATCCATCTTGCCGCGCCCGTGCTGGCGCGCGAGCTTCTCCTCGCCGCCCATCGCTTCGGCAAGCGCCTCGCGGCGGCGCAGTTCTTCGAGTTCACGCTCCCAGCTCAAGCCCCACTCCCGTCATGCTGAACTTGTTTCAGCATCCATTCTGCAGTTTCGGGCTGCTGTGAATGGGGCGAAATGGACCCTGAAACAAGTTCAGGGTGACGGGACCGGCTGTTCAGTCCGTATCCGCCGGCTCCACCACCGCCAGCAAGGCCTCGACCTGCACCTGCCCGCCTTCGCTTGCCGACAGCTCCGTCACCGTCCCGTCGAACGGCGCGGTGAGCGCGTGTTCCATCTTCATCGCCTCGAGCACCAGCAACCGCTGGCCCGCCGTCACCGCATCGCCCTCGGCCACGTCGACCGCGATCACCTTGCCCGGCATCGGCGCGATGATCGCACCGTCGGCGGCGGAGGCGTGACCCTCCGACCCGGCCCGGGTAATGTGGAGCATGCGGGTCACACCCTCATCGGTGACCATGAAGCCATGGGGCGTTTCCTCGACCCAAAGGCTGTCGTCGATGGGTTGATCGGCGAATGCGAACGCGTAGTCGTTCTGTTCGTCGGAAAGGCGAATTGAAACCTCGGCGGGGGCACGGTTCAGGCGGAAGCCCTTGATGCTCCGCGGGCCACCGTCGGTATCCAGATGTGCAAGACGTATGTCCGTCGCGTTCCCGCCGAGAGACCTGTCGACGACCAAATGTGCTACCGATTGCAGAGCATTTTCGGACGCCTCTTCATCGGGAATGAAATCATCGAGATTGTCCCCGATGAGGCCGGTATCCATTGTCCCTTCCTCGAATTCCTGATCGTAGAGGAGCAGGTTGAGGAACCCTGCATTTGTCTTGACCGGCCAGCACTCCACGTTCGCGGTCATCTCCTTCATCGCTTCGATTGCGTCTTGGCGGGTTGCGCCATGAACGATGAGTTTGGCGATCATCGGATCGTAGAACGGTGAAATCTCGTCTCCGCGTCGCACGCCAGTCTCGTTGCGATAACGACGCTTGCGAGTGAGATAGGGCAGACGAAAATATTCCAACCGCCCGGTGCTCGGCAGGAATCCCTTCGCCGGATCCTCCGCATAGAGCCGCGCTTCCATCGCCCAGCCGTCGATGCTCAGCTCCTCCTGCTTGAGCGGAATCGCCTCGCCGCTCGCCACGCGCAGCTGCCATTCGACCAGGTCGACCCCGGTGATCTCCTCGGTCACCGGGTGTTCCACCTGAAGGCGGGTGTTCATTTCCATGAAGAAGATGCGGTCGGCGCGCAGGCCCTCGCTGGCGTCGGCGATGAATTCGATCGTCCCCGCGCCCTCGTAATCGACCGCTTTCGCGGCGCGGACCGCGGCGGCGCAGATGTCGGCGCGCGTCGCCTCGTCCATGCCGGGCGCGGGGGCTTCCTCGATCACCTTCTGGTGGCGGCGCTGGAGCGAGCAGTCGCGCTCGAACAGGTGGACGACATTGCCGTGGCTGTCGCCGAACACCTGCACCTCGATATGGCGCGGGCTGGTGATCCACTTCTCCAGCAACACCTCGTCGTTGGAAAAGCTCGCCTTGGCCTCGCGGCGGCAGCTTTCGAGCGCCGCTTCGAAATCGCCCGCCGCATCGACCTTGCGCATGCCCTTGCCGCCGCCGCCCGCGACCGCCTTGATCAGCACCGGATAGCCGATTGCGTCGGCCTCCTGCTTCAAGCGCTCGACCGACTGGTCCTCGCCCTCGTAGCCCGGCGTTACCGGAACGTTGGCCGCGCGCATCAGCTTCTTGGCCGCGTCCTTGAGCCCCATCGCTTCGATGCTCGACGGCCTGGGTCCGACCCAGATCAGCCCGGCATCGAGTACGGCCTGTGCGAAACCGGCGTTTTCGGACAGGAAACCGTAACCGGGATGGATCGCCCCGGCACCGGTATCCCTGGCGGCGGCGATGATTTTTTCACCGACGAGATAGCTTTCGGCGGCGGGCGAAGGGCCGATATGCACCGCCTCGTCGGCCTGCCGCACATGCAGCGCCCTGGCGTCGGCATCCGAATAGACCGCCACGGTGGCGATTCCCATGGCACGCGCGGTGCGGATGATGCGGCAGGCGATCTCGCCGCGATTGGCGATCAGGAGCTTGGTGATCATGGGGAGGGGACTAATCCCGGCTTCCGTTCGTGTCGAGCGCAGTCGAGACACATTTCGGCGCGACGCAGCAGGGTATCTCGACTACGCGCTTCGCGCTCCGCTCGATACGAACGGAAACCTGGCCTACTCTTCGTCCGGCAGCGGCCTGGCCTTGTCGGGCTCGGGAATCGGCTGGTTCATGCGCACGTCGATCAGGATGGCGCCCCGGTTCCATTCGGGCGGTTCGTCGGGCGGACGGTGGTCGTTGCGGAGCGCCTCGGCGAAGGCATGCACGATCAGCTTCAGCTTTCCCGCGGTTCCAACCACCACCCGCCGGTCCCATGCATGCACCCCGCGGCGGCGCACTTCGCGGCCGATTTCGGCATAGATACCGGTTGCCGCGAGGATCGCCCAGCGCCTGCGGAAGGGCAGCTTCACGGTGCCGAGCTTCGCCATCGCCGCATGCCGCTCCATCCTGAGCACCAGCCGCTCGGCGAGTTCGGCGCGTTCCCAGCCGTGATGCGGTTTCATGAGCTGGCCGGGCTCGATATCCTCTTCCGCCATCCACTCCATCGGCAGGTAGCAGCGGCCGGCGGCATCGTCCCCGTCGAGGTCGCGTGCGATATTGGCGAGCTGGAAGGCAAGGCCGAGATCGCACGCCCGGTCGAGCGTTTCGCCATCGTCCCGCGGCACGCCCAGTATCCGCGCGATCATGACCCCGACCGCGCCCGCGACATGGTAGCAGTAGATCGCCAGATCGGCCTCGGTGCGCGGACGCCAGCCTTGCGCGTCGAGCTCGAAGCCGGCGATCACGTCCTCGGCCATGTCCATGGTCAGATTGCACTCGCTGGCGACCTGCCCGAACGCGTCGAAGGCGACGTCGGCGGTCGGCTCGCCATCGAGTGCGCGGCGGGTGAGCACGCGGATCGCCTTGACCCGCTCGGCGATCCTGGCCTGGTCGCCCAGCTCGCCGCCCAGATCCTGCCCGTCGGCGATATCGTCGCAGCGGCGGCACCAGGCGTAGAGCATCCACACGCGCTCGCGCGCCGCGCGGTCGAACAGCATCGAGGCCGCGGCGAAGCTCTTCGAGCCCGCGACGATCATGTCGTAGCTCTTCGCCACCAGGTTCGCCCGCTCGCGCCCGCCGCCGGCCCGCTTTACCGTCGGGCGCAATATGCGCGACGGGGCGAGCAGGCGCGGGCCGATCTTCCTGGGCGGCGCCACGGCTAGAGGTCGCTTGCCTTCATGCGGAAGATCGGCGTGTGCGGCTCATAGCTCTCCATACGCGCGAGCAGTGCGGGAAGGTCCGGCTCGGCGATGATGATGCCCTGGTGCGCTGGGCGGACGAAGCCCACCTCCGCCATCTTTCGGTTGAAGGCGATCAGGTCGTCGTAGAAGCCGAACGCGTTGAGCAGGCCGACCGGCTTGGTGTGATAGCCGAGCTGCGCCCAGCTGACCGCTTCCCACAATTCGTCCATCGTGCCCACGCCGCCCGGGATGGTGACGAAGCCGTCGGAGAGGTCGGTGAATTTCTGCTTGCGCTCGTGCATGCCCGAGACGGTGTGGAGTTCGGTGCAGTCGGTGTTGGCGACTTCGCTGTTGGCGAGCGCGTCGGGGATGATCCCGATCACCTCGCCGCCTGCATCCAAAGCGCCTGTAGCTACAGCGCCCATCAGGCCCAATCGCCCACCGCCGTAGACAACAGTCATGCCTCTATTCGCGAGTTCAATTCCGACGATGCGCGCCAATGCCGTGTAACGGGTATCCTTGGGTGACGCCGAACCACAATAGACCGCGACGCTCCTGATCCTACCTTCTGAACCAGCCTCAAGTTCGAGGTCAATTGGCGGACAACCCTCCACCGGATTCCTGATCACATTCAATATCCTGTGAAAGTCATCCTTCATGGCAGCCTCGGATACCGATGCGTTGCGCCAAATGATCTTTATTGGATGCTCTATGAATCCCCAAAGCACATCGCGCAGAGCGTCCGAATTTCGTCCATAAAAGTCGGGTACATCTGGCTGCTCGGAAATTACCTGATGGAACCTCTTCACGTTCCGTACCGTGCGGCCATCAATCTCGATAACGGTCATGATGACAAATCCCCCAGCATCAACCCCGCGGTGGCTTTCGCGCTTCCCACCACCCCTGGTATCCCCGCGCCCGGGTGCGTGCCCGCGCCGACGAGGTAGAAATTGCCGATCGTATCGTCGCGGTTGTGGCCTCGGAACCAGGCGCTCTGCGTCAGCACAGGCTCGAGACTGAAGGCGCTGCCGAGATGCGCGTTGAGATCGAGCGAGAAATCGCGCGGCGCGTAGTGGAAGCTGGTCACTATCCGGTCGTGGATGTCGGGGATCAGCCGCCGTCCGACTTCGTCGAGAATGCGCTTCTCCAGCATCGGCCCGATCTGCTCCCAGTCGACCGCCAGCTTGCCCATATGCGCGACCGGGACGAGCGCGTAGAAGGTGCTCTTGCCCGGCGGCGCCATGCTCGGATCGGTCACGGTCGGATGGTGCAGGTAGATCGAGAAATCGGCCGGCAGCACGCCGTGATCGTAGATGTCCTCGAGCAGGCCTTTGTAGCGCGGCCCGAACAGGATCATGTGGTGCGGGATGCCCGGCCACGCGCCCTCGATCCCGAAATGGACCACGAACAGGCTCGGACTGAAGCTCTTCTTCGACAGCGATTTCGCGTAATCCTTGCCGCGCTTGGTGCCCGCCAGCAGGTCGCGGTAGGAATGCACGATATCCGCATTGCTGGCGACGGCGTCGAATTTTTCGCGCCAGCCGCTCGCTGTCTCGACCTCGGTCGCGCGGTTGCCGATCGTGTGCACCTGCACCACAGCATCGCCGACCCGCATCGTCCCGCCGAGCCGCTCGAAATGGCGCACCATGCCGGCGATCAGCCGGTTGGTGCCGCCGCGCGTCCACCACACGCCGCCGTCCCTTTCGAGCTTGTGGATCAGCGCGTAGATCGAGCTGGTGGTCATCGGATTGCCGCCGACCAGCAGCGTGTGGAAGCTCAGGGCCTGGCGCAGCTTCTCGCTCTCGATGAATTTCGAGACCATCGAATAGACCGAGCGCCAGGCCTGGTGCTTGGCAAGCGCGGGAGCGGCCCTGATCATCGACTTGAAGTCGAGGAACGGGACGTGGCCGAGCTTGACGTAGCCTTCCTCGTAGACCGCGGCGGAATAGTCGAGGAAGCGCTGGTATCCCGCCACGTCGGCCGGGTTCAGCTTGACGATCTCGTCGTTGAGTTCCGCTTCGTCGTTGGAATAGTCGAAATTGGTCCCGTCGGGCCAGTTGAGCCGGTAGAAGGGGTGGACCTTCATCAGCTCGACATCGTCCGCCATGTCGGCGCCCGACAGCGCCCACAATTCGCGCAGGCAGTCGGGATCGGTGATCACCGTAGGGCCGGCGTCGAAGGTGAAAGTGCCGGTTGGAGTTGGGCGTTCCCAGAAATAGGCGCGCCCGCCCGGCTTGTCGCGCGCTTCGAGGACGGTGGTGGCGATGCCCGCCGATTGCAGCCTGATCGCCAGCGCCATCCCGCCGAAGCCCGATCCGATCACGCAGGCGCGCTTGCCGCCAGCGGCCATGGCCCCTCGGGTGGCGGGCGTTGTCATCGCGTCGATCAGGGGGGCGTCCGGAGGCTTGGTTGCGGTCGTCATCGGGTCAGCGGCTTACCACGCCCGGCGAGCGCGGCAAGCGCGCGGTGGACCGGGACGGGCGGTTTCCCGCACAGGATGCGAATCCGGTCGGCGCGGGTCGAACGCGCGGCGTAGAAGCGCTCGATCAGCGGCTTGGGCAGGCGGTAGAAGCGCTCGAAAATGCGATAGCGCCGGTCCGGCTCGGCGGCGTCGAACAGCATCCGGCCGAGGCGGCGATAGAACTTCGTCGCGCGCCAATGCCGTCGCGCGCGCGCATCGACGAAGGCGGCGAGTTGCTCGCCCGGCAATTCGGCGTCCTCGGCGATGGCGAGCGCGGTGGCGACCGCGATCGGCAGCGTGTAGCTGGTCAGCGGATGCACGAAGCCCCCGCGCGCGCCGGCGGCGGCGACGTCCTCGATGCGGCCCTCGCTGCGATAGGCCCCGAAATCGCCCCCGGTCAGCACCGGCAGCACGCCCGTCTCGCCGCCGAGGATTTCGCCGTCCCAGCCCTGCGCGCGGCAATAGGTGTCGATGCGAGACGACAGCGCCGAGCGATCGAGTTCGGGGGTGTCGTTGTAATAGGTGTCCTCGACGAACAGCTCGTTCGCGCCGAGCGGCAGCGTGTAGACGAAGCGATAGCCGTCGTGCTGCCTCACCGAGGCGTCCATCACGATCGGGCGTTCGACCCCGTGCGGTGCGGGCGTGCGCAGGTGCCGCCCCATGAACACCTGCCACCCGCCCGCGAGATTGGGCGAGGGAGCGAAGCTGCGGCAGTCGATCACCGCGCGCGCCGAAATCCGCGTACCGCTGGCGAGATCGACCCCGTCGCCGTCGAGCGCAGCGACCTCCGCCCCGGTCATGATCGCCTCGCCGCCCAGTTCGCGCCGCAGCCCGCTGTCGAAATCGGTCGAGGCGAGCGAATTGTATCCGCTTCGCAAGCGGCGGCGATAGGTCGGGAAGCGGACCTCGTAATCGGCCCATTCGACCTTGCGGAACCCGGCCAGCAGCGCTTGTCCCTCGGCGTCGAGGTCGCTGTCGAACCAGCTCCAGCGATGGTTGCCGCCGAGCGCCTTGCCGCGTTCGATCAGCAGCACCTGCATTTCCGGATGCCGCCTCCGCAGCGCGAGCGCGATCAGCCCGCCCGCGAGACCACCCCCGATAATGGCGATTTCGGTTCTGGTATCGGAAGGGCGCCCGCTCATTGCATATGGCCCTAGGGCGCAATTGGAACAGGGGCAATCCGGCCAGGCACCGGATTGCGTTTCGCGCGGCGCGTGGCACTAAGGGGCATGACCCTTTCGCTCATGCCACATCGCCGCGCCGTCGTCGCGACCATCGTCCTGCTGATCGCCACATTGGCGGTGCTGCTGGCGATGGACCGCCCGCCGATCTGCACCTGCGGCACGGTCAAGCTGTGGCACGGCGTGGTGCAGTCGAGCGAGAACAGCCAGCATATCACCGACTGGTATTCGCCCAGCCACTTCATCCACGGGCTGATCATGTTCTTCTTCGCCTGGCTGCTGTGGGACAAGTGGCGGCTGTTCGGCGGCAAACCGGCGCGCTGGGCACTGCCGATCGCGGTTGCGGTCGAGGCGGCATGGGAGATCATGGAGAACACGCCGATGGTGATCGACCGCTATCGCGAGGTCACCATCAGTTGGGGCTATGCCGGCGATTCGATCGTCAATTCGATGGCGGATATCGGCTGGATGATGGCGGGTTTCCTGATCGCGGCGCGGATTCCGTGGTGGGTGAGTGTGGTCGTCGCGCTGTTCTTCGAGGCGCTGACCGCGTGGATCATCCGCGACAATCTGGCGCTCAACGTGCTGATGCTGTTCTGGCCGCTCGAAGCGGTGCGCCAGTGGCAGGGGATGGGATAGAGTCGTTTTCAGCTTCGCTGAATCGGCACCGGCCCACTCCCCGACCCGGAGTCGTTTGTTGCGTGCGGGAAGCACCTCCGTGCTTCCCTTGGCTGTTCCGTCCCACGCCCCCACCCGGCCACCCATAGGCTACTATAGTCGGGGTGGCCGGGTGGGGGCGTGGGACGGAACAGCCCCGGCGGTCGGATGAGTGCCAAGCAGCGACAGGTCGCGTCACCGCCGGAAAACAAAACCCTTGGGGGAGTGGGCCGGTGCCGAAACCGTTTCAGCTTGACTGAAACAGAGTCAAGACCGCGCAGCGCACAGGAACGCGGGCGCCCCGAACGCGTTTGGATCGGTAAGTGTTTCAGGGGCATATTTCATGAAAACCGAATTCAAGACCGCCTTTCTCGCTGCAACCTGCCTGCTTGCGGCGCCCGCCCTCGCGCAGGACGCGGGCGAACCCGGGGTCACTTCCGACGTGCCCGAGGAGACGGTCTACGACGGCGACTTCCTCAGCATCGGCATCGGCGCCGGCTACGGGCCGAGCTACAGCGGGTCCGACGATTACGTGTTCTTCCCGCTGCCGATCGTGCAGGGCTCGCTCGGCGGGATCGACATCAATCCGCGTCCGGCGGGCATCGCGCTCGATTTCGTCCCCGATCCCGAGGACGGGCCGGGCATCTCGCTCGGCATCGCCGCCAAGCTCAACCGCGACCGTGCGACGCAGATCGAGGATCCGATCGTCGAGGCCTATGGCGAACTCGATACCGCGATCGAGGTCGGACCGACGGCAGGCGTGAGCTTTCCGGGCGTGCTCAATCCCTATGACAGCCTCAGCGTCAACGTCGACGCGGTGTGGGACGTCGCGGGCGCGCATAGCGGCATGACCGTGTCGCCCTCGGTGACCTATTTCACCCCCGTCAGCCGCGGCGCGGCGGTGTCGCTCTCGGCCAGTACCGTCTGGGTCGACGACGATTACGCCGATTACTATTACTCTGTTCCGCCCGTGAACACGCTGCTGCCGGCGCCCGATGTGCTCCCCGGCTTCCAGGCCGAAGGCGGGTTCGAGAGTATCGGTCTCAACGCACTGGTCGGAGTCGACCTCGACGGCGATCTCGCCAATGGCGGGTTCGCGCTGATCGGCATTGCGGGTTATTCGCGCCTGCTCGGCGACGCCAAACGGTCGCCCTTCACCAGCATCCGCGGCGACGCCGACCAGTGGCTGTTCGGCGCCGGGATCGGTTACACATTCTGAGGCTGCATATTCTGTTTCAGCGAGCTTAAAACGGATGCGGCATCGGCACGCTATCCCAGGAGCCTTGTTTTCCGGCGGCGACGAGACCTGTCGCTGCTTGGCAGTCGTCGGCCCGCCGGGGCTGTTCCATCCCGCGCCCCCACCCGGCCACCCATAGGATGCTATGGTCGGGGTGGCCGGGTGGGGGCGCGGGATGGAACAGCAAGGGCCGGCCGGAGGTCCGGCCCGCACGCAACAAAGACTCGGGGAGCGTGCCGGTGCCGATCCCGCGAAGCTGGAAAAACCTCCAGCCCCTATTCCTCCTCGCCGTCCTCGATCCGCAACTCGGGCCGCGGGTCGGGCATTTCGGCATCGCGGTCGCCGGTCTTGAGGTAGGTGTCGAACCATTCCATCATGCGCAGATTGTAGTCGTAACGCGCGGCGGCCTTCGAATTGCCGTGGCCCTCGCCCGGGTAAAGCACCAGCCGCACCGGCACGTCGGGCTTCCTGACCTTGATCGAACGGTAGAGCTCGTAGCTCTGGCTCGGGCTGACGCGCGTGTCGTCTTCGCCGTGGAGGATCAGCAGCGGCGTCTCAGCCTTGTCGACATGGTAGATCGGCGAGACTTCGAGCATCTTCTGCCAGTCGTCCCACGGCCAGGCGCGCGAATGGACGTTGTACATTTCGTAGGGGATGTCGGTGGTGCCGAACTTGCTGATCTGGTTGGAGATACCGACGAACATCACCCCCGTGGCGAATTCGTCCGACAGCGCGGTCGAGGACCATGCGGTGGCGTAGCCGCCGTATGAGCCGCCGGTTACGCCGACCCGGTCGGCATCGGCGATCCCTTCCGCCACCAGCGCGCGCTTGGCGTCTACCAGGTCGGTGAATTCGGGATCGGTGTAACGGCCCTGGTGCTGCTTGGAGAAGGCGGTGCCGTAGCCGGTCGAGCCGCGGTAATTGGGCAGAAACACGGCATAGCCCTGCCCCGCGGCGACCTGTCCGGGCGCGCCGTAGGCGGTGTTCCAGCCGTTCGATTCATGCGCCTCGGGCCCGCCATGGACGTCGAGGATCAGCGGCGAGCCGCCGCGCGCCGGGCCGCCGACCGGCTCGATCAGAATGCCCTCGACCTGCTGCCCGTCGCGCGCGGTATAGGTCATGGTGCGCTGCTCGCCGAAATCGATATCCTCGAGCCACGGATTGTGCCGGGTCCAGCGCCGGAACGTACCGTCAGACCATACGAACAGCTCGCCCGGATGGCTCGGGGCATGCGCCTCGACCGCCATCCGGCCGCCGCCGATCTCGACATCGGTCAGGATCAGCTCGCCCGGGTCGTGTTCCTCGCCGACCGAACCGTCGGCGTTGTAGATCCGCAGCAGGCTCTGCGCGCCGACATGGACCACTGTCGCGAGCCGTCCGTCGGCCATCCACTCGGCGTCGAGCGCCGCTTCGGCGGCACCTTCGTTGAGAGCGAAGAAATCGCCCGTCTCGATATCGACGAAATGCAACGTGGTCGCCGCCGGGTCGTTCATGTCGACCCCCGCGATCATCGACAGCCGCGCGCCGTCGGGCGAAATCTCGACATCGCCCAGCTTGCCCGGCGTCTGGACCACGCGGCGTACCTCGCCGCTGGCGAGGTCGATGATATGCACCCGCTTCGAGGTATAGCTGTCGTCGACATTGGGCGTCGGCGCGCTTTCGACCACGGCGGTGGCGTTGTCGGGCGCGATGTCGAAATTGCTGACATAGCCGGGGATCGCGATCGCGCGCGGATCGGCGTCGATCTCCGCGCCGACGCGCGCCGCGAACATCCGGTTGAGCCGCGCCTCTTCCTCGTAGACCACCGCGTCGAAGCCGTCCTTGCTCTCGGCCTTGCGGTCCTTGTCCTCCTCCGCCGCGGCGAGCAGGTAGAGCGTGCCGCCGTCGGGGCTCCACGCGTAGGAGCGCACGTCGGCGCCCTCGACCTCGGCGAGCTTGCGCTGCGCGCCGCCGTCGACCGGGATGCCCCACACCGCGCGATGATCGTCGTCGTCGTGCTCCCACAGGAAGCTCACCATCCGCCCGTCGGGCGAGAAGCCGACCGTCGAGGGGCTGATATCGTCGGGCAGGAACTGCCGTGCATCGTCGGGCCCGAACGCAACCTTGAGCTTCTGCCTGAACGAGCCGTTCTCCTCGCCCTCGGTCACATCGGGCAGCGCGGCGGTGGTGTAGGCGATCCGGCTGCCGTCGGGCGATACCGCGATCTGGCCGACGCTTTCGAGCTTCGCGACATCCTCCGGCGTCATCGGCCGCGCGGCGGCGGTGGCGGCGATCGAGGCGGAAGCGAGCAGGGTGGCGGCGGTCAGCAGCGTGCGGGTCATGAATATCCTCTCATATGAAACTATGTTGCTTGTCATACAGCGTGCCTATCCAACGGCAACCGGCAGGGCGTGTTCCGCTTGCGCCGAAGCGGGCGGGCGGGCATCACCCGCCGCCGAAAGGGAGGACCCGATGAAACTCACCCAAATCCTGGCTGCCGGCCTCGCGCTGAGCGCCGCCCCCGCATTGGCCGAAGCCACCGTCATCCACGCCGGATCGGTGCTGATCGATGCAGACAGCGAGCCGACCGGTCCCTCGACGGTGTTCATAGAGGATGGGCGCGTCACCGGGGTGCAGGTGGGGCATCATCAGGGCGCACCTGGGGCAACGGTGATCGACCTGAGCGACAAGACCGTGCTGCCCGGCCTGATCGACCTGCACGTCCACCTGACCGGCGATCCGGGCGGCGATTTCTGGAAGGAAGCGGTCGAGCCCGACGAATGGGGCGTGGTCGTCGGCGCCAAGAACGCGCGCATCACCGCTCTGGCCGGTTTCACCACGGTGCGCGAGGCGGGCAGCGCGCAGCACACCGCCTTCGCGCTGCGCCGCGGGACGGAGGAAGGTATCATCCCCGGCCCGCGCATCGTTGCCGCCGGCCCTGCGCTGGCGATCGTCGGCGGGCATGCCGACGTGTCGGGCTTCCGGCCCGAGATCAACCAGATCCTCACCAGCGGCTATGCCTGCACCGGGGCGGTCGAATGCGCCGAGAAGGTCCGCCGCGCGAGCCAGAACGGGGCGGACGTCATCAAGATCACCGCCACCGGCGGGGTGCTCAGCCAGCAGGGCCGCGGGCTCGAGGCGCATTTCACCAGCCCCGAGATGAAGAGCATCGCCGACACCGCGCATTCGCTCGGCCTCAAGGTGATGGCGCATGCGCACGGCGCGCGCGGGATCGAGGCGGCGAGCCGCGCGGGGATCGATACGATCGAGCACGGCACCTATCTCGACGAGGCCGCCGCGCGCGAGATGAAGGCGAACGGCACCGTGCTGATCCCGACGCTGATGGCGTTCAAGGGCGTCACCGAGCGGCTAGACAAGGGCATCTACACGCCGGTGGTCGAGGACAAGATCCGCGCCGTCGCCGAGACCGCGCAGGTGTTCATGGGCAAGGCCTATCGCTGGGGCGTGCCGATCGCCTTCGGCACCGATGCCGGCGTGTTCGAGCACGGTCGCAACGCGGAGGAATTCGCGCTAATGGTCGGGCAGGGCATGAGCAACCGCGAGGCGCTTGCGAGCGCCACCACCAGGGCGGCCGAAGTGCTCGAGATGGAAGGCGAGATCGGCCGGATCGCGCAGGGCTATTCGGCCGATATCATCGCGGTGTCGGGCAATCCGCTGGAGGATGTGACCGTGCTCGAGAATGTCGACTGGGTGATGGTGCGCGGGCGGGTGATCGAGTGAGGCGAATCGCGCCGCTCGCCGCGGCGCTGCTGGCCGCTGCGCCGGTGGCAGCTGCGGACGTCGCCGGGTGCCAACTCGAACTGGTGGTGCTCGGCGCGGGGCAGGATGCGGGCGCGCCGCAGATCGGAAACGCAGGCGATACCGGACCGCGCCTGCTGCCGAGTTCGCTGGCGCTAATCGACCGAACCGGCAGCAAGCGCTACCTGTTCGACGCGACGCCCGCGATTACCGAGCAGCTCGCGATGCTCGATGCGATCGAGCCGCCGAAGGATGGCCTCGGGATCGACGGGATATTCCTGACCCACGCGCATATCGGGCACTATCTCGGTCTGGCGTATCTCGGCCGGGAGGCGGCGGGCGCCGGGCAAATACCCGTCTTCGCCATGCCGCGAATGACCGCTTTTCTGCGCGGCAACGGTCCGTGGAGCCAGCTTGCCGAGCTCGGCAACATCGCGCTTATGCCGCTTGCCGATGAGGAACTGATGCCTGTCAGCGACAGGTTCGGCGTCTGGCCGGTCGCCGTACCGCACCGCGACGAGTTTTCCGAAACCGTGGGATTCTTCATCATGACGACGGGCGGGGCAGCGCTGTATCTGCCCGATCTCGACAGTTGGGCGCAGATGGAGGCGATGGGCGGCGAAACGACGCAGATCACCGAGGGCCTTTCCGCGGTATTCATCGATGCCACTTTCTGGAACGACGACGAACTGCCCGGGCGCGACATGTCCGAAATCCCGCACCCGCGCGTCACCGAGACGATGGACCTGCTGCAGCACCTCCCGCCCGAGGAGCGCGCCAAGGTCCATTTCATCCACTACAACCACACCAATCCGATCCGCGATCCGGCGAGCGCAGAGAGCCGCGAGGTCGAGGCACGCGGGTTCAAGGTGGCGCGGCGCGGCGACCGCTACTGTCTCGATTGAGCGCTGTCGTCGTGGTGAAGTGCCACCCTTCCCCCGTTCGTGCTGAGCTTGTCGAAGCACCGTCTTTCTTTCGGCGTGGTGCTAGAAGTGAAGAGCGGCCCCCTTCGGCTGGCTGGCAAGCCAGCCGCTCAGGACAGGCTTCGACAAGCTCAGGGCGAACGGGAAGAGAGCAAAGCTCAGTAAAGGTGCGCGGCGAAAACAGTGTCCTACATGCCCTCGATTGTGCAAGACCCGGTGCATGCCGCATCGCCCCACCACCCTGCACCACACTCGCCCGGCGCGGCCTGTGACTTTCGCTTCGTGGCGGCGCGCTACCGGGACTTTGGAAGGTGACACCCCGTCGGGAAAATTCAACCCCAAGCGACTGAAATCGAACGGACATTCATCGAGGCACTATTTTCGAAAGCACCCCGGTCGGCGGTCCATATCCACGCCCGCAAACGCCCTTCGCCGCCGCTCGTCGAAGGCATTGCGGGCTTGGTCGATAGCCCGGGGTCGTATCTCGTGTTATCCGCTCAATACACCATCGACGAATCCAAACTCGGGGAAACCAGCATGAAATCGATCCGCCTGGCGCTGCTTGCCGCCACCGCCGCGCTTGCGTTGCCTGCCACGCCTGCGCTCGCGCAGGACGCTGCAGATACGACCTCCCAAGCGCCCAAGAGCGAGCACGACAAGCTGTTCGCGCTGTTCGCCGAATCCGATGCGCGCAATCTCGAGATCAACCCGCTCGGCCGGCTGTTCCGCGGCGACGACAAGGATGCCGACCGGCTCGGCGATTTCCTCACCGACAGCAATTTCTACGCCAACCGGCTCGATACGCAGCTCAACCTCGCGCTGCTCGCGCAGATCGACCGCAGCCAGCTCGATGCGACCGACCAACTCGCCTACGACGTGTTCAAGTACCAGCAGGAATCGGCGCTGCGCGGGCAGACCGACGAGATCCGCGCGCTGACCGAGGTCCGCCCGGTCAACCACTTCTCGGGCTTCCACACCTTCTACCCGACCTTCGCCAGCGGCGAGAGCGCGGCGCAGTTCAAGACGATCGAGAATTACGAGGACAATCTCTCCCGACACGACGACTACATCGCCATCGGCGACCGCTCGATCGACAAGTTCCGCGAGGGGATGGAGAGCGGCGTGCTCGAAACCAGCCTGACCATCGACCGGGTGATCCAGCAGCTCGACACGCAGCTGGCGATCCCGATCGCCGAATCGCAGTTCATGAAGCCGGTGCAGAACTTCCCCGAGGACTTCTCCGACGAGGACAAGGCGCGCCTTACCGCGGCCTACGAGGCGAAGACGCAGGAGCTCTACGACGCGACCGAGAAGATGCGCGATTTCCTGCGCGACGAATACCTGCCGGTGGCGCGCGAAAGCGTCGGTCTGAGCCAGATGAAAGGCGGCGAGAAGCTCTACGCGCAGATGATCGAGCAGACCACCACACTGCCGCTGACCGCCGACTATTTGCACGAGCTCGGCCTCTCCGAAGTCGCGCGGATCAAGAACGGTCTGCTGGAGATCAGGGACGAGGTCGGCTTCGACGGCACGCTCAACGAGTTCTTCGATTTCGTCCGCACCGACGCGCAGTTCAAGCCCGAGAGCCGCAAGGCGCTGACGCAGACCTATTACGATATCGGAGAACAGGTCGACGCGAAGATCGGGGAGTATTTCTCGGTGCTCCCCAAGACCCCGCTCGAGATCAAGCCTTACGATCCCGCGATAGAGCAGTTCTCGGCGGGGGGTTCGTACCAGTCGGGCGCGCCGGACGGCTCGCGGCCCGGCACGTTCTATTTCAACGCCTACGACCTGCCGAGCCGGCTGACGACCGGCAACGTCACGCTTTATCTGCACGAGGGTGCGCCGGGGCATCACTTCCAGATCAGCCTCGCGCGCGAGAACGACGCGCTGCCCGCTTTCATGCGCTTCGGCGGCAACACCGCCTATGTCGAGGGCTGGGCGCTCTATTCGGAGACGCTCGGCTACGAGATGGGCTTCTACGACGATCCGTGGAACCGCTACGGCACGCTGCAGGACGAGCAGCTGCGCGCGATGCGGCTGGTGGTCGATACCGGGCTGCACGCCAAGGGCTGGAGCCGCGAGCAGGCGATCGACTTCATGCTCGCAAATTCGGGCATGACCCGCACCGAGGTGGTGGCCGAGGTCGAGCGCTATATCGCTATTCCCAGCCAGGCGCTCGCCTACAAGGTCGGCGCGCTCAAGATCCAGGAACTGCGCGAGAAGGCCGAGGCCGCTTTGGGCGACGATTTCGACCTGCCCGAATTCCACAACCAGGTGCTCAACACGGGCGCGCTGCCGCTGCCGGTGCTCGAAGCGAAGATCGACGCCTGGATCGCCGCGGGCGGGTGATCGCGGTTGCACGGTCGGCGCCGAAGGGTCTATCCGGCTGTCGGCAGAGGTTTCCCGGAGGTCGCATGAGGTATGTTTCGATCGCAACCGTGATGGCGCTGGCGGCGCTCGCGCCGCCCGCTTTGGCGCAGGACGCCGATGTGCCCTCGGTCAACCGCGGCGATTTCGTCGCCAGCATGAACGCCGAGTTCGCGCGGCTCGACGGCGACGGCGACGGGAGGGTGACGCGCGCCGAGGTCGAGGCTTCGCAGCGGCAGGCGGCGCAGGCCGAGGCGCTGCGCCAGAACCGGCTGGTGTTCGATCGGTTGGATGCCGACGGCAACGGGACGCTCACGCCCGATGAGTTCGCCCAGCTCGCCAACCCGGCGGCGATCCCGATCGATGCCGCGCCGATGATGGCGCAGCTCGACGGCGATGGCGACGGGCTCATCACGCTGGTCGAGCACCGCACCGCGACGCAGGCCAATTTCGACCGCATCGACGGCGACCGCGACGGGGTGGTGACCCCGGCGGAAATGCGCGTCGCGGGGATTATCCGGTAGGGTTCGGTTGGGCGCGGCTGGAATGGCTGCGGTAGCGGCCGGGGTCCTTGTTGCGTGCGGGCCGCACGTCCGTGCGTCCCTTGCTGTTCCATCCCACGCCCCCACCCGGAGTCTTTTTTTGGCGGCGAGGCGGCAAGGGAGGGGCGGACGCCCCGACCGCACGCAACAAGGACTCCTAACCGCACCAGTTCAGCAATCTTGAAACCGGATCCAGCAGTCAGACATCGTCCGCGCTGATCATTTCCTCGCGGTCGAGCTCGCCGGTCAGGCTTGCCACCGTGGTCGCCACCGCCGCGTCGCCGCTGACGTTTGTGGTGGTGCGCATCATGTCCATGATCCGGTCGATGCCCGCCACCAGCGCGATCGTCTCGAGCGGCACGCCGACCGCGCCGAACACCAGCACCATCATGATCAGGCCGGATCCCGGGATTCCCGCCGCGCCGATCGCGCCGAGCGTGCCGAGCACCGAGATGAGCACGTAGTCGCCCATCGACAGGTCGACCCCGAACACCTGCGCCCCGAACAGCGTGGCGAGGCCGAGATACATCGCGGTTCCGTTCATGTTGATCGTCGCGCCGAGCGAGATCACGAAGCTCGCGACCGAATTCGACACGCCCAGATTGCGCCGGGCGCAGCGCAGCGTGACGGGCAGGGTCGCGTTCGAACTCGCAGTCGAATAACTGACCGCCATCGCGTCGACGATGCCGCGGAAGAAATCCACCACCGGCAGCCGCGCGATGAACTTGATCATCCCGGCATAGATGATGCCGATAATCAGGAAGCAGCCGAGATAGTTGAGGAAGACGAGGATGCCGAGCGCCTGCAGCGCTTCCAGCCCGAGCGTCCCCGCGACCCAAGCCATCAGCGCGAAGACGCCGAACGGGGTCAGCTCCATCACCACCATGGTGACCTTCTGCATGACCACGCTGCCGGCGTCGAAGATCTTGAGCACCGGCTCGCCTTCCTCCTTCGCCATCAGGATGCCGATCCCGATCAGCAGCGAGAAGACGATCAGCGGCAGCACGTTGACGTCGGCCATCACCTGGACCGGGCTCGACGGCACGATTTCGAGGATCATGTCCTGCAACGTGACCGCGTCCTGCTGCCGCTGTTGCGCGCGTTCGAGCGCGGCCGGGTCGAGGTCCATGCCCGAGGCGTCCAGCCCCGAGCCGGGCTGCACGAAAGTGCCGATCGCGAGGCCGAGCCATACCGCCATCTGCCCGGTGACCACGAACAGCAGCAGGGCGCGCCAGCCGACGCTGCCGAGCTTGCGCAGGTCGCCGATCGAGGCGACGCCGGCAACGAGGCTGAAGAAGATCAGCGGAACCACCAGCATCTTGATGAAGGCGATGAAGATGTCGCCGACGATCTTGATGCTCTCGGCACCCGGCCCCCACAGCCACCCGGCGAGGATGCCGAGAACGAGCGCCGCTACGACGCGCTGCCACAACGGAATGGCGAACCAGAATTTCATGCGATGTCCCCTCTGCGCGGTGCCGCACCGGCACCGGCTGTTCCCGCAATTCAAGCCGGTATGGGTAGCCGACCTGCGGCGAATGGCAAGCGGGGCCGCCTATTCCGGCTGTGCGCAACCGGATGCACGCGGTCTATGCGATGGCATTGATCCGCTACGGACAAGACTATCTGACCCCCTCCCCCTTGAGGGGGAGGTCGGGTGGGGGTGTACGGCGTCGGTGGCTCGCATCGACCTGGCCACAGCGCCGAACCCCCACCCTCTACCCCTCCCCAAGGGGAGGGGAGAGAATGACCGATTTCCAACGAGCCATTTGCTCAGGTAACGACGAAATTGACCAACCGCCCCGGCACGTGGATGGTGCGGCGCAAGGTGCCGTCGGCGAGATATTGCGCGACCTTGGCATCGGCTTTCGCGGCCTCGATCACGGCCTCCTCCCCGGCATCGGCGGGGACGGTGACGGTCGCGCGCAGCTTGCCGTTGACCTGCACCGAGATGGTGGCTTCCTCGGCAGCGAGATATTCCTCGCCCGGATCGGGCCACGCCTCGCCGAACACGCTGCCGGTGTTCCCGAACGCCTCGCGCCACAGATATTCGGCGATATGCGGCGCGAACACGCCAAGCACCTTCATGAACTCGGCCATCACGTGGCGCAGCAGCGGGAGTTCCTTCGCCTCCGCCTTCTGCGCCAGCGGGCGCACTTCGCCGACGAAGCTGTGCAGACCGGCGATCGCGTTGTGGAACCCGCGCCGTTCCTCGACCTGCTCCGCCACGTCGCGCGCCAGCTTCGCGAGTTCGCGCATCGCGGCGCGTTCGGCTGGCGTTTCCGCTTTCGGTCCGCCCGTGAGCGCCGGTGCCGCCGCCAGCTCGCCGCACAGCGTCCAGATCTGCCCGAGAAAGCGCTGCTTGCCCTCGATCCCGGCATCGTCCCAGTCGATATCGCGCCGCAGCGGGGTGTCGGCGAGCGTGTAGAGCCGCAGCGCGTCGGCGCCGAAACGGTCGACCATCTCGGTCGGCACTATCACGTTGCCCTTCGATTTCGACATCTTCGCCCCGCCAAGCCGGACCATGCCGTTGTCGAGGAAATTGCGCACCGGCTCGGGCTCGGGGGTGAGCCCGATCGAATGGAGGAAATAGCTGATGAAGCGGAAATAAATGAGGTGCTGCGAAGCGTGCTCGAGCCCGCCGACATAATAGTCGATCGGCATCCAGTCCTTCGCTCGTTCGGGGCTCCACGCTTCGCCGGAATTGGCGGCGTCGAGAAAGCGCCACGCATACCACGAGGAGCACATGAAGGTGTCCATCGTATCGGTCTCGCGCCGCGCGGGTTCGCCGGTGCCGGGCCAGGTGGTCTCGACGAAGCCGGGCACGCTCGCCATCGCCTTGCCCGACCCCTTGCCGAAATCGGCGCCGGCGGGGAGCATGACGGGCAGGTCGGGCGCCTTCGCCCAGCCGTGCTCGTCCGAATGCACCATCGGGATCGGCGCGCCCCAGTAGCGCTGGCGCGAGATCAGCCAGTCGCGCAGGCGGAAATTGACCCGACGCTTGCCGAGGCCCTGCTCGTCGAGATGGTCGATGATCGCCTGCTTGGCATCGAGGCTCGGCATGCCGTCGAAGCGGCCCGAATTCGCCATCACGCCGGGGTCGGTATAGGCCTCGTCGAGCTCGCCCTCCGGCGCACCTTTGGAGGGTAGGATCACCTGCTTGATCGGCAGCCCGTTACGCCGGGCGAAATCGAAATCGCGCGCGTCGTGCGCGGGCACGTTCATGATCGCGCCGGTACCGTAGCCGCCGAGCACGTATTCGCTGACATAGACCGGCACTTCCTCGCCGGTCAGCGGATTGCGGCAGCTCGCGCCGAGTTCGACCCCGGTGCGCTCGGCAGTCTCGCGTTCGAGTTCGCTGCGATTGGTCGCCCAGGCGACGTATTCGTCGACCTTGGGGCGCTGTTCGGGCGAAGCGAGCACCTTGACTAGTTCGTGCTCGGGCGCGAGCGTGACCGAGGTGACGCCGAAAATCGTATCCGCGCGGGTGGTGTAGCAGCGGATGGAATGCTCGTCGCTCCCGACCACCGGGAAGGCGATCTCGACACCCTCGCTGCGCCCGATCCAGCCGCGCTGGACCGCGATCGCCTCGTCCGACCAGCCGCCCTGCAGCGTATCCAGCCCGTCCCACAGCTGCTGCGCATATTCGGTGATGCGGATATACCATTGCTGCAGCCGCCGCCGCTCGACCGGCGCGCCCGAGCGCCAGCCGAGCCCGTCGATGACCTGCTCGTTGGCGAGCACCGTTTCGTCGACCGGGTCCCAATTGACCCAGCCGTCGGCGCGGTAGACCAGCCCGTGATCGTACAGCGTCTGGAACAGCCATTGCGTCCAGCGATAGAATTCGGGCGAGGAGGAATTGGTCTCCTGCGCGAGGTCGAACGAGATGCCGAGCCGCGAGAACTGCTCGTGCTTCATCGCGTGGATGTTCTTGGCGGTCCATTCGGCCGGATCGACCTTGTTCTTGATCGCGGCGTTCTCCGCCGGCAGCCCGAACGCATCCCAGCCGAGCGGGTGCAGCACCTCGTAGCCGCGGAAGCGCGACAGCCGCGCGACCGCGTCGGACAGGGCATAGACGCGGACATGGCCGAGATGCGCATTGCCCGACGGGTAGGGGAACATGCCGAGCACGTAGCGCTTGTCGGGATTGTCGCTGTCGAGATCGCAGCGGTCGGGCTTCTCCGCCTCCCAGATCGCGCGCGCGCGCGTCTCGACTTCGCCGAAGGCTTCGCGGAACGGGCGGTCGAGCAGGTCGGCGGTGGAGGCGGTATCGGTCATGCTGATGCGTTCTGTCCGGGCGGGCCAATCAGTGTCGGGGCGGATGATCGGGCGGGTCGAGGCGCGCTAGCCCCAACGCGAACACAGTGCAACATCAAGCCTCCGCGCTTACCGCCGTCCGACCCGCCAGCGGCATCGCGAGTGCCGATTGCGGCTTTCTAACAGGCTTTGTCACAGCCCTGACAAGCTTGGTGTGTGGGGCGTGCCGCCGCATGCGCGCATGGTCGTGTGCGACTTCAACAGGGAGCTTCACATGAAACACGCAATTGCATTGTTCGCCACCGCCGCCTTCGTCGCCGGATCGGCCACGCCCGCGCTGGCGAAGAAGAAGGACGAGGTTCAGCTGCAGACCTGCGAGCAGAGCTACGGCACCATCGCCGTGGTCGACGGCGATACGCAGGGCTGGACCGAATACGGCCTCGGATCCCCGCGCGAGCTGATCAACACGCTGGCGATCGAATCGGGCTGCTTCACCCCGCTCAACCCGGCCAGCGGCCAGGCTGCGGATTTCCTCCTCAACGTCATCGGCGGGAGCAAGGAAGAGGTCGACAAGTCGGTCGAAGTGGCCAAGTCGGCGGCGATGGAAGGGCTGTGGCGGTCGGGCGCGGCGAGTTCCGTGCTCTCCAAGGTTCCGATCGGCGGCGCGCTGCTCGGCGCGTTCGGCGGCTTCGGCGGCAAGAAGAAGCGCGTCGCCGCCGCGATCAAGGTACTCAGCCCCGCGACCGGCCAGACGATCACCGTCGGCTCGGGCGAGGTCAAGAAGACCACGCTCAGCTTCGGCGGTTCGAACGCTTGGACGCAGGGCGCGCAGGCGGCGGGCTATGCGAGCAACAAGAACGGCAAGCTGATGGCCGAAGCCTTCGTCATCGCCTTCAACGGCATCTCGGCGCAGGGCGAGGTGCTGCAGCAGGCCGCCGCGATGGCGCCGCAGGCCGATGCCGAGCCCGAACCCGCGGCGGTGGTCGCGGTCGACACCATCCTGCGCGACGGCCCCGCCGCCGAAGCGGGCGAAGTGCGCAGCCTGCGCGCCGGCACCGAACTCAGCCCGACGGGCGGCCGCGAAGGCCTGTTCATCGAGGTCGAGGACAATTACGGCACCAGGGGCTGGGTCTCGGTCGAAGACCTTGGCTGAGCCGCATGCTTGCCCGGAACCCGCGGCGGTGGCACAGGTATCGCCGCCGCGGGACGGCACGCCCGACAGGACGGGGAACGGCAGGATGAGCACCAGCGAAGCGCTCAACATTCTCTACGTCGAGGACGACCAGCGCGCTGCCGGCGAAGTGCAGGAGCTGGCTTCCGAACGCGGCGACCGCGTGGTGTGGGAAAGCACCGGCAGCGGCGGATTGCTGCGCGCCGGGATGGAGAAGTTCGACGTCATCATCCTCGACCGCATGCTCGGCGATATCGACGGGCTGACCATCATCAAGCGGCTGCGCGAAAGCGGCGTCGGCACCCCGGTGCTGATGCTCTCCGCGCTGGGGCGGACCAGCGACCGCGCCGAGGGGCTGGAATCGGGTGCGGACGACTATCTCGCCAAGCCGTTCGAGGCGCCCGAGCTGTTCGCCCGGATCAAGGCGCTCCACCGCCGTTCTTCGGGGCGCGAGCACAGCGCGGTGATCATCTACGGCGCATTCGAATGCCACGTGAAGGCGCGCACCGCCTTCCGCCAGAACGAGCATCTTGCGCTGAGCCCGCGCGAATTCGAGCTGTTCCGCTACTTCATGCAAAATGCGGGCGAAGTCGTGACGCGCGAGATGCTGCTGCGCGACGTGTGGGGCATGTCGTTCGATCCGCAGACCAATGTCGTCGACGTCAATATCGGCCGGCTCCGGCGCAAGCTCGAGGAAGGTTTCGACAGCCCTGCGCTGGAGACGATCTGGGGCTCGGGCTACCGCCTGCTCGACGGGAGGTAGCCATTCAGGCGCGCCGTTCGATATTCTCGCGCATCGTGTGGCTGGCCATCGGCCTGTCGCTCTTGCTCGTCTTCGGGTTGTGGGTGCTGACCGACCAGACGATCCGCGGGACGATGGAGGCATCGGCCGAGGATGCGGTCGATGTCGACCTCGCCGGGCTGGTGGATATCTATGCCAGCGTGGGACAGGAAGAGTTGCAAAGCCGGATCGGCGATCGCCTCGCGATCACTCCGGCCGATGGCAGCGCTCCGCATTACCTGCTGGCCGACGATGCCGGACGGCGGATCGCGGGCGATATCGCGAACTGGCCGAGGCTCGATCCCTCGGTCTCCGAAAGCGGCCGGATCCGCATCGGCGAGAACACTCCTGCCTTCGCGCGCGCGACGCAGCTCGGGCCCGACCTGCGCCTGCTGGTCGCGCGCGAGACCGGGGACAGCGGCCCATTGCTCCAGCGCGTCGCGCTCGTATTCCTGATCGGCGGGGCGGTGTTCGTGGTGCTGGTCGGCGTGTTCGGCCGGCTCGCCGCGGCGCGGCTGCATCGGCGGATCAACCTCGTCAACGAGGCGTTCCGTTCGCCCGGCGGCGACAGCCTCGCGTCGATCGAGCGCAAGCACGGCAGTGACGAGATCGACGAACTCGCCGCGCACAGCGCGGCGGCGCTCGGCCGCGTACGGCGGCTGATGGAGGCCTATCGCGACAGTTCGGACCAGGTCGCGCACGAAATCCGCACGCCGCTGATGCATCTCGACGGGCGGCTGGTGCGCGCGCTCGCTGCCAACCCGCAGCCCGAGGTCGCCGAGCGGCTGGTCGAGGCGCGCGCGGAGATTCGTCGGCTGGTCGGCATCCTCGAATCGCTGCTCGATATCGCCGCCAGCAAGGCCCGCCAGGGCGACCGGCTCGGCCTCGAACAGCTCGACCTGTCGGCGATGGTGTCGCGGATATGCGATCTCTATGCCGACAGTGCGGAGGAATCGGGACACAGCTTCGAATGGCGTGTCGAGCCCGACATCTGGATCGCCGCCGAGGAAACGCAGCTCAGCCGTCTGGTCACCAACCTGCTCGACAATGCGTTCAAATACGTGCCCGAAGACGGTCTCGTTCGCCTGACGCTCGATCCGGGCCCGGTTTTGGTGGTGCAGGATGACGGCCCCGGCATCCCGGCTGAGGACCGCGAGCGGGTGTTCGAGCGGTTCTACCGCGGCAACGGCGACAAGAGCGGCCAGCCCGGCAGCGGCCTCGGCCTCGCGCTCGCGCGCGCCATCGCCGAACGGCACGGCTTGCAACTGACGCTCGAGGACAGCGACGCGGGAGCCATGTTCCAGCTGGCGAAAGGTGAAATGCGATGAGGCTCAAGGCGATCCCGATTGCGATTGCGGCGGTTCTCGCCGTGGCCGCGTGCAGCCAGGGCGACCGGCCCGAGATTGCGGCATCCTCGTCGCCCCCGGAATCCCCGGCTGCAGAGCCGGCGACCAATGGCGCCCGGCTCGCGCTCGCGCTGGCGGCGGCGGATCGCGCCGCGGAGGCAGGCGACCGCGACGCGCTCGAGCAATCGCTCGCGGCAATCGACCGGCTGGGGGGCAAGCCGGCGGACGATGCCGCGCGCAGCCGGTTCGAAACATGGGTCGCGCAGCGGCCCGTCGGCGCGATCCCGTTCCGCGGGCGGGCGCTCGGGCCGGGTTACCGGACGGGCACGATCGGCGCGGGCGAAACCAAGGATATCGAGCAGACCTTTCTCTCGGGGCAGCGGGCCTCGATCGCGCTGTCTTCGCCCAACGGCCGCACGCTGCGGCTCGGAGTGACGACCTCGAAGGAGAAGCCGGTGTGCCGCAAGCTCGCGGCACAGAGTTCGTGCAATTGGGTGCCCGTCTTCACCGACCGCCATCACATCACGGTCAGCAATCCGGGCCGGGCGGAGGCGCGGTATTACCTTGTGATCGAGTAAGAATTGGTCGACACTGCCGGCATACCGATGGGGAAGGTATGCGGCAGCTGACAGTGATCGCGTGTTTCGGGCTGGGTCTCGCAATGGCGCCGTGCGCGTGGGCGCAGGAGACCGTGGCGCACGACCTCGAACCGCGACAGCACGCAGAGGCGCTCATAGCCGAAATCCAGTCATGGGACGGCCGCGACATGCGCGCCGATCCCGAGGCGGCGCTCGAGCAATTGCTCGATCTCGTGCAGCGGGTCGAGGCGAACGGGGCGGTTCCGCTCGAAAACCATGCCGATCTCATCACGCTTGTCGGCGTTGCGCATTTCAGCGGGCAGAACTACACCGCGGCGGCCGAATGGATGGCCCGCAGTGCGGCGATCTACGAGCAGGCAGGCGGTCCGCAGGACAAGATCGCCGAGGCGCTCAACAACCGCGCGGTGCTGCTGCGCGCGTTGAAGCGGCTCGACGAGGCGGAGGAGACCGCACGCCGCGCACTGGCGATCCGGCAGGACATGTACGGGCCCGAGCATATCGATGTCGCCTCGACGCTCTACAGCCTCGCCAACATCCTGTTCAGCCAGGGCCGGTTCGAGGATGCGCTGCCCTATATGCGCGAGGCCGTTCGCCAGCAGCGCGAACTGGCGCCCGACGATCACCAGCGGCTGGTCCAGCGCATCACCGGGCTCGGCGCGGTGCTCAACGACAGCGGGCGCGATGCCGAAGCGATCAAGGTAATGCGCGAGGCCGAGCGCCTCGGTCGCGAGCTCCTCGGCCCGGAGCACCAGACTTACGCTACCACGCTGCACAATTTCGGCCTCAACCTCGCCGCGGTCGGGATGCACGGGCAGGCGATCCCGATCCTGCGCGAGGGGCTCGCCTCGCGCGAGCGTATCCACGGCCCCGACCACCAATGGACCGCCGCGTCGCTCAGCTCGCTCGCTTCCTCGCTCGAAGCGACCGGCGGCGATGCCGAGGCGGCGGTGTTGCACGAACAGGCGCTCGCCGTGTTCGAGGAGAAGCGCGCCGTGGTCGGCTCGGAAACGATCGCGCGAACGCAATCCTCGCTCGCGGGCATAGCGGCCCGCCGGCAGGACTGGGACGTGTTCGAGGCCCGTATCGGGGCGGCCCGCGAGGAAGTCGACGCCAACCTTCCCGAAACGCATCCGATGCGGATCAACGTCCACCTGCTCGAGGCCGGCGTTCTCGAACGGCGCGGGCGGACGGCGGAGGCGCTGGCGATCGCCGAGCGCTGGGTGCCGATCCAGGTCGAAACGCTCATCCCCACCCATCGCGACCGGATCTACGGCGAGCTGCTGCTCCTGCGCCTGCGGCAGGCGGAGGGTGCGGCGGGAGCGGACATCTGGCCGCAAGCCGATGCCGCGATCGAGCGGCTGGCGGAAAAGCTCACCGACATCACTTCGGGTGACCGCCAGCGCGTGAGCGAGGCCGATGCAAACCGGCGCTCTTCGCTGCTCTACCTGCGCATGGCGCTGGCGGAGGGCGATGCCGAACGTATCTTCCTCGCCGGCCAGCTGGCCAACATCACCGACCTCTCGCTGGGTCAGGAGAATATCGCGGCTTACGGCGCCGCACCTGCCGACGGCCCGGCGGCCTTGCGCGCGCAGTTGGTCGGCGCCGTGCGGGAGGAGACCCGGCTTGCGCAAGCGCTGGGCGCGGCGCGCGATGCGCAGAACGTGGCAAGGGCCGAAAATCTCGTAACGCAGCTCGACGAGGCGATCGCGGCGCGGCAGGCCGCCGAAACCGAGCTGCGGCTGCTCCACCCCGATTATGTCGAACGCTCGCGGCCGACCCCGATTGCGCTGGCAGATTTTGCGGAGCGGCTCGACCCAGGGGAAAGCCTGCTGCTGCTGGTCGAGGGCGATGCACGCGGCTGGGTGATCGACGTGCGCTTCGGCGGCGGCCTGACGACGCGCGAATTCGGCACTGCCGACACCGACGATGCCGTGGCCCGCCTGCGCGAGGCGGTCGAGCAGGGACCTGCCGGCGATTTCCCGCTCGATGCCGCGCACCGGCTCTACCGGGCGATCTTCGGCGATGGCGATGCGCGCGAGCGCGTCCTCGTCTTCGGCGGGCGCTCGCTGGCGAGCCTGCCCTTCGGCATGCTGACGACTGCGCCGCATGAGGGCGCGCTTGCGGACGCGCCCTGGCTCGCGCGCCGGGCGAGCTTCCAGGTGGTCGGCAATCTGAACATGTTCGGTATGCGCTCGGCGATACGGGCGAGCGTCGCGGGACGCGGTTTCGCCGGGATCGGCGGGGTGGAACTTCCCGGTGCGGCCGAACGCGCCCCCGATTCGACCGCACTCTTCCGCAGCGGCCGGCCCGACCTCGGTTCGATCGCCGAGCTGCCGCCGCTGCCCAAGGCGGCGGAGGAACTGCGCCGGATCGCGCAGGCTATCGGGTCGGAGGACGGGCTGCTGCTCGTCGGTCCCGATGCGGCCGAAGAGCGGGTCAAGCAGGCCGATCTGTCGCAAGTCGAGGTTATCGCCTTTGCCACCCACGGCCTTGTTGCGGGCGAAGTGACGGGCCTGTGGGAGCCGGCGTTGCTGGTCGGGACGGGGGACGAAAGTTCGGGCGAGGACGGCCTGCTCGGCGCGAGCGAGATCGCCCGGCTGAAGCTCGGGGCCGACTGGGTCATCCTGTCGGCCTGCAACACCGCGGCCGGCGCGGACCGCAATGCACCCGTTTTTTCCGGCCTCGCGACGGGTTTTGCGCAAGCAGGTGCCCGTTCGCTGTTGCTGTCGCATTGGCGGGTCCGCGACGACGCCGCGGCGCGGCTCAGCGTCGAGACCGTGCGCGGCACCCGCACGGGCCTAGCGCGCGCCGAAGCGCTGCGCCGGGCGCAACTGGCGCTGATCGAGGATCCGGGCATCGAAAATTCCGCGCATCCGGCCCTGTGGGCACCTTTCGTACTGATCGACAACTGATCCGCGACTTTTTCGGCGAACTCATAACAGTGCTTGTCACAAGGCTGTCGCTGCTTGTCAGCGGACAGGGCCGGGCCGATCCCCGATAGACCCATCGCATACCAACCTGTTCGGGGACGGGCGTTATGCGACATGAAATCACGAAATTGTGCGTCACCGCGGCGCTCGCCGTTGCGATCGGGTTGGCCGGCGCAACCGGCGCTTCGGCGCAGTCGGCCGAAGCGACCGCGCAATACGAAGCGCTGGCGGCGCAAGAGGCCGAGCGCGCGGGCGATCCCGAATTCGACTACCGGCTCGGCATCGCCGCGCTCGATGCGGGCCGCTACGGCGAGGCGATCATCGCGCTCCAGCGCGTGCTCGCGGTCCAGCCCGACAACGCCCCGGCCCGCGCCGAACTCGCCCGTGCCTATGCGCTCGCCGGAGACGTCGACACCGCGCGCGAGGAATTCGCCACCGTGGTCGACGATCCGAGTCTGCCCGACCCGGTGCGCCAGCGCTTCACCGGCTTCGTGCGCCAGTTCGACAAGCAGATCGCGGGCGGCGGATCGGATGTCAGCGGCTTCATCGACGCGCGCGTCGGCTACGACGACAACATCAATGCCGCGACCGATCTCAACACCATCGTCATCCCGCTGTTCAGCTTCCTCGGGCCGGGCACGCTCGGCCCCGGCGCGGTGGCGCAGGGGGACGAGTTCTACGAGATCCAGGGCGGTGTTTCGGGCGTCACCGCGATCGGGCGGCAGGACCGGCTGTTCGCCAGCGCTCTGGGCAGTTGGCGCGACAATTTCGACAGCCGCACCTTCGACCAGGCCGCGCTGATCGGCACTGCGGGCTACGCGCACTCCTTCGCCAACAAGGACGTGATCTCGCTGTCGGGGCAGGTGCAGAAATTCTGGCTTGCCCACGACGGCTATCGCACCGCCTACGGCGTGATCGGCCAGTATACCAAGAACCTGTCCGAGGGGCGTGCACTGACGCTGTCGGCGCAGTGGAACCGGCTCGATTTCGATACCGACCCGCTGCGCGACGCCGACCGCTTCGCCGCGGGCATAGGCTACATCACGCGCACGATCGCCGCCAATCTTTCCGGGGGGAAAGAGGAAACGCGACGCCAGGCGGGCGATGCTCAATCGAACTGGTTCGCCACCGCCAATATCGGCGGTGAGTTCCCGGTCACCGAGCGCGTCGCCTTCGTCGCCGGTGCGGCTTTCGACCTGCGCCGCTACGACCAGGCCGACGCGCTGTTCCTGGTCGAGCGCAACGACGAGCGGCTCGACCTGCAGGCGGGCGTCAAGTTCGCGATCTTCGACAACCTCTTCCTTCAGCCGCGCGCCACGTACTCGCGCAACTGGAGCAATATCGCCCTTTACGATTACGAACGCTGGACCGCATCGGCCGGCGTCCGCTTCGAATTCTAGACCTTCGACGGGAGACACGGCCATGACTCGCACCTCGACCCTCCGCCTCGGCACCGCCCTGATGGCGACCGCCTCCAGCCTCTGCTTCGCCGCGCCCGCCTTTGCGGGCGAAGTGCTGTTCTCGACCGATGATCGCGTCGCGTACCACGAGGGCGGGCGCGTCAACCAGGTCGGCGGACTGACCCAGCTGCGGCTCGACAGCGGCGCGACAGTATCCTTCGTCGATGCGGTCGATTATCGCATAAACGCCGACGGCACGATCGACCTTTATGCCGGCAGCGTCACCGTGGCCGGCGGCGACGGAACCACGCTCGTGCGCATGCCCGAGGGCGTGCAGGGCCAGGTCAGCGGTGCGGGCTCCGCGGCCCGATTCAGCGTCGGACCGGACGGCAAGAGTTCGGGGCATGTGCTGACGGGCCGCGCGCAGATCGGGCGCAACGGCAATCTCCGCAGTTTCGCTGCGGGCGACATGTTCGAGATCGCGCCGGGCGGGAGCCCGCGGCAGGTCGTGTCGAACGGTGCGCAGGCTACGCCCGGAACCCGGGGCGACGAGCCGGAAGTCTTGGCGATGGGCGGCGAGGCGGGCCCTGTCGCCGCAGCGCGAAACGGTTTGCCGGTGACTCTCGGCGACGCGCTCGCTGCCGCGGGTGCGTCGGGCGATATTCTCGGTGCCGCGCGCCGGGTCGAGGCGGCGGTCGGCAATCCGGCGATCGAGACCTTCCCGGTCGGCGACCTGCAATTGCTGGTCGCGGCGGCCGCCCGGCTCGAGGGTGCCTATGGCGGCACGCCGTTCACCGGCGCGCAGGCGGACATCATCCGCACCTACCTGCAATTCCTCGCAACCGGCGGAGCGGGGGACAACTTCCTCACCGCCTATGTCGGGTTCCTGACTCAGTACCTGAACCTGATCCGCTCGGGTGCGGCGCCGTCGACCTTCGGCCTCGCCAACCTCGACCAGAT
The DNA here is from genome assembly GCA_913055875.1 of uncultured Altererythrobacter sp. Classification (GTDB taxonomy): domain Bacteria; phylum Pseudomonadota; class Alphaproteobacteria; order Sphingomonadales; family Sphingomonadaceae; genus CAJXJY01. The sequence goes on from CAJXJY010000013.1 coordinate 40,904, forward strand.
CGACAGCTTCATCGCCTTCACCGACCGCACCGGCGGCTTCGGCAGCCTCCCGGCTCAGGACCGCGCACTGGTCGAGGCCTATCTCGCCTTCATCCGGGCGGGCGGCGATGCCGACGCCTTCGGCCCGAGCTTCACCGACCTGACAGCGGCCTATTTCGCCTTCATCCGGGCGGGCGGCAATCCGGCCGATTTCGCCGACGCGAGTCAGGCGACGATCGACGCCTATATCGCGTTTCTCGCAGACAGCGGATTGCTGCAACAGTTGTCCGATGCCGACCGCGCGCTCGTCGCGGCCTATCTGGCCAATGGCGGGCTCGCCTTCGCGACCGAATACCAGGCCGCGCTCGACGCCTATTTCGCCTTCCTCGCGAGCGGCCGCTTGCCGAGCGACTACGCCGGGCTCGATCCGGCGGTTCTGCAAGTCTATCTCGCGACGCTCGAGGAGGCGGGCCTGCTCGAGACGGTGCTCGGCGGGCAGGCGGCGTTCTATGCCGACTATCTCGCTTTCCTCGAGGCGGGCGGCAATGCCGATGCCTTCGCGGGGCTCCCGGCCAATATCTTTGCCGGCTATGCCGACGCGCTGAACGCCTATTTCGCCTATCTGGCGGCGGGCGGGCTGCCCTCGGCCTATGGCGATGCCGATATCGCGGTGCTCAACGACTATCTTGCGCAGATCGCCGCGGTCGGTGCGCTCGACCGTTTCCTCGGCGAGCAGTCCGGCTTCTTCGCCGACTATCTCGCTTTCCTGCAGGGCGGTGGTGAGGTCGACGCCTTCGCCGGGCTCAACGCCAACATCTTCGCCGGCTATGCACAGGCGCTCAATGCCTACTACGAATATCTCGCCAATGGCGGGGTCCCGTCGGCCTATGGCGCGCTGACGCAGGAAACCATCGCCGATTATCTTGCTGCGCTGGAGGCGGCGGGTGCGACGAGCGCCTTCCTCGCCGAGCTGGCCGATTTCTACAGCGCGTATTTTGCCTTCGTCGCGGGTGGCGGCAATCCGGACAATTTCGCCAACCTGCCGGTGCCACCCGATTTCCCCGCCTTCGCCGCGGCGCTCAACGCCTATGCGACCTTCCTCGCCAATGGCGGTCTTCCGGCGGACTACGACGCCGAAGACCTCGCGGTGCTCCAGAACTATCTCGATGCCATCGTCGGTTCGGGCCAGCTCGCCGACCTCCTCGGCGCCAATGCCGACCTGCTGACCGGCTATTTCGCCTTCCTCGCGGCGGGCGGCGATCCGAACGGCTTCAGCGGGCTGCCGCTCTATGCCGACTACGTTGCGGCGTTGAACGCCTATTACGCCTTCCTCGCCAATGGCGGTCTTCCGGCGGACTACGGTGCGCTCGACCAGGCTACCATCGAGGCCTATCTCGCCGCGCTCGATGCGGCGGGCGGATTTGCGGCCTATGCGAATTTGAATGCCTTCTTCGCCGAATATTTCGCCTTCGTCAGCGGCGGCGGCGATCCGGCCGAGTTTGCAGGGCTGCCGATCTACCAAAACTATCTCGCGGCGATCCAGGCCTACTACCAGTTCCTGATCGCGGGCGGATTGCCGAGCGATTATGCCGATCTCGACCTCGCCACGATCGAGGCCTATCTCGCCGCGCTGGCCGACGCCAATATCCTCGGCGGCAGCCTCGATGCCGCGATCGCGGCCTTCCTGACCGACTATCTCGCCTTCGTGCAGGGTGGCGGCGATCCCGACCAGTTCGCCGGCCTGCCGGGCAATGGCGGCGGCCCGCTCCCTGCGTTCGACTATCCCTACCAAGGCGGATTCCCTGCCAATGCCGATGTCCGCATCGCGGCGGCGAGCGGGTTCACCACCGCGTCGCGAGGCGACATCGAAAGCTATTCGGTCGGTGCCGACGGCGAGTTGCTGAGCGCGCGGCGGACCGGCTTCGGCAACACCTGGCTGGGCGCGTCGGCGGACCTGCACAAGGAGACCTATGGCGACGAGAGCGCGCTGATCGGGCGCTATTCGGGCGGCGATGCGCAAATGAACTTTGCGACCGTCTCGATCCCCGAGAACGGCGGCGTGCACTACCTGCTGCTCGCGCCGAGCGCCAATCCGATTCCGACGCCCCAGACCGAGCTGACGGTCGATTACGACCTGCTCGCGGCGACCAACCCGACCTATCTCGACGGGCACACCGCGCCGGGCAGCTTCGCCGGCGATCTGCGGATCGTCTACGCCTCGAGCCAGTTGCAGGCCGGGCTGTGGGGCACGATTACCATGCCCGAAGCGAGCGGCGACACGGTCTACAATTTCGACACGCGCGATTTCACCGGCGCCCTGACCAGCTTCGGCGCACCGGGGCCCAACGACGATGCGATCACGCTGATCTCGCGCATTTCGGACGTCGGCGATGCCTGCACCACCGGCGACCGCGACGATTGCCGGGTGCGCTTCGACCTCTATTTCGGCGGTGCGACTCGCGGCGACCGGGTGGGTACGGTCTACAACACCTCGCAGGTCGGGAGCGACCAGGTGATCAGTGGCGCCGCGCTGTTCGGCGCACCGACGCCGCTGGGCGGCGGGTCCGGAGGGACGGGCACGCCCTATTCGGGCACGGTTACCGGCCTCGAAGTGCTCACCACGCGCTTCGGCCTGCCGAGCTCGACGCTGAGCAACTACTCCAATTCGACGGTAACCTTCGATGCCGACGGGCTGATCGACACGTATACCAACAGTGTCGGTTCCACCGCCGGTTCGGGCCTCGATCCGGCAGATCCGGACGAGGAGGCCGGCAGCATCGAAGGCGCAATCGCCTGGGCCCGTTTCCTCGACCCGAACAACAATCAGGGACAGGTCGAGGATACCGGCGTCCATGTCATCGTCGGGGCGCCGGCGGTCGATCTGCCGACCACCGGTCTGGTCAACTATGCGCTGATCGGCGGCACGCGTCCGACGACCAACGAAGGTACCGAACCTGCCGGCAGCTTCTCCGGCGATCTCGCGATCGATTTCGCCGCGCAGAAGGTCGGCATCGACTTCGACATCTATATCGCCGAGTACGGTTGGAACATGGCGACCGCGGGCGGCGCTGCCGATCCCTCGAACGGCGGGATGGATATCCGCGCGATCGGCCAGCACTTCTTCAGGAACGGTTTCGCACTGACCCCGCTGACCGCAGCGAGCTGCACCGGCACCTGCACCGGCGACATCCTCGGCAACCTCTACGGGCAGGGCGCCAGCCATGCGGGCGTGGTCTACCGGGTGGTCGACGGCAGCTTCGCCGCGCGCGGCAGCGCGGTCTTCGCTGCGCCGGGTGCGGCCGGTACGCCGGTCGACAGCATCGGCACCTTGCCCATGGATGGCGGATCGGGCGGCGCGACGGGAGGGCTGGCCGGTGCCACGGACACGTTCGACGCTTCCGGCCTGGTATTCGCCGTCGGCGGTGCGCTCGACGAATTCGACGGGACGATCACGCTCGCGGACGGTGTGATCCAGTCCTACACGGGCGGCGGCGCCAATTTCTCCGACAAGGATCTGTCGACCGGTACCCTGGCCGATAGCGGTACGGCGAGCGATATCGCCTGGGCGCGCTGGCAGAACCCGCAGTCCATCTTCGGCGGCTTCTACGACAATTTCCATGTCTTCGGTGGCACCGAACTCACCAATCTGCCCACCAGCGGACGGATCGATTTCGAACAGATCGGCGGCACCGCCATTACCGACGGAGCGGGCAACGAAGGCACGCTGACCGGCGATCTGTCGGTCCTGTTCGGCGGTGCCGCGCCACTGGTCGGCATCGAAGTCGCGATCGATATATCCGGACGACAGTATAGCGCGCAAAGCACCGGCGGCGTGGCGGATCCGGGTCAGAGCCAGCTGTTCATCAACGGGAACAGCCAGTTCGCCGGAGATCTGACCGCGACCCCGTCGGGCGGCGCGGTGTGTACCAACCGGTGCAACGTCAACGTCTTCGGGCAGGGCTTCGGCGACGGCCTGCAGCAGATCGGGGTCGGCGTCAGCCTGAACGACAATTTCAACTACACCGCGGAAGGCCTGATGATCTTCGGCCAAAGCGCCGCCCCGAGCGGCGGTGGCGGCGGAGCGGGTGCGAGCGCAACCGCAGCCGCAGCCGCACCCATCCCGGCCGGAACCGTCATCGCAACCGGCGACGGGGTTCCCTTGCCGCCCGTGACCCCGGGCGGTAGCGGCGGCGTGGGGCAGGGTACAGCCTTTGCCGGAGTCGGCTCTGTTCCGACCGGCATCGACCCGGGCATGCCTTCGCCCCCGCCGTCGCCTTCCATTGCCGCCGGCGCGTTCGACGGGATGTGGGCGCGGTTCGCCGCTCCCTCCGTCACGTCGCCGGGCAACCCGGCTGCGGCCGGCCCGGCAACCGAGCGCGTTGCGGTTCCGGTGCACAGCCGCGAGCAGGCCGAGGCGTTGCTCGGGGGGATGATAACCTTCAATCCGCGCTGAGCTGCGGCACGGCAGCAGCGCATGCGAAAGGAGCGGGGGCGAGGTCGAATGACCTCGCCCCCGCTCGCTTCGTCGCCCGGTCGGTCGATTAGGTGTCGGCGAGCTCTTCGAGTTCGCGTTGGGTGTTGATCACCTTGTTCAGCAGGCCGTATTCGCGCGCTTCGTCGGTATTGAGCCAGAAGTCGCGCTGCGTATCGGCGGAAATCTTTTCGGGCGTCTGTCCGGTCGCTTCGGCAAAAACCCGGTCGAAGCGCTGGCGCATCCGCCGCATCTCCTCGGCCTGGATCTGGATGTCCGACGCCATGCCGCCGACACCGCCCGACGGCTGGTGCAGCAGGAATCGCGTGTTGGGGAGGCAGAAGCGGTTCTCGAACTTGGCGGCGATGAAGATCAGCGCCCCGGCGCTTGCCACCCAGCCGGATCCGATGGTGCGGACCGTCGGCTTGATGAACTTGATGACGTCGTGGATCATGTCGCCCGATTCGACGTGACCGCCCGGCGAACTGATGAACACGTTGATCGGATCGTCGCCATTGGCAGCCAGCGCGAGCAGGCGCTCGACGGTGAGCTTCGCGAGGCGGTCGTTGATTCCCCCGGTAATCAGGACATGACGACCCTTGAACAGCGTATCTTCGATGATCCGCGGCGTTCTCGTGCTGGGCTCCTCTTTTTCTTCGTTCTCGTCGTCATCCATTACGAATTTCATCATAAACACCTTTTATTTCAACGACATGGGTTGATCTATTCGTGCTTGCGCAGACGGCGTCGGCATAGGCGGCACTGCACACCCTGTCCAGCGAATTGGCGGGGCACCCCGCGCGGGAAATTCCCCGTTCAGCGGATTTCGATCAGGTGCGCTCCGTCGGGCGTATCCGAAAAACCGATCTCGCGGCCGGTAAACCGTCCGATCAGCTCTGCGGCCGTGCGGCTGTGCCGGCCGATGCGGACGGTCGTGAACGCGCCGCCCTGCGCCATGGCAAGCGGCAGCAGCAACTGGTCCTGCAGGTAGGGTCCCGCGAATGCGCCGGAAGCGATGTAGCCTGCCATCCTCTTCGCCGCGGTCTTAGCGAGCCGCTCGGCAGGCAGGCCCATCTTGCCGAAACCGGACATGACTTCGGTGACGTGCTCGAATGCCGCTTCGATCAGCAGCGCATTGCCCGGACCGATCTCCGCCGGCAGCTGCTCGACCGCGAAGCTTTCCTCGGGCCATTCGCCCAGCACCTTGCGCGCCGCCTTGAGCTCGCGGTCGGCGATATCGAACGGAATGCCGGAAACGAGCGCATCGACCTTGCCGCGTTCGAAGGCGCCCCTCTCGATGCATTCGATCGGGCGCAGCGGCGCGGGTTCGATCTCGACCACGATCCTGCCACCGCCGCGCGGGTAGAAGCCGTGGCGGTCGAGCGTCGCCGTCACCCTGGGGCCCATCTTCGCGATCAGCGGCAGCAGCGTCTTCGCGGTAAACTCGAACGGCGGCGCGGCCATCGCGTGCGTGCCGCCTTCGATGACCAGCTTCGACGGTCCGTCCGCCAGCATCAGCGGCACCATGACCGTTTGCAGCACCAGCCCGGTGCTGCCGGCAGTGCCGATCGCGAAGCGGTATTCGCCCGGCGTCACGCTGCCCGGACGAAAGCCGATTTCGGTCGATCCGACATGCAGCCCGTTGCATTCCGCCCCGCCGATCACGCAGGCCGCCTCGAGCGCGGTGACATGCTGGCGCATGAGGCCCGGCTTGGCCCGCCCGCCACGGATATTGCCGATGGTGAAAGGCTCTCCGGTCAGCAGCGAAAGCGCTGCCGCATAGCGCAGCACCTGCCCGCCGCCTTCGCCTTCCGAGCCGTCGATGGTGATCATGGTTCTTCTACCAGTTCAAGGAAGAGCCGGTCCGCCGCTTCCGCAAAAGAGACATCGCTGCGCCGCTCCGGCACCGTTTCGGCTTGTCCGAGCTCCTCGGCAATCAATCGTTCGATCGCCGGCAGGCGGACGGTGTTGCCTGCTTCGTTGGTCAATGCCTTGAGTTCGATCAGGCGGTCGATCTCCTCGACCAGCGTAGCATCGAGCTCGCACACCCCGACCAGCGCCTGCAATTGCATCGGCGGTCGGCGCGACGGGTCGAGCCGCAAGGCGCGGATCGAGAGTGCCGGGCGCAAGGCGTAGAAATAGCGCTTCACCGAAATGCCGCCTTCCTCGTCGAACCAGCGCGCAACCGTTCCGCGGCCGAGATTGGCGTAGTGACGCGCATATCCGCGGGGATCGAAATGCCGGTCGACCAGATCGCCCATGCGCGCGACCACCGGGTGATCGGCCATGTAGCGGATCGGTGAGGTCAGCCATTCGGACACCACTGCATTGTGCCGGAGCATGAGCCCCAGCGCCTTGCGGATGTCCCACCCGCTGAGATCGATTTCGTCGACGATCGGGCGTTCGATAACGTCGCGCAGAGGGGCGAGCGACAGGTGGTCGCGGCGTGGACGCAGGTAGAACAGGCGCACGTCGTAATCGCTGTCGGGCGAGGGGAAGCCCCAGGCGCGCGAACCCGATTCGACCGCCATCAGCAGGCGCACGCCTTCCTCGCTCGCCAGGCGGGCGAGACGGTTTTCGATTTCGGCGCGCATTTCCGGCGCGATGGCAAGCTTGTCCTGCATGGAGTCCCGCTGTCGGTGGTCGGGGCGGCGGCGTAAAGGGATTATCCCTTCACGCACACCACCTGCTTCAGGGTGTGGACGATCTCGACCAGGTCGGCCTGCGCGGCCATCACGGCTTCGATCGGCTTGTAGGCCCTGGGCGTCTCGTCGATCACGCCCTCGTCCTTGCGGCATTCGACGCCGGCGGTATCGGCGATATGCTCGTCGAGCGACACCAGCTTCTTGGCCTGGGTCCGCGACATCACGCGCCCGGCCCCGTGGCTGCAGCTGTTGAAGCTCTCGGCATTGCCGAGCCCGCGCACGATGAAGCTCTTCGCCCCCATCGATCCGGGGATGATGCCCATCGTGCCCTTGGCCGCGCGCACCGCACCCTTGCGGGTGACGAGTACGTTCTCGCCGAAGTGGTTTTCGCGCGTCACGTAGTTGTGATGGCAGTTGACCGCTTCGCATTCGGCCTCGAATGGCTTGGCGATCCGGCTCCGCAGCGCGTCGAGCGCATGCGTCATCATTACCCGCCGGTTGAGCTTGGCGAAGTCCTGCGCCCATTCAACCGCCTCGACGTAATCGTCGAAGTGATCGGTCCCCTCGGGGAAATAGGCGAGATCCTCGTCGGGCAGGTTGATGTGCCACTTGCGCATGTCCTGCTTGGCAAGCTCGATGAAGAACCGGCCGATCGCGTTGCCCACGCCGCGGCTGCCCGAATGGAGCATCACCCACACGCGCTGGTCCTCGTCGAGGCACAGCTCGATAAAGTGGTTGCCCGTCCCGAGCGTGCCGAGGTGGACGAGGTGGTTGCTCTTCTGCAGACGCGGATACCTGGCGCACAGCGCGTCGAACCGTTGCTGCAGCGCCGCCCAGGCATCGACCACCGCGCGCGGGGGTTCGCCCCACGCACCCTTGTCGCGCCCGCCGCGGCCCGACGACCGGCCGTGCGGCACCGCCGCCTCGATCGCCGAGCGGATCCCGGCGAGGTTGTCGGGCAGGTCGCTCGCCACGAGCGAAGTGCGCGCAGCCATCATGCCGCAGCCGATATCGACCCCCACCGCGGCCGGGATGACCGCACCCTTAGTCGGGATCACCGATCCCACGGTGGCGCCGATCCCCACATGCACGTCGGGCATGGCCGCAACATGCCTGAAGATGAACGGCATCTTCGCCGCCCGGGCGAGCTGGTCGCGCGCCTTGTCGTCCACGGGCACACCCCGAGTCCACATCTTGATCGGCGATGCGCCTGCCACTTCCTGATATTCATACGTCGTCTGGGTCATCGCGACCTCCTTGGGGTAACCTTCATAAGTGCCGGCGACGAGGTTTGGCGAGACACCCTTTGCAATCCTTGCGGAAAGATCAGGGGCGGATTCGAACCGCTAGGCCTCTCGGCCTTTACCCATGTAGTCCCGACCGGCATTCGCCAGCGTGTTTGTCTGCGCTACCGCTTCGCTGCTTGAGCGCGTGATTGGTTCACGGCGACGAAAGTTGGAAAGACGTTCCTGCTCTACCGCTGAGCTACAGGCCCGCATCCGGCGCTCACGCAGCGAAGCGATAGCGCAAAAAGCATGGTGGACCTGGCGGGATTCGAACCCGCGACCTGGCGAGTGACAGTCGATGTAGTCCTTCCGGCATTCGCCGTGAATTTGGAAAAGGCCGGGGCAACGAGTCATGGCGAGACGGCGGCCCTTAAGCTACGTTCCGGCGGCGGGATTCGAACCCGCATCTCCCCGCAGGATTGCTCCCGAGAGGCGCTTTACTCGTCGGGCCTGTCATGTGGGGGATGTAGTCCCACCGGCATTTGCCCCGGTCCTTTCCAAAATCAAACTGTTCAAAGGTCGCGGCGACGAGGGTTGGAAAAGACAATGCCTGCGTCCTACTCGCTAGACGACGGAGCGCTCCCAGAGGGCGGCGCCGCCGGTCGGATTCGAACCGACGTTTCAGGCTCTTGAATGTAGTCCTTCCCGGCATTCGCCGCGACCTTTGATGTTTCAAACCTCCACTTCGTTGACGATCTCGACCCAGTCACGCGCCTGCCCATTGGCGAAGCACGCCATTGCGTCGAACACCGCGTCGGTGAAGCCACCGACATTCATGATGTCCTTGCGATCTTTCGCCTGCGTCGAGCCGTAGGGCTGGATGTCGATGCAGATCAGCTTCGCGGCCGGGTTCCGACCCTTCAGCCTAGTCCACTCGTTCATCGTCGCCGTGGCTCCGCGCCGGGCGGGATCGACCCAGGACTGGTTGTCCGAGACGATCACCACCGTATCGACCTTCGCCTTCTCGCGGTTGAGCAAGGCAAGCGGAGCCGACACGTTGGTCCCGCCGCCACCGACCCCGGCCAGCTTCGCGGCGTTCACCGCGACGCGGGCATCGGGATCGAGCTTCAGCGGCACGACGCCCACTTCGAACGGTAGCACGCGGGTGTGCGGATTGCTCCGCAGCAGCGCGGCCGAAACCAGCGCGGCGATATCGATGCAGCGGACGACCGAAGTCGCACCCTTGCGGTATCCGGTCGCGGGCGAGCCCATCGAGCCCGACACGTCCGGACACACCACGACATTGCCCTCCAGTGCCGGAACCTTCGCGAGCGAAAGCTCCAGCGCCCGTTCGAGCGCGGCCTGCACCGCCAGCGGGACACCCCCAGAATCTTGGGCGCCGACTTGCGTCAGCGCGGTCATCAGCTGGTACGGCGCCGGACGAACCTTCGCGATCGCTTCCTCGTCCGCCAGCCGGGCCGCGACCATCGCGGTCACGCCGTCGAGGCGGAACGCGCCCTTGCGGGCCAGCGTGTTGAGGTTCATCCGCAGCGCCTGCCAGCCGATGCGCTCGGCGAGCACGGCCCACTGCTTCGCAGTGAGCTCGAACGAGGTCAGCCACTGGAACGGGACATCGGGCAGCGGCCGCGAGCGGTCCGCTTTCCATGCCTCGAACGCAGCGATCTCCGCCGGAAGCGCGTCGACATCGTAGGGCTTGCCGATCAGCCAGCCGTAGAATGCACGCCGTTCGGCGGTCGCCGGGGCCGGGTGGACCATCTTGACGATGTCCGCCAGGCTCGGATCGTTGCCCGTCGCCGCCTGCATCAGCTGGCGGGTCGAGGCCGTTTCCAGCCATTCGCGCACCAGCCGCTTCGGACGCGAGCCCAGCGAGGTGCGGCCCGTCTGGCCCGACCGCATGATCTGCACGAAGGTGCGCAGCATGCGGCCGTTGTCGATCACGCGCTTGAACACCGGCACCATCAGGTCCGGATCGGACTTGGACAGCACTGCTGCAAGCAGCGCCGGCATATCCTTCATCGCACCCGACTGGCGGGCATAGACCGCGCATTTGGCGACCCATGCGGGATCGACCTTGCGCGCGGCGTCGAGCACGTCGGCGAGCTGCGCCTGCGCATCGGCATAGAAGCCGTCGCCCAGCGTCCCGGTTGCGGCGAGCTGCGCCAGCTTGGCTTCGGGACCGTAGGCATAGGCGTCGCCGCCCGCCCGGTTCACCGTATCGGTGCGCGGCAACACCCGTGCGAGTGCCGAAGAAAAGAGCGTCTTGTTGGCCATTGTCCAACTCCATCGTCTTGCGGTGGCTTTGGGCGGCCGGCTCATTCCGGCCGCCCATTCCACCGCAGCATGCCGGGTGTTCGACCAACCCGACGCCGGATGCAGTGCAGAGGGCGTGCCAATTCGATGTGCGGAAGCCGGAAATAAGAATAAAATATTGATAAATAACGGAAATAATGTCGATCTCTGAAGATCGACCGACTGTCGTATCGGGAAAAATATATATTATTGTATATTGAACTATAAAAATTTATCGTTCCGCGGATGAAGCCCGCCACTGTCATCGGATTCCTCGGCTCGACGCTCGACGCGGCCAAGTTCGGCCCGTCGCGCTGGAACAAGTGGCGGCCGACGGTCAGTATCTGCATGCAGGAGGACTTGCGCGTCGATCGCTTCGTGCTGCTGCACGGCACCTATCACCAACGGCTCGCCGACTTCGTGATGCAGGATATCCGCGACGTCTCGCCCGAGACCGAAGTCGTGCCGCATCTGCTCGATTTCGACGATGCGTGGGATTTCGAGGAAGTCTACGGCAAGCTGCTCGACTTCGCGCGCAGCTTTCCCTTCGACCCGGACGTGCAGGATTACCTGATCCACATCACCACCGGCACGCATGTCGCGCAGATCTGTCTCTTCCTGCTGACCGAGGCGCGCTATCTTCCGGGCCGCCTGTTGCAGACCCAGCCGCAGCGGGGCCAGCCGCAGCCGGTCGGGACCTGGGCTGCGATCGACCTCGACCTGTCGCGCTACGATTCGATCGCCACCCGCTTCGCCGAGGCGAGCGCCGAGAGCACCAGCTTCCTCAAGAGCGGCATCGAAACGCGCAACACGGCGTTCAACCGCATGATCGAGGAAATCGAGCAGGTCGCGATGCGCAGCCGCGCGCCGATTCTGCTGATGGGCCCGACCGGGGCGGGCAAGAGCCAGCTCGCCCGCAAGATCTACGAGCTGAAGAAACTGCGCCATCAGGTCAGCGGCCCGTTCGTCGAGGTCAATTGCGCCACCCTGAAGGGCGACAGCGCTATGTCGGCCCTGTTCGGGCACCGGAAAGGCGCCTTTACCGGAGCGGTGCAGGATCGCCCCGGCCTGCTGCGCAGCGCCGACAAGGGCGTCCTGTTCCTCGACGAGATCGGCGAACTGGGGCTCGACGAGCAGGCGATGATCCTGCGCGCGATCGAGGAAGGGCGCTTCCTGCCCGTCGGTGCGGACAGCGAGGCGAACAGCGAATTCCAGCTGATCGCCGGCACCAATCGCAACCTCATGGACGAGGTGGCGGCGGGCCATTTCCGCGAGGACCTGTTCGCCCGCCTCAACCTGTGGACCTTCGCCCTGCCCGGCCTCGCCGAGCGCCGGGAGGATATCCAGCCCAATCTCGACTACGAGCTCGAGCGGTTCGCGGAACGCGAGGGCATGCGGGTGACCTTCAACAAGGAAGCGCGCGAACGTTACCTGGCTTTCGCCGAAAGCCCGGCGGCGCTGTGGCAGGGCAATTTCCGCGATCTCGCGGCCAGCGTGACGCGCATGGCGACGCTATGCCCGAGCGGGCGGATCGATCGCGCGGCGGTGGATTTCGAATGCGAGCGGCTGGCGCGGCTCTGGTCGGGCGAGCGGGCCGAGGAGAACATCCTCGCCGACTTGCTCGGACCGGAGGGCGTTGCAAAGATCGACCCGTTCGACCGCGTCCAGCTCGCCTATGTCGTCGAGACCTGCCGCAGCAGCGCCAGCCTGTCCGAAGCCGGGCGAACGCTCTTCGCCGTCTCGCGCGAGATCCGCACATCGACCAACGATGCCGACCGCCTGCGGAAATATCTCGCCAGGTTCGGCCTGGAATGGGCGGCCGTAACGGGCTGAACCGGCCGACCGCCTGCCAGGTCCTCGGATTTGTCTGACTTCATATAGTTCTGGGAATATCGCCAGAACCGGCTAAAACCTCTGGAAATCCACGGAAAGCTATGCGGCACGCCTTTTCCTCTTCACGACCACGGGTCAATCGGAACCCGGTGCTGCCCGCGCGATACCCTTTCATTCTTTGCTACGACCGATTTCATCGTTGCGCTGTTCGACGTGTTGCTGCGCCCGGCGCTGGCGTCGGGGGGAAGCCGGATCGGTCGTAGAGAGCGAGTAGGCGCAGCGAAAACGCGAGACAGGCAAAGAGCGGCGAGTGCAGAAAACGGAATTCAAGAGCTGGCTCCAGGCGCAGGAGTACTCGACGAACACGATCGCGACGTGGCTCTCCGACGGTGGGAAGGTCGACCGGGCCTACGATCTCGACCGGAAATTCGAGGAAGACGCCTGCGAAGGCTTGCTGGAAGAGTTGGTCTACTCGCGCTCGGATGAGGCAGGCGGTGCGCCCAATCCCAGCGCCCTGACCATCACCGGCCCGCTCTATCGCAACCTCGCCGCATGCCGTGCAGCCGTCCGGGCCTATGTTCGCTTTCGCTCGTCGCGAAACGACGTCGAAGGGCGCCTTTCCGGCCTCGATCGGCAGATCGTCCTCGAAGCGATCGCGGCGTGCGAGGCTGCGGGATCGGCCGCTGCCTTCGTGGCAACTTTGGAGGATCGCGGACAGCCGCAGAAATACTGGCTTCTTCACGCAGGCAAGCGCTATCCCAGCAAGGCTATCGTCCATTGGGCCATGCGGGAGCGGGGAATAGAGGCGAGTGCCGGCGGCAGCATGTGCAAGGCGACGCTGGAGGAACTGGGGTTCGTCGTCGTCGACTGGCCCGAACTGCAGCGCTCCCGCGATGCCTTCCTGGGCCTGATGCCCGGCTTCACCGATTTCCGCGTAACATCGGGCGAGTATTGGGACGTCGAACGCAGCTACAAGAACGCGCTGATTGCGGAAGCGCGCCGCATTCTCGAAGGGGACGACGAGGATCGCGCCGTGGGGGAGCGCCTATTCCGCCTGTTGTCGACCGGCGGCAGCGGCCGTCCGCTCAGCTGGCGAACCCTCTCCGAAGTCGAAGCGGCCGACGATGAACTGACCGAACGGTTCTACCGCGCGCTCGGCAGGCTTGCGCGGAGCGAAGCACCGGCCGAAGAGGCCATCCCCGCCGCTGCCCGGGAACTGGAAGCCCTGCGCCAGGCCGGGATCGCCGGTCTTCGCCGCGGTGAAGTGTTGTCGATTTCGATTACCGTATTCGCGACGGTTCACCCCGAGGACGCCAGCTGGTTCAAGATTGCCAAGATTGAACAGATGGGGAAGCGGTTCTTCGGCAGGAAGCTCTTTCCGCAAAACGACTTCCGCGAGGCGGACCTGGCCGAATGGCTGCAATTGATGCGCGCGCTGTTCGCCTTGCTCGACCGGGAATTCGGCTGGCATCCGCAAGATCTCTTCGACGTGCAGGGTTTCGCTTGGGTGGCGCTCGGAGGAAACGAACAGGGCGAGTTCCTCCATCTCTTCGATGCCGACGGGGCGCAATATACCCCCCTCATGCAGAAGAATCGCGAAACCGGCACGATCGCGTACCGCATCAGAACCGGAACCGACAACACAACCGGTTCTGCGACCGAAACGCAGAGCCTCCAGGACGTCGCGAGAGCCCTGCTGATCGAGAAGCTGCCCGTTCGTATCGCCAGGGAAGGCGAAAGCCACGCGAACTACCTGACCTTCCCCGGCAAACTCGTTCGCTGGCACATGTCGAATTCCCTGGCCGAATCCCTCGATCTGTCGATCGAAGGACCGGACGTTGCGCCCCCTGCCGAAGCGAACCATCGAGAGAAGAACGCGCCGATGCCCACCAACCTCATTCTCTTCGGGCCCCCGGGGACCGGCAAGACCTATCGTACCGTGCGCGAGGCGGTGCGGTTGTGCGGAGAAACCGTGCCGGATGACCGCGGCGAGCTGATGGCGGCATACAATGCGCTGGTACGCCGACGCCGGATTGCCTTTACCACCTTCCACCAGAACTATTCCTACGAAGAGTTCGTCCAGGGCTTGCGGCCCGACACGGGGGCAGAGGCCGCGAATGGCGAGGGGGAAGGCGATGCCGGTGGCTTCTCGCTCAAGCCGCGCGACGGGGTATTCAAGGAGACCGCCGATCTTGCAGCCGCCAATCGCGGCCGCGCGGCCGAAACCGAGCGCACCCGCCTCGATCCGGCGCAGAAGGTGTTCAAGATGTCGCTCGGGCGCGCCCGAGCGGCGGAGGACGACCATATTTTCGCCGATGCGATCGAAGGGGGCTATGTCGTCCTGGGTTATGGCGGAGACATCGACTGGGCGGCGCCCGAATTCGACGAGTTCGATACCATAAAGCGACGCTGGCAGGCGGATCACCCGGAAGCGACGGGCAACGATCCGAATATCGCGCAGATATTCACCTTGCGCGCCAACATGGAAGTCGGCTCCTATGTCGTGATTTCGGACGGAAACCTGAGGTTCCGCGCAATCGGACAGGTCACCGGCCCCTATGAGTTTGCCGGCGGCACGGACGATTACAAGCACCGGCGCCCGGTCCGCTGGCTCTGGCACAGCGATGCCAGCCTCGGACACGACCAGATCTACGAAAAGATCTTCAGCCAGGTTTCGGCGTATCAGTTCAATTCGCGCCTCATCAACTGGGACGCGATGCAGCAAATCGTGGACAGCAGCGGGGAAGCCGGCGAAACGGTCGGCCCCCCCGAACCGTACGTGCTCGTCATCGACGAGATCAACCGCGCGAACGTGTCGAAAGTGTTCGGCGAACTGATCACCCTGATCGAGCCGGACAAGCGCATCGGCGCAGCGAACGAGTTGCGGGCAATTCTGCCCTATTCGGGAGAGCGCTTCGGCGTCCCTTCCAATCTCCACATAATCGGCACCATGAACACCGCCGACCGGTCGATCGCCCTGCTCGACACCGCGCTGCGCCGGCGCTTCCGGTTCGAGGAGATCGCGCCCGATCCGGCGCTTCTGCCCGAGCTGGTGGACGATATCCCGCTGCGGCGGGTCCTGGAAGTGATGAACGAGCGGATCGAGTACCTCCACGATCGCGAGCATCGCATAGGCCATGCGTTCTTCATGGGCGGCGGGGGCGGGAACCGCGGCGCGATAGATGCGACCATGCGCGACAGGATCGTTCCGCTGCTGCAGGAATATTTTTTCGACGACTGGAGTCGTGTCGCAGCCGTCGTCGGCGATGGTTTCGTCGAAAAGCGCAAATTGCCGGTGCCGCCGGGTATCGAGGCGGGCGAGGACCGCTGGAGCTGGTCTGTGCGCCCGGACTTCCCGCCCGATGCCTATGATCGCCTGATCGGGAAAGCGCCCGGCCATGCGGCGGAGTCGCAGGCCGAAACCCCATGACCCATCTTTCGGTCCACGAATGGGGCCGAGTGGCGGTAGGCGACGGGAATGCGCACGGGTTTAGCAGGGCGCAGGCCGATGCGCTGCTGGCTTCGGCACGGGCGCATCCGTGCGGCGGCAGCGAGGGCACTGCGATCCTTGCCGACCATCATCGCCACCTGACTGCGCGTCAGGTCGTGGGCGTGCTGGCGGCGAAAGGCTGCAGCCTGGAAATCCTGCCCAAGGTCGATTCTGCAGGTGCCGCCGAAGATGCCGCTACCGTGCGCCGACGCTTGATCGGCATGCTCGATGTCGCTCTGGGCCTCGACCTGTCCGGTGGCGGAGCGGCCAGTCTGGCGCGCCAGGACGAAACGCTGCTCGATATTCTGATCCGTCTGTTCGCCGACCGCCTGCTCGACGAAGTGCGTCGAGGTCTGCCGCGCCGATACCTGGAGCGTAGCGACGACTTACGCGCGCTGCGCGGCCGGATGGACGTGATCCGCCAGTTCACCATTCATGCCGTCCGGCCCGACAGGCTGGCCTGCCGGTACGACTCGCTGGAAGCGGACACGCCGTTGTTGCGGATCATGAAGGCTACGGTGCTGTTCCTCGCCCACTACGCGCGCTCGACCGAGACACGCCGCCGCCTGACGGAGTTGCGCCACCTTCTCGACGAAGTCACCGACGTTCCGCGCGCAAACTTGCCATGGGAGCGGGTGCAGCTCGATCGTTCGAACCGGCGCTGGCGCAGCCTGTTCGACCTGTCGCGCCTGTTCCTCAAACGCGATTGGCAGGCGACGCACCACCGGGAGGATGCGGGCGAGGGTATTACGCTCCTGTTTGCGATGAACGACCTCTTCGAGGCCTATGTCGCAGTGCTCTTGCGCCGGTCGCTTGCGGGTGAGGGTACGGAAGTGGTCGCGCAAGGGGGACTCGAATACTGCCTCGGCAAATGGCGCGAGGGGGAAGATTGCGAGGCCGACCTGTTCCAGACCCGGCCGGATATACTCTTGCGGCGCGACGGCCGGGTTGTGGGCATCGTCGATACGAAATGGAAGGCGCTGGCGGAACCGTTCGAGGGGAAGGGCGGCGTCGGTCAGTCGGATATCTATCAGATGATGGCCTATGCCCGGATTTATACCTGCGACGACCTGATGCTGCTGTACCCCTGCCGCCCCGGGAGCCCGAGCGCAGAGCGCATAGTGTTCGGCATGGCGCGCGGATGCGAACGGCTGCGGATTGCACAGATCGATTTGGCCGGCGATACGCGGACGACGTCGATGGATCTTCGCAGGCTTGTGCAGGCCGCAAGCTCAGGATGCCGGCGGCGGCCTGCAAACGGTGCAGCGGGGCGGACAAGTCGCAAGCGGTAAAGCCGGGCCATTGGCGTGGTCGTCGGGCGGCGGAAACGCAGGAACGCGCGCGCCTGCGGCAGGCGGCGAGCCCGGAGGGGCTCTATGCCGGGCGGCTTCGTTGGCTCTGGCCGCACGCGCCGCGCGGGGGAGAAAGCCTGCGCGCGCAGGCCGAACGCTTGAGCCGCATCGCTGTACAGGGCAAAGCCGTCGAGCGGCTCCAATCGAAATTGCGCCGCGAGAAGGACTTTGCCTGCAAGATCGAAATCAACCGGGAATTGCGCCGCGAGCAGGCCGTGCCGAAAGGACAGACCGATTGAATTCTCCGCCCCGTTCGGGGGAGGGGTTTGACAGGGAAAAGCATGACTATCGAGAAACTGGATGCATCCACCTCCGACCTGACCCGGCAGAACATCGAGCGGCTGCTCGAACTGTTTCCCGAATGCCGGACGGAGGGAAGCCGCGAGGATGCGCCTTCGGTCGATTTCGACCTCCTGCGTCAGGCGCTGACCGATTATCTGGTGGAAGGCCCGGCGGAGCGGTACCGGCTCGACTGGCCGGGCAAGCGTCAGGCGCTGCTCACCGCCAATACGCCGATCGACAAGACGCTGCGTCCGATGCGCGAGGAGAGCGTGGACTTCGATACCACGCGCAACCTGTTCATCGAAGGCGACAATCTCGACGCGCTGAAGCTGTTGCAGGAGACCTATCTCGGCAAGATCAAGATGATCTATATCGACCCGCCGTATAACACGGGCAGGGACTTCGTTTACAAGGACAATTTTTCAGTTCGCCGTCAAGACTACGAGGCCGGGAGCGGGCAGCGCGACGAGGCGGGCGGCAGGCTGGTGGCAAATCCCGAAAGCAATGGCCGTTTCCACTCCGACTGGCTGGCAATGATGTTTCCGCGTCTCAAGCTCGCCAAGAATCTCCTCGCAGAGGATGGCGCGATTTTCATCTCCATAGACGAGGGCGAGAAGAGCGCGCTGATCTCGCTTTGCAACGAGATTTTCGGTGAATCCGCGTTGCGAAACGTGCTTGCGGTTCGAAGGCGCGTGAAGAGCCTCAACCTTCAGTTCGCGGAAGCCGGTCTTGCTTCCTTCAACGTCGGCCTGGAGTACATCCTGGTATACGCAAAATCCGACAAATTCCTCTTTTCCGCGATCCACCAGAAAAAGAAAAACGCGCCGACGAAGGGGACATGGAACGTGTTCTGGAGTGGCGCCGATCGTCCCACCATGCGGTACGAACTGATGGGCTTTACCCCTAAGACCGGTCAGTGGCGCTGGTCGGAGGAAAAGGCGCTCGAGGGGGTCGCAAACTACGAGGGCTATCTGAAAGACGACAACGGTCAGTCGCTCGAAGAGTATTGGGAGGGGACAGGGAAGAGCAAGAGGTTCGTCCGTCGTATCGAGAACGGCGAAGGAAAAAACGGGGGTGTGCAGTACTGGGTGCCGCCGTCGGCTACGTCTTTGCGAACCTCGAACTGGCTCGATCTCGAAGTCTCGCAAATCAGGAAGGACTACGATCTTCCTTTCGACAATCCGAAAAATGTCGATTTGATGATCGAGCTGATAAAGGCTTGCGGAACGACCGATCTGACTTGCCTCGACTTTTTCGCGGGCTCTGGCACGACCGGCGATGCCGTCATGCGGCTGAACGCAGCCGACGGTGGAGAAAGGCGCTTCATTCTCGTCCAGGCAGCGGCCGAGATGGAGGCGGACGATACCGGGTTCGATACGCTGGCGGAGATTTCCCGCAAACGCCTCGAGCTGGCGAGCCGGCGAATTTCGGATAACGGCGAAGATGCCGGGAGTGTGGATACCGGCTTTCGCGCCTTCCGCATCGACAGCGGCAACTTCGCCGACACCAGCGTTACCCCCAGGGAGGCCACCCAGGAAGCGCTTGCGGGGATGGCCAACCATATCAAGGACGACCGCAGCGAGGAGGACTTGCTGTTCGGCGCGCTGCTGCGCTGGGGTGTCGATATCAGTCTGCCGATCAAGCAGCGCGAGCTGGCCGGGCGCACGGTTTGGGAAGTCGAGTCCGCGGAGGACGGCACTGGCCGGCCGCAGCTGTTGGCTTGCTTCGCGCGGCCAGGCAGAAGCGGCAAGGGCGGGATCGATACCGAGCTGGCCGACGCCATGGCAGAGCTCAATCCCGTGAAAGTGCTCTTTCGCGACGACGGGTTTGCGGACGATGCGACGATGGAAAACGTGCATTCCCGTTTCAGGCAGCTGGCGCCCGACGCCGAAGTGAAGGTGTTGTAATGTTGGCTTCTCCCAACTCCGTTCGGGCTGAACTAGTCGCAGCCCTGCTCTTCCCTTTCGCCGTGGCGCTCGGAGGAAAGAGAGCCCTTCGACTGGCTCGGGGCGAACGGGTCGGGAGGGCAGCCCTTCGATGACCAAACAGATATTCAAGCCGCTCGACTACCAGGCCAGGGCCGCGCAGGCGGTGGTCGATTGCTTTGCCGGACAACCGCGCAGCGAAGGGATCGGCTACCGCATGGATCCGGGTGCGGACCCGGGAGCTCAGGCCGGCTTGTTCGGGAACGGGCTGCGCAATGCGCCGCTGGAGCTGTCCGAGACCGACCTGCTGGAGAACATCCGCAAGGTGCAGATGGCGCAGCACCTGCCGCCCTCGGGCGAGCTGGCGAAGAGCAAGGCCGCAAAGGTCAATCTCGATGTCGAAATGGAAACCGGCACCGGCAAGACCTTCGTCTATCTCGACACGATGTACCGGCTCCACGCCGAGTACGGCTGGTCGAAATTCATCGTCGTCGTGCCGAGCATCGCGATCCGCGAAGGAGTGAAGAAGACGCTCGAGGATACCGAGGGCTGGTTCCAGTCGCTCTACGGGCACAAGATCCGGCACTTCGTCTATAATAGCGGCCAGCTCGACAAGCTCACCTCGTTCAGCGAGGATGGCGGGCTGCACTGCATGATCATCAACACGCAGGCCTTCACGGCAGATGTGCGCGCCGGCGATACCGGACGCGGGGCGGGGCGGATCATCTTCGATACGCCCGACAGCTTCCAGAGCCGCCGCCCGATCGACGTGATCGCGGGCAATCGCCCGATCCTGATCCTCGACGAACCACAGCGCATGGAAGGGGCGAAGACGCAGGCCGCGATGACGCATTTCGAGGCGCCGCTAGCGCTGCGCTATTCGGCGACGCACAAGACGCGCCACGATCTAGTCCACCGGCTCGATGCGCTCGATGCCTACAATCGCAAGCTTGTGAAGAAGATTCAGGTGAAGGGGGTGACGACCAGGGGCCTGCCGGGTCTGGACGGCTATCTCTACCTGTCGCACTTCCGCACCTTCGCCGATGGCCGCAAGCCGGAAGCGCGGGTGACGATCGAGCATGTTCTCAAGGGCGGGCAGGTGAAGCGCAAGCCGGTATGGCTGCGCGACGGCGACAGGCTGGAGGAGAAATCCGGCGGGCTGGCCGAATATGCGGGCTATACCGTCTCCAACATCGATGCGACGCAGCGGACGGTCGAATTCCTCAACGGGCAGGTGCTGGAAGAAGGGTGCGTCACCGGAGACGCCGGCGAAGACGCGGTGCGCCGCGTGCAAATCCGCGAGACGATCCGCACCCATTTCGAACGCGAGCGGATGCTGCATGCGCGCGGGATCAAGGTGCTCTCGCTGTTCTTCATCGACGAGGTGGCAAAATACCGCGTCTACGGCGAAGACGGCGGGAAGGAGAACGGCCTCTACGCGCAGATGTTCGAAGAGGAGTACCGGCGTGCGCTCGACGAGCTGAAGGAGCTGGATGCCAGCGACGAAGCCTGGCTTGCCTATGTGAAGCGCGATCGTCCGCACGAGGTGCATGACGGCTATTTCTCGATCGACAGGAAGGGCCGCATGGTCGAGCCGTCGGTAAACAGGACCGGCGACGAGAAAGGCGAGGCGAAGGACGAGTCGTCCTACGACCTGATCCTGAAGGACAAGGGCCGCCTGCTGTCGCTGGACGAGCCGGTTCGCTTCGTCTTCTCGCACTCGGCGCTGCGTGAAGGCTGGGACAATCCGAACGTCTTCACTATCTGTACGCTGAAACAGTCCGATCACGAGATCGGAAAGCGCCAGGAGGTCGGGCGCGGTCTCCGGATCAGCGTCGACGCGAACGGCCACCGCACCGACGGCGAAAGCATCGTACACCAGATCAACGTGCTGACCGTCATTGCGTCGGAGAGCTACGACGACTTCGCCAAGGCCCTCCAGGACGAGATGGCCGATGCCCTCGCAGGTCGCCCGCGCGAAGCCAGCGTGGCGTACTTCCAGTCGCTCAGCGTCAATACGCCGGAGGGTTCGCGCGAAGTAACGCAGCAGGAGGCGCGCGAGCTGGAATACTGGCTGACGGTCGAACGCTATATCGACCAGGCCTATCACATAACTTCCAAATGGCACGAGCACCGGGATACGATCGCCGAAGCCGTTGCAGCCGGAGCGTCCGGCAGGATCGACGAGGCGTCGAGCGAGGCGCAGGCGATCTGGGCGAGCTTCCCCCAGCCGCTGCAAGGCAACGCCGCCGAATATGTCGCGCTGGTCGATACCGTGTTCGACGAGACGGCCCTGCGCCGGATGACGGGCAATCGGCGCGATATGATCCTCCCCCGGGTGCGCCGGAAGAACCTCGAGAAGGAGGCGTTCCTGGAGCTGTGGAACAGGATCAACCGCAAGGCCGTCTGTTTCACCGACCTGGATACCGGGAAGCTGATCGCGAGCGCCATCGCGCGGCTCGACGGCGATCTGGCCGTAGACCGGCAAAGAATCGTGGTTACGGGCGCCGAGCTCGCCGGCGGCCTCGGCGCAGAGGATATCCGCAGCCGTTCTGGATTCCGCGCGGAACGGTCGCGCTCGGAGTATCGCGAGGACGCGGTCGAAAGCGACGTCCGCTTCGACTTGATCGGCCGGCTGGCATCGTCGACGCGGCTTACCCGCCGGACCGCGGGACGCATCCTCACCGGCATCAAGGCGAGCACCTTTGCGATGTTCGGCCGAAACCCCGAAATGTTCCTCCGCAAAGCCGCCGACCTGATCCGCCGGGAGAAGGTCGCCCTGGCGATCGAATCGCTGCGCTACGAAAAAACCGGGCAGACCTACGATGTCTCCATCTTCGAGACCGACCGCTACGAGATCCCGTCCGAAAGCGCATTCGAGGCGGCAAGCCACGTCTACGATTACGTCGCGGTCGATTCGAAGAACGAGCGCAAGTTCGCGCAGGAACTGGAGGCGGCCGAGGAGGTCGTGGTTTACGCAAAGCTTCCGCGCGGCTTCGTGATCCCGACGCCGGGTGGCAGCTACAATCCGGACTGGGCCATCGCTCTGGAGTTTGCCGGAGAGAGACAGATCTATTTCGTGGCCGAGACCAAGGCCGATACAAGCGCCGAACAGCTGCGGCTGGCCGAGCTGCAAAGCATCGACAGTGCCGAACGGTATTTCCGCGACGTGTCGCCGGAGATCGTGTTCAGGAAGATCGAGGGATACGACGAGTTGCTAGATGCGATCGGCTGAGGCTTGGCCGGCACCCGATACGGAGCAGGGCTGAGAATCGGGGCGCTAGCAGCCGGTTCCGCTTGCCCGTTCCAAAGCGGATTTGCCGGGTTCAGCCATGCAGGTTGATGAGCGAATCCATGAGCCCCTCGTCAGCGCTGGAACAAACGCCGAGCACGACCGCCTCGTCGCACCCGTCTGCCGTTACGTAGGCGTGGCCCATGGTGGAATCGATGTAAATGCCCTGACCTTCCTCGATCCTGACGGGGTCGTAGAACTCGGTGTGTACCTCGATCGCGCCTTCTATCACGGAGATGAACTCTTCGCCGTGATGGCGTACGAGATCACCGAATTCCTTCGCGCTATGCTTGCGGATGCGCGTTATGATCGGGATCATGCGCTTCTGGCGCAAGTCCGTACACAGATAGTGATAGTCGTAATTTTCCGTCGTGGCGCGCGCCGCGGTCTCCAATGTCGCAACGCTCCGCCTGCCTGTCACACGCGGCGATTTGTCTCCATCGTCCTCGGCAAAGAGGTCGGACATGCGGATGTTGAGCCGCTGGCTGACCTGTTGCAGCTTGTCGTGGCTACACTGGCACAGGAAAAGATTGCCGCAGGTTCGCGGGATCAATCCACTGCCGCAGCGGCATGAGCCATGGCGCTTGTCTGTCGATCAAAGCTGCCAGCCACGCAAACCCGTCGATAAAATCGGGACAAAGTGGCGGAGAGTTCGGGACGAAGCTCGAACTCGGAGCCATGCGCTCAAGCAGCCGGAGGCGGTAGCGCAGACAGGAAGGTGGCGGAGACGGAGGGATTCGAACCCTCGATACCCGATAAGGGTATGGTTCCTTAGCAGGGAACTGGTTTCAGCCACTCACCCACGTCTCCGCACGACGCATCATGGCTGCGAGCCGCGCGCTATAACGGGCGCGCCGCATGGCATCAAGCCAAGTCTCCGCAGCACCAGCGAAAATCGCGCCTCCGCCATCGCGGGACTCGACTCGCCGCATTTTCGATTCGGTTCGTCGCCGGTTCATTGCCGCTTCAGGGGTAAAGGATTCTCATTGCAGCTGCAGAATTCCGCATGTGCGCACGAGGAGGGATCATCATGCTGGCCAAGACAATCCGCCGCGGTTTCGCCGCCCTGCTGGCCGCGGGCGCGATGGCGGCCTCGCCGCTCGCGGCGCAGCCGATCGAGACGATGGATCCCGACGATTTCGCGATCGACGGCGATCTCGAAGAGGCACCGGGCGACCAGCCCGTCTACACCGATGGCAACGGCGCCGGCGACAATGCGGTGGTATTCAGCGAGACCGCACCCGAAGGCGCGCCGCAGCCCATGCCTGCCAACGATCCTGCCGGGAATGCGACAGTGGCCCCCAACTGGTCCGATCCCGCCGGCGCGCCCGACGGCGTCGAGCGTGCCCAGAACGCCTCCTCCACCTATGGCGAGGACGATCTGATCGGGGCCGCCGAGGGCGTGTTCGGCAAGGGCGCCGAGGGCCTCGCCAAGATGATCCGGGACCTGCTCAAGGAACAGGGGCAGCCCAACGCCTATATCGTCGGGCGCGAGGCGGGCGGGGCGTTCATCGTCGGCGCGCGCTACGGCTCGGGCACGCTGCATCACAAGGTCGAAGGGCAGCGCAAGGTCTACTGGACCGGCCCCTCGGTCGGCTTCGACGCGGGCGCCAACGCGGCCAACACCTTCGTGCTGGTCTACAACCTCTACGACAGCGAGGAGCTGTACGAGCGCTATCCCTCGGGCGAGGGGCAGGCCTATGTCGTCGGCGGGCTCACCGCGAGCTACCTGCGCAAGGGCGACGTGGTGATGATCCCGATCCGCGTCGGGGCCGGGCTGCGGCTCGGCGTCAACGCGGGCTACATGAAATTCAGCAAGAAGCAGCGCTGGCTGCCGTTCTGAGGTTGTTTTCGGCATTGCAGTAGCGGCGCTCCTCCGGTCTCTATTTTCCGGCGGTGACGAGACCTGTCGCTTGGTGGCAGTCGTCGGACCGCCGGGGCTGTTCCATCCCACGCCCCCACCCGGCCACCCATAGGTTACTATTGTCGGGGTGGCCGGGTGGGGGCGTGGGATGGAACAGCAAGGGCCGGACGGAGGTCCGGTCCGCACGCAACCGAAGACTCCGGCAGGGCAGCGTGCCAGTGCCGGGCCCTTGTCCCATGTCACCGCACCGATAGGGCGACTTTCGGGGCCGCAACCGGATTTCGGGTTGCGGCCCCTCATGTGTCCGGCCATGGGTGCGCCATGCTCGAGAGACTTGACGCCCAGCCCCCCGACGCGCTGCTCGCGCTGATCAGGATGCACGCCGAGGACGAGCGTGCGGACAAGATCGATCTCGGCGTCGGTGTCTACCGTACCAACGAGGGCGCGACCCCGGTTTTCCGCGCGATCAAGCAGGCGGAGCAGCGGCTGGTCGAGGAACAGGATTCGAAGAGCTATCTCGGTCCCGAGGGCGATACCGGCTTCGTCGCAGCGCTGATGCCCTGGGTGTTCGGCGAGGATGCGACGATGCGGGGCCGGATCGAGGGGATGCAGACGCCGGGCGGCACCGGCGCGGTGCGGCTGGCGGTGTCGCTGGCGCAGAAGGCGGGCGTTTCGCGCGTGCACCTGGGCATGCCGAGCTGGCCCAACCACAAGCAGATCCTCGACGATGTCGGGGTCGAAACGGTACCGTTCGAGCACGCAGATGCCGACGGGACGGCGAATCTCGATGCGGTGCTCGGCGCGATCCGCGGTGCCGGGGCCAACGCAGGCGGTGCCGATGCCGTGCTGCTGCACGGCTGCTGTCACAACCCGACCGGGGTGGACTACACGCCCGAACAATGGGCCGAGATCGCGCAAGCTTTCGCAGACAGCGGGGTGCTGCCGATCCTCGACATCGCCTATCACGGGCTCGGGCAGGGGCTCGAAGAGGACGTTGCGGGCGCGCGGCAGGTCCTCGCTGCGGTGTCCGAGGCGCTGGTCGCCTATAGCTGCGACAAGAATTTCGGGCTCTATCGCGACCGCGTCGGCGCCTTCTACATGATGGCGAGCGAGCCGGGACAGCTGGGGGCGATCGCCTCCAACGCCAACGCGCTGGCGCGCGCCAACTGGTCGATGCCGCCCGATCACGGCGGCGCGGCGGTGCGCACGGTGCTGCGCGACGACGAGCTCACGCGGATGTGGCTCGACGAGGTCGCGGAGATGCGCGAGCGGATGCGCCGCGTGCGCGAGCGGCTGGCGGCGGCCGACAACGAGGCGCCGGGGCTGAACCTGGCTGCGCTGGGCGAGCAGAACGGGCTGTTCGCGGTGCTGCCGCTGTCGAAGGAGCAGATCGTCCGGCTGCGCGAGGAACACGGCATCTATATGGCCGGTTCGGGGCGCATCAACGTCGCCGGGCTGCACGCGGGCAATACCGACCGGTTCATCGCGGCTTTGGCGGACGTGGCGGGTTAGGCGATGGACTGCCAGCCGACGCTCGAGAGCGAGCGGCTGCTGTTGAGGCCGCTGCGCGGGGATGACTGGGAGGCGCTGTTCGCGGTCGCTTCCGATCCGCTGGTGTGGGAACAGCACCCGATCCACGACCGCTGGCGCGAAGACGTGTTCCGCGGCTTCTTCGACGAGGCGCTGCGCGAGGACGGGGCGCTGGTCGCGGTGCTGCGCGAGGAGGATCGCATCGTCGGCAGCTCGCAATTCCGCGCCTGCCCGATCGCGCCCGACGAGACCGAGATCGGCTGGACCTTCCTCGAGCGTGCGCAATGGGGCACCGGGCTCAACCCGGCAATGAAGCGCCTGATGCTGGCGCATGCGCTGGAAAGCGCGCCGCGCGTGCTGTTCCGCATCGGCGACACCAATTGGCGCTCACGCAGGGCGCTCGAGAAGATCGGCGGCGCCCTGGTCGAGGACATGGTCGAGGAAGGCGAGTACAGGGGCCGCCCGGCGCGGCACGTGGTGTACGAGATCACGCGCGAGGGGTTCGCACATGGACCGCTGGGGTGTTGACACTCGGCGGGCGGGTTGCACCGGGTCGGTGTGCGTGCCCGATATTGCTGCCGCTGGTGCACCGGGCGCGGTGCGTACCGCGGATGGTTGTAGATAAACCATTGAAATACAATAACGTATTTATCTCTACGCGCCGTTGGCATGGCGACAGCGCGAGAGGTCGGCAGGCGACTCCGGGGTTCGCTTGGGGCGAAATGTGTGACCATCCGTTTCGCCGGTGTCACGGGTATGTGACTTTCCGAGGGGCGCGCTTCGAGTGCGCGACACAGCGCAGGCGTCCACCCGTCGTCGCGGGCGAGGGCGCGGGCGGGGACGGCGAAGGACGGCGGGATACGCAGGCCGGTGCGGGGCGGGCGGTGGTCGGAGAAATAGCGTACGGTGCGGCTCATCCGCGAGGTTAAGGCAGATTTTCGGCGTGTAGGAAAATGGAAAATAAGCCAACGGAGTGTTTACGCGACAGCGGGACGCAGAACCAAGAAGCAAGCCTTGCTTGCGATTAGATTTCGAAAGCTTTTTCAAAAAGCTGCGGGATGTCATGATGTGAAACCAGTAAGACTCCCGTGGAAATAGCCAGCGCTTGAGCACTCGAAGTAAAGGGAGCGTTGGACAGGACTGCTGCCCGGTCCGCTCCATAGTATGCCTTCCCGGCGTGGGCTTCCTGAACCGCCTTATTTCCGATGGCAGAGCTATAGAGTTTGCATTGCACGCATAATTTGCGACCCGCCTTAGTAGCGATGACATCGATGCCTTGGTCCCCTCCCGCAGAGGTTACCTCCGCTTCCCATCCAAAGCCGGTGAGAGCATCCGCAACCCAATGCTCAAAAGCATGGCCGTCTACGGGAATGGTGGTGGTATCGAATCCGGTCGCTCTGTCACGAGTTTGATGGGAAGCGAGCTGCTCGGAAACCAACTCAACTGCTTCTGGATAGTCGATTGCGTCCGTATCTAAATCTATGCTCGCAAAAAACTCGTACAACGCCTCGTGTCGCCGATCTTCAACGATGGCACCATAGTCGTTTTTTTTAAATGCTCGATCCAAGTTTCTGACCAGTGCAGTTCGGTGGTGGTCGATTGCATCGATCAAACGCTCACGTTCAAAAAATCGACGACGCGCTGATTCCTGCTCGGCTACTTGCACAGCCTTGTTCTGATTCTCTTGATTTAGTCGTGCTTTGGATAGCGTCCGCTCCCGCCAAAACCAGAATCCGACAATTACCGGGCTGCCATAGGTCAAAATGACGCTCACGATCATCAGCAACAGAGATATCCCCTCCGGCTCGCGACTGTCTGGTAGAAAGGCCAACGACAGGAAAAGCACGAGGATACCCGTGAACGAGATAGCCAAAATGTAGCCAATGAATGTTAGAAGTGATCTGAACATCTGAGACTCGACCCGCTAAGCTCAGAGCAGACTATCCCTTTTGAATCAAATAAACCATTCGAGCGGCTTCTACCCCCGCTCGAGCTTGCGCATCCGCTGCAGATATCGCGCCAGCACGTCGATCTCGAGATTGACCTTGTCGCCCTCCTCGAGCGCGCCGAGCGTCGTTACCTCGCCGGTATGCGGGATGATGTTGAGCGCGAAGTCGCAGGTGCCGTCGGGGCGGTCGCGCACGTCGTTGACCGTCAGCGAGACGCCGTCGACGGTGATCGAACCCTTCTCCGCCACGAACGGCGCGAATTCGGCGGGCATGCGGATCGCGAGCCGGGTCGAGCCACCCTCGTCGCGCGCCAGCTTGACCTCGCCGACGCAATCGACATGGCCGGTGACGATGTGCCCGCCGAGCTCGTCGCCGAGCCTGAGCGCGGTTTCGAGATTGAGCTTGCGACCCTGCTCCCACAGGCCGGGCACGGTGCGCTCGACGGTTCCGGTCGAGACGTCGACCGCGAACCACGCCCCATTTTCGCTATTCGGGTCCTTCTTCCCGCCGCGTTCGACCACGGTCAGGCACACGCCCGAACAGGCGATCGAGGCGCCGATCGCGATCTGTGCCGGGTCGTAGGGGCAGGCGATCCGGACGCGCAGGTCGCCCTTGCGCTCGACGCGGTCCACTGTGCCGATGGCGGTGACGATGCCGGTGAACATTCAGGCGGGTTCCTCTCGCATGCGGGTGAAGGCCTCGAAACCGTCGCGGCCGAATTGGCGCCGTTCGGCCAATAGCCAGCGTCCGTGGGCATCGGCAAGCGAGGCGAGGCCGATATCGCCCAGCGCGGGGGTGCCGCCGCCGAGCAGGATCGGCGCGCGGTAGATTTCGAGCCGGTCGACGAGATCGGCGGCGAGGAAGCTCGCCGCGGTCTGCGCTCCGCCCTCGACATAGAGATAAAGCACGCCGTCGAGCGCCGCGATGTCTTCGGGCGCGTGGATCGCGATGACACCCTCGGGCACTTCGCCGCCGGTCAGCACGACGCGCTGCGGGCTGCGCGCTTCGAGGCCCGCCAGGCGCACGTCGAGCTGCGGTTCGTCGGCACGCCAGGTGCCGCCGCCGACCAGGATCGCATCGGCCAGAGCGCGGCGCGAATGGACATGCGCGCGCGCCGCATCGCCGGTGATCCAGCGGCTCTCGCCATCGGCCGTGGCGATGCAGCCGTCGAGCGACATGGCCAGCTTGAGCGTGACATGCGGCCGCCCGAGCCGCTGACGAGCGAGATATCCCGCCAGGCTGTCGCGCGAGGCGGGGCAGTCGAGCGTCTCGACCGCGATTCCCGCATCCGCGATCCCGGCGACACCCGCGCCCGAAGTGCGCGGATCGGGATCGAGCGTTCCGACCACCACCCGCGCCAGCCCCGACTGCGTAATCAGCGAGGAGCAGGACGGCCCGCGTCCGGACGCGTGCGCGCAGGGTTCGAGCGTCGCGTAGAGCGTGGCGCCTCTTGCCCGCTCGCCCGCCTGTTCGAGCGCCACCGCTTCGGCGTGCGGCCGCCCTCCGGCCTGCGTCCAGCCGCGCCCGACCACGATTCCGTCCCTGGCTATAGTGCAACCTACGGCGGGGTTGGGGCGGCTCAGCGGCCTGCCGCGCAGCGACAGCCGCGCTGCCGCGGCAAGCATGTCCGCGTCACTCGGACTGGTCGGCAAGCGCTTCTTCCGGGGTCTCGACGTTCTGCGTCAATTCGCGGCGGCGCCGTTCGGAGGCTTCCTGCTCGGCGGCGCGTTCGCGCGCCACGCGCTCGTCGATCGCGTCGACGTCCATGCCGGTCGCGCGGCCGAGATCGCGGTAGATCTCGCGGCGGCGTTCGGCCCGCGCTTCGTCCGCGGCGCGCAATTCGTCCTGGCGGCGCTGGTTCTCGATATTGCCGGCGAGAATTTCCGCATCGGTCCGCCCGTCCTCGAAGGTAGTGATGTAGGTCACCTCGGGGCGCGGGGGGGCGATATAGTCCTTCTGCCAGATCACCAGCGACAGGATGCCGAGAGATATCAGCGCCGACAGCGCGAGGATCGGCAGGCGATAGGGCTGGGGGCGCTTGAAGTACTCCCAGAAATCGCTGATGCCTTCGGCCGGATTGAGCCTGCTTATTAAACTCATGGCTCCAAGATAGGCGCTGAGCGCCCGAAGCGCCAGTGGGTTGGAATATGGGGGCGGGGTAGAGTTTTTGTTGCGTGCGGATCGGACCTCCGTCCGATCCTTGCGGCACCGGCCCACTCCCCCACCCGGCCACCCATAGGATACTATGGTCAGGGTGGCCGGGTGGGGGAGTGGGCCGGTGCCGCCCCGGCGGCCCGATGTCCGCCAAGCAGCGGCAGGTCTCGTCACCGCCGGAAAACAACCAAACCTCAGTCGTAATCCACCGTGATCGGCACCCTCCCGCGCAGCCGGCCGCCGAGCGGCGAATTGCTGTCGGTGTGGAGCGTGCCGGAGAAGCGGAATTCGAGCTGGCCGGTCGAATCGAGGATCGGCAGCGACGGCAGGTCGGTGGTGAAATCTCGCAGCGTCGCGACGCCGCCCGACGGGTCGGTCATGGTGACGGTATCGGGGAATTCGATCCGGATCGGCTCGAGCGGCCGACCGGTGACGATCGCGCGGCCGGTTACGGGCATGCCGCCCGCATCGTCGAGCCCGCCGGTGACGAAACGCTCGCCGGTTGCGAGGTCGAGCCACACCTGGCCGATGCCGGTCCCGAGCAGCACCAGCCGCCCGAAATCGATATCGCTCTCGATGCTGAGAGCGATCTGCCGGCAATGCGGATTGTTCGGCGGCGGGTTGGGCTTGTTGCAGGCGGCGGGGCCGTTCCCGTTGCCATTGCCATTGCCATTGCCCTGGGCCAGCGCATGCGGCGCCATCGCCGCGAGCGCGACGCACAGCATGGGAAGGCCGATCCTGCCGAACATGGCCGGATTATCGCCGATCACGGTAAACGAAAGGTTGAAAACCGGTTCCGCGGGCGTCAGGGGAACGCGGCGTAGAGACTCCGCCCGTGCTCCTTGAGCCAGGCGTCGGCCTCGGCGAGCCGCTCGCCGTAAAGGCTTGCGAGCAGGGCGTGGAATTCGCGGCCGTGATCGAAATGGACCAGATGCGCGACCTCGTGCGCGACCACCGAGCGGCGGACGAAATCGGGCGCCTGCACCAATCGCCAGTTGATCCGCACCGTGCCGGTGGTCGAACAGCTCCCCCAGCGCCGCTTCGCCCGCGACAGCGCGAGCCTCGGCGCGGCCATGCCCGCGCATTCGCAATAATGGGCGAGATCGTCCTGCATCAGTTCGAGCGCGCGCGTTTCGAGCCAGCGCTGCAGCCGCGTGGAGAGATGGCTTTCCGGCCCGCCCAGCCGGATCGCGCCCTCGACCGGCAGCGGCCTGCGCGGGTGGTCCTCGTGCCAGTCGATCTCAAGCTCGCCGCCGCGGAAACGAATCGTGCCGCCCGGAACGATTGCTACCGGCGGGGGCAGCGCGGCGAGTTGCTGCGCCAGCCACTCGCTCCGGCTGTGTGCGAAGGCGAGGGCATCCTGCGTGCGCCCCCAGCGCGGGATGGTGACGCGGATCTCGCCGCCGTCGGGCGCAAGCCGCAAGGTCATCCGTTTCGCGCGCGGGTGGCGGCGAATTGCGACGGGCAATGTCCGTCCGCCGATCTCCAATACCGGATCGCCCGCAGGACGCTGCAGCCATTCGATCATGCAGCGTCGTCCTCGTCGAAATCCCATTCGACGATATGGTGTTCGAGCGGCCCCGCCTCGGTCTCGCTGACGACGCGCCCCGCGACCGACACGCCGGCGCGCTTCACGCCTTCGGAATCGCCGGTCAGGAGGTGGTGCCAGCGCGGCAGCGGCCGCCCCCTGGCGCGGCGGCGATAGGCGCAGGTTTCGGGCAGCCACGGCACGTCGTCGACGATCTTCAGCGTCAGCCGCAGGCAGTCGGGCACGAAGGCCTTGCGGTTCCTGTAGTCGCGGCAGCGCGCGGTGCCGGTGTCGAGCAGCTTGCATGCGACATTGGTGTGCTCGATCGCGCCGCTGGCATCGTCCTCGATCTTGTGCAGGCAGCACTGCCCGCAGCCGTCGCACAGTGCCTCCCATTCCGCGCGCGAGAGCTCTGCGAGCGGCAATTCCCAGAAGCGGTCCCTCAGCGCACCCATTTCGCCAGCTCCGCGGCGACCGCCTGTGCGCCCCGGTCGGTCGGCAGCATGGCGATCGGCGCGCCTTGCGGATCGAACAGGTAGGTGATGTTCGAATGGTCGACGAGATAGGCCCCGTCGCCGGTTTCCTCGCCCTTCTCGTAGTAGACGCCGAACGCCTTCGCCGCCTCGGCGATCCGGTCGGGGGTGCCGGTCAGGCCGATCAGCCGGCCCGAAAAGGCGGCGGCGAATTCGCCGACGACTTCGGGCGTGTCGCGCTCGGGGTCGATGGTGATGAAGATCGGCTGGACCTGCTCTGCCAGCTCGGGTCGCTCGCTCGCGAATTGCGCCAGTCCCTGCGTCATGCGCTGGACGTCGGTCGGGCAGATGTCGGGGCAATAGGCGTAGCCGAAATAGACGATCCGCCATTGCCCGGCGAAATCGCTCCAGCGCACCGTCTCGCCGTCCGCGCCGGTCAGTGCGAAGTCGCCGCCGATGCTGGCCCCGTGGAGCGGCGCCTGATCGAGCGGCGGCCGGTCCGGGCCGGAGGAACAGGCGGCGCAGATCAACAGCAGCGCGGCGGAGAGAAAACGGAACATGGCAGGCATGGCGCGGCGGTTCATGCTCTGCTAACCGGTGCATCGCAAGGGGCGAGTCTCGCCTCTCGACAGGGTTGGATATCAGGGAAGGATCGACGCGATGGTTCGCGCGCTGTTCCGCAAGGCCGGATGGCTCTCCGTTTTCGCTGCCGCGGCGCTGGCCGCGCCGGTGGCTGCGCAATTCTATTCGGACGGGTACGAATTCCTCAAGGCGGTCAAGGATCGCGACGGCGACGCTGCCACCAATGCGCTCAACGAGCCGGGCAGCGTGGTGGTCAATGCGCGCGACATCAGTTCGGGCGAGACCGCGCTGCACATCGTCACCCAGCGGCGCGATACGCTGTGGATCCGCTTCCTGACGCAGCACGGCGCCAACCCCAACATCGCCGACAAGAACGGCATCACCCCGCTGGTGCTGGCCGCCAATCTCGGCTTCATCGACGGGGTCGAGGCGCTGATCAAGGCCGGCGCGCGAGTCGATGTCGCCAACAATGCCGGCGAGACTCCGCTGATCTCGGCGGTGCATCGCAAGGACACCGCGCTGGTGCGCTTGCTGCTCTCGAACGGCGCCAGCCCCGACCGCAACGACAATTCGGGCCGTTCGGCTCGCGACTATGCGGAACTGGCGGGCGGCAACGGGCTGCTGATGCGCGAATTCGAACAGGCCGACGCCAAGCGCGCGGGTGCCGACACCCAGCAGACCTACGGGCCGAAATTCTAGGCGTGGGCGATACCGCCGACCTGACGCTCGACGAACTGCGCCTCGCGCTCGCCCCGGCGGTGGCCGAAGCGGCGATGTTCGACGGCTGGACCGGCGAGGCGGTGCGCAATGCCGCGGACATGCGCGGCGCCGATCCGGATGTCGCCGCGCTGGCGTTCAAAGGCGGCGCGATGGAGATGATCGCGGCGTGGATCGAAACGGTCGATCTCGCCATGGCCGCGGCACTGCCGCCCGAGACGCTCGCCGCAATGAAGATCCGCGAGCGCGTCCGCAGCCTGGTGCAGTTCCGGCTCGACGCGATGGCGGGGCTGGAGGAATCGCTGCGCCGCGCGCTGGCGATCATGGCGATGCCGCAGAACGCGGCCCGTGCGCTGAAGCTCGGCTGGAGCAGCGCGGATACGATGTGGCGGCTCGCGGGCGATACCGCGACCGACTACAACCACTACACCAAGCGCGCGATCCTCGCCTCGCTCTACGCCGCGACGCTGGCGGTGTTCGTCGAGGACGACAGCGAGGACAAGGCCGAAACCCGCGCCTTCCTCGACCGCCGGATCGAGGGCGTGATGAAGTTCGAGAAGGCCAAGGCGCAATGGCTGAATTCGGAGCGCGAGACGTTCAGCGTGACGCGCTTTCTGGGGCGGCTGCGGTATCCTGCGAGGTGATCCTCCCCGGACCGGGGAGGATCACAACGCTATTGATAATCGGTTGCAATTGATGCCGCGCTCCGGCAGGGCGCTGGCATGACTCTGGACGGGCTCGAACACGCTACGCAGGCGCGCATCGTCGCGGTCGACTGGCCGGCGCTGGCAGGCGACGAAGCCAAGCGGCTGCGCGCGCTCGGCGTCGACGAGGGCGCCGAAATCAAAGTGCTTCACCGAGGTGTCTTCGGCACGCGCGATCCGCTGGCGATCAGGATCGGGCGGATGACCATTGCGTTGCGCCGCGCGCATGCCGCCGCGATCGAGGTCGAACCCGCATGAGCCGCGACGATCCGCCCCGCACGCGCACCGCCGCGCTGGTCGGCAATCCCAATTCGGGCAAGAGCGCGCTGTTCAACACGCTCACCGGCGCGCGCCAGAAGATCGCCAACTATCCCGGCGTCACCGTCGAACGGAAGGCCGGGCGGCTGGTGTTGCCTGACGGTGAGGCGGTCGAACTGCTCGACCTGCCGGGGAGCTATTCCTTCGACGCCGCGAGCCCCGACGAGGCGGTGACGCGCGACGTGGTCAAGGGGAGCTTCGAAGGCGAGGCGACGCCCGACGTGCTGGTGCTGGTGATGGATGCGTCCAATCTCGAGCAGCACCTCGTGTTCGCGCAGGAAGTGCTCGAACTGGGCCGCCCGACCGTGGTCGCGCTCAACATGGTCGATCTCGCCGAGCGCGACGGGCTGACGCTCGATCCCGCCGCTCTGTCCGAGGCGCTCGGCGTGCCGGTGGTCCCGACGGTCGCGGTGCGCCGCAAGGGGCTCGCCGAACTGACCGCCGCGATCGCCGAGGCGGAAGCGCATGCCGCCGAAGACGTGCGCAAGAACTGGCACCTGTCGCTGCCCGAACGGCGGCTGTCGGCGAAGCATATCGCGCGCGCCGCGATCCTTTCCACCACCGCCCGTCACACGATCGAGAACGGCGTCGACAGACTGCTGCTCAACCCGTGGATCGGGCCGGTGATCCTGTTCGGCCTGCTGTTCGTGATCTTCCAGGCGGTGTTCGCCTGGGCCACCCCCTTCGCCGATGCGCTGGAAGGCGGGGTGGGGCTGTTGTCGGGGGCGGTGACCGACACGCTGCCCGAAGGGCTGGTGCGCGATTTCCTGACCGAGGGCGTGCTCGCCGGGGTTGGCTCGGTGGTGGTGTTCCTGCCGCAGATCGTGATCCTGTTCTTCTTCATCCTGGTGATGGAGGCGAGCGGATACATGGCGCGTGCGGCGTTCCTGATGGACCGGCTGATGGCGGGGGTCGGGTTGTCGGGGAAGAGCTTCATCCCGCTGCTGTCGAGCTTCGCCTGCGCCATTCCCGGCATCATGGCGACGCGCAGCATTTCCGACCCCAAGGACCGGCTGACCACGATCCTGATCGCGCCGCTGATGACCTGTTCGGCGCGGCTGCCGGTCTATGCCGTGGTGATCGCCGCCTTCATTCCGGCGACCAGCGTCGGACCCGGCGTCGGTCTGCAAGGGCTGGTGCTGTTCGCGCTCTATGTCGCGGGCATCGTTGGCGCGATGATCGTCGCTCTGGTGCTGCGCGGGACGGTGGCGAAGGGTGCGGCGTCGGGCTTCATCATGGAATTGCCGCGCTACCAGCTCCCGCGGCTGCGCGATCTCGCGATCGGGCTGTGGCAGCGCGCCTGGGTGTTCCTGCGCCGCGCGGGCACGATCATCTTCGCCGCCACCATCGCGCTGTGGGTGCTCCTCAGCTTCCCGCAGGCCGAGCCGGGCGAGAGCCAGCTCGACGCTTCCTATGCGGGTACGGTTGCCGACGTGCTCCACCCTGCGCTCGAGCCGGTCGGCTTCAATCGCGAGATGAGCCTCGCGCTGATTCCTGCGCTCGCCGCGCGCGAAGTGGCGGTCTCCGCGCTCGCCACGACCTATGCGGTCGACGCCGAGGATGAGGATCTCGCGGCGCAGGGCGTCACCGACCGCATCGCCGGGCTGTGGAGCCTGCCGACCGCGCTCGCCTTCCTCGCCTGGTTCGTGTTCGCGCCGCAATGCCTCTCCACCATCGCGGTCGCGCGGCGCGAAACAAACGGGTGGAAATGGCCGATCTTCATGTTGGCCTACCTGTTCGGATTGGCCTACATCTTCGCGGGAATCACCTATTGGAGCGCTGTTGCGCTAGGATTGTAGCGAAGGAATTTTCGATGGCCGGGTCTCTCAACAAAGTCATGCTGATCGGCAATCTCGGCCAGGATCCCGAAGTGCGCAGCTTCCAGAATGGCGGGCGGGTGTGCAATCTGCGCGTCGCGACCAGCGAGCGGTGGAAGGACCGCGACGGCCAGCAGCAGGAACGCACCGAATGGCACACCGTCGCGATCTTCTCCGACGGGCTGATCAATGTGTGCGAGAACTATCTGCGCAAGGGTTCCAAGGTGTTCATCGAGGGCCAGCTGCAGACGCGCAAATGGCAGGACCAGCAGGGTAACGACCGCTATTCGACCGAGATCGTGCTGCGCGGTTTCAACGGCACGCTGACCATGCTCGACGGCGCCCCGGGCGGCGGCGGCCAGCGCGGCGGCGGGGGCGGCGGCAACTGGAACCAGGGCGGCGGAGGCGGTGCGTCCTCGGGCAACGACAATTACGGTGGTGGCTCGTCGGGCGGCGGCTCGGGCGGCTCGTCCGGCTCGAAATACGACGATCTCGACGACGACATTCCGTTCTGATCCTCCCCTGCAGGGGGAGGGGCCCTCCCCGTCCCGGAGGATCAGTGTTTCAAACCCCTCAACGCCTCCGCCAGCGGCCCGCTCGGGGCATCGTCGCTTGCGATCCCGGCATCCTCGCGCGCAGCGTCGGCATCGGGGCCCTCGGCATAGGGATCGATCGCGAGGCCGAGGCTCTGCGCGACCGCTTCGCCGAGATCGAAATTCTCGCCCTCGTATTCGATCTCGTCGAGGTCGCCGGTGTCGAGTTCGATCTCGATATCCGGTTCGTCGGCCGGCCGCTCGGCGGGGACGAAGCGCAAGGCCAGCTCCTCCTCGATCGTATGCGCGAAGTCCTCGCCCGAGACGGCGCAGGCCTGGACGATATCCGCGCTCAGCGTTCCTTCGGCGAGCACCGCCGTGCCCTTCTCCGACAGGTCGAGCACCGCCCGGAGCCGCTCGATCGCGCCGATCCCGAAGCGTTTCGCCAGCGCCGCGCGCTCGGCTTCGCTTGCCTCGATCTCGACCGGCGCGCCGGGGAGCGGTTTGCGCCTGACCATGCGGCTGAATTCGCTTTCGCTCACAGCGCGATCTCCGCCGCAAGGATGGCTTCCGGCGTCCGTTCATCGAGCGCCCCGGCAAACGCCGCGAGCCTGCGCGCGGCCGCCGAACCGCCGCCCTCGACCGCCGCGTTGCGTTCGACCACCGCCGCCAGCGCGGCTTCGTCGCGTCCCGCCTCGCGCAGCGCGCCGAGCCGGCCGCCGAGCACCGAGACCAGCCTGCCCATCTGCTTGCCCAGCGTCGGGTCGCCCATGCCGCTCTCGCGCAGCTGCCCGTCCATATCGTCGACGAACAGCTCGGTCAGGTGGACGCTCGGCGCCTTGAGCTCCTCGTCGCGCTCCATCCGCAGCAGCACCATGGCGAGCACCAGCGTGATCGCATCGAAGCGGCCCTGCACGGTATCGGCGATGCCGTCCTCGGCGTACCATGACGGATCGCGCGACAGCTCGACCACGCGGTGCCACAGCGGGCGCAACGCGTCCTTGGGATCGGGTTCGCGGCGGAACAGGGATTTTAAGAATGCCATCGCCGCCCATCTAGGGATGCATACGTTCATCGGCAATTCAAGCCGCAATCCCCATCCGCAGCCGCCCGGTCCAGCCAGCCGCGTTGCAAGCCCCCGTTGCAAGCCGGAGCGCTCCGCCGTAAGGCTGGCCGCGACAGGAGACACGAAGGACATGACGTCGATGCAGGCAGGCAAGGTTTTGGGGGCGGCGGCGATGCTGGTCGCGGCGCTGGCGGCGAGCGGTTGCACCTCGATCCGCGAAACCCGCGGCTATATCCAAGATCAGACGCTGATGAGCGGCGTCCAGCCGGGCATCGACAACCGCCAATCGGTCACCGCCACGCTGGGCCGTCCCAGCTTCGTCAGCCAGTTCGGCGATCCGACCTGGTATTACGTGTCGAGCGTGACCGGCCGCAAGCCGTTCGTCCGTCCGCGGATCCAGGATCATTCGGTGCTGGCGGTGAAATTCGATGCGGCGGGCAATGTGCTGTCGGCCGAACGCAGCGGTCTCGAGCAGGTGGTCTATCTCCGGCCCGAGGGCGACGAGACGCCCACGCTCGGCCGCGAGCGCAGCTTCTTCGAGGACCTGTTCGGCAATATCGGCCAGGTCGGCGCGCCCGGCGCGGGGCCGGGCGGTGGCGGGCCGGGCGGCTAGCTTGACGCCCGGATCGCGCTCCCCATATCGCGCGGCATGACCACAGGCAGCGAAGCGCACGGCACCGTGCAATGGCACGGCACCACCATCATCGGCGTCCGCCGGGGCGACAAGACCGTCATCGCCGGCGACGGGCAGGTCTCGATGGGCAATACGGTGATGAAGCCCAACGCCAGGAAGGTCCGCCGTATCGGCGAGGGCGGCCCGGAAAATGGCAGGGTGGTGGCCGGTTTTGCCGGAGCGACCGCCGATGCCTTCACCCTGTTCGAACGGCTCGAGAAGAAGCTCGAGCAATATAGCGGGCAATTGCTGCGCGCCTCGGTCGAGCTGACCAAGGACTGGCGCACCGACAAGTACCTGCGCAATCTCGAAGCGCTGATGATCGTGGCGGACAAGGACAACCTGCTCGTCCTGACCGGGAACGGCGACGTGCTCGAGCCGGAAGGCGGTATCGCGGCGATCGGCAGCGGCGGCAATTACGCACTGTCGGCGGCCAAGGCGCTGGCCGATTACGAGGACGATCCGGAAAAGATCGCCCGCCGCGCGATGGAAGTCGCGGCCGAAGTATGCGTCTTCACCAATGGTAACGTGACTGTCGAAACGGTTTGATACCCCGCGCCCGCTCGCGCTAGGCGGGGGCGATGGATCGCCGTTCCTTTCTTGCCGGTTCGACTTCCGCCGCGCTGCTCGCTGGCTGCACCGTCGCGCCGCGTCCGGCAGTGGAGGCCGGCACGCCGCGCAATTGTCCGCCGCCGCTCAGGGTCGATCCAGGCCATGTCATTCGCGAAGTCGTCGGCCTGCGCCCCTACCGCCGGGCCGGTTTCGTGGTGCGCGCGGACAGCCTCGACGGCAAGCGGCTGGTGCACAATTACGGCCATGGCGGCGCTGGCATCACGCTGAGCTGGGGCAGTGCGAAGCTGGCGACCGATCTCGGACTGCCGGGCCATACCGGCCCGGTCGCGGTGATCGGGGCGGGGGTGATGGGGCTGTCGGTCGCGCGGCTCGTGCAGGAGGCGGGTTTCCCCGTCACGATTTACACCAAGGCGCTGCCGCCGGAAACGACCTCCAACATCGCCGGCGGGCAGATCGCGCCGCACGGGCACTATCGCGGTGCCGAAGTCACACCCGCATGGCGCGCGCAATACGAAGCGGCGATGGCCTATAGCTGGCAGCGCTTCCAGATCATGGTCGGCGAGGACTACGGCATCCGCTGGCTGCCGACTTACGAGGCGGTGCGCAATTTCGACAAGTCGGCCTACGGCATCTACGCGCGCGACGCGGTGCTGCTCGATCCGGCGGAGCATCCGTTTCCCGCCGACAATATCGCCCTGTGGCACACGATGTATGTCGAGGTCGGCCGCTATCTGCGGGCGACGATGCGCGATGTCCGGCTGGCCGGCGGCAGCGTCGCGATCCGCGATTTCGCCACGCTGGCGGATGTCGCCGCCTTGCCCGAAACGCTTGTCTTCAATTGCACCGGCATCGGCGCGCGCGAGCTGGTCGGGGACGAGGAACTGGTACCCGCACGCGGCCAGCTCGCGGTGCTGATGCCGCAGCCCGAAATCCGTTACGCCTATCACGGCGGCGGCGGGTACATGTTCCCGCGGCCCGATGGCATCCTGCTCGGCGGTAGCTTCGATATCGGCGAATGGGACACCACGCCCGATCCGGCGCTGACCGCGCGGATCGTCGAGCGGCATCGGCGGCTGGCGGAGCGTTGGACGTGCCCGGCGGTGCGTTAGCGTTGCTTTCCGGCGGTGCCGAGACCTGTCGCTGGTTGGCAAGCATCGGACCGCCGGAGCGGCACCAGCCCACGCCCCCACCCGGCCACCCCGACCATAGTATCCTATGGGTGGCCGGGTGGGGGCGTGGGCTGGTGCCGCAAGGATCGGACGGAGGTCCGATCCGCACGCAACGTAGACTCCCCCCATTCCCACCTTGTTGAAAGCAGGTCCAATCCCCATTCAAGGGCCCATGACGGAATCACTCACGCCCAAGGCGATCGTCGCCGCGCTCGACGAGCACATCATCGGACAGAAGGATGCCAAGCGCGCGGTCGCGGTGGCGCTGCGCAATCGCTGGCGGCGCCAGCGGCTCGGTGCGGATTTGCGCGACGAGGTCACGCCCAAGAACATCCTGATGATCGGCCCGACCGGCTGCGGCAAGACCGAGATCAGCCGCCGGCTGGCGAAGCTGGCGGAAGCCCCGTTCGTCAAGGTCGAGGCGACCAAGTTCACCGAAGTCGGCTATGTCGGCCGCGATGTCGAACAGATCGCGCGCGACCTGGTCGAGGAAGCGATCCGGCTCGAGAAGGACCGCCGCCGCGAGGCGGTGCGCGAAGCTGCGAGCGAGGCGGCGATGGACCGGCTGCTCAACGCGCTG
Source organism: uncultured Altererythrobacter sp. (assembly GCA_913055875.1). Taxonomy (GTDB): domain Bacteria; phylum Pseudomonadota; class Alphaproteobacteria; order Sphingomonadales; family Sphingomonadaceae; genus CAJXJY01. The sequence continues at coordinate 81,939 of CAJXJY010000013.1, forward strand.
GTCGGCGAGAACGCGAGCGAGGCGACGCGCGAGGCGTTCCGCGAGCGGATCGTCCAGAACGCGATGAACGACACCGAGGTCGAGATCGAGGTCAGGGAAAACCCCTCGATGCCGATGGATATCCCCGGAATGCAGGGCAATGTCGGCATGATCGACCTGTCTGACATGTTCGGCAAGGCGATGGGCAAGTCGCCGATGAAGCGGCGCAAGCTGAAAGTGCCCGATGCGTGGGACCGGCTGGTCGACGAGGAAGCCGAAAAGCGCATGGACCAGGACGACGTCGCGCGCGTCGCGCTCGAAAACGCCGAGACCAACGGCATCGTGTTCCTCGACGAGATCGACAAGATCGCGGTGTCCGACGTGCGCGGGGGGAGCGTCAGCCGCGAAGGCGTGCAGCGCGACCTGCTGCCGCTGATCGAAGGCACCACGGTTTCCACCAAATACGGCCCGATGAAGACCGACCACGTGCTGTTCATCGCCTCGGGCGCGTTCCACGTCGCCAAGCCCTCCGACATGCTGCCCGAATTGCAGGGCCGGTTGCCGATCCGGGTCGAACTGCGCGCGCTGACCGAGGAAGACTTCGTCCGCATCCTCAAGGAAACGCGCGCCAACCTGCCCGCGCAATACAAGGCGCTGCTCGGGACCGAGCAGGTCGCGCTCGATTTCGGCGAGGAGGCGATCGCCGAGGTTGCCAGAATCGCGGCACAGGTCAACGAGAGCGTCGAGAATATCGGCGCGCGCCGGTTGCAGACGGTGATGGAGAAGCTGGTCGAGGAGATCAGCTTCGAGGCCGAGGAGCATGTCGGCGAGACGATCACGATCGACGCCGCCTATGTGCGCGACAGGCTGACCGACCTCGCCGGCGACAGCGATCTGTCGAAGTATATCTTGTAGCCTTGATCCTCCCCGCTTTTGCCGAATGGCAAAAATGGGGAGGGGGACCGCGACGCGAAGCGTCGTGGTGGAGGGGCGAGGTCCCGCCAGAGCCCCTCCGTCAGCCGCCTGACGGCGTCTGCCACCTCCCCATTTGTCCCATTCGGGAAAACGGGGAGGATATCGAATCGCAATTCGAGGAGGCTGATCGACCGTTCGTCGAACCGACGGGTTGCATCCATTCGCCGACACAGGTTTAGTGCCTCCGAATAATTCCAAGGGGGAGGTCGCAGCATGATCCGCACAATTCTCGCCGCCGGCACTGCCGCGCTGGCGCTCGCCTTTTCGCAACCGCTCATGGCGCAGGACGCCGCAGACGGTACCGGCTTCACCGCGCCGGAGATCGAGTTCACCCAGTGGACGCTCGACAACGGGTTGCGCGTCATCGCCATTCCCGACGGCAGCACCGCGCAGGTCACCACTTCGCTGTGGTACGAAGTCGGCTCGAAGCACGATCCCGAAGGCCGCAGCGGCTTCGCGCACCTGTTCGAGCACATCCTCAGCCGCAAGACCGAGAACATGTTCTACAACATGATCTACGGGCTGACCGCCGATGTCGGCGGCACCCGCAACGCTTCGACCGGGTGGGACCGGACCAATTACTACGAGACCGTCCCGGCCGAATATCTCGAGACCATGCTGTGGACCCACCGCGAGCGCATGTTCAAGCCGGTGGTCGACCAGGAGGTGTTCGACAAGGAACGCGACGTGGTGAAGGAGGAGCTGCGCCAGCGTGTCCTCGCGCCGCCCTATGGCCGCCTCCAGCGCTTCGTCATTCCCGAAAACGCCTTCGACGTGCTGCCGCAGCGGCGCCCGGGGATCGGCTCGATCGAGGATCTCGATTCGGCGGTGCTCGACGACGCCCGCGCGTTTCATCAGGCCTATTACGGGCCGGATACCGCGACGCTGATCGTGGCGGGCAATTTCGAGATCGACGATCTGCGGGCGATGGTCGACGAATATTTCGCCGACATTCCGCGCCGGGCCAATCCGGTCTCGCTCGATATCGACGCGGAAGAGCCGCAGCGCACTCAACCGCGCGTGGTCCTGTCGTCGGCGCCCAATGTGCCGTTGCCGGTGGCGGGCAGCCTGTGGAAGGCGCCGGGCAGCACGCATCCCGACGCCCCGGCGCTCGACGTCATGGCGGCGATCATGGCGCGCGGGCAGAACAGCCGGTTGCACGATGCGCTGGTGCGCAGCGGCAAGGCGGTCGACAGCGCGCTGTTCTATTCGGAGAGCGAGGAGGGCGGCTATGTCGCCAGCTTCGCGATCACCAATCCGCAGGCCGACGCCGAAGAGGTCGACGCGCTGCTCAAGGCCGAACTCGAGCGCATCCGCACCGAGCCGGTGACCGCGGCCGAGCTGGCCGAGGCCAAAAGCGAAATCTTCTCCGATTCGCTGCGCCGCCGCGAAACTGCGCGCGGGCGGGCGTTCGAACTCGGCGAATCGCTCGTCTCCACCGGCGATCCGCGCGCGGCGGACAAGCGGCTGGCGGCGGTTTCGGCGGTGACTGCCGAGGATGTGCAGCGCGTGGCGCAGACATGGCTCGCCAGCGATGCGCGGGTCGACCTGCGCTACACCAGGGGCGAGGACGATCCCTCATCCTATGCCAACCCGGTGCCGATGCCCGCATACGCCTCGCTACCGCCCGCCACCGGCGAGCCGCTCGCAGTGCTGCCCGAGGACGAGCGCATGGCGCCGCCCGCGCCGGGCGAGCGGCCCAGCGTCACGCCGCCCGCAATCGTCGAGCGCACGCTCGGCAACGGGATCGAAGTGGTCGCGGCGCAAACCGGCGACGTGCCGATCGCGACCATGACCGTGCTGGTCCCCGGCGGCGCGAAGAGCGATCCGCGCGCCAAGGCCGGTCTCGCCAACATGGCCGCCGCGCTCGCCGACAAGGGCGTCGAGGGGATGAGCGCGCAGGATATCGCCAAGAAGCTCGAAAGCCTCGGCGCGAGCGTCGGCGCGACCGCGGGCACCGACGGCACCTTCTTCAGCCTCACCGCGCCGGTCGCCAACATGCCCGCAGCGGGCCGGGTGCTGGCGGCGATGATCCGCAGCGCCGACTACCCGGCGGAAGAATTCGAACGCGAACGCAAGCGTGCCATCGACGGCCTCACCGCGAACATGAAGGACCCGGGCGCGCTCGTGCGAATGGTCGCGTTGCCGGTCTTCTACGGCGACGCCGCCTATGGTTCGCAGCCGGGCGGCACGCTCGAAAGCCTTGCGGCGCTATCGCGCGAGGACCTGCTCGCGCACCGGCAGCAATACTGGCACCCGGCCGAAACCAAGATCATCGTCAGCGGCGGGATCGCCCCCGAACAGGCGCAGGCGCTCGCCGCGAGCCTGTTCGGCGACTGGAGCGTTTCCGCGCCCGCGCCCGAACCGATCGCCGAGCCGGCGGGCGAGGCCGGCAAGGTGCGCACGGTGGTGGTCGACATGCCCGATGCCGGGCAGGCGGCGGTCTATGCCGGGATGCGCGTCCCCTCGCGCGCGAGCGACGATTTCTTCGCGCTCGAGCTCGCCAATGCGATTCTCGGGGGCGGCTCGAGCGGGCGGCTGTTCGAGGAAGTGCGGACCAAGCGCTCGATCAGCTACGGCGCCTATAGCGGCCTGCCCGAGCGCGCCGACGACGCCTACCTGATCGCCAGCTCGCAAACGCAGAATTCGACCGCCGACGAGGTCGCGCAGGTGTTTCTCGACGAATTTGACCGGCTCGGCAGCGAGGCGTTCGAAAGCGATTTGGTCGACAAGCGTCGGACCTACCTGTCGGGCGGCTATGCCCGCACGCTCGAGAGTTCGAGCGGCTTCAACGCAGTCGTGGCCGGGCTGATGCAGCAGGGCCTCGCACCGGCCGAGGCGGCGCGCTATGCCGACCGGCTCGCCGCGGTCTCGCCCGCGGCGGCCTCGGCGGCGGCGGGCAGGTACGTGTCGGCGGACAAGGCGACGCTGGTGATCGTCGGCAATGCGGCGGAATTCCTCGACGACCTCAAGGCGATCCGCGCCGATGTCGAGGTGGTTTCGGCGGAAGAACTGGACCTGTCGCGGGAAGATCTGCGGAAAGCGACGGAGGGCTGAAATCCTCCCCATCGCAAGTCGATGGGGAGGATCGCGTTACTCCGCCGCTTCGCCCGGCCGCTCGCGTTCCGCCAATTGCCGCGCCCACATCTCGGCGTAGAGCCCGTCGCGCCGCAACAGCGCAGCGTGGCTGCCGCGTTCCTCGAGCCGCCCGTCGGCCAGCACCAGGATCTCGTCGGCATCGGCGATAGTCGACAGACGGTGCGCGATCGACAAGGTGGTACGATGCTCGCTCACCCGGTTGAGCGTGGCGAGGATGTCCTGCTCGGTGCGCGTATCGAGCGCGCTGGTCGCCTCGTCGAACAGCATGACCGGCGGGTCCTTCACCAGCGTGCGGGCGATCGCGACGCGCTGCTTTTCGCCGCCCGACAGCTTGAGCCCGCGCTCGCCGACCTCGGTGTCGAAGCCCTGCGGCAGCGCGCGGATGAAGGGCAGGATCGCCGCATCGCGCGCGGCGCATTCGACGTCTTCCGGACCGGCACCGGCTCGGCCGTAGGCGATGTTGTAGCCGATCGTGTCGTTGAACAGCACGCTGTCCTGCGGGACGATGCCGATCGCGGCGCGGAGGGATTCCTGCATCACCTGCGAAATGTCCTGTCCGTCGATCGTCACGCGGCCGGACCACGGATCGTAGAAGCGGAAAAGCAGCCGCGCGATCGTGCTCTTGCCTGCCCCCGACGGGCCGACGATGGCTGTGCGCGATCCGGCGGGCACCTCGAAGCTCAATCCGTGGAGGATGGTGCGATCGGGTTCGTAGCCGAACACCACGTTCTCGAATGCGACGGTCGGCCTGTCGATCGCCAGAGCTGGTGCGCCGGGCGCATCCTGCACCTCGATCGCGGTGTCCATCAGCCGGAACATCTGTCCCATGTCGACCAGCCCCTGGCGGATCGTGCGATAGACCCAGCCGAGCATGTCGAGCGGGCGGAACAGCTGCATCAGATAGGTGTTCACGAACACCAGGTCGCCCACGGTCAGCTGGCCGCGGCTCCACCCCCACACGGTATAGGCCATCGCGCCGGCCATCAGCGCGTTGGTGATCAGCGCCTGGACGATATTGAGCAGGCCGAGCGAGTTTTCGGACTTGATCGCCGCCCTGGCATAGGCGCGCGCGGCGCCCGCATAGCGCGCTTCCTCGCGCGACTCGGCGCCGAAATATTTCACCGTCTCGTAATTGAGCAGCGAATCGACCGCGCGGTCGAGCGCGCGCCCGTCGAGCTCGTTCATCTCACGCCGCAGCCTGGTGCGCCATTCGGTGATCCAGCGGGTGACGAGGATATAGGTCACCACGGTGAAGGCGGTCGCGGCGACCAATTCCCAGCCGAAATTGATGTAGAAAATGACTCCCACCGCCACCAGCTCGATCGCGGTCGGGGCGATGTTGAACAGCAGGAAATAGAGCATCGAATCGATGCTCTTGGTGCCGCGTTCGATCGTTTTGGTGACCTCGCCGGTGCGCCGCGTCAGGTGGAAGCGCAGGCTGAGCCGGTGGAGGCGGTGGAACACGTCCTCCGCCAGCTTGCGCGTCGCATCCTGCCCGACCCGCTCGAAAGTGATGTTGCGCAGATTGTCGAACGCCACCCCGGCAAACCGGCCCAGCCCGTAGGCGAGCACCAGCGCCAGCGCGACCATCGCCGCCTCGTTGGCGGGCGTCGCCATCGCATCGACCGCGTTCTTGTAGGCGAAGGGCAGCGCGAGCATGGTCGCCTTGGCCAGCAGCACGAACGCGAAGGCGCCGAGGATGCGGTGGCGCAGCGCGCGATCGTCCTTCGGCCAAAGATAGGGCAGGAACCGCCCGAGCGTCGCCCAGCTGTCGTGCTCGGCAGGCGTTTCGGAGGCGGTATCGGGCGGCATCGGCGCCCATGTGGGGGCTGAAGTCGTTTCGGCAAAGCTGAAACATTTGCGGCACCGGGCCGGTGCCCTACTTGGAGTTGTTTGTTGCGTGCGGGCCGGACCTCCGTCCGTCCCTTGCTGTTCCATCCCACGCCCCGCGTTCGGGATCAGGAAGGATTCCGGGGGAATGCTTCCCCCGGACGGCGGCCACCCTGACGATAGTAGCCTATGGGTGGCCGGGTGGGGGCGTGGGATGGAACAGCCCCGGCGGTCAGATGATTGCGATCTAGCGACAGGTCCCGTCACCGCCGGAAAACAAACACTCCTGGAGAGCGAGCCAGCCGGCGGTCACAGCCGCGACGGATAATTCCCGAACGTCATGTTCGACTTGAACCCCGCCCCGGAAGGCACGTCGAACAGGATCTGGCGGCTGTTGAAGTCGATCGCAACGCGGTCAAAGATGCGCAGGTCGCGCATGCCGAGGATCATTGCAGGTCGCTTGCTGAGGCCCAACTGCTCGAATGCCGGGCCGTCGGCGTAGAGGATCGGCAGATTGTTGATCTGCATCCCGCCCATCTTCAGCGTGCGTGCGAAATCGAGCGCTCCGACAAGATCGTGCCCGTTGACGTCGGTGCTGCGGATCGTCTCGCGGTTCTTCGCGCGCATCTTCCTCTGCAGCGCCAGATTGCCGATGCTGGTCTGCGCGCCGGTATCGATGATCACCGCGGTGCGGACGTTGTTGAGCGTCGCTTCGGTGATGATCAGCCGGCCGAGCTTGCGCCGCGCGCGCACGATGATCTCGTAGCCGCGATTGCCGCCCAGCGCCTTGGCGTCGTCGACTGCAATCGTGTCTTCGCGAAAATCGATCAGCACGCGCAGGTCCTGCAACGAATCGAGCCCGAGAATCCCGTCCGCTCCGACATGGCGTTTCTCGAGCATCGGGGCTTCGATCCCGTCGATCACCCGCGCTGCGAATTCGAGCCCGTCGACCGAAACCAGTTCGACCGGCACCCGGCTGGCCATCCCCACGACGACCGCGTTTCCGGCCGGTTTCAGCCCGAGCTGCTCCTTGAGGGTGCGCGTGACCACGGTCGCCTCGGCCCCGGTGTCGATCATGAAATCGAACGGACCTTCGCCCTCGATATGGACGGGTACCGTCATCCGGTTGTGGTAATCGGCTTCGCCTTCGACGAGTTCGGCATTTTCGCCCGGCGCGAGCGGTTCGGGTGCCTGCGACACTTCGGCGTCGGGCACCGGCGTGGTCGCGATCGCGGCGGCTGCTACGAGGCTCCAGGGCATCGGTTCTCTCCCGTGCGGCGCAATTCCATGCGGCCTGTGACCGGAAGGTTACCACGCGGGCGGCGTATCGCCAAAGTCGTTGGTCGAGTATCAGCCCGCGTCGGGCGCCAGTTCTCGGTGGCGCAGCATGGCCCAGCTGTCGAGCAGGTAGTCGCGCCGGCCGATCCACAGCGCGCCGAGATAGGAGAAGATCCCGGCCGGTACGAGCGCCAGCAACTGCGCGAACGGGCTCCATGATGCGACGGCATGGCCGACGGCCCAGACTGCCGCCGCCATTGCGCCGCAGGCGAGCACGATCGGCAGCAATTCGCCCGCCAGCCGGGTGGCGGGCAGATGCACCTTGGGCAGAGTCAGTGCCAGCGTCGCGAGCAGCAGCAGCGGCGCACCGATCCACCATGCCTGCACCAGCCCCATCGGTCCGGCGGCGATCCCGGCGAGGAACAGCAGCGGGAAAATCACCGCGCCGATGCCATTGCTGGCAAGGTAGATGCGCGGCTGGCCCATCGCATTGGTAGCGGGCGAGCACACTATCTGCAGCGCGAACAGCGGCATGGCCAGCGCCAGCCCGGCGACGATCGGCGCCATTTCGGCCCATTTCTCGCCGAACAGCAGCAGGATCGCCGGCTCGGCGGTCAGCGCGAGGCCGATATATATGGGCGCGGTGACGAGCAGCACGGTGCGCAGCGTGCGCAGGAAATAGGGCGCGAGCGGCTTGCCCGCCTTGTGCAGCTCCGAATAGGCGGCGAAGGCGACCTCGTTGATCGGCGGCAGGAAGCGCCCGGTGACGATCAGCGTCAGGAACAGCGCCTCGGTATAGAGGCCTAGATCGTGCGTTTCGAACACACGTCCGGCGATCACCACGTCGCTCTGGCTCTGGACGATCCACAGCAGCTGGCAGGCGGTCAGCGCCCCGCCGAAGGTCAGCAGGTCGCCCGCGCCGCGGAAATCGAACACCGGCTTCACCAGTAGCCGCGCGGCGACCGTCAGCCCGATCGCGCGTGTCGCGAACATCGCGATCGGCGCATAGACCAGCGCCCACACGCCGTAATCGAACCAGGCGAGCACCAGCGCGGTGGTGGCGCCGACCACCGCGCAGCCGAGATTGACCAGTCCCTGGCTGCGGAACTCGATTCGCCGCGACAGCAATTCCTGCGGTATCGCGGCGAAGGGGATGGTGAGGAAGATCGCCGCCTGGATGCGCAGCATGTCGGCGACCAGCGGCTCGCGGAAATAGGCCGCGGCATAGGGTGCGAACAGGAACTGCGTGACCGCCAGCGCGCCGTTGAGCAGCAGCATCAGGCCGAACACCTGTCCGATTCGCCGCTCGTCGATGTGGTGCGTCTGGACCAGCGAGGTGGCGAAGCTCTGGCCGTTGAGGAAGGCGAGCGCGGTCACCACCACCTGGCTCATCGCGAACAGCCCGTAATCGGTCGGTTCGAGCAGCCGGACGACGAGAATCGTCGAGGTCCAGGTAATCAGCTGCGCGAGCACCTGCGTGCCCCAGCGCCACGCGACCGCGCTGCGCACGCGGCGCGCGAAGGCGGCGTCTCCCGTCTGGTCGACGCTCGGGTGATTCATCTCGGTCACGAGGCGAAGCGTTAACCGCCAAAGGTGAAGAATCTCCGACCCTGCGGTCCCGCGCGGGGGACGAAGGTTAACCGGAGCGCTTGATTTGCGCCGGTTTCACCCCATATCGGGGCTTCGAGAGGCCATGAAAGCCCCGGCTTTCCGCGGTTTTTTGCAGTCCGCGAAATAAAATTGCAAAAAGGCGTTGACCCGACTCAGTGCCACCCATATATGGCCCCTCACCGACGCGGCGCTGCCGGTTTCGACTGGCTCTGATCGCAACGGTCGCCAACATTGACGGACAACCGGTCCCCCGGTGAAAATCGGGGAGCCATCGTTGTCCGCCTCTTCTGTTGGATGGCTCTTTGACATTGTTGGTTTTTGATGAAGGGACATGTGGGCGACGGCGCCCGGTCCGGGGTTCTCAAGGCTCCGATCACCGGTTTAACCTAAGCCGATTGCCACATCCTTGCCGAGCTCCACGTTCGGCCTGCGATGATGCATGTCCATTCGTATCCATTACGTTTGACAGTGCAGGTATCGGCTCCTTGAAGCTCTTGCTTGTCTGGATGGCCCCGGACTTGATCCGGGGTGCCGGATAGGTGAGTGACACAAACTTGAGAGTTTGATCCTGGCTCAGAACGAACGCTGGCGGCATGCCTAACACATGCAAGTCGAACGATCCCTTCGGGGATAGTGGCGCACGGGTGCGTAACGCGTGGGAACCTGCCCTTAGGTTCGGAATAACTCAGAGAAATTTGAGCTAATACCGGATAATGTCTTCGGACCAAAGATTTATCGCCTTTGGATGGGCCCGCGTTGGATTAGCTAGTTGGTGGGGTAAAGGCCCACCAAGGCGACGATCCATAGCTGGTCTGAGAGGATGATCAGCCACACTGGGACTGAGACACGGCCCAGACTCCTACGGGAGGCAGCAGTGGGGAATATTGGAC
>CAJXJY010000014.1 GCA_913055875.1 uncultured Altererythrobacter sp.
ACGGTCAGGGGCGGCGAGAGCCTCTCCGCGATCGCGACCAGCCTCTACGGCGATGCGAACCTGTGGTACAAGCTGGCCGAGGCCAACGGCATCGCCGCCGACACCCCGCTGATCGCGGGCCGGGTGCTGCGCCTGCCCGCGGGCGTCACCCGCACCGCGCACAACGCGGCGACGCTGCGCCCCTACGACCCCGCCGACACCATCGGCGACCTCTCGCCCACCACGCCCAAACCGCCGAAGAAGGCCAAGTGCGGGGTGCTGGGGGCGATCCTGCTTACCGTGATCGCGGTGGCAGTGGCGACCATCGTGACCGCGGGCACGGTGTCGGCGCTCACGGGTGCCAAGTTGGGATCGGTGCTGACCGCTATGACCGGCGGAGCGGCGGCGACGACGGCTTCGGGTGCTGCGATCGGGGCGGGCGCGTGGATCGCGGGCGGCGCGGTCGGCGGCGCAATCGGCTCGGCGGTATCGCAAGGTGTCGGTGTCGCGACCGGCATCCAGGACAAGTTCAGCTGGAAGGGCGTCGGCCTGGCTGCTCTAGGCGGCGCGGTAGGTGGGGCGCTCGGTCCTGGGGGTGTGTTCGGTGATGGGGGCGTGTTCGGTGCCGCCAACTCCGCCGGTGACATCGTCGCCAAGGGAGCACTAGCCAGCGTGAAGAGCGGCGTGATTCGGGCTGGTCTCAACGGCATCGTCGGTAGCGCGGTGTATCAGGGCATCGCCAAGGTCACGGGCCTGCAGAAGAGCTTCAGTTGGGCAGGTGTTGCAGCGGCTGGCGTGGCTGCGGGCGTTGGGTACGTGACTGGAAAAGTCATCGGGGTCAAACCGCTTGGCGAAACGCGATCACCGCGCAATGTTGCCGCCCATGCGCTCAACGGTGCAGCGCGCTCGATCGCCAACGCAGCCACCCGTTCTGCAATCGAAGGATCAAGTTTCGGCGACAACGTGATGGCCGCTCTGCCTGATACCTTGGCGCAGACCGTAGGCTCCTTGTTTAGCGCGACGCTGACGGGACCATCAACAGTCAGTCAAAACAAGCAATTCCTGCAAGCCCTGGGGCTGAATGGGGAGGAAATTCGTGAAGTCATGGGGGCTATCGGGAGCATCCATCCTGACAGTCTCAGAAGCATAGCCAACGCAGGTAACGAGCCGACAAACGATGAGGTGGCAAGGTTCCTCGTAGACCGACTGGAAAGCTGGGAAGCTGATATAGCGATGGGGTTCCGGACGGGGGTTTCGATTGACGATTTCAGGGACTTCAAGCGCCGGGTTGCCTTTCATCTGATTGCCGCCGATGCATACAAGGCCGAAGATGCCGAACATATTCTGCCGAGCGGTTATAGCCGCATTCCGCAGACACAACTCAATCATTGGAGGCTGACTCGGGACTTGTTGGTGGACGAGGCGTCTGGGTTCAGTTCGACAATCTATTTCGACGCAAATGGCAGCGCGATTGTTGCTTTCCGGGGCACTGAGCCTACCGATCTCGGTGATATCAAGACCGACATATATCAGCATGTAGGGCTTCGGGCGGCTCAGTACGAGTATCTTTATCGTAACATTGATGTGATTGTTTCGCGTCTGTCTTCCGCTATTGGTCCCAATATCTCATTCACAGGTCACTCACTGGGTGGCGGTTTGGCGACATTGGCTGGCTTGCTATCCGGTCGACCGACCTTCGCGATTGCTCCAGCGCCTTTGCATCAAAAATCTCTCGACAGGTACAACATCACCCAGGATATGATTGGACGAGCGAATATTCAGTATGCAGCGGTGCTGGGCGAACCGTTGCAGAGCACTGGCAGAAATTGGGCCGAGCGGCACGACAACAAGGGCTTCATTTCCAACGCGACGCTTGGGGTTCTTCAGGGCAAGACATTCTTCTTCGGCGACAGGGTAAAATCCTATCCCGCCACGCTCGAAAAGGATGGGACGGTTAGCCCCAGCATCACCTTGCGCCTGGGAACCGATCCCTTGACCAGTCACTCCGCAATTCACAACGGCTTGAGTTCATTCTACACCGGTGCCACCGAATTGGGGCTCGGCGCGTCGCCGTGGTTCTGGGATTGGAATATCTATGGAGATTGAGTCTTGGAAATACAGCCTGCGCTTCTCTCCACGGTCGCACTCTGCTCGATGGGTTGTTCACAAGTGACGAAGTTCCAAGAAACGGATGTTTTCGACGATTCAAAAGTTGCGGAGCTGGCCAAGGCATCGTGTGAGGGCGACGAGTCGGCGGTGCAGAGCCTTGTCAATGCCGGGGTTTCTCCAAATTCGGCCGGTAAGGAGGGTATTACCCCGCTGATATGGGCCTTGCGGTGCGAAAATCTCGCAGGTGTGAAGGCCTTGCTCGACGCGGGAGCCGATCCGAACCAGCCCGCCGATGATGATATTCTCATCCCATTCACCGCTGCTGCGACAATTGAGAACAGCGAATTTACTAAAGCACTTCTTGATGCCGGTGCGGATATCAACGGCATCACTATTAGTGAGGAATCCTCACCTCTACTCAGGGCGCAGAGTTTGGGAATTCACACGGGTTACTGGGATAATTATTATCTGCTTTTAGAGCGAGGTGCTGATATAAATTTGGCTTACGGGAGAAATGGAAATACTGTGGTGACCAGCGCTGTTGGGAGCGGTCGCTTTCATATGGCTGTGGATCTGGTGGAACGGGGCTATAGGCACGATCTTGATCGTCTGCGAAGCGCTGCTGAATTCAGGGTGGCCAGCAAAGAACAAGAACCCCACAAGGAGAAGCTTCTGCGGCTTCTTGATGAGATTGAATCTGCGTCCTGAGCTATATCATGTATTTTGTGCTTCTCGCCACAGTCGCACTCTGCTCGTTGGGTTGTTCGCAAGTCAAATTCAAATTCCGTGGGACAATTCCGGGAGCGCAATACTTACTTCCGATCGGCTCTGATCCGTTTTCCTACACGCCCCAAACCTGCTAGCGCTCTTTGAGTCGCTCTTTCCCATCGTCCGCCCCCACACAAAAGCGCAACGCGCCCTGCGCGTTTCATCCTGCGTGCGCAGGGCTGGCCGCAAGCTCCGTCCGCCAAAGGAGCGAAGGCACCGGAAACCCCTCCGCCCCCTGTCCGTCCAACGCGCGATCCTTGCGCCAAGTGGTTGAAACCCCACCCCAACCCACCGCACGGCAAAAACGGCACGCTGCCCCTTTCGTAACCTTCGCCCAAAGGTTAATCTGCCGGTCGGCGAAAGGTGACACCCAAGCCGCGCAATACGCCCGCAACCACCTGATTATATACACCATTCGCCCATAGGGAAATTTTCGAAAACACCCCTGTCGGTGTAACATTCGAACCAATTTCGGCGCCGGCCCCAACTTCTCGTGCAGCGTGAACTACGATGCGGCGGGGCAGGTGACGAGCCAGAGCGCGGTGAACACCAAGCTCGCCGCGGGCGCCTCGAACTGGACGAGCGAGCCGGGCACGCTGACCACCACCGCCTATGCCTGGTACGACGGGGCGGTGCAGGCGAGCGTGACGCACGATGCCGATACCGGTTCCTCGACCAACCCGCTTCACACCACCACCATGCAGCTCGACGCGCTCGGGCAGCTGACCGGGGCGGACGTCAACGACGGGGTGGCGCGCGACGTGTCCTACGTGCTCGACGAGGGCGGGCAGGTGCTGCGGCGCGACGAGAGCCGCACCGGCTCGCCCGCGCAGCACGAGGCGTTCCATGATACATGCTTGCATGCAAGATGGAACATTGTTTATGCTGTATTCGCTGGCGGCGACTTCCGTGCATTGGCGATGCGGAGGCGGGGCAGCGGGAGACGGTGACTATGACAGGCAGTACCGCAGACGGGCGCGAGGCGCTCCACCGGAAGTATCTCGAGGAACGCGACAAGCGCCTGAGCGACGACCGCGAGCAGCAATATCTCGATACCGCTGGCGATTTCGCCGATTTCGCCGAGGATCCGCACGCCCCGGCGCCGATCGAGCGCGAACCGGTCGAGGAAGAGGTCGACGTCCTCGTCGTCGGCGCGGGATTCGGTGGCATGCTGACCGCGTCAAAGCTGCGCGATGCGGGGATCGACGATTTCCGCATCGTCGACATCGCCGCCGATTTCGGCGGGACCTGGTACTGGAACCGCTATCCCGGCGTGCGCTGCGATATCGAAGCCTATATCTATATGCCGCGGCTCGAGGAGGTCGGCACCGTTCCGACCGAACGTTATGCCACCGGCGCGGAAATCTTCGCGCATTCGCAACGCTTTGCCGAGCACTGGGACCTCTACGACAAGGCGCTGTTCCAGACCCGTGTCGAGCGGATCGCATGGGACGAGGACGCGCTGCGCTGGATCGTGACCACCGATCGCGGCGACCGTATTCGTGCGCGGTTCGTGTCGGTCAGCCAGGGGCCGCTGGCGAAGGTCAAACTACCGAAGATTCCCAGCATTCGCGATTTCGAAGGGAAGATCTTCCACTCGGCGCGGTGGGACTATGCCTATTCGGGCGGATCGCAGGAGGGCGGTTTCGACGGGTTGTCTGACAAGACTGTCGGAGTCATCGGCACCGGGGCGACGGGAGTCCAGATCGTCCCGGCGATCGCCGATGACGCGAAGCAACTATATGTGTTCCAGCGCACACCCTCGTCGGTGGCGCCGCGCGGCAATCACCCGACCGATGCCGACTGGTTCGGCAACCAGCCCTCCGGCTGGTTGCGTGAACGCGCCGACAATTTCGTGCGCATGATCAACTTCATGATGCCCGAGCGGGACATGGTCGCCGACTGCTGGACCGACTTCTTCCAGCGCTTCGCCGCGCAGACGAAGCGGCGCGAGGAGGCAGGCGAGGAATTCGACATGCATGCGGTGATGCAGGCGGCCGATTACGAGAAGATGGATGCGGTGCGCGATCACGTTGCGGAAGTGGTCGAGGATCCCGAGACGGCGGAGGCGCTCAAGCCGTGGTACAATTTCCTGTGCAAGCGGCCGCTCTACAGCGACGATTTCCTCCAGGCCTTCAACAAGCCCAACGTCCACCTGGTCGATACCGAGGGGCGCGGGGTCGAGCGGATCACCGCCGGCGGGCTCGTCGCCAACGGACGCGAATACGAACTCGACACCATCGTCTTCGCGACCGGCTTCGATGTCGGCGCGCCGCCGCACAAGGTCGGCGAATACGAAGTGTTCGGGCGCGGCGGGCTGACGCTCGACGAGAAATGGCAGGACGGCGTGGTCAGCGTGCACGGCACCAAGCTGACGGGCTTTCCCAATTTCTTCATCGTGGGTGCGGCGGCGCAGGGGATCGCGATCTTCAACTATACCAGCGTGCTCGAGATCCAGTCAGACCATGCGGCGGCGGTGATCGCCAAATGCCTGCGCGAGGGGATCGCGGCGTTCGAGGTCACCCGCGAGGCCGAAGCGCGCTGGCAGGAGCGGATGGACGAGACCTACATCGACCGGAGCCATTTCTACGAGGAATGCACACCCGGTTTCCTCAACAACGAGGGCAATTTCCGCGACAAGCCGACCTATATCGGCGGCACGTTCGGGGCCGGGCCGATCGAATACACGAAGATCGTGCAGGGTTGGGTGGAGCGTGATTTCGCGCGCGACACCGAGACGCTCGCAGCGGACGAAACGGTGACGGCCTAGCCGGCGGTCGCAGGCTCCGCTTCGGCGGACTCGGCCTCCAGCCCCGCCATGACCGCCGTCGCGACCGCGGCGATATGCGATTCGGCTACCAGCCGCGCGCGTTCGGCCTGCTGGCGCTCGATCGCGTCGATGATCTGGTCGTGCTCGGCCACCGCGTCCTTCTGGAACGGCTCGAATCCCGACGAATGCGTGATGAAGAAATCGCACATGTTGAAATTGTTGCGCTGCTTCTGATCGAGCAGCGGCGAGGCGGCCATCAGGTGGATGGTGTGATGGAAGTCGCGGTTGAGCCGGACATATTCCTCGACGTGCTTCTCGCCGTCGAGCATTCCGAGCTGGATCTGGACCGATTTGAGCGTGCGCAACTGCTCGGGCGTCCGGCGGTTGGCGGCAAGCTCGGCGAGCAGGCCTTCCATCCGCTGGAACATCAGGAAGAAATCGGAGATTTCGCTGCGGCTCGGGTCGATCACCTCGCATCCGACCTGCGGCACGATACGCACGAAACCGTCGACGCTGAGCCGGTTGAGCGCGCTCATGATCGGCTGGCGGCTGACCCCGGTTTCGGCCGAGAGTTCCTTGACCAGCAGCCGGTCGCCGAAGCCGTATTCGGCTTTGACGAGACGCTGCACGATGAGTTCGTAGATATCGTTCCGCTTGCTCAAGGCATCCTCGAAACCGGTCTGCAGAAAAAAGCTAGGATGCAGGTTCTTCCTCAATCGCGGCCCGCAGGCAAGGAAAATCGGGGCGGGCGAGATTGCTCTTGCAATTCATCTGCAATGCTTGCATGCTAGTATGGATATCAAGGGAGAGAGGATATGACGAGCATCTGGCCGGCCATGGCGCGCGAGGCGTTCCGGATCGGCTATATCGATGCCGGCGGGGTGGAGACGCGGTTCGTCGAGACGGGCGACACCGATTCGGACGAGGCGGTGGTGTTCGTGCACGGCACGGGCGGGCATCTCGAATCCTTCACCCGCAACTACCACGCCCACGGGGCGCATTTTCGCACGCTGGGGCTCGACATGATCGGGCACGGATTCTCCGGCAAGCCCGATCACGACTACGAGATTGCGCACTATGTCGGGCACCTGAAGGATTTCCTTGCCGCGATGGGTGTGCGCAAGGCGCATCTGCACGGCGAATCGCTCGGCGGCTGGATCGTCGCGCAGTTTGCTATCGACCATCCCGGGCTGGTCGCGAGCCTGACGCTCAACACTGCGGGCGGTCTCAACACCGATCCCAAGGTGATGAAGCGGGTTTACGAAGTCACCATGAACGCGGTTGCCAATGCCGGCCCGGAAACGGTCCGCGCACGGCTCGAATGGCTGATGAACGATCCAGACCGGGTGACCCAGGACCTGCTCGAAATGAGGCTGTCGGTCTACACCCAGCCCGGATTCGTGCGGGCGATGGAGCATATATTGTGCCTGCAGGACATGGACATCCGCATGCGCAACGTGCTCACCGAGGAGGCGCTGGCGGACATCGAGGCACCGACGCTGGTGATCTGGACCGACCACGACCCGACAGCGCCCGAGGCGACCGGGCAGCGCTTCGTCGATGCGATCCCCAATGCCGAAGACCTGGTGGTGATGAAGGACTGCGCGCACTGGCCGCAATGGGAGAAGGCCGACGAGTTCAACCAGCTCCACCTCGCCTTCCTTGAGAAGCACCGCGTCGGCGCGGTGGCGGAGGCGGCCTGACCGATGCCGGTTCGACTCGTCTGCGCCTCGCACACGCCGCTGATGGACCACGTGGATGCCGATCCCGAGGTCGACCGCGAAGTGCGCGCGACGTTTGCAGCGCTGTCGGAGGAAATCGCGGAATACGATCCCGAGTTGGCGGTCGTTTTCGCGCCCGACCATTTCAAGGGCTTCTTCTACGATGTCCTGCCGCCGTTTACGGTGGGCATCCGCGCGACAGCGCTGGGCGATTACGGCATCGGCTCGGGTCCGCTCGACGTGCCCGAAGAGCTTGCGCTCGATTGCGTCGAGGCCTGTCGTGCGGACGGTGTCGATGCTGCTCTGTCCTATCGCATGAGCGTCGATCACGGCTTTTCGCAGATACTGATGCTGCTCGGCGGATCGGTTGCGCAATGGCCGACGATTCCCATCCATGTGAACTGCGCCGGCCCGCCGCTTCCTCCACTGGAACGCATACGCGCGCTGGGCAACGCGGTCGGGGCCTGGGCGAACGGCCTCGGCAAACGGGTACTGATCCTGGGGTCGGGCGGGCTGAGCCACGATCCGCCGATCCCGACAATCGCCGACGCCCCACCGCATATCGCCGAAAAGCTGATCGACAACCGCGACTGCCCGCCCGAAGAGCACCGCGCGCGCGAGGAATCGAACTACGACGCGGCACGAAAGCTGGCTGCCGGGGGCGGGGACCGCCTGCCGCTGAACCCGGAATGGGATACCGCGCTGATGGAAGCGCTGGCCGAGGGCGACCTCGCCTCGCTCGACGGGTTGAGCGAGGCCGAACTGACCGGCATTGCGGGTTGCGGCGGACACGAAGTGCGGTGCTGGATCGCGGCCTATGCCGCGCTGGCGGCGGGAGGCGCCTACGTCTCGGAAAATCTGTTCTATCGCGATATCCCGTCATGGAACGCCGGAATGGGCATCGCCAGGGCGATGCCGGAAACGGAGAAGGACCTGGCCGCAGCATGACGGTCGGGCAGGAGAGAGAGCAATGATCCATTCGCTGAGGCATTTCGCGCTGACCGTCCCCGACCTCGAGCCGGGCGTCGAGTTCTACCAGGCCTTCGGGCTGAACATGACCGAACGTGCGCCGGGCATCGCGGTGGGGTTCCGCTGCGACGGGCGCGACCACGATGAGGTGATCCTCGTCAAGGCTGGCGACCGGCGGCAGCTGCATCATATTTCGTTCGGCGCCGACGAGGACGGGATGGCCGATCTCGAGACGCGGCTGGCGGAGGCCGGGGTCGAACTGCTCGACAAGCCGGCGCCCGACGCCGCCGACGGCCTGTGGTTCCGCGATCCCGAAGGCGTGCTGGTCAACGTCACTTCCGCCGCGCGCTATCCCGATCACGACCCGGGCGACTACCACGAACCCAACCGCCCCGGCGTCACCAGGCGCAAGGACGCACGCGGCTGCCCCGCTTTCGATACCGAGGCGCGCCCGCGCAAGCTCGGCCACATGATTGTCTTCGCCAGGGACGTGATGGGCAAGGTGAAGTTCTACACCGAGGTGCTCGGCCTCAAGGTCAGCGATATCATCGAAGGCGGATACGCCGCCTTCCTCCATGCGCCGGGCGACAGCGACCATCACATCATGGGCATCCTGTCGTCCGACGGGCCGGGTTTCCACCATGCCAGTTTCGAGATGGACACGGTCGACCACATGGCGATCGGCGCGCGGCGCGTGCTCGCCGCCAACGGACGCCAGGCCTGGGGGCCGGGACGGCACGGCGTCGGCTCGAACTATTTCCACTATTTCCGCGATCCGTGGGACGGAATGGCCGAATACTATTGCGATATGGATTACATCTCCGCCGACAGGGAATGGGAGTGGCGCGACTGGACCAAGAAGGACGGCATGTTCCTGTGGTCCGCGGACGGCATGCCGCCGCCCGATTTCGGCAAGAATTATGAACTGATCGAAGAGGCTGAGGAAGAGGCCGCATAAAGCGAAAGCCGGCGCGGCTACGGCTGCCCGGCCGATTTGGGAGAATGAAAATGACCAGATTTCTGGCGAGCTGCGGGCTCGCGGCGATGGCGTTCGCCCTGAGCCAGGGCACCGCGCATGCGCAATCCGCCGGGCAACCGAATGTCGACGAGGACGAAACCGTCAAGGCGGCAAGCGGGCTCGACATCATCGTGGTCACCGCGAACAAGAAGGAATCGACGCTTCAGGACACCCCGCTCGCGATCTCCGCGATCGGCGGCAACGCGCTCGAGGAACGCGGCATCGACGACGTTTCCAACCTGCAGAGCTACGTCCCCAATCTGCGCGTCGGGCAGGAGCAGGACGGCTTCAAGCTGACGCTGCGTGGCATCGGGATCCAGGGCACCAGCTCGATCACCGATAACGGCGTCGCCTTCTACCAGGACAATTTCTACCTCTCCCGTCCGGCGGGCGGGAGCGCGGTGTTCTACGATATCAACCGGGTCGAGGTGCTGCGCGGGCCGCAGGGCACGCTCTACGGTCGCAACGCGACCGGCGGTGTGGTCAACGTGATCGCCAACGAGCCCGAATATCTCGATCTCACCGGCGAAGTCGGGGCGAGCTACGGCTCGCGCAACCTGTTCGAGGCGCGCGGCTGGCTCAACGTGCCGATCGGCGATGCCGCAGCGGCACGCGTCAGCGCGGTTTATTCGCAGGAGGATGGCTACGTCGAGAACCTCTCGGGCGAGGATCTCTACGGCAGCGACGGCGACATCACCGTGCGCGGACAGGTCAAGTTCGGCGATCCGGAGAATGTCGAGATCCTGCTCTACGGGCTGTGGTCGGAATTGAACGGCACCGGCACCGGCAACCAGTTCCTGACGCGCAATATCGGCGGCCCGCCGCCGACGCAGGCGCTGCTGGCGACGGTGCCGCCAGACATCACCGATCCGCTCGTCACCGACATCGACGCGGCGACCTTCAACGATACCGACACCAGGCTGGTGTTCGGGCGGGTGCGCAAGGAGTTCGGCGCGGTCGAGGCGTTCCTGCAGGTCGGGCATCTGTGGCAGGAAACCTACCTGCAGCAGGATTTCGACGGCTCGCCGGTCGACGTTTCGATCTTCAACAAGGATCAGGAAAACGAAGCGTTCAGCGCCGAATTCCGGCTCGCCTCGGTCGATGACGGCGGGCCGTTCAGCTGGATCGTCGGCGCGTATTATTTCGACGAAGAGACCTACATCTTCCGCCGCGTGCGGCTGAACGGGCTGACGCCGGGCGGGGTGATCAATTTGCCCGATTTCCTGCTCGACGAATTCGGCAATTCGTCGACCATTGCGGGTTTCGCCTCGGTCACCTATGCTATCGTCCCCGAATTCCGGGTCACCGGCGGCATCCGCTACACCGAGGACAGCAAGGACGGCCAGAAGATTACGCGCGGCAATTTCGGCGCGCCGTTCCCGCCCGACCTGCCCAATCCCAACGCACCGGCCGATGTCGAATTCGACAAAGTGACGTGGAAGGTCGGTGTCGAATACGACGTCAATCCCGACACGCTGCTCTATGCCAGCGTTTCGACCGGCTACAAGGCGGGCGGGTTCAACCTGACTTCGGACGGACGGCCCTACGAGCCGGAAGACATCACCGCTTACGAGATCGGGCTCAAGTCCGATTTCTGGGACCGCCGAGCGCGAGTCAATGTCGATGCGTTCTACTACGACTACACCAACCTTCAGCTGACCACGCTCGGCGTGGCCTCGGACGGAGTGACGCCCGGGCAGTTCACCACCAATGCGGCGGCGAGCACGATCTGGGGGATCGAGTTCGACACGCAGTGGGAGGTCACGCCCGAACTGCTGTTCTCGGCCGGTTACGCCTATATCGACGCGACCTTCGACGAATATATCAACCGCGACCCGCTCGCAGGGCCGGGGCCGACCATGGACCTGGCCGGCAACCGGCTGCCGTTCGTCTCCGAGCACACGGTCAATCTCGGGCTGCAATACGAGACGTATATCGGCAGCGGCACGCTGACCGCTTCGATCAACACTGCGTTCCACTCGGATTTCTTCCTGAGGGAATTCAACAACCGGCCGATCGACCGCGTGCCGGGGAACACCAAAACCGATATCTCGATCAGCTACCTGTTCGACGATCCGGGGCTGCGGCTGACCGCCTATGTCACCAACCTCGAAGACAATGTCGAGCGCAACAACATCTACCTGACGCCCGGCTTCATCGGGGTCAGCCCGACCACCGCCTACACCAAGCCGCGGACCTTCGGCGTGCGGGCGGATTTCGAGTTCTGATCGGAGGGCATGTGATCGGACGTCGCGATTTTCTCGCCGGCCTTTCTGCCACCGGACTGGCGGCGGGCTGCGCGACGTCCGGTGCCGCGCCGCCGGTCGGCGGGACGATCTACGCGCCCGCGCCGCCAGCAACGCCGCTCCATGCTCTCAACCTCCAGCTCGGCGAGGCGCTCGCACGGGAGGGTCTGGCGAGGTGGCGGATGGAACCGCTCGCGCTGCCCGAATCGGTCAACCGCGCCGCGGCGCTGCCCGACGCGCAGCGCACACTGACGCTACCGATCGTCACCACCGCAGATTTCGTACTGGCGCGCAGCGGCAGCGGCCCCGACTGGCATGGTTACGACCAGGCGCGGCAGGATCTGCTGTTCGTCAGTACGCTCTACGATGTCGGGTTCGGCTTCGAAGTCGCCGATCCGGCGATCCGCGCACCGACCGACCTCGCCGGCCGCGCCGTTGCCGTACCGCCCCGGCCCAGCGCCGTGCGAATGATGAGCGAAGCGCTGGTCGACGCCGGCTGGAATATCGCCGGAGTGCACTTCGTCGATACCACGCCGCCGCAGGCCGCTCGGATGCTGGCGAGCGGAGAGGTCGCGGCATCGGCGTGGAACCTGATTTTGCCTGGAACGGACGGTTTCGCTCCGATGCTTCCCTCGCCGCCGGGCAGCCGGTGGCTGCCGGTCGAGCCAGATGCCATCGCTGCCATGAATGCAGCCTCCGGCTTTCGGCTCGGCGGGTTTGCGCATCCGGGGCACGGCGCGATCGTCTCGTTCGCTCAGGCCCTGTCGGCGTGGGTGGACACGCCCGCCGCTACGCTCGCTGCGATGCTTGCGGCGATCGCGCGCCACGGCCCCGTTATGGCCGGCCTTCCCGGCGATCGCGAGGGTATGCTGCGCTGGCCCGGGCTGGTCGAAGCCGAAATCCACCCCGCCGCTCGCGCGTTCCACGCGCCTGCCTGATTGCCATCCGGGAGAACCGATGAAACACGATCTGCCGCCACGCCGGGGCCCGCATCCGCAAACCACCGATTGCGCGCCGCACAGCCAGGTCGACCAGCTTGTCCCCGAAGCGGAGAGGCGGCGGCTCGGCCTGCTGCTGGCCGGGAAGGTGAAGGGCCTGGGCGATATCTCCGACGGTCCCAGCCGCCGCGCCCCGCCCGGGACGATCGGCCTCTATCTCGCCCCGGACTGTTGCTGCGGGGATGCCGAGGCCTTCCTGCTCGCAAACGAGATTGCGCATGTGCATATCGAGGACGACGGCGCCCTCCATGCGGTCCTGCCCGACGGCATCCGCGAGCAGGCGATCGAGGCGGGCTGGGCGGAGTACCACCCGCTTGCGGGTCAGCCCACCGTCTCGCCCCGGACGGTCATGATCTATGCGCCACGCGACGAGAACGAGGTCGATACCGTCATGCTGCTGCTGCAGGAGACCTATGGCGCGGCGCGTGCAAGGACATCCGCTGATGGCTGACGCTTTCGACACCGCAGCCGCGCGTCTGCGCACTGCCTATCGCGACGGGCCGGTGCCGCCGCTGCGCGAGACGCTCGACCCGGCGCGCACGCTCGGCCATGCGGGGGTCTATTCGAGCTTCCTGCGGCATACCGAGAAGGCTTCGGAGACTTTTATGGTATCGACACGCGCTCGATCCTCGCCGAAGTCGGCCGCAGGCGGATGAGCGGCGGGCAGGAAGACATGATCGTCGACGTGGCGCTCGCCCTCGTCGCCGAACGCGAAGGTTAGGAGGCCCCGATGGATCTCGGGCTGGAAGGAAAGAATGCAGTCGTCTGCGCCGCGAGCAGCGGGCTCGGCGAGGCCTGCGCGAAGGCGCTCGCGCGCGAGGGTGCGAATGTCGTCGTCAACGCGCGCGGCGAAGAGCGGTTGGAGAAGGTGGCCGAGGCGATCCGCGCCGAATGCCCCGATGTGAGGGTCGAAACGGTCGTCGGCAGCGTCACCGACGATGGCGTGCGACGTGCACTGGTCGAGGCGCTGGAGCAGGTCGATATCCTGGTCAACAATGCCGGCGGTCCGCCGCCGGGCGATTTCCGCGA
Organism: uncultured Altererythrobacter sp.; assembly: GCA_913055875.1. Classification (GTDB taxonomy): domain Bacteria; phylum Pseudomonadota; class Alphaproteobacteria; order Sphingomonadales; family Sphingomonadaceae; genus CAJXJY01. The sequence continues at coordinate 13,608 of CAJXJY010000014.1, forward strand.
CTGGGACCGCGAGGCCTGGCTGGCGGCGATCGACCAGAACATGCTGAGCGCGATCGAGCTGATCCGGATGACGATCGACGGCATGGCCGAGCGCGGATTCGGGCGGATCGTAAACATCACTTCCTCGGCAGTGCGCGTGCCGATCCCGGTGATCGGCCTGTCGAACGCGACCCGCGCCGGGCTGACCAATTTCGTCTTCGGGCTGGTTCCGGAATTCGCCGGGCGCAACGTGACGATCAACAATCTGCTACCGGGTCCGTTCGACACCGGGCGGCTGCGTGGATCGAAAGAAATCACCAGGCATTTGACCAGGAACAATGCCGCCGGGCGCGTCGGAAATCCCGACGAGCTGGGCGCGATGTGCGCGTTCCTGTGCAGCAGGCACACCGGCTACCTGACCGGGCAGAACATCCTGATGGACGGTGGCATGTATCCCGGAAACTTCTGAGCGCTCGAGGAGCACACGATGACCGATATCCTGATCCTGTATTATTCCTCCTACGGCCACACCTCTGCGATGGCCGACGCGGTGGCGGAAGGCGTGCGGCGCGAGAACGCAGCGGCCGAAATCCTGCGCGTTCCCGAGACGGCGCCGCCCGAAACGGTCGAAGCCGCGGGGTTCCGGCAGGACCTGCCGCACGATGTCGTCGACGACCCGGAACGGCTGGCCGAATTCGACGGCATTATCGTCGGCTCGCCGACGCGCTACGGTCGTCTTTCGAGCCAGATGGCCGCCTTCTGGGACCGGACGGGGCCGTTGTGGAAGCGCGGCGCTCTGGTCGGCAAGGTCGGTGCCACCTTCACCTCGACCGCCACCCAGCACGGCGGGCAGGAATTGACGCAATTCTCGCTGATGACCAACCTGTTCCACATGGGGATGACGGTCGTAGGGCTCGATTACGGGTTCCAGGGCCAGATGGAACTGGACGCGATCCACGGCGGATCCCCTTACGGTGCGAGCACCGTCGCGGGGGCGGATGGTTCCCGGGAGCCCACGACGGTAGATTTGGACGGGGCACGCTACCTCGGCGCCAGAGTCGCACGGGTCGCGGCCGCAGTGGCGCAGTCCGAATAGCGCACCGACAAGTTGAAGCCGGTTCCTGCTCTTGCCGTTCTCTGAGCCGAACCGGCACGCATGCCGAATTCATGGCATGACGCACTCCGATCCTGTGCCATAAACGCGACACCGGCGGATGCGGCGTCGCATCGGCAGTGTCACGGGAACGGACCATAGCATGACGAACCGGGAGAGCATCGCCACGCCACTGCGCCTGATCGGTTGCGCCGTACTCGCCCAGATCCTGTTCTGGTTCGCGTTTGTGCCGGTGTTCGTGGAACCGCCGCTGGAACCGCCCGAATTCGTCGGTATCGACAGCTTCGCCACGGCGCAGCTCGCGGCTCCCGACGGCGAGGCGCTGGCCGCGGGCGCCTTCGTCGATGGCGCGCCGGGGCGCGAAATGCGCGAAGCGGGGTACCATGCGGTCCGCGTCACCTTCTCGCTCGACGCCGTGCCCCGAGAGGGGCTTGCGCTGCTCGACAATAGCGGCGGCGACAACAGCCGTCATTTCGTCAACGGCTCGCTGGTGCATGCCCCGGGCGGCATGACGGTGGATGCGCCGACCTATCATTCGCTGCGCGAAGGCATCGTGCACATCCCGCCGGGCCTGCTGCGTGCGGGCGAGAACACGCTCGAAAGCATCTACACCGTCTCGATCGGACGAGAAGTCGGTCTGTTTCCCCCCTTGCTGGGCGAGTATCGCGCGATATCCGAGGCGTTCGGCTGGAAGGCCTTCCTGCTCACCGATTTCCGCCTGATCACAACCGTTATCGTGTGGGTAGTCGCGCTGTTCATCGGGCTTGCCGCATTGCGCGCGCGCGATCGCGACGTACCACTGTGGCTGTTTCTCGCCGCAGCGGCATGGGCGCTGCACAGCCTGTTCTACGAATGGCTGGCGATGCCGCTGGCAGGAGCCCCGCGGGGCTTGTTCTACGCAGCCACGACGATGTTCCTCGCGACCGCTTGGGCGATCTTCGCCGATGCTTGGTCGGGGAAGCGCCTGCAGTATTACCGGCCAGCTGTCTGGGCGGTGTTCGCGGCGGGGGTCGCCTTCAGCGTCTGGTCGCTTTTCGTGGCGCGAGGCGCATTCGCGTTCGACCGGGTCGAGACCGCGGTCGAACTGGTCGGTATTGTGCTGGCGTTGGCGACCGTTGCGCGTATCGCATGGCACTTCGCGACCAATCGAGACGAGCGGCGCTATCTCGAGGCTGCAGCGCTGATCCTGCTCGCTTCGCTGATGCTGTTCTATCTTTACGCGATCGTCGTCGACGGGCGGAACCTGCCCTATCTGACCGCGACGCAGCCGCTGGTGCTGGCGATTCTCGTGGCAGCGTTCCTGGCGCGAAATTTCGAGCTGTTCCGCTCGCGCGAACAGCTCAATGCCGAACTGGCGGGCCGGCTCGAGCTGCGCACGGCCGAACTCGAACTGGCGCACGAGCGCGAGAAGCGCCTGCTGCGCGAACAGGCGCACCAGGACGAGCGGCGGCGGATCATGCGCGACATGCATGACGGGATGGGCTCCAATCTGATGGCGATGATGCTCGCCGCACGGCGCGGTTCGGCCGAGCCGGAGGCGGTGGCGCGCGGGTTGCAGACGGTGATCGACGAGATGCGGCTGATGATCGATTCGATGGATTCGGTCGGCGAATCGCTCGGCTCGGCGCTGATCCTGTTCCGCGAGCGCGCGCAGGCGCGGGTGACCGAGGCGGGCTTCGCGTTCGAGTGGGACGATCGCAGCGAAGGCAAGCTACCGCCGCTTGCGCCGCGCGCGGTGCTGCAGGTGTTCCGCATCCTGCAGGAGGCGATCACCAACGCGCTCAAGCACAGCAGCGGCAAGCGGATTGCGGTGACGATCCGTTCCGACGGCATCGCGATCGCCGACGACGGGGAGGCATTTACCGGCCCGCGCACCGGCGGCCGCGGGCTCGACAACATGGAGGCGCGCGCACGGGCGATCGGCGGGAATTTCACGATCGGGCGCGAAGAAAGCGAGACCGTCGCGCGGATCGAACTCCCTGCGGATTGGAGCGAGGAATGACCGGGGCGCAGCTTGCCGTTTTCATGGCATGGGGCGGGGCGCGCAATGCGGCCATCCTTTGCGAGGGATCGCAGGCACTGCGCCGGGGCAAAGCACTATGAAGACGATCCGCATCGCCATACTCGACGACGATCCCGCGATCCGCGAGCATTTCACCGAGGTCGTCACCTCGTGCCCCGAATACGATCTGTGCGGCAGCGCGCCGACCATTGCCCGCATGCGCGACCTGGTGGTGCGCAAGTCGCCCGATCTCGTGCTGCTCGATATCGGCCTACCCGACGGGAGCGGGATCGACCTGATCCCCTTCGTCAAGCAGCAGTGCGAGGCCAAGGTGCTGATGGTGACCAGCTTCGGCGACCGCGAAACGGTGGTGGGGGCGATCGATGCGGGGGCGGACGGCTACCTGCTCAAGGACAGCTCGACCGCAACCATCCTCGACGGCATTGCCGCCACTCTGGAGGGCGGTGCGCCGATCAGCCCCTCGGCCGCCGCCTATCTGCTCGAACGGCTCAAGGGCAAGGGACCGCTCACCGCCAACACCGAGAACTCCGAGGCCGGCCCGCTTACGCCACGCGAGGTCGAACTGCTCGAACTGTTCGCGCGCGGCCACAGCTACAAGCAGGCGGCGCGCGATCTCGGCATCTCGCCGCTTACCGTCGGAAATTACGTCAAGTCGATCTACCGCAAGCTGGCAGTCCATTCGCGCGGCGAAGCGGTCTACGAAGCGGTCAGGAGCGGACAGCTGTCGATCGACTGATACTCCCATTTCCATGGCATGCCCGCCGTCGCGCGGCGCGGCTAATTCCTCATCCGGGGGCCGAACCGACGGAAGGATGAGGACTATGCCGACCGATGCGAAATTGCTGACTGCGCTTGCCGCGGCGGGCCTGGTGCTCGCTGCCTCTCCGGCTGCACTCGGCGCCGCGACCGACAGCGGGCCGTTCGACGAGCTCAAGAAGAAGCTCCCGAAAGCACCCAAGGCGAAAACCCAACGCGGATCGCGCGACGGATCGGGCGAGCGGCGTACGACGACTTCGCGCGTTTCGCAGCAGGATCGTACCGATGCCGCCGCGGTCACCGAGGTGCTCGATCGCATCCTCAAATTCCGCTTCGACATCTACATCTACGAATGGGACGATGCCGGCGTCATCGACAAGGCGGAAAGCCAGCTCTCGGCGTTTCGTGCGGACATGAACGAGGCCATCTCCGCCGATATCGTCACTGCCGCCGGAAACGACGGCAACAGGCGCATGGCGCGGGTCGAAGAACGCGCGACGCGCTTCGCCGAAGGCTACGAAGCCGCCGTCGCCAAGCTCGACATCGACCGGCTGAACGACGAATCCGACGCCATCACCGTGTTCCAGAAATACGCCCCCATGCTGTTGCTGCAGGAGCGGCTTCGGCAGTTGCAACGCCTGTTTCCGGGCAATGCCGAGATCGCTTCGGCAATGGAGGGGACAGATGCCGTGCTGGGCCAACTCGGGGGTCTCGCCGCGGTCAAGGACAGGCAGGAAGCGAACTACGCGAAGTACGTTGCCGAAACGCGCATGTATCCTGCCGTCCGCAGCGATCCGGCGATGGAGCGCGATTTCGTGCGCGCCTTCTGGGCGAGCTCGATGGCCAACGATCTTCGCGGCGGCAAGGTCGAGCGCATCCATCTGACGTCGTCGCGCTGGGCGATCGAGCACAACGCGCTCGGCCAGCCGGTTGCCCGGACCTACAGCGCGAATCTCGGCATCAGCGCTTCGGACGGCAAGTGCTGGATGAAACAGGGCGTGTTTGCGCAGAAATATGCAGGTGGGGGCTGGGGCGGCACGTTCTACCGCTCGGGCGATACGCGAGAGATGCTGTGCGAGAACATTCCCGGATGACCCAGCGGGGCGTGTGATCGGACGCTACCGGACCGGACGTTTCCCCGGACCGGTTGACTGGCGGGCGGGCCGCGATGTCGGCCCGACCCGCCCATTTTTTACGAGATCCCGGTTTCGGCAGCGCATTGTTCGAGCGCGGCATTGGCCTCGTCCTCGGGGACGGCGGCGAATTCCTCGACCGTCCTGCCCTCGGCGACCTTGTCGATCGTGCATTCGCACAGCGCCCTGGCCTGTTCGGCGGTGCCGCCTTGCGCGACTGCGGCGATCTCGCATTGCGCGCGGGCTTGGCGCTTGTCGCTGTCGGTCATGACCGCGGCGGCTTCGGCGGGTTCGGAATTGTCGGGCGCGGGATCGCCGGCGGCCCGGTCGTTGCAGGCGGCGAGCGAGAGCGTCGCTGCGGCCAGAGCATATGTGGCGAAAGTCTTCATGGCGATTGCCTCCGTTGCAAGCGGCGGCCGGTTCGAGCCGCCGCGTGCATCCTAGGGTCGCCCCGGCACCGCCGCCCCGCCACGAATATGGCACCGTATTCGTGGGTGAGGGGAGCACCGGAAAAAACGCTTTTTCCACGCAATTTCCAACGCACCCGACAATCGGGATTCCAACGTTGGCGCCGTAGTGAGGCACCGTTGAAACACAACGGAGAACTACGATGAAACGTCTTTCACTTGCCAGCAACGCCGTTATCCACTTGCTGATCGCAACCAGCGTCACGGCCCTTCTGTTCTCGCATGCGACGAGCATTGCGGGCGAACCCGTCAACGACACTGCCGGCAAAGCCCGGACCGGCGAGTTGGTGTGCGTCGAGCGTGCGGTCGGACCGCAGCACCACACCGCTGTCGCGCGCAGCAAGACCTTCTGCCGCCGCGTCGAGAAATCGCTCGCCGCCGCAGAGAAGAAAAAGCCCGCGCAGGACCCGCGCAACGAGGGCTGAACCACCCCACGACAATGAGGAGAAGGATCATGGCTTTTGCGGAATACATCTGGTTGGACGGCAACCGGCCGACCCAGGAATTGCGCTCGAAGACGCGTTTCGTTTCGGTCGATACCGAGGCGGCGTCCCTGGCGGATTTCCCTGAATGGAGTTTCGACGGTTCGTCGACCGGCCAGGCCGAGGGCTACGATTCCGATTGCGGCCTGATCCCCGTCTCCTTCGTGCGCGATCCGTTCCGCACCTCGGGCGATTTCCTCGTGCTGTGCGAGGTCGCCAACAGCGACGGTTCGGATCACGCCTCCAACACGCGTGCCGGGCTGCGAGGCGTTCTAGCGGCCGGTGCCGCCGCGCACGATGCGTGGATCGGCTTCGAGCAGGAATACACGCTGTTCGCGGATGGGCGCCCACTGGGCTTTCCCGCCGACGGAATGCCCGCACCGCAGGGACCGTATTACTGCTCGGTCGGCAGCGACCGCGCGTTCGGCCGCCGGATCGCCGAGGAGCACGCCGTATTGTGCGAGGCCGCGGGCCTGCTCTATTACGGCCTCAACGCCGAGGTAATGCCGGGTCAGTGGGAATTCCAGATCGGCTATCGCGGCGTGGCCGACGAGGATGCCGGCCTGCTCAACGCCTGCGACCATATGTGGTTCGCACGCTACATCCTCCACCGCATCGCCGAACGGCACGGGGTGACGGCATCCTTTGCCAACAAGCCGATGCCGGGCGACTGGAACGGTGCCGGGATGCATACCAATTTCTCCTGCGCCCGCACGCGCAGCCCGGGCGGGATCGACGCGATCTATCAGGCGGTCAAGCGCCTGGCGCACGCCCACGAGGAGCATATCGCGGTCTATGGCGACGGTCTCGCCGAACGCCTGACCGGCCTGCACGAGACCTGCTCGATCGGCGAATTCAAGGCCGGTGGCGCCGATCGCGGCGCCTCGATCCGCATTCCGCTCGGCGTAGAGCAGAAGAGCTGCGGCTATTTCGAGGATCGCCGGCCCGGTGCCAATGCGGACCCGTACCAGGTGGCCGCCAAGCTCGCCGAGACCGTGTTCGCGATCGAACCGACACAACGGATGGCGCTCGTCGCCTGACCTCGATTTCCCCAGGACCCCACTCCTTGTCGAGGTCGCAACCGGGCACGGCTGTTCCGTCGCCGTGCCCGGTTGCCCATTTTCCGGGATACCACCCCCATGAGCAATATTTCGCATCTCCCAACACCCGACACCAACGGCTCGGTCGCCGAGCGGCTGTTCCGCTCGCTGGTCGGCGACAGCAGCGAAGTCGTCACCATCGGCCAGCTGGTGCGGATCCTGGAGGCCAGCGGCCTGCGCCGCGACGACCGCAGGCTGCGCTCGACCTGGAACAACATCGATCAGACCGACGCCGCGCAGCCGATCGACGCGGACGAGTTCGAGCGGATTCTCGCGCCGGAGGAATCGGTGCTGGTCGAGCGGGCTCTGTCGGGCCACCTGATCCTGCCCGATTTTGCCGATTTCCGTACCCGGCTGACCGAAATCTTCGAGCGCTGCCGTGAAGACCGCTCGGGCGCGGTCGCGAGCTACATCCCGCAACTCGCGCGCGTCGAGCCCGACAAGTTCGGTCTCGGCGTATGCTCGGTCGACGGGCAGCAATTCTCGCTCGGCGACGATGCCGATCGCTATTGCGTGCAGTCGACCTGCAAGCCGATGCTCTACGCGCTCGCCAACGAGTTGCACGGCCGCGAGACGGTGCACCGCCATGTCGGCCGCGAGCCCTCCGGTCGCTCGTTCAACGAACTCACGCTCAGCCATGCCGGTCTGCCGCACAATCCGATGATCAATGCCGGCGCGATCATGTCGGCCTCGCTGATCAAGCCGGGTGAGCCGCTCGCCGAGCGGTTCGACTATATCGTCGGCAAGTGGCGCGACATGTCGGGCGGCACTGCGCCCGGCTTCGACAACGCGGTCTTCCTGTCCGAGAAAGCGACCGCCGATCGCAATTTCGCGCTCGCTTATTTCATGCGCGAGAACGGCGCCTTCGCACCCGGGACCGACCTGATGGAAACGCTGGATTTCTATTTCCAGTGCTGTTCGCTGCGGCTCGACGTGCGGCAGATGTCGGTCATCGCCGCGACGCTCGCCAATGGCGGCGTGTGCCCGCTGACCAACGAGCGCGTGCTCGGGGCGGAGAGCGTGCGCAACTGCCTGTCGCTGATGTATTCGTGCGGAATGTACGATTTCTCGGGCGAATTCGCCTTCACCGTCGGCATACCCGCCAAGTCGGGCGTTTCGGGCGCGCTGATGCTGGTGATCCCCGGCGTGTGCGGGATCGCGCTGTGGAGCCCGCGGCTCGACCGCTGCGGCAACAGCGTGCGCGGCGTCCGCTTCGCCGAGGAACTGGCGCAGACTTTCGCCTTCCACAGCTATGCCAGCATGATCGAGGACGCCTCGCTGATCGACCCGACCGCGTCGCAAAGCGCGCGCCGAGCGGATGTCTCCGGCCATGCCTGCGCTGCTGCGGCATCGGGCGATGTCGGCGAATTGCGGCGGTTGGTCGCGATGGGCGCCGACCTGTCGCAGCCCGATTACGACGGCCGGACGGCGCTGCATCTGGCGGCGTGCGAGGGGCAGGTGAATGCCCTGCGCTTCCTGCTCGGGCTCGGCTTCGCTGCCGAGCCGCGCGACCGCTGGGGCAACACACCGCTCGACGACGCGAAGCGCGAAGGCCGCAAACCGATCGTCGAATTGCTGTCGGGATTGGCGGGCAAATCGGGTACAGGGAAGGTCAAGCGGTCCCGGAAGGCCGCCTGAGATTGGGGTTCGAATGCTCCGGATCGACACTATCGGCGCGCTCTCGGTCGTCCGCGACGGGTCCGCGGTCGCGCTCCCCGCATCGCGCAAGACCCGCGCGCTGCTTGCCTATCTGGTGCTCACGCGCACGACGCATTCGCGCCAGGCGCTGTGCGAGCTGCTGTGGGAAATACCCGACGATCCGCGCGCCTCGCTGCGCTGGTCTCTGAGCAAGCTGCGCCCGCTGGTGACGAACGGCGACGACAAGCGGCTGGTTGCAGACCGCGAGCGGGTCGGGTTGCGGATGGACGATGTCGAGGTCGACTTCGCCATTGTGCAACGGACCGCGCAGGACGATTCGGCCGCCGTCGATGCGACCGTCGCGGCGTGGGAGACCGCCAACGCGCCGCTGCTGGAGGATTGCGAAATCCCCAACCAGCCCGACTACATGGCGTGGCTCGAACAGCAGCGCAACGAACTCGCCCGGATGCGGGTGGTGTTGGCGCGGAGTCTGGCGAAGGACGAAACACTCGATCCGCAGGCGCGCGACCGCTGGAGCGAACGCTGGCTCAAGGACGCACCGTTCGACGGCGACGCCGCGCTCAATGCGGTGACGGCGCGCCGTGCGACCGGGCGCGAATCCGAAGCGCTGGCCTTGCAGAAGACCCTCGAACGCGATTTTCGCGAAGCGGGCGTGGCGGTCCCCGATTTCGCCGCCGCCGCGGTCGCCGATGTATCGGTCCGGCCCCCTGCCGGGCTCGATGCGGGGCCCACCATACCGCGGCAATCGATTCGCTTCGTCCAGACCCGCGACGACGTCTCGATCGCCTGGGCGAGCGTCGGAGCCAACTCGGCGCCCCCGCTGGTCAAGGCGGCCAACTGGCTGTCGCATCTCGAACTCGACTGGGAAGCGCCGATCTGGAGCCCGCTGTTTCGCGAGCTGTCGCAATCCTACCGCTTCATCCGCTACGACGAGCGCGGCTGCGGGCTGTCCGAATGGGAGGTCGAACAGCTCGATTTCGAGAGCTTCGTCAACGATCTCGAGCTGGTGGTCGACGCCGCCGGGCTCGACCGCTTTCCGCTGCTCGGCATCAGCCAGGGCGCCGCTGTGTCGATCGAATATGCCGCGCGGCACCCCGAGCGCGTGTCGCAGCTGATCCTGTTCGGCGGCTACGATGCCGGCTGGCGCCTCACCGCGACCGACGAGCAGAAGCGCGAGCGCGAAGCCGTGATGGTGCTGACCGAAACCGGCTGGGGCAGCCCCAATCCCGCCTACCGGCAGATTTTTTCGAATACATTCATGCCCGAAGCGACCGCCGAGGAACTGGCCTGGTTCGACGCCTTTCAGCGGCAGACCACCTCGCCGCAGAACGCGGTGCGGTTCCTCGAAGCCTTCTCGCATATCGACGTGCGTGACCGGCTGGCGGATATCGCCTGCCCGACCCTAGTGGTGCACAGCCGCGGCGATCTGCGCATTCCGCTGGCGACTGGCAAGAGCCTCGCGGCGCGGATTCCCGATGCGCGGTTCGCCGGGATCGACAGCAGCAATCACCTGCTGCTCGGCCGCGAGCCCGCATCGGCCGAATTCGTCGCGCTGGTGCGCGAATTTCTCTCGGACTGACGGCCCGCAGCGCCGTTTCCACGGCGGCTACAACGTCCGCTCAAATGCCGATGGTCCAGACACTCCGCAGACAAGGATGGCGGAGGCTGGAATGGCGACGAATTTTCCCGATACGGACCTACTCGATGCGAGCCGGTTCGACATCTGCTTCTACGGCCCGGGTGCGGGCGAGGACGAGGCGATGGCTCTGGCTGGTCATACGATCCCGCATGACGCGCAAACCGTCGTCCTGCGTAGCGATTCGAAACCGCTCGAATTTCCGCTCGCCATGCGGTGTACGCCGGCCACGCGATACGGCTGCGCGGTCACGGCCTGCGCAGAATTCACCAATGCGCTGGGCGAACGGGAACTTGCGATCGCCTACGTCACCGAGACCGATCCGGACGTGCCTCGCCTGCTCAGGGCGCGGGAGGCGATCTGGGTTCCCGCCGCGGCAACGGTTCCGTTCAACCGCGCGCAGAAGGGCTTTGCCCGTCTCCGCCGGCGGCTCGCGGCGCTGGCCCCGCGCCGCCCGACTGCGGCCTGGTAGGAGAAGACCATGTCCTGCACCGACCGTATCGAGCCCGACAACGTCGTGTCGTTCCCTCCGGCAGGGCAGCGCGAAGCCGACCGCCGGCCGGGCGGGCGCCCGTCGGTCTATGTGCGTAGCGCGCAGGCGCTGCTGTTCACCGATTTTGCGGGCTATTCGAAGCTCAACGAGGCGCAGGTCGCGATCTTCCAGTTCGAGATCATGGAGCGGTTCGCCGAGCTGCTCGAACGCTATGCCGAGCATGTCCGCTGCCGCAACAGCTGGGGCGACGCGCTGTTCGTCGCATTCGACGATCCATCGCATGCGGCACGATTGTGCTTCGAGTTGCGCGCGGCAGTGCAGGCGGTCGATTTCGAGGCGATGGGGCTGACCCCGCTGTCGCGCATGCGTTGCGCACTCCATTTCGGTACCGTGTTCCGCTCGGGCGATCCCTTGCTCGGCCGCGACAATTGCTTCGGTACCGAGGTCAGCCGGGCGGCGAGGCTCGAGCCGCGGACCCCTCCCGGCGCGACCTATGCCACCGAGGCCTTCGTGAGTGAGCTCACCGACGCCGACCGGGCGCGATTCGGGATCTCGGCAGTGGGCCCGCTGGAGATCGATCCGGCGATGGAGCCGATGCTCGTCTACAGCCTCTCGGACCGGACCGGTCCGGCCTCCGCGCGCGACGCACGCGCCTTCGTCGAGGCCTAGCGACCGGCCTCATCCCTCCACGAACAACCCCCAACCGATCCATTTCGCCCGGGCCGAGGCGATGGCGGCAAGGGCCTGGCCGCTCTCCTGCGAAGACAAGTCCCGCTCCATGAGCGTCTCGGGAATCGCTTCGGCCAGTGTGAGGCCCTGCGCCATGCTGTTCAGGATTGTGAATTCCCACGCGCGCAGCGTGATCGTGCGCACGATGTAGTCGGTCCGCACTAACACGAGGAAATTCTCGCGTTCGACCGGGGCCGGGGGCGTCTGTTTGCGCCTTACCGCGTGATAATAGGGTGCGACGTTGAAGCCGTGCCTCGCAAGCGCTACCGCGGGCTGCAGCCGCAACCGGCCGTCCGCTGCATCGGGCCCGGCGAGTGGCCGTCCCTCCGCGCCGGGGGCGTCGTAGAGTTCGAACACGCGATATTCAAACCGCGCGAGATCGACCATGAAATCGATCCACGCTTCCCTTTGCCCCGGATCGCCGTCGCGGTCGGGGCGCTGGGCTTCGAGATAATCGGCGAAGCGCCTGCCCAGATCGTGCAGCGTGTAGGATTGGGGTGGCCGGTCGCGCACGAATTCGCAGGCGAACTCGTTGAACAGGTTCTCGCCCAGCGCGTGGCACAAAGCGGGAAATTGCGCGCGCATGGCGCCTGCGATCCGCGCGAGGAAGGCGCGGCGGTAGATCGCCAGCCCGGCGGCGGCGGAGAAGCCTTCGCGGTCGAGGAGCCGTTCGCTCGCTGCACTCGCCGGTGGCGGCGCGGCCTGCATAAGCGAGTCCTGCAGCCAGGCCTGCGCGCCGGAGAGAGTTGCGCCGGTCCGGCTCATGCGTCTTCGGTCACGCCGTCCATCGCCTGCGGCACGAGGAAGGCGGTCGGGTTGGAAATCCGTTCGGGTCCTTCGTCGCGGGGCGGGGCGGTTCGCGCTCGCGGAACGGCCTTCATGTAGCCGCGCGCCTTTTCCAGTTCGGCCATGCATTCGTCCAGCGGTGGGATACGGTCGTCCCATTCGAGCAGCGTCGCGGCGCCGTCGGTGCGCTGCCAGGCGATCGCGAACAAGTCCCACACCTCGTCGCGCACCGGCCCGTCATGCGTGTCGACGATATGTGTGCCGCAATGCTGGTGCCCGGCGAGATGCATCTGCACCACGCGTTCGAAGGGAAAGGCGTCGAGATAGTCTTGCGGATCGGTACCCGCGTTGAAACAGCTCACATACACGTTGTTCACGTCGAGCAGCAGCCCGCACCCGGTCGCTTCGCATAGCTCGCGCAGGAATTCGGGCTCGGCCATCGCGCTGTCCGCGAAGCGCACATAGGTGCTGGGATTTTCGAGGATCAGCGGGCGGTCGAGGAAATCCTGCACCCGCCGCACCCGCTCGGCGACATGAACGAGGCTTTCTTCGGTCAGCGGGAGCGGCAGCAGGTCGTGCGAATTGAGTCCGAGCACGCCGGTCCAGCACAGATGGTCGCTGACCCAGGCGGGGCGGACTTCATCCGCCAGCCTCTTCAGCCGCGCGAGATAGTGGAAATCGAGCGGATCGACGCTGCCGATCGACAGCGAAACTCCGTGCAGCACGACCGGATAGCGCTCCGCCACCGCGCGCAGGATCGCGCGCGGGCGCCCGTGCGAGTCCATGAAGTTCTCCGAGATCGCTTCGAACCAGTCGATCTTCGGGACTTCGCGCAGGATCGCGTCGAAATGGACGTTGCGCAGGCCGAGACCGAGCCCGAGTTTCGGCAGGTCCGCGAGCGCGGTATCAGGAGCAGCCACCGGCTCCGCTCATCCCGCTGCCGCCGCACGCGGTCATGTTGCCGCGTTCGGAATTGTCCTCGCTGATCCAGAGATAGGTCGGGCCGGTCTCGGCGAAATCCGAGGGCGGCGTGCCGAGCGTTTCGGGCAACGGCTGGTCCGCCGCGGGCCTGTCGGACGCGCCCTTCCTGCCCTTCTCCGCCTGCGCCGCGACCAGTTCGGCGCGCAGTTCGGGCCAGACCGTGGTCTCGAACACTTTGCGTGCACGCGCCCACACGCTCTTGCCCTGATTGGGGCCGTTGGTGCTGAAGCGTTCGGCGTTGATCGGCGTGGCGCACGACCCGAGCGATTTGCAGTCGTTATTGCCCGGATTGTCCATTTCCTCGGCGGTGCCGTAGAGTCCGCAGCCGCCCTGGTTGCGGCAGTCGTTCTGGACGTGGCAGGTGTGATCGACCGCGGTCGAGCAATAGCCCTGGCCGGCGCACTTGTTGGTCTCGCCGGTGACCGGGTTGCCCGTGGTGCCGAAGCGGTCGGAGGCCTTGCAGCTGTTGAGGCCCATGCAGGCGTGCAGCGGCATGCCGGGCGGCTGCGGGCCGATGTCCTCGGGGAAGGGCGGCACGTCGGCATAGGGGTAGGGCCGCGGTACCGGCACGCCCGGCTTGTAGGTCTTCTTGGAGACCTTTTGATGGAGGACGGTTGGGGTGTTCGATGCGGTCTTTCCGAAATCGCTCATGATCAGCTCCAATAGGGACGGACATCGACCAGCGGTTGCATGCCGGGGGCCAGGTCTGCGGGTTTGCCGGTGGCGAGCGCGGCGTAATAGGCGATATCGTTATAGGCATGGGCCAGCTTGGGATCGTCGGTAGTCTCGGCCAGTCTTTGCGCCGCCTCGGCCGCCTTGATCCCGTATTTCGCCAACTCGTCGAACGAATCCTTGCGCTTGCCGAGGCTGATATTCTCGAACACCGGCCCCATGTAGTGGCCTTGCTTGTCGCCGACGGGAATCTCGCGCATCGTGCGGATGTATTTGTCGAGCACCCAGATCATCGACCGGTGCAGGCCCTCGTTGAAAAACAGCTTCTGGTTCTCGGGCGGTACCCGATAGACCGTCTCGGTCAGGATCAGCATGTACTGGAAGCAGGCGCTGCAGAAATTCGCGATCGCGAACAGGTGCTTGGGATAGGACTTCGCCGTCGGATTGTCGGGGAAAGGAACGACCAGCCCGGCGTCGTCGAGCATGTCCTGCGTAATGGCCGGCTGCTGCTGTGGCGGCGGCGGCGGTTCGGGCGGGAGCGCTTCCCCGCTGCCGGTATAGCTGTCGAACTGGGCCTGCAGTGTCAGGAACTTGTAGTAATGCGACAGCTCGTGCTTCGAGGGGTCGTCGGTCGGCAACGGCCCGATCCCCGGGACCGGATTGCCTTCGCCCTGGTCGCAGATCGTATCGATCGCCAGCAGCGCGTCGTTGCGCGAGGCGATGGTGAGCAGTTCGGTCTCGCCTGCATGGCTGTCGGGGCTGCTCGGATAGACCGCTGCGCCCGAGGCCCCTGGATAACCGTCGGCCCAGTGCGGCGGCGGGCTCGGCGGCGCGGGCTTCCACGGGTCGAACTTGCCGGTCGGATAGACCGTGTCGACGTTGTTGGGCGAGTAATTGTAGGGCTGGATCGCCTTGGCCTGCGCGCCCTGCTGGAAATCGGCATCGCTCAGGAATTTGGTGTGGATCAGGCAGCGGACATAGGAATAGAGTTGCCCGATCGTGTCCCAGTTCTTGCTTTGCGGCGTGGCGTCCTTCTGCTCGGGATATTCGATCTCGAGGAAGCGCCACAATTGCTCGAAGCCGAGCCTGGCGAGCGGGATCTTGTCGCCGCGTTTCGGCCCTTTCTGACCCTTCGGGCCTTTCGGGCCCTTGGGGTTGTGGAAGGGCAGCTTGGCCGGATAGGACTTGGGCGCCTTGCCGTAGAGCTGCGGCTCGAAGCCCATCGCGTGCATCACGTTGGCCGAGAGCGACATGTGGAGCATCTCCTCGACCGCCACGCTCATGATGACCCCGCCGGCCTTGTTGGCATAGGCCTGCGCCGGATCGATCCCTTCGCCGCTCTCCTTGTCGCGCTGGATCGAATAATAGGTGTAGAGGTAGATCGGGATCGTCGCGAGCTCGACCTCGACCGCCACCTGCAGGTACTGGTGCAGTTCGGCGAGTACCTCGGCGCGGGTCCTGGTTTCGTCGAGCTGGGCGATCAGCTTTCGCTCGGCCGGCGTGAGTCGCGTTTCGGGATCGTGCGCGCGGGGCGCAGAAGTCGGCATGTCCATGAGCGGGTCTCTCCTTACGCGCGGGTCAGCGTGTTGGTGGTGATGTGCGGGAAGACGATCGTTTCCGGCCCGCTCGCGCCTTTCGGCGTCACGGGAATACGGAGCAGTATCGTCTGCGAATATTGCAGCTGGTCGAAGGTCCCCGAACCGGTGTCCTCGAGCCAGTAGGTGGCGTAGTATTCGGTCACGTCGGCGCGTTCCTGCTCGTAGGAGATATTGCCGACGCCGCCGCCGCCCGCGGTCGAGTTCACGTCGATCTCGATATATTGCTGCACATTGCCCGCCTGGAGCGCTTCGGCGAGCGGCTGGTTGGGGTTCTGCGCATAGGCCGGAACCGGGTTCTGGACCGACTGCGTAGTGTAGGGCGAGGTGTCGATCCCGCTCGGAAGCACCATCGGCGGGGCACCGATCGTCGGCGCGCCCTGGACCGGCGTCGGCATGTTGTTCGCATCGACCGGCACGTTCCCGCAGGCGAGCACCGAATTGCCGTGCGGCACCGATATCTGCTTGAAGATGTTGTTGGCGAGAGGGGGCGGTGCGGTGCCGAAGGTCTCCATCCCGACCTGGTTGCCGTTGCCGTCGCCGTATGGGCCGAGCGCCTGCGCCATCGGCACCACGAAGCCCCACACGCCGTTTTCGAAATGGACGAGCGTGTCCGTTGCCGGACCGTCGGAGATATAGACACGCTGTTCGTAGGTCAGCCCGTTGACCACCTGACTGCCGTCGCCGCCGCGGTTGGCGGCCGAACCGTGGATCGCCGAGAAGGTGATCTCCTCGTAATAGGTCATGTTCTTGAGGATGTAGCCGTATTCGGACTCGGTCGGATCGTTCGGGTCCGCGTTCGCCGCCTGCGGCAGCGGCATCAGATTGTAGGAATAGGGATTGTCCGGCGCACCGCGACCCGAACTGCCGATATTCTTGTTCACCCAGGTCCCGACCAGATGTCGCAGCGGGCCTAGTTCGAGGTCGGCGGGCGGATTCGCCTGCGCCGGTTCGTTTATCAGCGGGTTGTCGAGATCGGGCGGGACGACCGGCTGCCCGGCGATGACGAGCTGCCCCTGCTGACCGCCGGCTACGCGCAGGACTTGCGCATTCTCGATGCCATCGGCCATCTCGCCCCCCTCTTGTTTCCCAATACTCTGCCTTCGATTTCGAATCGAATGACAGGCCGTTTACGCAAAGTATCGTATTCGACGTTGTCTGCAACATCGTTATCAACAATATTGTCTGTTCCGAAGTGCTGTTACTTCTATTGACTTTTCGTCTCACCCGGTTTCTGGCGAGCGTTACAATTTTGCAATATTGTTAAGTCGGTAGCGCGTGGTCGCGTTCTTCTCGTGCGAATACGGGGAGGTCTCGCGACGGATGGGCGCATCCGGGTCCAGGGCCGTTGCGTCCGCCGGCGGCCTTGCCTGGACGAACGGTGCGGAATCTTGCGCCGGCCTGACCCGCGTGTTTCGAAAAGTTTTATGGTTGCGCTACCATACGGGTGGAATCCTTGTGCCGTTTCGTTCTAAACGCGAGGCGATTCCGTCTCGGAGACCGTTCTCGCATGCCCCTCTCTTCCTCGGCCCTGCTGCTGTTCGGCGCCACCGGCGATCTGGCGCGCCGGATGTTGCTACCCTCGCTCTATGCGCTGCACGAGGATGGGCTGATCGCCGCCGATCTGAGAATCACCGGCACCGCGCGGAGCGAGCTGAGCGACGAGGCGTTTCGCGAATTCGCGTCCGAAGCGCTGGCCGAGTACCTGCCCGAGGACCGCAAGGACGACACGAAGATCGCATCGTTTCTCGAGCGGCTGCAATACCAGCCGCTCGATGCCTCGACGGTCGAGGGTTTCGACGATCTGGCCGCGAAGCTCGGCGACATTTCGGGCGGGTTGTCGATTTTCCTGTCGACCGCACCCTTCCTGTTCGAGCCGACGATTAAGGGGCTCAGGTCTGCCGGGCTGACCGGGGACAATGTTCGCATCGGCCTCGAAAAACCGCTCGGCAACGATCTCGCCAGTTCGCGCGTCATCAACGATGCGGTGGCGGGAGCGTTCGACGAAAGCCAGATCTTCCGCATCGACCATTATCTCGGCAAGGAGACGGTGCAGAACCTGATGGCGCTGCGCTTCGCCAACATGATGTTCGAGCCGCTGTGGAACGCCAACGGGATCGAGCATGTGCAGATTACCGTCAGCGAAACCGTAGGGCTCGAAGGACGGCACGGCTTCTACGACGATACCGGCGCGCTGCGCGACATGGTGCAGAACCACATGCTGCAATTGCTGGCGCTGATCGCGATGGAAGCGCCGGCCGATTTCGACGCGACCTCGGTGCGCGACGAGAAGGTCAAAGTGCTGCGCTCGCTCAGGGCGGTGAAGCCCGAGGAGATGGTGCGCGGCCAGTACGGCAGCGGGGCGATCGCGGGCGAGGCGGTCAAGAGCTATGACGATGATCTGGGCGAGGCATCGGATACCGAGACCTTCGTCGCGCTCAAGGCGCATGTCGACAATTGGCGCTGGCAGGGGGTGCCGTTCTACCTGCGCACCGGCAAGCGGATGCACGAACGCCGCAGCGAGATCGTGATCCGGTTCAAATGCGTGCCGCACAACATCTTCGCCGAACGCGGCGGGAAGCTGGCGGCCAACCGGCTGGTGATCCGGCTGCAGCCGGAGGAATATGTGCGGCTGATCGTGATGGCGAAGGAGCCCGGAATGGACCGCGATGGCGTCACACTGCGCGAGGTGCCGCTCGACCTGTCGCTGACGCAGGCCTTCGCCAAGGCGCGGCGGCGGATCGCCTACGAGCGGCTGCTGCTCGACCTGATCGACGGCGATCCGACGTTGTTCGTCCGCCGCGACGAGGTCGAGGCGCAATGGCGCTGGATCGACGCGATCCGCGAGGTCTGGGCGCAGGAGGAGATGGAACCGAAACACTACGGGTCGGGCAGCTGGGGACCGAGCGCGGCGGTCGCGCTGACCGAACGCAACGGTGTGAGCTGGCACGAATGAGCCTGCACCCGACAGTCGCCGAGGTCACTGACCGCATTGTAGAGCGTTCGCGCAACGGGCGGAGGCGCTATCTCGACCTGATCGAGCGTCAGCGCGACGCGGGCGTCAACCGGCCGAAACTGTCCTGCGGCAATCTCGCGCACGGCTTCGCCGCGAGCGGCGAGGACAAGCCCGTCATCCGCACCGGCGAGGCGATGAATATCGGCATCGTCACCGCCTATAACGACATGCTCAGCGCGCATCAGCCCTATGGCCGCTATCCCGAGCAGATCAAGATCTTCGCGCGCGAGAAGGGCGCCACCGCGCAGGTCGCGGGCGGAGTGCCGGCGATGTGCGACGGAGTGACGCAGGGGCAGGATTCGATGGAACTGTCGCTGTTCAGTCGCGACGTGATCGCGATGGGCGCGGCGGTGGGCCTCAGCCACGGCATGTTCGAAAGCACGCTGCTGCTCGGTATCTGCGACAAGATCGTGCCCGGCCTGCTGATCGGCGCGCTACGGTTCGGCCATTTGCCGACGATACTGGTGCCCGCCGGACCGATGCCCTCGGGCCTCGCCAACAAGGAGAAGATCCGCGTCCGTCAGCTCTACGCCGAGGGCAAGGTCGGCGAGGACGAGCTGCTCGAGGCCGAAAGCGCGTCCTATCATGGCGCGGGCACCTGTACCTTCTACGGCACTGCCAATTCGAACCAGATGATGATGGAGATGATGGGGCTGCACATGCCCGGATCGAGCTTCGTCAATCCGGGTGCCAAGCTGCGGCAGGAACTGACCCGCGCGGCGGTGCACCGTGTGATCGAGATCGGCTGGCGCGGGGAGGATTACCGCCCGTTGGGCCACTGCATCGACGAGAAGGCTATCGTCAACGCAGTGATCGGTCTGCTCGCGACTGGCGGCTCGACCAATCACGCGCTTCACATCCCGGCGATCGCGCGCGCGGCGGGGATTGCGATCGACTGGGACGACATGGACGCGCTCAGCCGCGTCGTGCCGCTGATTGCAAGCGTCTATCCCAACGGGGCGGGCGACATAAACTTCTTTCATGCCGCCGGGGGCATGCCTTACGTGATCCGCGAATTGCTTGGCGCAGGCCTGGCGCACGCCGATATCCCGACCGTTTACGGCGCGTCGCTGGAAGAGGGGGCACGCGAACCGGTGCTGGAAGACGACCAACTCGTATGGCAGCCGGGCGCTGCGACCAGCCGCGACGACACGCTGCTCAAGCCGGTTTCCGACCCGTTCCAGCCCGATGGCGGGCTGGCGCTGCTGTCGGGCAATCTCGGCCGCGCGACGATGAAGGTGAGTGCGGTCGCACCCGAGCGCCGCAGCATCGAGGCGCCGTGCCGCGTCTTCGCCACCCAGCACGCGGTGGCCGAGGCGTTCAAGGCGGGCGAACTCGACCGCGACGTGGTGGTGGTGGTGCGCTTCCAGGGCCCGGCTGCGAACGGCATGCCCGAACTGCACAAGCTGACCCCGCCATTGGGCGTGCTGCAGGACCGCGGCTACAAGGTCGCGCTGGTCACCGACGGGCGCATGTCGGGCGCGAGCGGCAAGGTGCCCGCGGCGATCCACGTCTCGCCCGAAGCGTGGCATGGCGGTGCGCTCGGCAGACTGTGCGACGGCGATGTGGTGCGCGTGTGTGCGAAAACGCGTGAGCTCTCCGCACTGGTCGAAGCGGCCGAATGGGAGGCGCGTGAACAGGCCGAGCCGCCGCCGCCCGATATGGGCACCGGGCGCGAGTTGTTCGCGATGATGCGGCACCATGCCGATCCGGCGGAGATGGGTGGCAGCGCGATGCTGGCGGAGGCGGGGCTGTGAGCGAATCTCGCGAGATCGTCGTCGCCGATATCGGCGGCACCCATGCCCGTTTCGCCATCGCCGAAGTGGCCGATGGCGCGGTGTGCGACCTGTCGCAGCCCGTAAAGATGGCGACCGCCGACCACGCCAGCCTGCAGACCGCGTGGGAAGCGTTCGGTGAGGAGATCGGCCGCGATCTGCCGCGCGCCGCTGCGCTGGCGCTGGCCGCGCCGATCCGCGGCGGGCTAATCAAGCTGACCAACAATCCGTGGGTCGTGCGCCCGGCGCTGATTCCCGAAAAGCTTCAGGTCGACAGTTTCATCCTGATCAACGATTTCGAAGCGGTCGCGCATGCAGTCGGAGCGGTCGAGCCGGACAGCCTGGTGCATATCGCCGGTCCGGACGAACCGCTGCCATCCGACGGCGTGGTCAGCGTGGTCGGGCCGGGAACCGGCCTAGGGGTGGCGCTGCTGCTGATGCGCGGCGGCAGGACGCAGGTCGTAGCGACCGAAGGCGGTCATGCGGATTTCTCTCCCGTCGATGCGATCGATGACAAGGTGATGGCGCATATCCGCGAACACCATACCCGCGTATCTGTCGAGCGCGTCTCGGCTGGCGGCGGGTTACGAGCGATCTGGCAGGTGCTCGCTGCGATGGAAGGCCGCAGCGTGCCGAACGGCGACGACAAGGAGCTGTGGGCGATGGCTCTGGCCGGGTCGGATTCGATTGCAGCCGCCGCGCTCGACCGGTTTTGCATGTCGCTCGGCTCGGCCGCGGGCGATATCGCGCTCACGCACGGGCCGGGCCCGGTCGTGCTCGCGGGCGGGCTCGGCCTGAGGCTGCTCGACCACCTGCCCAATTCGGGCTTCTACGACCGCTTCATCGCCAAGGGCCGCTACCGCCCGCTGATGGAGGGCCTGCCGGTCAAGTTCATCACGCATCCCGAGCCGGGCCTGTTCGGCGCCGCGGTTGCCTATGCGCGGGAGCATTGCGAATGAGGGACATCGCGCGGATCATGCAGACCGCGCCGGTGATCCCCGTGCTGGTGATCGAGCGCGTGGAGGACGCCGTGCCGGTCGCCGAGGCGCTGGTCGCGGGCGGATTGCGCGTGCTCGAAGTGACCCTGCGGACCGAGGCCGCGCTCGATGCGATCGCCGCAATGAAGGAGGTTGAAGGTGCCATCGTGGGAGCGGGAACGGTCACCAATCCCGACGAATTGCAACGCGCGATCGACGCTGGCAGCGAATTCATCGTCTCCCCCGGCCTGACCGCACAGCTGGGCGAGGCGGCGGTCGACAGCGGCATTCCCTTCCTGCCCGGAATCGCCACCGCGGGCGACATCATGCGCGGGCTCGACCTCGGCCTCGCTCATTTCAAGTTCTTTCCCGCCGAGACCAGTGGTGGTATCGCGGCATTGAAGGCGCTGGCGGGGCCGTTCGGTGGGCTCAAATTCTGCCCGACCGGCGGCATAAGACAACAAACCGCCGCCGACTGGCTCGCGCTCGACCCCGTATTGTGCGTGGGGGGCAGCTGGCTGGTACAAAAGGGAGAGGTCGACCGGGAGGCGATCACGGCGCGTGCGCGCGCCGCCGCCGCACTCGCGACCTAGGAGATCCCCGTGGCAGACCGTCCGCCGATCCAGCAAAATCCCGATATCCGCTACCTGGGCAAATTGCTCGGCGACGTCATCCGCGAACATGGCGGCGAGCGGTTGTTCGAGCGCACCGAGCATATCCGCTCGGCGAGCGTGAATCGGCACCGCGGGGGCGAGTTGGTCGATCTCGAACTCGACGAACTGAGCCTCGACGAAACGCTCGCTTTCGTGCGCGGCTTCGGGCTGTTCTCGATGCTCGCCAATCTTGCCGAGGACCGCCGCGGCATCATGGCCGAGGCGGATATCGGCTTCGCGGATGCGGTGGCGGAACTGGGCGCACACGGCATCTCCCGCGAGGATGTCGCGACGATGCTCGAACAGGCGCTTGTCGTGCCCGTGCTGACTGCGCATCCTACCGAGGTCCGACGCAAAAGCGTGATCGATCATCGCGCGCGCATCGCCGAGTTGATGGAGCTGCGCGATGCGGGGCGCACGCACACTGCCGAGGGCGACGATATCGAGCAGTCGCTGGTGCGCCAGATCGCGCTATTGTGGCGCACCCGCACGCTGCGGCGCGAGCGGCTCTATGTCACCGACGAGGTCGAGAACGCGCTCGCCTTCATGCGCGAAACCTTCCTGCCGGTGCTGCCCGGGCTCTACAATGCGTGGGAGGATGCGCTCGGCACGCGCCCGGCCAGCTTCCTGCGGATCGGCAGCTGGATCGGGGGCGATCGCGACGGCAATCCCAATGTCGGTGCGGATTCGCTGCGTTATGCGCAGAAACGCGCGGTCGAAGTGGTGCTCGCGCATTATCTCGAAGAGGTGCACCAGCTCGGCGCGGAGCTGTCGGTATCGACCGAGTTGGCCGAGGTCGATGCCGATCTGCTGGCGCTGGCCGCGGCTTCGGGAGACGCCTCGCCGCACCGGCAAGACGAACCCTACCGCCGCGCGCTGATCGGCATCTACGCCCGCCTCGCTGCGACCTATCTCGACTTCACCGGCAAGCCGCCCGCGCGGCCCGCGCGGGTCGAGGCCGAGCCTTACGAAAGCCCGCGCGAACTGATGGACGAGCTGCGCGTGGTCGCGCGCTCGCTCGCCGCGCTCGGCGGGGAGACGCTCGCATCGAGTGGGGCGCTCGGCCGGCTGATCCGCGCGGTGCGGACCTTCGGCTTCCATCTCGCTACGCTCGACCTCAGGCAGAACAGCGCGGTGCACGAGCGGGTGGTCGCCGAATTGCTCGCCCGCGCGGGTGTCGAGGACGACTATCTCGCACTCGACGAGACGCAGCGGATCGAATTGCTGCGCCGCGAACTCGCCGGGCCGCGCCCGCTGCGCCTGTCCTGGGGGGATTATTCGGACGAGACCGCCAAGGAACTGGCGATCATCGATGCGGTGGCCGAGGCCCATGCAAGGTTCGGCCCCGAAAGCATCACGCAATACATCGTCTCGATGGCGGAGACCGTCTCCGACCTGCTCGAAGTTCACCTGCTGCTGCGCGAGGCGGGGCTCTACCGTTCCGGCGACACGCCCGAATGCGCGATCATGGCGGTGCCGCTGTTCGAGACGATCGGCGACCTCGAAAACGCGCCCGGCGTGATGTGCGACTATTTCGCGCTGCCCGAAATCGCCGCGCTCGCCGGTGGCCGCGGTCACCAGGAAGTGATGATCGGCTATTCGGATTCGAACAAGGACGGCGGCTACCTCACCTCGAGCTGGATGCTCGCCCGCGCGAGCGAGGCGCTGGCGCCGGTGTTCGAGGAGGCAGGTGTCACCATGCAGCTGTTCCATGGCCGGGGCGGCTCGGTCGGGCGGGGGGGCGGCTCGGCATTCGAGGCGATCCGCAGCCAGCCGCCCGGCACGGTCAACGGGCGCATCCGCATCACCGAACAGGGCGAGGTCATCGCGGCCAAATTCGGCACCCCCGAAACCGCGCGCACCAATCTCGACGCGATGGCGACCGCGACGGTGCTGGCGACGCTCGAACCGCGCCGGGTAGCGCCCGCGGACTACGGACGCTTCGCCGCGGCGATGGACGCGATCTCCGCCGACGCCTTCGCCGCCTATCGGCGGCTCGTCTACGACACGCCGAATTTCGTCGACCTGTTCCGCCAGATGACCCCGATCGCCGAAATAGCGACGCTCAAGATCGGCTCGCGCCCGGCGAGCCGCAAGCCGTCCGACCGGATCGAGGACCTGCGTGCGATCCCGTGGGTGTTCTCGTGGTCGCAGGCGCGGGTGATGCTGCCCGGCTGGTACGGCGTCGGGCAGGCGCTGGCGGGGTTCGAGGACCGCGCCCTGCTGCGCGATATGGCGCGCGAATGGCCGTTTCTGCGCAACGCGCTCGACAATCTCGAAATGGTGCTGGCGAAATCGGACATAGCGATCGCGGCCGAATATGCCGAACTGGTCGAAGACCGCGCGCTCGCTAGCCGCGTGTTCGGGCAGATTCGCGATGGCTGGCAGTTGACGCACGACGCGCTGCTCGAAGCGACCGGCCAGTCCTACCTGCTCGAGAAATCGCCCCGGCTCGACGCCTCGATCCGGTTGCGGCTCCCCTATATCGAACCGCTCAACCTGCTCCAGGTCGAGCTGCTCAAGCGTCACCGCGCGGGCGAAACCGACGCGCGCATTGCCGAGGGTATCCAGCTGTCGATCAACGCCATCGCCACCGCCTTGCGCAATAGCGGCTGACCGGGCGCTCGAAGAGACGGGTCCGCCGTTCGTCTCTCCGCGCTTGCCTTGGCGGCTCCGCTGGCGCAACAGCGCGCGATGCGGCTGCGCCAGATCGAAGTCTTTTTCCATGTCTATCGCGAGGGCTCGATCAGCGCCGCGGCGCGCGCCCTCTACGTGTCGCAGCCTTCGGTCAGCAAGGTGCTGCGCCACGCAGAGGACCAACTCGGCTTCGCGCTGTTCGACCGCAGGCAGGGGCGGCTCTATCCGACCAAGGCGGCCGACGAGCTGTTCGCCGAAGTGGAGGATATCTACGACCGGATCGGCGCGCTCAACCGTACCGCGATCAACATCCGCAACCGGCGCGGGGGGCATATCCGCCTCGGCGTAGTGCCGTCGTTCGGCTTCGCCGTCGCGCCCAAGTTCATCGCCGCCATGCACGAGGTCAATCCCGACCTCAGCTTCGACCTGACGACGCTGCATACCGACGATATCGAGCCGGGGCTGATCGAGCGCCGCTACGATCTGTGCATCGGCTTCGAGGACGGGTTCGACGATCGCATTGCGATGGAGACGATCAACGGGGTCGAGCTGGTCCTGCTAGCGCGGCCCGGGCAGATCGAGTCCAGCGACGGCAAGGTCGCGATCGAGGCGCTGGCGGGCCGCAAGTTCGTCGGCCTGCGCGACAGCGGCCCGGTCGGCAAGCTGATCGGCGATACCCTTGCCGAGAACGGGATAGAGCCCGAGGAAGTGGTCACCGCGCAGACGCACTACATCGCCGCCGAACTGGTCCAGTACGGCGTCGGGATGGCGATCGTCGACGCCTTCACCGCCCAGCGCTTTTCCAGCAGAGGCCTCGCCGGCCACCCGCTGAAAGAACCCCTCGCGCTGCCCTTCGGTGCGATGTTCCTGGCCGAGAACGGACAGCCCGACCTCATCGGGCAATGCGTCGACACGCTGCGCGAACTGTTCGGCTGAACCGGCCGATCCATAACCTGCGGCTATAGGACAGCTGCAAGTTTGCCCCCCGGCTCCGGTTGCCTTTGAGCCCGGATTGTCCATTATTTGTAACATATGTGGAGGGATTCCGCCTTGACGGCGGCGGAATCGGACAAGGGGAAAGCCATGACATTTTCGAATACGATCGCGCGTAACCTGCTGTGCGGGACCATTCTGGCAGGGATGGCGGCACAGCCCGCTCTCGCACAGGATCCGCCGGCTACGCCCGCCGCGGAGGATCCGGACCGGCCGAGCGAAGCCACGCCGACGCAGGAACCGATCATCACCGTCACCGGCTCGCAGATCCAGGGGGCTCAGGTCGACGACGTGCTCCCCGTCACCGTGGTCGGCGAGGACGAGATCGACGCGATCGACCCCGCATCGGGCGACGAGCTGTTCCGGGCCATTCCGCAAGCCGGCACGGTCGAATTCAACGAGCAGAACACCACCGGCGGTGTCAACGGCGCGCGCGGCGATATCGCTTCGATCAACCTGCGCGGCCTCGGCACCGGCAACACGCTGATGCTGATCAACGGGCGCCGCATGGTGCTCAATCCCGGCTTCCAGACCGAGCTGTTCGTGCCGGTCGTCTCGCCCGACACCAACACGATCGTGCCCGGCAGTATCCGGCGCGTGGAAATTCTGCGCGACGGTGCCTCCGCCGTCTACGGTGCCGACGCGGTCGCGGGTGTGGTCAACACGATCCTGCGCGGCAACCGCACCGGCGGCTTCCTGCAGGGCAATTGGCGCGCCTCGGACGGCACGAGCCTCTACAGCTGGTCGATCCGCGGCGGCTACGGCTTCGACTTCGCCGACGGGCGCGGCAACCTGACCGTCAACGGATACTATTTCCACGAGAACGGCCTGCTCGCAACCGCGCGCGACTACTCCGCCAGCAGCGACCTGCGTCCGTTTCTCGTAGGCACCGATTTCGAAGGCGATACGCAGTTCGACAACCGCTCGATCAACTCGCCCTTCGGCGCCTTCGACATTCAGGGGTCGAGCGCCACATCGTCGAACACGACGGCGCTGCGCGACGACGATTTCCATATCCAACCCTGCAACCTGTTCGGCCCCAACGGGGCCGCGGACAGCGACGGCCGGGTCATCGTCCTGGGCAACGGGCTGTGCGCCGACAATGGCGGCACGATCGACCGCGTCATCCGCTACGATATCGGCGCCGACCGCCAGCTCTATTCTGAGAAGGACCGCTACAGCGCCTCGGCCCTGTTCAATTTCGAACTCAGCCCGGCGGTCGAGTTCTACGTCGAAGGTTCCTACTACCGCTCGGAATTCTTTCGTCAGCGCGAGCAGAGTACGATGCTCAGCGCGGTGCCGCTCGGTATCGAGGCCACCGCCTACTACAACCCGCTTGGCCCGACCACGCTCGCCGACGGTTCGCCCAATCCGAACCGCGCAACCAACGGTCTCGGCCCGAATGTCGGGCCGGAAGGTCGCGCACTCTTGCAGGAAGACTATCGGTTTATCGATGCGGGGCCGCGGCTCGGCTTCGTGACCAAGGACTCGTTCCGCATAGTCGCCGGTTTCCGGGGCGATCTGTGGGGCTGGGACTTCGACACCGGCTTCCTCTATTCGCAAGCCAACACCGACGACCTGACCAAGAACCGGATATCCAGCACGCTGGCGCAGGCCGCGATCAACCGCACCGATCCGACCGCCTACAATCCGTTCAACGGCGGCTGCTTCCCCGACGAGCCGGGCACGGGCGCGAATAACGGCGATTGCACGCCCAATCCGCAATCGGTGATCGACGACATCACCATCGACGTGCTGCGCGAAGGCGAAACGACGCTGGCGCTGGCCGATTTCAAGGTTTCCAAATCGGACATCTTCGAATTGCCGGGCGGTCCTGTGGGCCTCGCCGCGGGCGTCGAATTCCGCCGCGAGACCTTCTTCGACGACCGCGATCCGCGGCTCGACGGGACCATCACCTTCACCAACGCCGTCAATGGCGACTTCTTCGGCAGCGACGTGCTGGGATCGAGCCCGTCGCCCGACACGAGCGGCAATCGCGAGGTCTATTCGGCCTTCGCCGAGGCGCTGATCCCGATCGTGTCCGACGATATGGACATCCCGCTGGTCAACGAGCTGGAAGTGCAGCTCGCCGCCCGGTTCGAGGACTTCTCCGATTCGTCGAGCGCGTTCGTGCCGCGTGCCGCGGTCGCGTGGCGCCCGTTCCGCGACCTGTTGTTCCGCGGTGCCTGGTCGCAGGGCTTCCGCGCGCCCAACCTGATCCAGATCAACGACGAGGGCACCACGCGTTCGAACTCGGTCATCCGCGCACCCGAATGCGTCGCCGAGATCATCAAGGGGATCGAGGATGACGTGCCCGATTGCGGCACCGTCGGCACGATCGATTTCCGTACCGGAGCGGGCACGCTCGAGCCGGAAGAGACCGAGAGCGTCAATCTCGGCGCGGTGTTCTCGCCCAGCTTCATCCCCGGCCTGACGCTCACCGCCGACTACTGGCGCGTCAAGCAGGACGGGATCATCGGCATCTTCGGCAACCGCAACGCGCTGCTGCTCGATCTGGTGCTGCGCCTGCAGGGCAGCTTCAACCCGAACGTCGTTCGCGACGATCCGGATTCGGGTCAGATCGATCTTTACGACGGCACCGGGATCAATCCGGCCGGCGACGTGGTGCAGATTCTGAACCCGTACCGCAATCTCGACCAGCGGACGTCCGAAGGGCTCGATTTCGGCCTGTTCTACGAATTCGAAACGGGCTTTGGCGATTTCGATATCCAGTTCAACGCCGCGCGCCTGCTCGGCTTCGAGCAGCAGGCGGGGCCGGAGGCCGAACCGCTGTTTACCGACCTCAATCCGCTGCTCACAGCGATCCCCGAGCTGGCAGTGAGCGACATTGCCGCGCTGCAGCCGACCGGCTTCGGCGAACTGCTCGAGATCGACGGTCGCCCGAAATGGCGTTTCTCGGGCTCGTTGACTTGGGACAAGGGTCCGGTCCGGGTGAATTTCTTCGGTCGCTATGTCGGCGGGGTGTTCGACCCAAGCGCGCAAAACGACGCGACTGCGGACCTGTTCCGGGTCGACGACTGGTTCACTATGAACGCCTCGATCAGCTACACGATCGAGAACGATACCGCGCTCGACGGGACGCGGTTGCGCTTCGGCATCAACAACCTGCTGAACGAGGATCCGCCGCTCGCCGACGAGAGCTACGGCTATTATGGCAGCCTCCACAGCGCTCGCGGGCGGCAGTTCTCTGTCGACCTACGCAAGGAATTCTGACAGTGACGGCGGGGCGCATTTCGGTGCGCTCCACTGTCTGAAAGGCCTCGATATGCGTCTTCCGATTGCAGCCGCCGCGCTTGTCGCGGCAGCCTTTCCCGCGCCTCCCGTCGAAGCGCATCCGGCCGAGGCCGCGCAGGGCGAATGCGCCAACGCATTGGCGACGCTCGATGGCGATTTCCCGACCGGGGCCTACGCGTCCTGCGAAGCGACCGGGGACAAGCGTTTCAAACTCGTGATCGCCCCCGAGGACGAGGGCCGGATCAATTGCAGCGCGTGGTACGCCTTTCGCCTGACGCCTGCGCGCAAGGGCCGGGTGACGATCGACCTCGACTACGCCACCTGCGGGCATCGTTACTGGCCCAAGATCAGCACCGACGGCGTGACCTGGGACTACCTCAAGGCCAAGAACGTCACCGTCGAGGGCGAGCGCAACGAGCGGACCGCCAGCATCAAGGTCAAGCTCGGCGACGGGCCGGTTTTCATCGCCGGGCAGGAAATCGTCCCGCCGAGCGTCTACGACGCCTGGCTCGACGGTCTGGCAGCGCATGCCGATGCCGAACGCCGGCTGCTCGGCAAATCGGCCGAGGGACGCGACATTCCGGTCATGACCATAGCGGGCGAGGGCACACAGCGCGAGACGGTGCTGCTCGTCGGGCGCCAGCATCCTCCCGAAGTTAGCGGCGCGCTGGCGATGTTCCCTTTCGTCGAGACGCTGCTCGGCGACAGCGACCTCGCCAGGCGCTATCGCGCGCGCTTCCAGACGCTGGTGGTCCCGATCCTCAATCCCGACGGGGTGGTGCGCGGGCACTGGCGGCACAACACCGGCGGGGTCGATCTCAACCGCGACTGGGGCCCGTTCACCCAGCCTGAAACGAAGCTGATGGACGGGTTGATGAAGGAGGTCGCGACCGATCCCGGGCGGCGCCTGCGGCTGATGCTCGATTTCCATTCGACCAATCACGACGTGTTCTACACCATTCCCGACGAACTGCCGACCGAGCCCGAGCTGTTCACCAGGCGATGGCTCGACCGCTACCAGGAACTGATGCCCGATTACGAGGTGAACCGCGAGGCGCGGCACGATGTCGGGCGCCCTGTGTCCAAGGCGCATGTCTACGACACATACGGCATCCCCGGCGTCACCTTCGAGCTCGGTGACGAAACCGATCGCGAACTTATTCGCCGCATCGGCGAGCAGGCGGCGATCGCGATGATGGAGACGCTGCTGGATAGCCCAGAGCCATGACGGGACGCGGCCTCTCCGGACTGGCTGTGCTGTCCTGCGGCCTGTTCTGTCTCGCCGCGTGCCAATCGATCGCCGCAGAGGAAACGCTTCCCGCCGCAACGATCATCGCCGGGGGTACCGTATTCGACGGTACCGGCAGCGCCGGAGAAGCGACCGACATCGCCATCGTCGACGGACGGATCGCCTATGTCGGCCCCGCTGCCGCTGCACGCTACACCCATGGCGAAACCGTCGATGCCGCAGGCCTGGTGGTCGCGCCGGGCTTCATCGATCCGCATACGCATGCTGGGAGCGATCTCGCATCGTCGAACAGCGAGCGGCGCGCCAATCTCGCCTTCGCCTATCAGGGGGTCACGACCGTCGTCGTCGGCAATGACGGCGGCGGCAGGCCGGACATTGCCGCGCAGGCGGATGCAGCGCGGGCAAAGGGCATCGGCACCAACGTCGCCTATCTCGCCGGACTCGGTCCGATCCGCGAAACGGCGCTGGGCAAGGAGAACCGCGCGCCGACGGCCGACGAACTCGATACCATGAAGCGATCGCTGCGCGGCGCGATGTGCGAGGGGGCCTGGGGTTTTTCGACCGGGCTCTATTACGTCCCGCAAAACTACGCCGACACCGAAGAAGTGATTGCCCTGGCGCGGATCGCGGGCGCGCTCGGCGGCTACTACGACACGCATATGCGCGACGAAAGCACCTACAACATCACGGTCACGGGGGCGCTGAACGAAGCGATAGACATCGGACGCCGCGCTGATATTCCGGTTCATATCGCGCATATCAAGGCGCTCGGGCCGGCGGTGTGGGGGCATAGCGGCAAGATGATCGAAGCGATCGAGGCTGCGCAGGCGGAGGGCCTTCGGGTCACCGCCGATCAGTATCCGTGGACCGCTTCGGGCACGCGAGTCAGCAATGCGCTGGTTCCGCGCGCCGCGCTCGAAGGCGGGCTGGAGAAGCTGCGCGAGCGGCTCTCCGACGCGCGGCTGCGAGCGGAAATCCGCAACGGCATGATCGCCGGGCTCGAACGCCGGGGCGGTGCCGACAAGCTGCTGGTGACCGGGCACCTGGGCGGAGCGGAAGTCGAGATCGGCAGGACGCTCGCCGAGATCGCCGCGGGGCAAGGCGTCGAACCGGTCGATGCGGCGCTTGCGATCCTCGAGCAGGGCGATGCCCGTGTCGCCTCGTTCAACATGAACGCCGGCGATATCGCCGCCTTCGCCGCGCGCGACTGGGTCGTGACCGGGTCGGACGGGTCGAACGGTCACCCGCGCAAATACGGTAGCTTCCCGAAGGCCTATCGCGATCTCGTTGTGGACGGCGACATGGCGCTCGCCCGCTTCATCCGCCGCAGCAGCGGGCAGACGGCGGACATCATCGGGCTGGAGGATCGCGGTTATCTCAAGCCCGGCTATGCCGCCGATATTGTGGTCTTCGATCCGGCGGCCTTCGCCCCGCGGGCGACCTATCGGGAGCCCGGGGAACTTTCGGCGGGGGTGCGATACCTGTTCGTGAACGGGCAGGCCGTCATCGTCGACGGCGACTATACCGGCGCCTTGCCCGGCGCACCGCTGCTCAAGCAGGCGGACTGCGGTTCCTGACGGGTCACCAAGCGGGCAAGCCGTTCGCCCGATCCCATCGCCATGGTCCAACCGAGCGTGCCGTGCCCGGTATTGATCGCCAGCGAAGGTTCGGGATGCGCAATGACCGGCCGCGAGTCGGGCGTCATCGGGCGCAGCCCCGCCCAGAAGGCGGTCGCGCGATCATAGTCTCCCGCCAGGGGTAGCGAGAGCTGCGCAGTCGCGATCAGTGTCTCGATCTGCCGCGGCTCGACATCGCGCGAACCGTTGCCGACTTCCGCCAGTCCCGCGACGCGCATCCGGTCGCCGAGATTGGTGAACACGATCCGCCGGCGGTTGTCGGTCACCGAGACCTCCGGCGAATGCTGTGCGAGCGGCATTTCGAACGAATACCCCTTCATCGGCTGCAGCGGCACGGCGTGCGCGAGCGGCGCGAGCAGCCGGTTGCTGTCGATCCCGGCGCAGACCACTGCGAGGTCCGCCCACAGCGCTTCGCCCGATGCGCACCGGACGAGCGCCGGGCCGGGGCCGGTCGAGACCGCTTCGACATGCACGCCGAAGCGCGCCTGCGCGGCATAGCGCTCGCGCAGCAGTTCCAGCATTGCATGGCAGAACAGTCGCGGATCGCCGACCGCTTCCGAGCGGGTGAGGATCGCGCCGATCGGCGTCTCGGGCAGGTGCGAGAAGGCCGGGGACAGGCCGCTCAAATCGTCCGCTGCGACGAGTTCCTGCTCGCAGCCCGCCGCGCGCTTGAGGGCGAGAGCTTTCTTCGCCTGCGCGAACTCCGCATCGGCGTAATAGAGGTGCAGTTTGCCCGCCACGCGATGGCCGAAGGAGAGGTCGTGCGCGCGCAGCAACTCCTCCAGCGCCGCGCGCGATTCGCCGGCCAGTTCGAGCGCGGCGGCGGTGTTCTTGCGAAACCTCGCTTGCGTGCAGTTGGCCACGAACGCCGCGAGCCACGCGAGGTAGCCGGGCGCGATACCGGCGCGCACCCGTACGCCCGACCGTCCGAGGAGGATGGAAGGGAGCGTCGCGAGAATCCGCGGACTGGCGAGCGCGTCGGTGTAGCAATAGCTCAGCTGCGCCCCGTTCGCCTTGGACGCGCCCTGCGCGGGTTCGGCCTCGCCGTCGACCAGCGCCACCCGCCAGCCGCGTCGGGCAAGCGCATAGGCCGTCGCCATCCCGACAACCCCTGCACCGATCACGATCGCCGTGCGGCTTTCCTGCAAATCAGCCCCCTTGCAAGGGTATGACATGCTATGCCGGTTTTCCGCGCGCCATAAGCGATTGACGCGGCCACCATAGCTGCTGTCTATGGCGCCGATGGGAGGTATGCCGATGAAGGCCAGGGTCGAGGGTTGGGTGGGCGCGATGGTATGCGCAGCCCTGTTTTGCGCAGCCCATCCCGCTGCGGCCTGCTCGCCCGGCAAGGTCCGCAACCTGTTCGCTTACGAAGCGAACATGCAGGCCATTCTCGACATCGAAGCCGCCATGGCGCGCGCGCAGGCGGCCAACGGCTACATCCCGGCCTCCGCCGCCGCCGAGATCACAAGGCAGGCCCGCGCAGAACTGGTCAGCGAGGCCGATTTCGATGCCGAATACGACGTGGTCCAGCACCGCATGGTCGCGCTGCTCCACGTATGGCGACGCAGCCTTTCACCCGAGGCGGGGCAGTATGTCCATTTCGGCGCAACCACGGTCGATATCTACGACACCGCGGCGATCCTGCAGATCGATGCCAGCCTGGCGGAAATCGACGCCTGCCTCGGGGAAGCGATCACGACGATGTCGACGCTTGCCTCGGCGCACAAGGCCACGCCGATGATCGGGCGCACGCTCGGCCAGCACGCGCAGCCAATCACCTTCGGCAAGAAGGTGAGCACCTGGATCGGCGAATACGACCGCCATCGCGAACGCGTCGCCGAACTGCGCGCGCGGGTACGGCGCTCGGCGATCCTCAAGGGCGCGGTGGGCGACTATTCGGGTCTCGGACCCGAGGCGATCGCGATCGAGCAGAGCTTCGCCGCCGAACTCGGCTTCGACGCGCCCTATCCCGCCGACTGGCACGGGACGCGCGACGTGATCGCCGAATTCGGGCTCGTGATGGGCCTGATCGCGAAATCGCACCAGCGCATCGGGCAGGAGATCTTCCTGCTCCAGTCGACCGATATCGGCGAGGTGCGCGAGGCCCTGCCCGAGGGCGTGGTCGGCAGCAGCTCGATGCCGCACAAGCGCAACCCGGTCGCGCCCGAGCGACTGGTCCAGCATGGCCGCAGCATCCCGCGGCTGGGCGAGATCCTCGCCGACGACGTGGTCAACCTGTTCGAACGCGATAACACCTCGCGGCTCGCCCCGGTGATCGAAGAGGTGGCTGTCGAATCCACCAGCGCCCTGCGCAGCCTTGCCGGCCTGCTGGAGGATATCGAGGTCGATGCGGACGCGATGCGGCGCAATCTCGACCGGACGAACGGCTATGCGATGTCGCAGCGCGTGGCCTTCGCGCTCGCCGACCATATGGACCGCACCGAGGCGGAAGCGCTGGTGAAGACGATCATCCATGCGTCGGCGGAATCGGGCACGGCTTTCGCCGATGCGCTGGCGGCGGACCCGGTCGTGAGTTCGCACCTGACGCGTGCAGACATCGAGCGCCTGCTCGATCCGGCGGATATCGATCCGCAGGCGGTCCGGCAGGTCGAAAGAGCCGTCGAAGCGGCGAGAAAATAGGGGAGAACGGCCATCGCGAGCCCGATCAAGCAACAGGGGGAGTACGAGGATTATTCGGGCGAGGGCGATCCGTCCGGCGGCTCCGCACGTACGCTGTGGATCTTCCGGCTGGTCGGTCCGGTGGCGGCCGCGCTGGTCTATCTCGCGCTCGGCTCGGCGGAGATGGGCGGCGATGCACGCTGGGTCGCCGCCATCGCCACGCTGATGGCGATCTGGTGGATGTCCGAGGCGATCCCGCTCGCCGCGACTTCGCTGCTGCCGATCGTGCTGATCCCGATGCTGACCGAACGCACGGTGGGCGAGACCACCGCGCCCTATGCCAGCCCGCTGGTATTCCTGTTCCTCGGTGGCTTCCTGATCGCGATTGCGATGGAAAAGTGGAACCTGCACCGCCGCATCGCGCTGCTGACGCTGCGCCAGGTCGGCGCCTCGCCGCGCCGGATCGTGCTCGGAATGATGATCGCGACCGGTTTCCTGTCGATGTGGGTCTCGAACACAGCGACCACGCTGATGATGCTGCCGATCGGCTTTTCGGTGCTGACGCTGCTGACCGGCCAGTCGCTCGAAGCCGGTTCGGGCGGTGCGGTGCAGCCGATCGACGATCCGGACGTCGCCCGCTTCGGCACCTGCCTGGTGCTGGCGATCGCGTGGTCGGCCAGCATGGGCGGGCTCGGCACGCTGCTCGGCAGCCCACCCAATGCGATCATCGCGGGCTATGCGGCCGAGGAACTGGGACGTGAGATCGGCTTCGTCGAATGGATGGTCCTCGGCGTGCCCACCGCCGCTCTGTTCATCCTGATCGGCTGGTTCCTGATGACGCGCTGGCTCTATCGCTTCGCGCTCGACGAAATCCCCGGCGGCAGGGCGATGATCCGCGGCGAGATCGGCAAGCTCGGCCGGCTCAGCCAGGGTGAGAAGATGGTCGCGCTGGTGTTCGCTTCCGCGGCGTTCCTGTGGATCGTGCCCGGCCTGCTTGCGACCTTTCCCGCCATCGATGCAGCCTGGCCGTGGCTCGGCGGGCTGGATGACACTGCGATAGCCATCGCCGCCGGTCTGGCGCTGTTCCTGCTACCGGGCGAGGGGCGCAGCCGGATGGTGCTCGAATGGAAGGACGCCGAGGACGGGTTGCCGTGGGGCGTGCTGCTGCTGTTCGGCGGCGGGCTGAGCCTTGCCGGTGCGGTTGCGGCGACCGGGCTCGACGGCTGGTTCGGCGCGCAGGTCTCCGGACTAGGCGCGTTGCCGCTGATCCTGATCGTCGCCTGTGTGGTCGCGATCGTGCTGTTCCTGACCGAGGTGACCAGCAACACCGCCACCGCCGCGACCTTCATTCCGGTGCTCGGCGGCGTCGCGATCGGCATCGGGATGGATCCGCTGACGCTGCTGGTCCCCGCCGCCTTCGCCGCGACCTGCGCCTTCATGCTGCCGGTCGGCACGCCGCCCAACGCGATCGCCTTCAGCACCGGCGCGGTGACGATCGCGCAGATGGCACGCGGCGGGCTGGTGCTGAATATCGTCGGCGTGCTGCTGATCACGCTGCTGACCTATCTATTGGGCGGCTGGGCGCTCGGGCTGCAATTCAATTGATGGCCCCTTGAGCGATCAGGGGAACTCCTGGCGCTTCGCCATCGACCGGGGCGGCACCTTCACCGACGTCGTCGCGACGACGCCCGACGGCCGACTGGTCACCGACAAGCTGCTGTCGGAGAATCCGGAACATTACGACGATGCCGCGAGCGAGGCAGTGCGGCGGTTGATGGCGCGACACGGGGAAGGCCCGGTCGCCGAGCTGAGAATCGGGACGACGGTGGCGACCAATGCGCTGCTCGAACGCAAGGGCGAGCGGCTCGCGCTGGCGATCACCGAAGGGTTCGGCGACGCGCTGCAGATCGGCACGCAGGCGCGGCCCGACATCTTCGCGCGGCATATCGTCCTGCCCGAGCAATTGCCGGCATGCGTGGTCGAGATCGGCGAACGGGTCGGCGCCGATGGCGAAGTGCTGCGTCCGCTCGATAAAGAAGCGGCGCGTGCGGCTCTTGCGCAGCTGCGCCAGAACGGGTTCGACGCGCTCGCCATCGTGCTGATGCATGGGTGGAAATATCCCGCTCACGAGGCGCGGCTGGCCGAAATCGCGCGCGAGCTGGGATTCGCGCAGGTCAGCGCCAGCCACGAGGTCGCGCCGCTGATCAAGCTGGTGCCGCGCGGCGACACGACGGTGGTCGACGCCTATCTCTCGCCGGTGTTGCGGCGCTATGTCGCGACGCTCGAAGCCAACCTGCCCGCGCACGAGCGGATATCCTTCATGCAGTCGAATGGCGGGCTGGCCGAGGCGCATGCCTTCCGCGGCAAGGACGCGATCCTGTCGGGCCCCGCGGGCGGGGTGGTCGGCATGGTGGCGACCGCCAAGGCGCTCGGGCACGAGCGGCTGATCGGCTTCGACATGGGCGGGACCAGCACCGATGTCGCGCATTATGCAGGCGAATACGAACTTGCCGGAGAAAGCGAGGTCGCGGGCGTGCGGATCGCCGCGCCGATGATGCAGATCCACACCGTTGCGGCGGGTGGAGGCTCGATCTGCAGCTTCGACGGCGCACGCTTCCGCGTGGGTCCGGAAAGTGCCGGGGCCGATCCTGGTCCGGCCTGCTACCACAAGGGCGGTCCGTTGACGGTGACCGACTGCAATTTGTTCCTCGGCCGTATCGACCCGGCCTTCTTTCCGAGAGTGTTCGGCCCCGGCGGCGACCAGCCGCTCGATCGTGGCGCCGCGCGTACGCGGCTGGAAGAGGTCGCCGCCGCACTGCCCGAACCGCGTCCGCCCGAGGAGATCGCCGAGGGCTTCCTCGCCATCGCAGTCGACAACATGGCCAACGCAGTGCGCAAGATCAGCGTCGCGCGCGGACACGACGTGACCCGCTACGCGCTCGCCTGCTTCGGTGGGGCGGGCGGTCAGCATGCCTGCAAGGTGGCCGACGAGCTCGGGATCGAGACCGTGCTGGTGCATCCGCTCGCGGGCATGCTGTCGGCCTATGGTATCGGTCTCGCTCCGGTGAAGGCGATCCGCGAGCGCAGCGTGGTGCGGCCGCTGGCGGAGGATTTCGTGCGCGAATTCGATGAATTGCGCGCAGAAGCACGTGACGCATTGATAGAGCAGGGTATCGCCAGCGAGGCGGTCGAACTTGCCGAGCGCGCGCGGCTGCGTTTTGCTGGCAGCGACAGCGTGCTGACGCTCGATGTCGATGATCGCGCGGCGATGGATGCGGCCTTCCGCACGCTCCACCGGCAGCGCTTCGGCTATTCGGATGCGGATGCGCAAATCATTGTCGAGGCCTTGAGCGTTGAGGCCAGCGGCATGACCGGCGGCCTGGTCGCGGCCGAACCCGAGCCGATCCCCGCGCAAGGCGAGGCTTCCGGAGATTGGCGCACGGTCGAACGCGCCGCGATGGTTTCGGGCGAGACGTTGTCCGGTCCGGCGCTGCTGATCGATCCCGGTTCTACCACGGTGATCGAACCGGGATGGGAGGCCAGACTGGCGGAGGAGGGGAGCCTGATCCTAACTCGCGCCAAGGCGCTGCAACGTGATCGTGCCGCCGGAACCGAAGTCGATCCCGTGCGGCTCGAAATCTTCAACAACCTGTTCATGGCCATTGCCGAGGAAATGGGGGTGGTGCTCCGGTCGACCGCAACCTCGGTCAACATCAAGGAGCGGCTCGATTTCTCCTGCGCGCTGTTCGATGCCGGGGGCGCGCTGATTGCCAACGCTCCGCATATCCCGGTCCATCTCGGCTCGATGGGCGCCTCGATCCGGCGTATCATCGAAGCCCGCGGCGGCGGGGCGGACGGGCGCGGGATCAGGCGCGGCGACGCCTATGTCCTCAACGATCCCTTCCATGGCGGCACGCACCTGCCCGACATCACCGTTATTGTGCCGGTGTTCTGGTCGGACGATGCCGACAAGCCCGACGCTTTCGTTGCCGCGCGCGGTCATCACGCCGATATCGGCGGGATCGCACCCGGCTCGATGCCGCCCGAAAGCACGACCATCGCCGAAGAGGGCGTGCTGATCGACAATTTGCTGATGGTCGATGAAGGCGCATTTCGCGAACGGGCGGTGCGGACGGCGCTGGCAGACGCGCAATGGCCCGCGCGCAATCCCGACCGCAACCTGTCCGACCTGCGCGCGCAGCTCGCCGCCTGCACGCGCGGGGCGCAGTTGCTGCAGGACTCCGCGCGCGAGCAGGGCGGGGCAGTGGTCGCGGCCTACATGGCGCACGTTCTGGCCAATGCCGAGGAATCGGTTCGCCGTCTGCTCGACCGGCTCGCCGACGGCGAATTCGCCTACGAAATGGACAACGGCGCGGTTGTGAAAGTCGCCATTCGCATCGACCGTACGATGCGATCCGCCGTGTTCGATTTCACCGGCACCAGCGGCCAGCTGCCCGGCAATTTCAACGCACCTCAATCGATAACACGCGCAGCCGCACTCTATGTCGTGCGCACGCTGATCGACGATGAGATCCCGATGAACGACGGCTGCCTGCGTCCGATCCAACTGGTCGTGCCCGAAGGCTCGATGCTCAACCCGCGCCCCGGCGCGGCGGTCGTGGCGGGCAATGTCGAGACTAGCCAGGTGGTCACCGATGCGCTGTTCGCTGCCACCGGCCGCCTCGCGCCGAGTCAGGGGACGATGAACAATTTCACCTTCGGCAACGAGGCGTACCAGTATTACGAGACTATCGCCGGCGGTTCGGGCGCCGGACCCGATCACGACGGCACCGGCGCGGTGCAGACGCATATGACCAACAGCCGGCTGACCGACCCCGAGATTCTCGAGACGCGGCTGCCGGTGCGGCTCGACCGCTTCGCCATCCGACGCGGTTCTGGAGGGGAGGGCGCGCATTGCGGCGGCGATGGCGTCGAGCGGAGGGTGACTTTCCTCGAAGCGATGCGCGCCAACATGCTCGCCAACCGGCGCAAGGTGCCCCCAAGCGGGATTGCGGGCGGGGGCGACGCGCAGCCGGGCGAGAACTGGGTCGAGCGTGCCGACGGGAGCACCGAACACCTCGGCGCGACGGCTTCGGCCGAGATGCAGCCCGGCGACGCCTTCGTAGTGTTGACCCCCGGGGGCGGAGGTTACGGAAAGCGCGGCTAGCCCGGCGCCCAACCGTTCGCCTGTCGCTTTTTGCCCGGCGCTTCGTTACCAATCGGCGCAACCGGATCGGAGAGGACTTACGATGAGCGATACGCAGGCGGAATGGGTACGCAGGCCCGCTGCGGCGGAGCAAGGCACGCTCTGCACGGGCGAACAGTATGACGAGATGTATCGCCGCTCGCTGGAAGACAGCGATGCGTTCTGGGCCGGGCAGGCAGGACGGCTCGACTGGTTCGAGCTCCCGGCGAAGATCGGCAACTGGAGCTACGATCCGGTCAATATCAAATGGTTCGAGGACGGAGTTCTCAACATCTGTCACAATGCGGTCGACCGCCATGTGGCGGCGGGCAAGGGCGATCGCACCGCGCTGATCTTCGAGCCCGACGATCCAGCGGGCGAGGTCCGCACGCTGACCTATGCCGACCTTCAGCGCGAGACCGTGCGGATGGCGAACACGCTCAAGACGATGGGCGTGGCGAAGGGCGACCGCGTCACGATCTATATGCCGATGGTGCCCGAGGGCGCGATCGCGATGCTCGCCTGCGCGCGCATCGGCGCGGTGCATTCGGTGATCTTCGGCGGCTTCTCGCCCGACGCGATCGCGGGCCGGATCGAGGATTGCGCGAGCGACTGGGTGGTGACCGCCGACGAGGGGCTGCGCGGGTCGAAACCCATCCCGCTCAAGGCCAATGTCGACGCAGCGCTGGAGAAGGTGTCGGCGAAGGCGGTGCTGGTGATCCGTCATACCGGCGGCGAGGTCGCGATGAAGGACGGGCGCGACTATTGGTATCACCAGCTGTCGGCGGACGTCTCCGACGGATGCCCGTGCGAGCCGATGAACGCCGAGGACCCGCTGTTCATCCTCTACACCAGCGGCTCGACCGGCAAGCCCAAGGGCGTGCTTCATACCACCGGCGGCTATGCGGTGTGGACAGAGACCACCTTCCGCAACGTGTTCGATTACCGCGAGGGCGAAGTCTACTGGTGCACCGCCGATATCGGCTGGGTCACCGGGCACAGCTATATCGTCTACGGTCCGCTCCAGAACGGCGCCACAGCTCTGATGTTCGAGGGCGTGCCGAATTACCCCGATCACGACCGCTTCTGGGCGGTGTGCGCCAAGCACAAGGTCAACATCTTCTACACTGCGCCGACCGCGATCCGCGCGCTGATGCGAGAGGGCGAGGAGCATGTGGAGAAGCACGACCTCTCCAGCCTGCGCCTGCTCGGCACGGTCGGCGAGCCGATCAATCCCGAGGCATGGCGCTGGTACCACCAGACGGTCGGCAAGGGCGAACTGCCGATCATCGACACCTGGTGGCAGACCGAGACCGGCGGTTGCATGATCACCACGCTCCCCGGCGCGCACGACATGAAGCCGGGTAGCGCGGGCAAACCCTTCTTCGGTGTCGAGCCGCAACTGGTCGACAACGACGGCAAGGTCTTGGAGGGCGCGACGAGCGGCAATCTATGCATCACCCGCTCGTGGCCGGGCCAGGCGCGCACCGTCTACGGCGACCACGAGCGCTTCGTGCAGACCTATTTCAGCACCTATCGCGGCAAGTATTTCACCGGCGACGGGTGCCGCCGCGACGCGGACGGCTATTACTGGATCACCGGTCGGGTCGACGACGTGATCAACGTTTCGGGCCACCGCATGGGCACCGCCGAGGTCGAGAGCGCGCTGGTGCTCCACCCCAAGGTCGCCGAGGCGGCGGTGGTCGGCTTCCCGCACGACATCAAGGGGCAGGGGATCTACTGCTACGTGACGCTCAAGGCCGACGAGGAGCCGTCCGACGAACTCGCGGCCGAATTGCGGCAATGGGTGCGCAAGGAGATCGGCCCGGTCGCGACCCCCGATCATATCCACCTCACCCCCGCGCTGCCCAAGACGCGCTCGGGCAAGATCATGCGACGTATCCTCAGGAAGATCGCCGAGAACGATTTCGGGAGCCTGGGCGATACGTCTACGCTGGCCGATCCGGGCGTGGTCGATGCGCTGATCGAGGGACGCCGCAACCGCTAAGGCGCGAGATGCTTCAAGCTTGAAATATTGCCCGCCTGCGGGCTAGACTGGAGTTTGCTCAGGATTGCTCAATCCGTCATCCTGAACTTGTTTCAGGATCCATTTCGCCTTCCGGCAGGGACGGTGCGGGTGGAGAGATGGATGCTGAAACATGTTCAGCATGACGATCCAATGGGGTTGGGGTTGGACTAGAGCTGGTGCGCCCCCGCAAACTGGTGGAGCCGGTGCATGAAGCGGATCGCGATCGCAGGGGGAGGGCCGGCGGGTCTCTACGCCGCGATCGCGCTCAGGCTGCGCGATCCCGATTGCGACGTGACCGTGTTCGAGCGCAACCGGACCGACGACACTTTCGGCTGGGGGGTGGTGCTGTCGGAGGAGACGCTCGAAAACCTCGCCGCCAACGATGCGCCGAGCGCGGCGGCGATCCACGAGAATTTCGCCTATTGGGACGATATCGCGGTGGTGCGCGGTGAGAGCCGGATAGTGTCCACGGGTCACGGCTTCTGCGGGATCGGGCGCCAGCGGCTGCTGACTCTGCTGCAGGACCGCGCGCGCGAACTCGGCGTGGCGATGGAGTTCGAGGCCGAGGTGGAGGACGTGGCGGCATTGATGGCCGAATACGACCTCGTCATCGCCGCC
The DNA here is from genome assembly GCA_913055875.1 of uncultured Altererythrobacter sp. GTDB lineage: Bacteria > Pseudomonadota > Alphaproteobacteria > Sphingomonadales > Sphingomonadaceae > CAJXJY01. The sequence continues at coordinate 55,859 of CAJXJY010000014.1, forward strand.
GACGGAATCAATTCGCGGGCGCGCGAGGCCTTTGCCGAGATGTTCCGCCCCGAAACCGATATCCGCATCAACAAGTTCGTCTGGCTCGGCACGCACCAGAAATTCGACGACGCCTTCACCTTCGTCTTCGAGGAGACCGAGCACGGCTGGGTCTGGGCACACGCCTACCAGTTCGACCCCGACACCGCGACCTTCATCGTCGAATGCAGCGAGGCGACCTGGAATGCGTTCGGCTTCGGGGGGATGAGCGGCGAGGAGTCGATCGCGACCTGCGAGAGGATCTTCGCCGACCACCTCGGTGGCCATGCGCTGATCTCGAACGCGCGGCATCTGCGCGGCTCGGGCTGGCTCAACTTCCCGCGCGTGCTGTGCGAGCGGTGGCATCACGAAAACCTGGTCCTGCTCGGCGATGCCGCGGCTACGGCGCATTTCTCGATCGGCTCCGGGACCAAGCTGGCGTTGGAAAGCGCAATCGCGCTGGCGGATTACGTGTATGACGGCGAGGACCTAGCCGACGCTTTCGCTCGCTACGAAGAAGAGCGGCGTGTGGAAGTCCTGAAATTGCAATCGGCTGCGCGCAACAGCTGCGAGTGGTTCGAGGAGGTCGAGCGCTACCTCAAGCTCGATCCGGTCCAGTTCGCCTATTCGCTCCTGACCCGTTCGCAACGCATCAGTCACGAGAATTTGCGCCTGCGCGACGCGGGCTGGCTCGGCGACGCGGAGGGCTGGTTCCACAGGCAGGCGGGGTCGAACGAAGCGCGTGCGCCGATGTTCGCGCCGTTCCAGTTGCGCGGGCTGCACCTCGCCAACCGCGTCGTGGTTTCGCCGATGGCGCAATACAAGGCGGAGGACGGCTGCCCGACCGATTGGCACTTCGCGCATTACGCCGAGCGCGCGAAGGGCGGGGCGGGACTGGTCTATACCGAGATGACCTGCGTCAGCCCGGAGGGGCGGATCACCCCCGGCTGCCCCGGTCTCTACGCGCCCGGGCACGAGGCGGCGTGGCGGCGGTTGACCGGGTTCGTCCATGCCGAGACGGGCGCGAAGATCTGCGCGCAGCTCGGCCATTCGGGACCGAAGGGCTCGACCCGGCTCGGCTGGGAGGAAATGGACGCGCCGCTGGCCGAGGGGAACTGGCCGCTGCTCGCCGCCTCGGCGGTGCCGTGGTCGGAGCGCAACCAGGTGCCGAAGGCAATGGAGCGCGCCGATATGAACCTGGTGCGGGACCAGTTCGTGTCCGCCGCCGAAATGGCCGGGCGCGCGGGGTTCGACATGCTGGAATTGCACATGGCGCATGGCTACCTGCTGTCGAGCTTCATCACCCCGCTGACCAATCTGCGCGAGGACGCATACGGCGGCAGCCTCGAAAACCGCCTGCGCTACCCGCTCGAAGTGTTCCATGCGGTGCGCGCGGTCTGGCCGGAGGACAAGCCGATCGCGGTGCGCATTTCGGCCAACGATTGGGTCGGCGATGATGGTGTAACGCCGGAGGAGGCGGTGCGGATTGCGGCCATGCTGCAGGAGGCGGGGGTCGATATCTGCGACGTCTCGGCCGGGCAGACCTCGACCCGCGCCGAGCCGGTCTACGGCCGCATGTTCCAGACCCCCTTCTCCGACCGTATCCGCAACGAGACCGGCATGGCGACGATGGCGGTGGGCAATATCTACCAGCCCGACCATGTGAACTCGATCCTGCTCGCCGGCCGCGCCGATCTCGTCTGCCTCGCCCGCCCGCATCTGAGCGATCCCTACTGGACGCTGCATGCGGCGGCGGAACTCGGCGATACATCCGTTGCCTGGCCCGATCCCTATCTCGCCGGGCGCGACCAGCTCTATCGGCTGGCGGAGAAGGAGCGGCTCGCGGCGCAGGAATTCAAGGCATGACGTTCGCCGGACAACACGCGGTCATAACCGGGGGCGGGACGGGAATTGGCAGGGCGATCGCACATGCGCTGGCGGAGCAGGGTGCCAAGGTCAGCCTGCTCGGGCGGCGGATCGAGCCGCTCAAGGCAGTCTCCGAGGAAACGGGCGCTTTCTTCACAACCTGCGACGTTACCGATCCCTCGCGCGTCGCGATGGCGTTCAAGGCAGCGCGCGACCGGAACGGCTCGATTTCCGTCCTCGTCGCCAATGCCGGGGCCGCTTCGAGCGCCCCGTTCGCGAAGATCGATGCGGAGGCATGGCGAGACACGATGGCAGTGAATCTCGACGGCGTGTTCCATTGCTGCCGCGAGGCGGTGGGTCCGATGCTGGAGCGCGGCGAGGGCCGGATCGTCACCATCGCCTCAACCGCGGGCCTGCACGGCTACGCCTACACCGCACCCTATTGCGCGGCGAAGCACGGCGCGGTCGGGCTGATGCGCGCGCTGGCGGCGGAATATGCCGGCAAGGGGATCACTGCCAACGCGGTCTGCCCCGGCTTCGTCGATACCGAGATCGTCGCCGAGGCCGTGCGCAATATCGTCGCGAAAACCGGACGCAGCGAGGTCGAAGCGCGCGCCGACCTTGCACGGATGAACCCCTCGGGCCGGCTGATCGCGCCAGAAGAGGTTGCGCAACTGGTTGTCGAACTGGTCGGGTCGGAGCGCAATGGCGAAGCGGTCGAATTGGCATGAGCTATGACGAGGCCAATATCCGGCTGTGGCTGCGTCTGCTCACCAGCGCGCGGCTGATCGAGAAACGCCTCCAGCGCGGCCTCGCGGGCGAATTCGCCACCACCCTGCCGCGGTTCGATGTGCTTGCAACGCTCGAACGCGCGGGCAAACCGATGGCGATGGGCGAATTGAGCCGCGCGCTCCTGGTCTCGAACGGCAATGTCACGGCCATCGTCAAGGCGCTCGAACGCGATGGGTATGTTGCGCTCCGCGCGGGCGAGTCCGACCGGCGCAAGTCGCTCGTTTCTCTGACCGGAGCGGGCCGGGTGCATTTCGCCGAACTCGCCGCCGCGCATCACGGCTGGGTCGATGCGATGCTGTCGGAGCTCGCGCCCGACACCCGTGACCGGCTAGATACCGACCTCGCCACGCTCAAGCACATGCTTTCCGAAGGGAGCCTTGCATGAAACTCGCCGATCTCGCCCCCAAGCATTTCCAGTGGCGGATGGAAGGCCGCGTCGCCTGCATCCGGCTCGACCGGCCCGAGCGCAAGAACCCGCTGACTTTCGAGAGTTATGCCGAATTGCGCGACACCTTCCGCGACCTCGCGCAGGCGGAGGATGTGAACGCAGTCGCGATCCTGCCCAATGGCGGCAATTTCTGCTCCGGCGGCGACGTGCACGACATCATCGGGCCGCTGGTGGCGATGGACATGAAGGGGCTGCTCGGCTTCACACGGATGACCGGCGACCTGGTCAAGGCGATGCTCCATTGCGGCAAGCCGATTGTCACTGCGGTCGACGGGGTCGCGGTCGGCGCGGGGGCGATCATGGCGATGGCGTCGGACATTCGCCTCGCCACGCCGCAGGCCAAGACCGCCTTCCTGTTCACCCGCGTCGGGCTGGCCGGCTGCGACATGGGCGCCTGCGCCATCCTGCCGCGGATCGTCGGGCAGGGCCGGGCGGCGGAACTGCTCTATACCGGTCGCACGATGAGCGCCGAGGAGGGTGAGCGCTGGGGCTTCTACAACCGGTTGGTCGAGGCCGATGCGCTCGAGGGCGAGGCGGTAGCGCTGGCGGCGCGTATCGCCGAGGGGCCGAATTTCGCGCACGGAATCACCAAGACGCAGCTCAACCAGGAATGGAACATGGGGCTCGACCAGGCGATCGAGGCCGAAGCGCAGGCGCAGGCGATCTGCATGCAGACGCGCGATTTCGAGCGCGCCTACAAGGCCTTCGTCGCCAAGGACAAACCGGTGTTCGAGGGGAATTGAGATGGACCTGGGGCCCACCGCACACAGCGACAGCTTCGCCCGCGACAATCTGCCGCCGGCGGAGGAATGGCCCGACCTGCTGCTCGATGGCTTCGACTATCCCGAGCGGATCAACGCCGGGGTCGAGCTGTGCGATGCGCTGGTCGAACGCGGCTTCGGCGACGATGTCGCATTGATCGGCAACGGCCGGTCGCGCACCTACAAGGAACTGGCCGACTGGTCGAACCGCATCGCGCATGCGCTGGTCGAGGATTACGGCGTCGTGCCGGGCAATCGGGTGCTGATCCGCGGGCCGAACAACCCGGCGCTGGTCGCGTGCTGGCTCGCCGCGACCAAGGCGGGGGCGGTGGCGGTCAACACCATGCCGATGCTGCGCGCGGGCGAACTCGCCAAGATCGTCGACAAGGCGGAAATCTCGCTTGCGCTGTGCGATACGCGCAGCCTCGACGAGATGATCGCCTGCGCCAAGGGCAGCCGGTACCTCGACAAGGTCGTCGGCTTCGACGGCACCGCCAATCACGACGCCGAACTCGACCGGATCGCGCTGTCCAAGCCGGTCAAGTTCGACCAGGTGCCCACGGGCCGGGACGATGTCGCACTGCTAGCCTTCACCTCGGGCACCACCGGCGAGCCCAAGGCGACGATGCATTTCCACCGCGACCTGCTGATCATCGCGGACGGCTATGCGAAGGAAGTGCTGCAGGTCACGCCCGAAGATATCTTCGTCGGCTCGCCTCCGCTCGCCTTCACCTTCGGGCTCGGTGGGCTGGCGATCTTCCCGCTGCGCTTCGGCGCGGCGGCGGCGTTGCTCGAACAGGCCAGCCCCGCCAATATGGTCGAGTTGATCGAGACGCACCGCGCCACAATCAGCTTCACCGCGCCGACCGCCTATCGCGCGATGCTCGCCGCGATGGAGGAGGGGGCGGACCTGTCCTCGCTGCGGCTCGCGGTGTCGGCGGGCGAGACGCTGCCCGCGCCGGTCTACGAGGCATGGGAACGCAAGACCGGCAAGCCGATCCTCGACGGCATCGGGGCGACCGAATTGCTGCATATCTTCATCACCAACCGCCCCGTGGATCGCGCGCCGGCCTGTACCGGGCGGCCGGTCGCGGGATACGAGGCGCGGATCGTCGATACGGACATGAACGAGCTACCGCGGGGCGAAATCGGACGGCTGGCGGTACGCGGCCCGACCGGATGCCGCTACCTCGCCGATCGGCGCCAGTGCGACTACGTGAAGGGCGGCTGGAATCTTACCGGTGACAGCTTCCGGCAGGACGAGGACGGCCGGTTCCGTTTTGCCGCGCGGTCGGACGACATGATCATTTCCTCGGGCTACAATATCGCCGGTCCGGAAGTCGAGGCGGCGCTGCTGGCGCATCCCGATGTCGCCGAATGCGCGGTGATCGGCGTGCCCGACGAGGAACGCGGCCAGCTGGTCGAGGCGCATGTCGTGCTCAACGAGGATGCGGTCGCCGACAGTGCGACACGCGAGCGGCTGCAGGAGCACGTCAAGCAGGCGATCGCGCCCTACAAATACCCGCGCTCGGTGGTCTTCACCGAGGCGCTGCCCAAGACCACCACCGGCAAGATCCAGCGCTTCCGCCTGCGCGAGGATGCGCAATGAGCGCGCTCGAAGTTACCCGCAGGCTGCGCTTCGGCCACTGCGACCCGTCGGGAATCGCCTATTTCCCCGCCTATGTGGACATGCTCGTCGGGGTGACCGAGGACCTGTTCGAGGCGATCGGCTGGCCTTGGCCGAAGCTGATGAAAGAGCGCAATATCAGCACGCCGACGGTGACGCTGAACGTAAGTTTCGCACATCCGGGTTTCGAAGGCGACGATCTGACCTGGCGCTGCGCGGTTGCGGCGATCGGGAACAGCTCGCTCGACCTGACGCACGAGATAGTCGCGAGACAGCCGCTCTGGCGCGCCGAACAGCGGCTGGTGGCGACTGCGGCGGATACGCACCGCCCGGTGCCCTGGCCCGACGACATCCGCGCCGCGCTCGCGCAATACCGGGAGACGACAGATGCATGAGACGCTCCACCCGCCCGCCTGGGCGCCCGCCAGGGGCTACGCCAACGGTGTGCTTGCAGAGGGCCGCACGGTGTTCCTCGGCGGCCAGATCGGCTGGAACGCGCAGCAGGAATTCGAGAGCGACGATCTGGTCGCGCAGGTGCGGCAGACGCTGGAGAATATCGTCGCGGTGCTGGCCGAGGCCGGGGCTGGGCCCGAACACCTCGTCTCGCTGACGTGGTTCATGACCGATCTCGACGAATACACGGCGTGCGCGAAGGAGATCGGGCGCGAATATCGCGCGGTGATCGGGCGGCACTTCCCCGCGATGGCGGTGGTCGAGGTCGCGCGGCTGGTCGAGAAGCGCGCCAAGGTCGAGATCCAGGGGATAGCTGTGCTGCCCTAGAGTTCGACGATCCGGTCCGCCTGCTGCGCCGCCTCGGTGCGATGCGTGACGTAGAGGATCGAGAACCGGTCGAGCATACCGCGCAGCCGCTCGAGGATGCGCTGTTCCAGCTCGCGGTCGAGCGCGTTGGTGGCTTCGTCGAGGATCAGGAAGCGGGGCTGCGCGAGCAGTGCACGGGCAAGGCAGAGGCGCTGGCGTTCTCCGCCCGACAGCGTGCTGCCGCGTTCGCCGATCCGCGCGTCGAGCCCCCCCGGCAGCGCGCGCACGAGCGTGTCCGCCTCGGTGATCCGCAGCGAGTTCCATAGCGCATCGTCGTCCGCTCCGGGCGCGCTCCAGCGCAGGTTTTCGCGCACGCTCGCGTCGAACAGGTAGGGGTCCTGCGGCAGGTAGGCGATCTGCGCGCGCCAGGCGGCCCAGTCCGTTTCGGTGACCAATTCGCGGTCGTCGACCAGCACCGCGCCCGCCTGCGGCACGAGCAGGCCGGTGGCGATATCGAGCAGTGTCGTCTTGCCGCGACCCGAAGCGCCGGCGAGCGCGACGATCTCGCCCGCCGGCACCGTCAGGTTGGTATCGTGCAGGATATCCACCGCCTGTCCCTCGTGGCGGAAGGCGATGTCCCTGAGTTCGAGCTGTGCCGGTCCCTGCGGGCCATCGCTGCGCAGGCCTTGCGGCACCAGAGAACGGGCTTCGGTCCGCAGCTCCGCTTCGAGTTGCCGCAGCGAAATATAGGCCGGCAGCATGTTGGCTGCGGCCTGGAACGCCTGCGTCACGGTCATCACCGGCGGCACCAGCCGCGCAAGGATGGCGAGCGTCACCAGCAGCACCCCGAGCGGTGTTTCGAGCCAGAACAGGCCCACAATCAGGCTGACGGCGACCATCGTGCCGGCGATTAGCTGGAACCACGCGCGCGCCGCCGCTTGCGACGAGACGAACGCGAGCTGCTGCGCGCGGGTGTCGGCAACGGCGTGCTCGAAATGGTCGATGAAGCGCGTCTCGGCGTTTTCGAGCCGGGCGATCTTCTGTCCGGCGAGGAAATCGCCGAGCACGCCGTGGATGCGCCGGCCGGCGCGCGTCAGGCGCTTGCCGTAGTCGCCCGCTCGGCGCACCAGCGGCACCGCGAACGCCACTGCGATGGCGAACAGCACCAACACGACTCCGAGCAGCGCGGGCGAGAGCGCGGCCAGAATGGCAGCCTGCACCGCGATCACCGCGAGCGCGACGCTCGCGCGCAGCAGCCGGTCGTTGCCCGCGCTCAGTCGCGAGACGTCGTTGGTGATCGCGTGTTCGAGATCGGTCCGCCGCAGCGCGTTGATGCGGGTCCAGGGTGCGCTCGCGATCGCGCGGAACAGCCGCCCGCGCCAATGGTCGACGAACTCGGCTCCGAGCCGGAACAGGTAGGTGTCGCGCCGCCAGACGACAAAGTTGCGCAGCGCGAGGACCAGGACGAAACCGACCACCAGCGCGACAGCGCGTTCGATCGTCGTGTCGAGGCCGATCCCGTCTAGCCAGCTCAGCGCCATGCGCGCGGGCTCGTTGTCGACGCTGCCGGTCAGGATCGCGGCGAAGGGCAGGATGGCGAGTATGCCGACCCCTTCGAGCAGCGCTCCGGCGAGCACCAGCGCAAGAGCGACGGGCAGCCGCTTGCCGCCATGCGCTCTCACCGAACCGAGATAGTCGGACAGGTCCCCCATCGGCGCAGTTCTGCCAGAGAGGGGCCGCTACGCCAACGAAATCGTCGGGCTCAGGCTTCCACGACCTGCTGCTCGATCGCGCCGAAGATCGAATGGCCCTCGGCGTCTTCCATCCATATCCGCACGCTGTCGCCTGCGCGCATGAAGCGGGTCGAGGCCTCGCCGCTGGCGATGGTTTCGATCATGCGGATTTCGGCGATGCAGGAATAGCCCGCGCCGCCTTCGCTGACCGGCTTGCCCGGCCCGCCGTCGGCGCCCTTGTTCGAGATGGTGCCCGAGCCGATGATCGCACCCGCGCCGAGATTGCGCGTCTTTGCGGCGTGAGCAACGAGATCGGCAAGGTTGAAGGTCGCGTCCTCGCCCACTTCGGCGCGGCCGAACGGTGCGCCGTTGTAATCGACCATCAGAGGGCGGCGGATGACGCTGTCCTGCCACGCATCGCCCAGCTCGTCGGGGGTGATCGCGACCGGGCTGAACGCCGTGGCGGGCTTGGACTGGAAGAAGCCGAAGCCCTTGGCGAGCTCGCCCGGGATCAGGCCGCGCAGCGATACGTCGTTGACCAGCATCAGCAGCTTGATGTGATCGGCGGCCTGTTCGGGCGTGGTGCCCATCGGCACGTCGTCGACGATGCAGGCGATCTCCCCTTCCATGTCGCAGCCCCAGGCCGGATCGCCGAGCGGGATGTCGGCGCGCGGGGGGAGGAAGTCGTCGGAGCCGCCCTGATACATCAGCGGGTCGTGATAGAAGCTCTCGGGCACCTCGGCGTCGCGTGCCTTCCTGACCAGCTCGACATGGTTGATATAGGCCGAGCCATCGGCCCATTGGTAGGCGCGGGGCAGGGGCGAATGCGCCTCGCGCTCATGGAAGCGCTCGCACGGTACCGCCTGGTGCTCGACATCGGTGTAGAGCGCTTCGAGTTTGGGCGCGATATTCGCCCAGTCGTCGAGCGCCGCCTGCATGGTCGGCGCGATATTGTCCGCGGCGCAGTAGCGGGTGATGTCCTTCGAGACGACGACGAGCTTGCCGTCGCGGGTGCCGTCGTTGAGCGTGGCGAGTTTCATGAGCTTTTCTCGGGATTATCTGGTTGGTTGTCGGGATGCGCGCGCCGGAAGGCGGGGAGGGCGAGGCAGGCAGCCTCGATCCGCTCGATGCGCGGCTTGTCGGAAAAGTGGAAGTCGAACCGGCGAGCGTTGTAGACCTGCGGCAGCAGCACGGCCTCGAAGAAGCCGGGCGCGTCGAACAGGAAATCGCGGCTGTCGAGCTGTTCGAGCCGCTTCTCGAGCGGATCCAGCGTCTTGGCGAGCCAGTAGCGGTACCAGTCGCCAACCTCGTCCTGCGACTTGCCGTATTCGTTCGACAGGTATTTGAGCACCGGCAGGTTGAGTGGCGCGTGCAGTTCGGTCGCGATGGCATAGGCCAGTTCGCGCGCGGCGAAGCGTTGCTCGACATCCTCGGGCAGCAGCGGCTTGTCGGGATAGGCCTCGTCGAGCCATTCGAGCATCGCCATCGACTGCGCCCGGTCGCGCCCGTCGGCTTCGAGCATCGGCACGGTGGCGAAGGGATTGCGGCTGGAGAAGGCCTCGCCCTTCTGTTCGCTCGCGAGCAGGTTGACCGGCACGTATTCGTAATCCAGCCCCTTTAGTTCGAGCGCAATGCGCAGGCGGTAGCTGGTCGAGCTGCGGTAGTATCCGTGGAGCTTCATCGTCATCGGCCGCCCCCCCGATTCGCGCGGCGAGCGGCGAGACATGGACCGCTTGTTACACGGTCCAAGGGGAAAAAAACCGGTCCTGCGTTCGGCCCTGAAAAAACGGCGTTTTGGGAGGGTGCGCGAGCAGTCATGCCGTCGCTTGTGCCACGCATGGGCGGCTGTAGGACACCCCCGATCCGCGCGCCGGTCAAAACGCCGGTATCCCGGTGATGCCGCGCCCGAGGATCAGCGCGTGGACATCGTGCGTGCCCTCGTAGGTGTTGACCGTCTCGAGGTTCACCATGTGGCGGATGACGTGATATTCGTCCGAAATGCCGTTGCCGCCATGCATGTCGCGCGCGGCGCGGGCGATATCGAGCGCCTTGCCGACATTGTTGCGCTTGACCACGCTGATCATGTCGGGCGCGAAGCGGCCTTCGTCCATCAGCCGGCCCACGCGGAGCGAGCCCTGCAGGCCGAGCGCGATATCGGTCAGCATGTCGGCGAGCTTCTTCTGGAACAGCTGCGTCGCGGCGAGCGGCCTGCCGAACTGCTTGCGGTCGAGCCCGTATTGCCGCGCGGCGTGCATGCAGAACTCGGCGGCACCCATCGCGCCCCAGCTGATGCCGTAGCGCGCGCGGTTGAGACAGCCGAACGGACCCTTGAGGCCCTCGACATCGGGCAGCAGCGCATCGGCGCCGACCTTGACGTCGTCGAGCACGATCATGCCGGTGGTGCTGGCGCGCAAGGAGACCTTGCCCTCGATCTTCGGGGCCGAGAGACCCTCGATGCCCTTTTCGAGCACGAAGCCGCGGATCGCGCCGCCATGCGCCTCGCTCTTGGCCCAGACGACGAACACGTCGGCGAAGGGCGAATTGGATATCCACGTCTTGGAGCCGTTGAGGACGTATCCGTCGCCGTCCTTCTTGGCGTGCGTTTTCATCGAACCCGGATCGGAGCCGGCATCGGGCTCGGTCAGGCCGAAGCAGCCGATCAACTCGCCCGAAGCGAGGCCGGGGAGGTATTTGCGGCGCTGCTCCTCCGAGCCGTAGGCATGGATCGGATACATCACGAGCGACGACTGCACGCTCGCCATCGAGCGGTAGCCGCTGTCGACGCGCTCGATCTCGCGCGCGATCAGGCCGTAGGAGACGTAACCCGCGCCCGCGCCACCATATTCTTCCGGTATCGTCGCGCCGAGCAGCCCGGCCTGTCCCATCAGCGGAAACAGCTCGGGCGCTTCGGCCTCGTCGCGGAACGCCTGCTGCACGCGCGGCTGCAATTCGCCCTGCGCAAAGCCGCGCGCCGCGTCGCGGATCATCCGCTCGTCCTCGCTCAGCTGCGATTCGAGATCGAACGGGTCTTCCCAGTTGAACGGAACCATTCCGGCCACAAGTTACTCCTGCAACTAATCCGCGCGCGCCATCGCAGGGATGGAGCGCGGCGGCAAGTCCGGCGATGCCGGGCTGGCGACGATGCGATGGTGCGCGGGCAAACCCGCGAATTCAGTGCGCCGCGAGCGCGGTCTGGACCTTGTCGAGGATTTCGTTGGGCGGGCACGGTTTGGCGCAGGAAATCGCATTCGGATAGCGCGCTTCCATTTCGCTACGGCTGAAGCGTCCCGAATGGAAGATCACCGGCACGTTGTCCTCCATCAGCCGCTCGGCGAGCTGAAACGAATCGCCGTCGTCGAGCTCGACATCGAGGATCGCGAGGTCGGGCTTGTGCTTCTGCACCGAGAGCATCGCCGAGGACACGTCGGGGTGCGGCCCCTCGACATCGAATCCGGCCTCCTTGACCGTATCGCACAGGTCGATCGCGACGATGAACTCGTCTTCGGCTACTAGGACGCGCGGCTGACTCATGGGTATCTCCACCTGATCTCCATCAAGTTTTCAACCGCAACCGGGGGGATTCGTTCCCGCGCTGTTGTTATCAGCTTCGCTGAAGCGGCACCGGCCCGCTCCCCCACCCGGCCAACCCGGCAATAGTATCCTATGGGTGGTCGGGTGGGGGAGCGGGCCGGTGCCGCTAACGTCTTAGAGTTGCTGAAACGCGAACTCAGAGCCGGCCGAACTTCTTCTCGTAGCCCTCGGTGTCGTCGGCGGCGAGCAATTGCGCCTGCGCGACCCAGTCGTCGCGCCGGATGCGGCCTTCGAAGCGCCCGAGTTGCGAATCGATCCGGTCGATATCCGCATCGCTCCATTCGGCGATCTGGCTGAATTGCGTGACGCCGAGATCGATCAGCATATCGCGCAGCTTGGGGCCGACGCCCTTGATCCGGGTCAGGTCGTCGCCATCGGCGACCGCCAGTGCCTCGTTGGCCTTGACGGCGCCCTCTTCGGTCGCCGCCGCGACGGCGGTTCCGGCACCGGCGAGGCCGGGTGCCACCACCGGCTGCGCGGTCGATGCGGGCGGGGCATCGATCAGTGCCTGGTTGCGCGCCGCCGGATCGGCACCCTCGTCGAGCACGTCGCGCCGGTCGCCCGAAACCTTCGCCCGCCGCGTCGCGACGAAAATCCACCATGCGACGATCAGCCCGATCAGCAATGCGACGAGCAGGATGGGCCAATAGGCTTCGATCAGTTCGGGCATCAGTCGTTTCCTTCCGCGGAAGAGGTGTCGTGTCCCCACAGGAGCCAGCCGAGGCCCAGGCCGATGGCATAGGCAGCGAGCGCGAGGACCATGATTTCGAGATAGATCGGCATTGTCCGTTTCTCTCTATCGCGCGCTTGGCGTGTCGACAGGGGTCGGATGCAGCGGCACGGTCGCAATGACCGAAAACTCGATCCGGCGGTTGGCCGGATCTTCGGGCGCCAGTCCTTCCACCGGCTCGTTCGAACCGACGCCTTGCGCGCGCAATCCGTCGCGCGGAATGCCGCGCAATTCGAGCGCGCGCTGCACCGCTTCGGCGCGTTCGCGCGATAGCGCAAGGTTGGCCGCCTTGGGGCCCGATGCGTCGGTGTGGCCGGTAATCGCGATGATCGAGCCGAGACACGGGCGTAGCGCCATCGCCACCTCGTCGAGCAGTTCGCGGCTGCCGGCGTCGATCTTGCTGCTCGATTCCTCGAACCGGATCGAGCGCGCGCGCAACAGCGCCTCGACATCGTCCTGGCAATGCAGCGGAGTAAGCACGAGCGTGCCGCTTTCCGCGTTGGCGGTGCCGTCGGCCCAGCGCACGCCACCGACGCCGGGAACCGCCGCGACCGCCTTGGCTACCCGGTCGCGCGTCGCTTCGTCGAGCCGCTCTCCGCCGGACAGGACGGGATGGCGCGAACGAAACCCGTTGGGGGAGGAAAACGACGCATCGACCCCGGACGCACCGGCCGCGGCGATCGCCTGCTCGGCCTGCGCTTCGATCCGGTCGATCAGAGGATCGCCTGTCCACCGCGAACCAGCCGCGCCGATGCTGGCAGTCACCAGGGCACCGGCGATGATGGCGAGGGTCGGGCGGACGGGCATGGCCGCTCCATAGCCATGCCCGCCGCCCGCGAAAAGGGCTCAACCGCCCGCGAGCGGCTCCTCGAGGCTTTCGGCGACGCCGACGAGCTTGCCGAATTCCTGGCGGTAGAATTCGCCCTGCCGCCCGGCGAGCGCCTCGATCTGCCCGAAGCCGAACGCGCCGAGCAACTCGTCGCCGCGCAGCTTCTGCCCGAAGGCGGCGACCGCCGCGGCGAAGGCGAAATCGCCGCGCGGGGCGCTCGCATCGCGCAGGGCGCTGGTCGGCACGACCGACTGGATCAGCCGCGAAGTGTCGCCGTCGGGCAGCTTGTAGCGCAGCTTCACGAAGGCAGCCTCGCTCGCCAGTTCGCGCGAGCGGTCGGACAGCTGCGTCTCGTAGCGGCGCGGCGCGATCCAGCCGTCGCTGCCCGCGGGCACGATCTCGTAGATCGCGGTCACCTGATGGCCGGCGCCGATATCGCCCGCATCGACCGCGTCGTTGTCGAAATCCTCCTCTCGCAGCGCGCGGTTCTCGTAGCCGATCAGGCGGTACTGGCTCACCACGGCGGGGTTGAACTCGACCTGGATCTTCACATCCTTGGCGATGGTGAAGATGGTCGAGCCCATCTCCTCGCCGAGTACCTTGCGGGCTTCGAGAGCGTTGTCGATATAGGCGTAATTGCCGTTCCCCGTGTTGGCGAGCTGCTCCATCAGCGCTTCGTTGTAATTGCCCGCGCCGAAGCCGAGCGTGGTCAGCGTGATACCGGTCGCGCGCTTCGTCTCGATCATCTCGATCAGCGCGTTCGTGTCGGACAGGCCGACATTGAAATCGCCGTCGGTGGCGAGGATCACGCGGTTGACGCCGCCCTCGATCCGGTTGGCTTCGGCGATGCGATAGGCGAGTTCGATCCCCGCACCGCCCGCGGTCGAGCCGCCGGCATAGAGATCGTCGATCGCGTTGCGGATTTCGGCCGAGTTATTGGTCGCGTCGAGTACCAGCCCCGCCGCGCCGGCATAGACGACGATCGAGACGCGATCCCTGCTCGTCAGCTGGTTGGCGAGGCCCTGCATCGCGGTCTTGACCAGCGGCAGCTTGTCGGGGCTGTTCATCGATCCCGACACGTCGAGCAGGAAGACGAGGTTGGCGGGCGGACGCCGGTCCTGCGGCAGGTCGTAACCGCGCAAGCCGATCCGCATCAGCCGCGTCTTCGCGTTCCACGGTGTGGTCGCGATGTCGGTCGAAACGCTGAACGGCTGCTCGCGCGTGTCGGGGCGTTCGTAGTCGTAGCGAAAATAGTTGATCAGTTCCTCGGTCCGCACCGCCGCGCGCGGCGGCATCTGCCCCCGCGTCAGGAAGCGGCGGGTGTTGGCGTAGGCGCCGGTGTCGACATCGACCGAGAAGGTCGAGACGGGTTCGGCGGCAACCAGCTTGACCGGCGAGACCTCTTCGCCGTCGTAACGCTCGCGGCCCGGATCTGCCGGGACGATTACCGGGGGGACATAGCGCAGTCCGCCGGGCACGGCCTCGGGCGAAGATTTCGCATCCGCCTGCGAACTGGATTCGATGCGGCTGAGGACGGGCAACCGTGGGGCCGCCGAGGCGAAGCCCTGCGAGCCGCTCGGAGAAGGTGGCGGCGGAGGAGGGGGTGGAGGTGGAGGTGGAGGAGGTGGCGCGCTCGTTCCGTCCGCGGTCGATCCGGTAACGACAATCCGGTCGCCCTCGGGTGCCGAAGCGCATCCGGCAACCAGCGATATCGTGGCGGCGGCGAGTGCGAATTTCACGAAGCGCATGGGCAGTCCCTCCCTGTGACGCGCCCCCTGTGACGCGAGCGTGTTACAACGTCACGAGACAGCGGTGAACCGGCTCTGAATAGCGGCGAAGGGAGGAGTTAAGCTTGCGGGTCGGCCTGCTCGCCGCCGATATTCTTGCGGAACAGGACTCTGTCTTCCGGGCCGAACCCGCGATGCCAGATCACCCAGCCATAGATGCACAAAATCAGCGGGATCCCGATGATCAGCTCGGCCCATTCGGGGACCATGGTGGCGAGGAAGCCGACCAGTACTGCCGGTGCTGCGGCATAGACCAGCGCCCAGCGCCAATTGTTGACGCTGTGGCCGAGCATGCGCGAGAGGAACCACGCCTTGACCAGCGAGGAGGCACCCAGCGCGAGCATCAGCGCGGCGGATGCGGCGGCGGCCTTGAACGGTTCGCCGCGTCCCAACCGTTCGACCAGTACGATCAGCCCGACCGTGAGCAGGCCCTGCAGCACGATCGCCCCGAGCGAGATGGCCAGATTGCGCTTGCGCGCCATGTAGACGAGCGCCGATTCCGACACCACCGCCTGCGCCGCGACCACTTCGGCCGCCAGCAGGAACGCCAGCGCTCCGGTACCCGCGACGTAGTCGGGTCCGCCGAGCCCCATCATCGCCTCGCCCGGGATACCCAGCGCCAGCGCAATTCCGGCCTGCGCGGCGATGATCCAGAAGCCGACCTGCCGCACCTGCGCGGCGATCGCGCCGTAGTTCTTGTCCTTGAGGTTGCTCGTGATCACCGGGCCGAGGATCGGCTCGAAGCTGGTCTTGAGCTTTTGCGGCAGGCTCGCGATCTGCTGCGCGAAATAGTAGATCCCGACGATCCCCGGGCCGGTGAACAGACCGAGCAGATAGATGTCGAGCCGCCGCGTGCCCCATTCGATGGCGTCGGCGGCGGCGAGCGGAAGCGCGCGGGCGCTCATCCGCGCCATCTTGACCGGATGCGGCCGCCAGCCCCTGGGCAGCCCGTAGGTCCGCAGGAACGGCCAGGCGGCGGCGAGCAGTCCGGCGAAGATCGAGGCCACATAGGCCAGTGCGAGGCCCGAATCCTGATATCCGGCATAGAACAGGACACCGGCCATGATCGAGATCGTCCACGGCTCGACGATGGCGCGCGCGCGCACAGTAGTGGCGATATCGTAGCGATAGGCCTGCGCCGCGAGCAGGATCTCGGTCAGTGCGTATCCCGGGATGGCGACCACCAGCCAGATGTCGAGCGGACCGTTCATGCCGTTGGGGAACATCGGCGCGGGGAAGGTCCACAGCAGCAGCGCGGCGCCGCTCGACAGCAGCAGCGCGAGCAGCAGGCCGTCGAGCACGAGATTGGCGGGTTTCTCGTCGCCCTCGCTCAGCCTTTGGGCAAGGCCGCGCTTCTCGCCCATCGCACATACCAGCGCGACGAGTTCGATGACGACGAGCGCCGAAGCGAAGCGGCCCATCGGTTCCTTGCCGTACAGGCGGGCGGCGATGAACAGGAATGGCAGCCGCGCGGCGAGACGCAGCAGGAAGCCGAGGAAATTGGTCCGCCCGCCCTTGGCGAGCGCGGCGATGTCGCCCTGCCCGCTATCGCCCTTCGCATTCTCGGTGCTCACGCAGCGGGCTCCTGCTCGGCCTTGAGCGGGCGGGCCAGCAATTCGGTGACGATATCGCGCGCCGGGGCGCCTCCGAGGAGCCGGTAGACCGCGTTGACGATCGGCATGGCTACGCCGTGTCTCGCCGCCAGTTCGGCGAGCACGGGCGCGGTATGTGCACCCTCGGCGACGGTGCGACGATCGGCCATCAGCGCCTCGGCAGACTGCCCTTCGCCGAGCGCCTTCCCGAGCGAGAAGTTGCGGCTCGACGTCGAGGAACAGGTCAGCACCAGGTCACCCAGCCCGCACAGCCCGGCGAGCGTTTCCGCCTTCGCGCCGAGCGTCTCGCCGAAGCGCAGCATTTCGGCATAGCCGCGCGCGATCAGCGCCGCGCGCGCATTCTGGCCGAGCTCGAGCCCGTCGACCACGCCGCAGGCGATGGCGAGCACATTCTTGACCGCGCCGCCGATCTCGGCCCCGACGATGTCGTCCGAATAATAGGGGCGGAACGAATGCCGCGCGATCACCGGCGCGAGGCGATCCCATTGCTCGGCGCCGCTGCTGCAGGCGAGCGTAACCGCGGTGGGCAGTCCGGCGGCGACTTCGTGCGCGAATGTCGGACCAGAGAGAATGGCAATCGCGCTGTCGGGCGCTGCCTCTGCCGCGACATCGTTCATCAGCCGGCCGGTTCCCGCCTCGATCCCCTTGCTGCACAGCACCAGATCGCGCGGGGCGAAATCGAGCCCGGCGAGGATCTGGCCGAGGTGCTGGGCCGGGGTCACGGCGAGAACGGTCGCGCAATCCGCAAGTTCATCCAGCTTGCCGGTCGCGCGGATCGTGGGGGCCAGCGTGGCCGAAGGCAGGTAAATCGAATTGGCGTGCTGCGCGTTGATCTCCTCGACCAGCTCGGGCTCGAGCGCCCACAGCAGCACGTCGCGTCCGTCCGAAGCGAGCATCTGCGCCAGCGCGGTACCCCACGCACCGGCACCGATAACGCCGACCCGTTCGCCCTGAGCCTGTCGAAGGGTCATGCCTTGTACCCCGCACCGCGGACCGGCTCGGCGTCGGGATCGAGCGGCCAGCGCGGGCGGGCGGCTATATCGAGCGGGTCGGCGCGGAATTCGTTCATTCCAAGCCGTTCGCAGCCGGCCCAGGCGATCATCGCCGCATTGTCGGTGCACAGCGCCATCGGCGGTGCGACGAAGCGTAGGCCGCGTTCGCTCGCGAAACCTTCGAGCGCGGCGCGGATTGCCTTGTTCGCCGCGACACCGCCAGCGACGACCAGCGCGGGGACCGGTTCCATCGTGTCGAGCGAGACGCGCAGCCGGTCGAGCACGCAATCGAGAGCGGCCTGCTGGAAACTCGCCGCGATATCGGCATCGGAATAGCCCGACACCGTTCGTGCCGAGCTTGTCGAAGCACGCTTGCCCGGCGATTCGCCCTGTCCTTCGACAGGCTCAGGACGAACGGATTGGGATTGACGTTCCTTCGCCCGCAGCACCGCGCTCTTGAGCCCGGCGAAGCTGAAATGCGGCTCGTCGCTGCCAAGCAGCGGGCGGGGCAGGGGAACCGCCTTCGCATTGCCTTCCAGCGCCAGTTTCTCGACCGCCGGACCGCCGGGGAAGCCGAGGCCGAGAATCTTCGCGGTTTTGTCGAATGCCTCGCCGAGCGCATCGTCGATCGTGGTCGACAGGCGGGTGTATTTCCCGACCCCTTCGACGCGAAGGATCTGGCAATGCCCGCCCGAAACCAGCAGCAGCGCGTAGGGGAATTCCAGCTCCGGATCGGCCAACCGGGGCGACAAAGCATGGCCTTCGAGATGGTTGACCGCGATCAGCGGCACTTCGCTCGCCATCGCCAGCGCCTTGGCGCTGACCAGCCCGACCATCACCCCGCCGATCAGCCCGGGCCCGGCGGTGGCGGCAATTGCGTCGAGGTCGCGCAATTCCACGCTGCCATCGGCCAGCACCGCCTCGATCATCGGCGCCAGCTTCTCGGCGTGCGCGCGCGCGGCGATTTCGGGGACCACGCCGCCATAGGGTGCGTGCTCCTCGTCCTGGCTGGCGATCCGCTGCGCCACGATCTCGCGCCCGGTGGTGACCAGCGCGGCCGCGGTTTCGTCGCAGCTCGATTCGATGCCAAGGACGATGCCCATCGCGCTTCCCCTGAACAAAATGCATGGCTAGGGCAAGCGTCGCCCTATGACCGACCAGACGCCGCTCCGCCTCGGAACCCGCCAGTCCCCGCTCGCCATGGCGCAGGCCCGCGAGGCGCGCGCGCGATTGTGCCGGGCGCATGGCTGGGATGAGGCACAGGTCGAACTCGTGCCGGTGCGCGCGAGCGGCGACCGGATCCAGGATCGCCCCCTCGCCGAAATCGGCGGCAAGGCGTTGTGGACGAAGGAACTCGACCAATGGCTCGCCGAGGATCGGATCGATGCCGCGGTGCACTCGATGAAGGATGTCGAGACGATCCGCCCCGACAGTCTCGCTATCGGTGCGATCCTGCCGCGCGCCGATGTCCGCGACGTGCTGATCGGCGCCGCGGGAATCGCGGAAATCCCGCCCGGCGCGCTGATCGGTACCAGCGCTCCGAGGCGGGCCGCGCAGGCGCTCAACATGCGCCCGGATTGCAAAGTTGTGATGTTTCGCGGCAATGTCGCGACACGGCTCGCCAAGCTGGCGGCGGGCGAGGCCGATGTCACCTTTCTAGCTGCTTCCGGCCTCGAACGATTGGGAGAGACGGGTGTGGGCACGGTGCTCGATTCGAGCGAATGGTTGCCGGCTCCCGCGCAGGGGGCGATCGGGATCGAATGCCGTGCCGGCGACCGGCGGACGAGGGACCTGCTGGCCGTTATCGACGACCCCGCGTCGCGTGCGAGCGTCGAAGCCGAGCGTGCGCTGCTCATCGGGCTGGGCGGGACCTGTCACAGCCCCGTGGGAGTTGTGTGCAGCATCGATGGCGACATCATCCACATGCGCGCGGTCCTGTTCAGCGCGGACGGCGCCCAGCGCGTCGACGGTACCACCGCCTTCGCGCCGCACGATCGCGATGCCCCTGCGGCGCTTGCGGCCGACCTTCTGGCGCGTGCGACGCCCGCTATCGCCGCTTTGTTCGGCAAGGTTTCGTGACCCGTCCGGTCTTCGCGATCCGCCCCGAGCCGGGGCTCGCGGCGACCGTCTCGCTAGCGCGCGCATCGGGGCTGGACGTGGTCGCCGAACCGCTGTCCGAAGTATGCCCGGTCGCTTGGACTCCGCCATCGGATGGCAGCTTCGACAGTCTCCTGTTCGGCAGCGCGAATGCGATTCGGCATGGCGGCGAGGCGCTGCGGCGGTGGCGCGGACGATCGGCCTATGTGGTCGGCGAGACCACGGCGGAGGTCGCGCGCGAGGCCGGTTTCGCGATCGCGCGGACCGGCAGCGGCGGGTTGCAGGCTCTGCTCGACGAACTGGCACCGGGAGCCCGGCAGATGCGTTCGCACGGCGCCGGCGACATGCGCCTGTTGCGCCTTGCCGGGGAGAGGCACCTCCCGCTGGCGGTACCGGAGGGAATTACGATACAGACCATCGTAATCTATCGTGTGGTCCATCTCCCGGTCCCGGAAACGCTGGAACGGCGGTTGCGCGAAGGCGGCACGGTGCTGCTCCATTCCGCCGAGGCCGCGCGCCATTTCGCAGATGAATGCGAGCGTCTCGCGCTCGATCGATCGCTATTGGCGGTGGCCGCGCTGTCGCCGCGGATCGCCGAGGCGGCGGGTCCCGGCTGGCGGCGCATCGCGGCGTCGCCCACACCCGCGGACGGCGCCTTGCTGGAATTGGCCCGCGACATGTGCCATTGATCTACCGGGACGGCATCCCCTAGGGGTGCCGCTGGGTCGCAGAACGGACGTAGATGAACGATTACACTGGCCAGCGCCGCGCAGGCAGTTCGCTGAAGTCGTATCTCTGGATCGCACTCGGCAGTTTCGCCGTGGGCGCGCTCCTGATCGGCTATCTCGCCTGGCGCGCCAATCCGGACATGTTCTTCATCGCCGGTTCCGATACCGCACAGGAAGAACCGGTCGAGGACGAGGCGGAGCCAGGACCCGTTGCCGCTGCGACGCCCGAGCCGACCCCGACGCCCACCGCGAGCGAGCCGGCGGCGGCGGAGGCGGTCGAGCGGGTGGCCGAGCAGCAGGGCGGCTTCGAACAGCGGCTCACCGCCGCCGAGCAGCGGCTCGCGCGGCTCGACCTGCAATCCGAAGCCGCGGCCGGCAATGCGGCGCGGGCCGAAGGTCTGCTCATCGCCTTTGCCACCAGGCGCTCGATCGAGCGCGGGGCCGAACTCGGCTATCTCGCCGACCAATTGCGGTTGCGGTTCGGCGATGCGCTGCCCAACGCGGTCAACACCACGATCGCCTTTTCGCGCGAACCGGTCACGCTCGGCGATCTCGTCGCCCGGCTCGAAGGGCTGGCGCCCGAACTCAAGGACGATTCCGAGCAGCCCTTCTTCGACCGTCTCGGCCGCGAGGTGAGCGGGCTGTTCGTGATCCGGCGCGAGAGCACGCCTTCGCCGCAACCCGCACGGCGGCTGGAACGGGCGCGGTTCTTCCTCGAAAGCCGGCGCGTCGACAAGGCGATCGAGGAAGTGCGCAACATGCCCGGCGCGCCCAATGCGGAAAGCTGGATTCGCGATGCCGAACGCTACGCCTCGGCGCATCGCGCGCTCGACCTGATCGAGACCTCCGCCGTACTGGAACCGCGCCGCCTGCGCGACGGCACCGGCTCGCGGATCGAACAGCCCAGCCCTGCCGGGGAAGGCGGCGGTATCTAGGCCCTGAGCATTTCGGGCACGTCGCCCGAAACGCCGCGGGCTTCGTCCATGAACCAGCGCTTGAGCAGCGGCATACGCTGCACCCCGCCCATTCCGAAGCGCCGCACCGCCGAGGCGGCGGGGCCGGGAATGCCGAACAGCCGGGTCAGTCCATCGGTCGCCAGCGCGACCATGAAAGCGTCGAGCCCCCGCCACTTCTCGTAGCGCGCGAGCAATTGCGCATCGCCCGGTTCGAGACCGAGCCGAGCACCGTCGGCCAGCACTTCGACCAGTGCGCCGACATCGCGGAGGCCGAGATTGAGGCCCTGTCCGGCGATCGGGTGGATACCATGCGCCGAATCGCCCACCAGCGCGAGGCGATCGCCGGTGATCCGCGCGGTATGATGGAATCCCAGCGGAAAGGAGGCGCGTGGTCCGACCGCGGTGACGGCGCCGAATAGGTCGCCCATCCGCTTGTCGACTTCGGCGAGGAAGGCGCGGTCGGACAGCTTGAGCGTCCCCGCCGCGTCGGCCTCGTCGACGGTCCACACCAGCGCGCTGCGATGCGTCCCGTCCGCGCCGTCGAGCATCGGCAGCAGAGCGAACGGTCCGGCGGGGTAGAAGATTTCCCACGCGACGTTTTCATGGGGCTTCTCGTGTTCGAGGCCGGTAATGATCGCGCGGTGGCGATAGTCCCATTTGGCGATCGCGAGCCCGGCTTCCTCGCGCGTCGGCGAGCCGCGCCCCTCGGCTGCGATCATCAGCGCGCCGGCCAACTCCTGCCCGTCGGCGAGCGTCGCCGAAACCGCATGTTCGCCGCGTTCGCGCGCGACGATTTCGGCCTGCGAATGCCACGCGATCAGCGGTTCCCCGCGCGCCGCTTCGAACAAAGCGAGCCGCAATTGCCGGTTGGCGAACATCCGGCCCAGCGTGCCCTCATGCGGTTCGGGGGAGAAGTCGATCCGGCCCGGTTTCAGCTGGTCGGTCACCGCGATCGTAGCGATCGGGCAGGCGTGCTTATCGAGCCCCTCGGCGAGGCCGATATTGCGGAACAGGTTCCAGCTCGCGGTCGAGATCGCCGAGGCGCGCCCGTCGAAGCCCTCGGCGGTCAGTTCGGCGGGATCGGCGCGGTCGACCACATGGCTCGAAAAGCCCTCCTTCGCGGCGGCGAGCGCAAGGGTCATGCCGACCAGCCCTCCACCCAGAATCAGCAGGTCGCGCCGGTCGGACAAGGCCATTTCCTCGATTGCTCTCTCATTGCGGGTTCAGCGCCAGCCTCCTAGAGCGCGCGGCATGGGCGAAGCAAGGAACTTGCGGTTGGGCATGGCCAGGCTGGCAATGCTGCTGGCGGCGTTGCTGGCGTGCTGGGCCGCGCATCCGGCGCTCGCGCAATCGCCCGGCAGCGATATCCGCGCCGAACTGGTCGCCGACGGGCCGCCCGTGCCGGGCGAGACATGGATGGTGGCGCTGCATTTCACCCCGCGCTCGCCCGAATGGCACGGATACTGGTCGAATCCCGGCGATGCCGGGCTCGGCATGGCGCTCGACTGGCGGCTGCCCGAAGGCTGGGAGGCGCAGGAGCCGCTCTACCCGGTGCCCCGCAAACTGCTCATCGCCGACCTGATGAACCACGTCTACGAGGGCGAATACGCCGTCCTCGTGCCGATCGCCGTGCCGCTGGACGCGGCGGTGACCAACCCGGTGCCCATCTCGGTAACGGCGGACTATCTCGCCTGCACGGACAAATTGTGCGTTCCGCAGAGAGCCGAACTGACGCTGAACCCGTCGACCGCGCGCGCGGATCCCCGCTTCGCGCAATGGCGGAGCGCGGTCGCTCCGTTGCTCGATAGCGCGGCCGGGTTCGAGATTGTCGATCTCCGCTTGCGGATCGGTATTCCGCTGCCCAGCAATACGAAATTGCGCGACCCGCACCTATACGTGCAGCAACCCGATCTCGGCGGCGGAGCGCACCCGATATATGCCGCTCCCCAGACGTTCGTTCGCCAAGGCGACCTACTAGTTGCCGAGATGCCGCTGACAGGGTTCGATCTCGACGGTGCTGGCAGGCCGATGCAGATAAGCGGTATCCTGAGCATGAAAGATGGCGCGGGCGTCCGCTTCGTCGCCGAGCCGCGCGACGTGCCGCTCGAAGATGTCAGGCCCCTAACGCTCGGCAGCGGCTCGCTCTCCCTGCCATGGCTCCTGCTGGCGGCGCTGGCGGGGGGACTGCTCCTCAACCTAATGCCGTGCGTGTTCCCGATCCTCAGCCTCAAGGCGCTGGCGCTGGCGAGGGCCGGTGGCGACGAGGCGGCGGCGAGGCGCGACGCGGTGGCCTATACCGCAGGAGCCGTTGTCGCGTGCCTGGCGCTGGGTGCAGTACTGCTGCTGCTGCGATCCGCCGGGGAGAATGTCGGCTGGGCGTTCCAGCTGCAGGAACCGGCGGTGGTGGTCGCATTGCTGCTGCTCGCGGTCGCGATCACCGCCAACTTTCTCGGGCTGTTCGAGGTTCCGGGAATGGCGGTTGCAGGCGGTAGCGCAACCGCGACCGGCTCGTTTTCGACCGGCCTCCTGGCAGCGTTCGTGGCGACGCCTTGCACCGGGCCGTTCATGGCTGCGGCGCTGGGCGCGGCGCTGCTGCTGCCGCCGCTCGAAGCGCTGCTGCTGTTCGGCGCTCTCGGGCTCGGGCTGGCGCTGCCGTTCGTGTTGATCGGCTTCGTGCCCGTGCTGCGTTCGCGCCTGCCTGCACCGGGGCGGTGGATGGAGCGGTTTCGCAAGTGGATGGCTCTGCCGATGGGCCTCACCGCGCTGGCGCTTGCGTGGCTGGTCTGGCGGATCGGCGGCGCGGGCTTCCTCGCCGGGGCGGCGATGTTGATGCTCGCACTCGTCGCGATTCTGTGGGGGCTGGGGCGCAGCCAGAGGGGCGGAGAGAGCGGATCTCTGCGCGCGCTGGCCGCGCTCGGCGGACTGGCGATCGCCGCCGTGCTGCTGATGCCGACCGCGCAGGCGCCGCAGCAAGCCGCCGACAGCCTGCTCGAGCCGCAGCCTTTCAGCGAACAGGCACTGGCCGAAGCGCGCACCACCGGGAAGCCGGTGTTCGTGTGGTTTACGGCGGACTGGTGCCTGACCTGCAAGGTCAACGAACGCGTCGCCATGGAGCGCGAAGCGACCCGCTCGGCGTTCGAACGGGCCGGAGTGATCGCGTTGCGCGGAGACTGGACGCGGCGCGACGAGGAGATCACGCAGTTCCTCACCCGACAGGGCGTGGCTGGAGTGCCGCTCTATCTGTGGTACGAACCGGGCGCGGACGCCGAACGTTTGCCGCAGGTGTTGACTTCCGACACGCTGATAGAGCGGGCCGCTATCGATCGACCGCTTGCGGTTCCTCCGACACGTTGATGGTTTCTTCGCGGCATTGCGCCACCAGCCGCGCGGGCCGCTCGCTCGGATTGAGAATTACGGTGCCGGCCCCGGCTATCGTTGCCTCGACCTGGCGTCTGCCGGTCAGCACTTCGAGTTTGTCCGATTCCACGGGATAGGCACCGCGCCACAGCCAAGCGCTGCCATTCCACATGGCGTCGACCGGCAGTCGTGCGACATGTCCGTTGCCGATCAGCGCCAGCATCGCCCTGGCTTCGGCATCGGCCGGGACGAAGCGGGTCACGACGATCGAACGATCTTCGCACGCCAAGGCCATCACCGGCGCCTCGCCAGGCCTGCCGTAGATAATCCGCCCCGGCGTCTGGCTGTCCGCCCATACCGCGCCTTCGGTGTCGGGCGAGGGCAGTGGATCGCTGGCGAAGGCGCCGGTTTCGGAGAGATCGACGCGTTCGAGATAGTCGTCGGTCGCCGGCGGTTTGCAGGCGCTCGGCAGGATCAGGCACACGGAAACGAGCAGGCGAAGCATCGCGCCCTAAGGACACAGCTGCGCAGGCGGCGCAAGGTGGCCACGGAGGCTGTGCACGCCTCTCAAGCCCTTGAATCGTTCGACGGACGCCCTGCGTCGTCCGACCGACGCCCGCTTCCGCACCGGTCGCCGTGCTATCCGGTAGCGACAGAGGAGGAGAGCATGATCCGACATTGGGGGATATTGCCGCTGTGCGCCGCCTGCATGGCCGCGCCCGCGCTGGCGCAGGAAGCAACGCAGGCCGAGACCGCGCAACAGGCGCCCGGGACCGCCTTGCAGCAATTGCGGCATGTCGTCGGCACTTGGGACGTGGTGACCGAATTCCTCCGCTCCGACGGCTCGGTCGCGGGGGTGGCCGAAGGGACCTACGAGTTTGCCTGGGTGGTCGAGGACAAGGTCGTGCAGGGGGTGAGCAGGATCCCCGAATTCGGCATGGCCTCGGGCATATTGTTCTACCTTCGCCCCGGCACGAACGAGGTCGAGATGGTATCGGTCGGTGCCGACGGCCAGCTATGGGTGATGACCGGCCCGCAGAATTCCGAAACCCGCCAGACGCCGGTCGTGACCATGCCCGACGGCACCACGCTGAAACTGCGCTTCACCCGCTTCAATGTGAGCGAGAACCGCTTCGAATCGCGCATGGAACGCTCGACCGACGGCGGGGAGACCTGGGGACCGGGCAACCACCAGGTGTTCATGCGGCGGGTGGATCAGCCTGCGGCGTAAATGGCCGGGCGGTAGTGCGGTTCGGGGATCGGCATATTTAGCTCGGCAGCGGTTTCCAGCCAGCCTTCCATGGCATCCTGAATGCTAACAATGGCTTCGCTGGGAGTGTCACCATGCGCAGAGCAGTATTTCAGATCGGGGACGTCTGCGATCCAGCAGTCGTCCTCATCCGACCAGAATAGGTTGATATGGTAGCGTGGCTCGTTCACGGCTCGACATCTACGCCGTGTTCTTTTCGCTGTTCAAGAACTCGTGGAACCGATTTGGCACTACTGCCAGATCGTCACCCTGAACTTGTTTCAGGGTCCATCTCTCAACCCGCGGCGTTGGTGAGGGTTGGCGAGATGGATGCTGAAACGAGTTCAGCATGACGGTGTGTGTTTGCGCGGGGGCTTACTTCTTTCGTCCGGCTTGAAAGGCGGCGATCACCGCGGCGATGATGGCGACGACCACCAGCAGGATGGTCAGGACGATCATGGCGAGTTCGAAGGGTGTCATTGGCTGCCTCGTTTTATGTGCAGCCAGAAAAGATTCACAAACTGATTTGAAAAGCAACACGTCCGCTAACAGGAACCTGACATGGCGCCAGAGATAAGGTGCTGAATTTAATCTACAAGATATCCACAAGGAAATTGTCTCGTCGCACAGCGTCACCGCTTCCACTTCCGTTGCGTCCGCCCGTACCGCATTTTCCGCGTCCCCGGCCTGCCCTCGCTGCTGCGCCCCACCAGCGGCGCCTTCTTGTCGCCGTCCGACAAACCAAGTTCGTCGTTTTCCAGCCGCCGGATTTCGTCGCGTAGTCGCCCGGCCTCCTCGAATTCCAGATCAGCCGCGGCCTCGCGCATGCGTTTTTCGAGGTCCTCGATATAGGCGCGCAGATTGTGGCCGACGAGGTTGTTGACCTCTTCGTCGCCGGTATCGATGGTGACTCCATCCTTGCTCGCGGTATGCGCGACGATATCGGCGATCGCGCGGCGGATGGTCTGGGGGGTGATGCCGTTGGCTTCGTTGTACTCGCGCTGCTTTTCGCGGCGGCGCTCGGTTTCGGCCATCGCGCGTTCCATGCTACCGGTGACACGGTCGGCGTAGAGGATCACGCGTCCGTCGACATTGCGCGCGGCGCGGCCGATGGTCTGGATGAGGCTGGTTTCGGAGCGCAGGAAGCCCTCCTTGTCGGCGTCGAGGATGCACACCAGCCCGCATTCGGGGATATCGAGGCCCTCGCGGAGCAGGTTGATGCCGACCAGCACGTCGTAGACGCCGAGCCTGAGGTCGCGAATGAGCTCGATGCGTTCGAGCGTCTCGACGTCCGAATGCATGTAGCGGACCCTGATCCCCGCCTCGTGCATGAATTCGGTCAGGTCCTCCGCCATCCGCTTGGTTAGCGTGGTGACGAGCGTGCGGTAACCTTTCGCCGCGGTCTTGCGGCATTCCTCGATACAGTCCTGCACCTGGTCCTCGACCGGGCGGACGTCGACCGGCGGATCGATCAGCCCGGTCGGGCGGATGACCTGTTCGGCGAAGACGCCGCCGGTCTGCTCCATCTCCCACCCACCGGGAGTGGCCGAGACGCAGAAGGTCTGCGGGCGCATCGCGTCCCATTCGTTGAACCTGAGCGGGCGGTTGTCGATGCAGCTCGGCAGGCGGAAGCCGTATTCGGCGAGCGTCAGCTTGCGGCGGTGGTCGCCGCGCGCCATCGCGCCGACCTGCGGCACCGTCTGGTGGCTCTCGTCGACGAACAGCAGCGCGTTTTCGGGCAGGTATTCGAACAGCGTGGGCGGCGGTTCTCCGGGGAGGCGGCCGGTGAGGAAGCGCGAATAGTTCTCGATCCCCGCGCAGGAACCGGTCGCGGCGATCATTTCGAGGTCGAAATTGGTGCGCTGTTCGAGCCGCTGCGCTTCGAGCAACCGCCCTTCCTCATGCAGTTCCTTGAGCCGCTCCTCCAGCTCGAACTTGATCGCCTGCGTCGCCTGTTTCATCGTCGGGCCGGGGGTGACGTAATGCGAGTTCGCATAGACGCGAACCTTGTCGAGGCTCGCCCCCTTCTTGCCCGTCAGCGGGTCGAATTCGCTGATCTCCTCGATCTCGTCGCCGAAGAAGGAGATGCGCCAGGCCATGTCCTCGTAATGGCTCGGGAACAGCTCCAGATTGTCGCCGCGCACGCGGAAATTGCCGCGCGCGAAGGCGGCGTCGTTGCGCTTGTATTGCAGCGCGACGAGCTTGCGGATCAGCTCGCGCTGGTCCTGCGTCTTGCCCGCCTCGATATCGAAGATCATCGCCGAATAGGTTTCGACCGAACCGATCCCGTAGAGACAACTGACCGAAGCGACGATCAGCACGTCGTCGCGTTCGAGAAGCGCGCGGGTGGCCGAGTGGCGCATCCGGTCGATCGCCTCGTTCACCGAGCTTTCCTTCTCGATATAGGTGTCCGACCGCGGCACGTAGGCCTCTGGCTGGTAATAGTCGTAATAGCTGACGAAATACTCGACCGCGTTGTTGGGGAAGAAGCTCTTGAACTCGCCGTAGAGCTGCGCGGCGAGGATCTTGTTCGGTGCCAGCACCAGCGCGGGGCGCTGCAATTGCTCGACCACCTTGGCCATGGTGAAGGTCTTGCCGCTGCCGGTCACGCCGAGCAGCACTTGCGTCTGCTCGCCTTCGCGCGCCGCCCCGACCAGCTCTTCGATCGCGGTCGGCTGGTCGCCGGCGGGCTCGTAATCGGAGACCAGTTCGAACCTGCGCCCGCCCATCGACTTTTCGGGCCGCGCGGGTTTGTGCGGGGTGAACTCTCCGCTGGTGTCGGGTTCTTCGAGGCCGCGCCGGATAACGAGTTCTGCCATACCCGCCATATGAGGCGACGCGGCGTCCTTGTGAAGTGAGGAGGGGGGCGATAGGCTCGGCAGCGGTTCGGGGAGTCGGTCGGGCTTCCTGCTTGTGGGGAGAATACAGCAATGAAGAAATTCGTACTGGCCGGGGCGGCCGCAGTCCTGATCGCGGGATGCTCGGATTCGGGCACGGCCGATGCCGATGGCGACGGCACGATCACCCAGGAAGAGGTTGCCGCCGAAGTGGCCGACGGCCCGGCGGTGGCGATGCGCGCAGGCAGGTGGGAACACACGGTCCAGTTCAGCGAGTTGAACGTGCCGGGCGTGCCCGCGGGCATGGAGGACATGGTCAAGCAGCAGATGGGCAGTGGTATCACTACCTCGCGTTGCATGACCGAGGAAGAGGTCAACCGGCCCAATGCGGACTTCTTCGGCGGCGAGAAGCAGCAGAACTGCACCTACGAGGAATTCGACCGCAGCGGCAACCGGATGACGTTGCGGATGACCTGCGATGCGGGCAACGGCGCCAAGGCCAATGTCGCGATGGACGGCGAATTCGGCTCCGACAGCTTCGAGCTCCAGCTCGACAACACCGTCACCGGCTCGCCGGCCGGCGACGTGACCATGAAAGGCACGATCAGCGGCAAGCGCATAGGCGACTGTTGAAGCCGCGCGACCGCGAATTCGCGAGGTTCATCTGGCGTTAGCGGCGCGGTGCCATATATTGCAGTTATATGGCACCGCACCCGCCTCCTTCGGCGCTCGATGCTTTCCCCGATTCCGGGGCAGAACTGGCGCGCCGGTGGGAATTGGCGCGCGAGCCCGTAGCCGACGAGGGCAGCCGCCCCGGGCTGTGGCCGCTGGTGCGCGAGCTGCAGCATGTGGCCGAGCCGGTGGCACGGCTGTTCCGCAAGCTGGATATCGCGCCTGCCGCGACCCGGCGCACCGTCATGCTGCTGCCGGGCTTTGCCGCGCATCCGTTGCGGATGCGCTACATGGCGCGGCAACTCGAGCGCGCCGGGCACAAGGTCAAGCGCTGGGGCATGGGGTTCAATGTCGGCCCGACCGAAGCGAACTTCGCCTTTCTCGAACGGCGCCTGGCAGAGGTGCACGAGCGCTACGGACGCGAAGTGGTGCTGGTCGGGTGGAGCCTGGGCGGCGTGTTTGCGCGCGAACTCGCCAAGCGGCATCCGGAGCGGGTGCTCAAGGTCGTCACCATGGGCACGCCCTTTTCGGGCAATCCGCGCGCCAACAATGCCTGGCGTGTCTACCAGTTCGTTGCCGGGCACCGCGTCGACGAGCCGCCGATCGAGGCCAGGATCGGCGAGAAGCCGCCCGTTCCCACCGTGGCATTGTGGAGCCCGCGCGACGGCGTCGTCAGCGTCCGCAGCGCCTGCGGCCGTCCGTGCGAGCGCGATCGTGCGGTCGCCCTGCGCTGCACGCATATGGGTTTCAGCTATTCGCCCGAGGCGATCGGCACGGTGCTGCGGGAACTAGAGCGCATTTGAACCTTTGGCTTATGCAGGGGGCCTGCTATTTCAGCGAGCAGGTCGAAGCGACCAGCTCTGCCGATTGGGGTGAATGACCGAAACCGCCGACAATTTCGACGAGATGTACGACGCCGAAGGCGGTATCCGGTCCGGATACGCCGAATACTGCAATTGGTACGCCGAGCAGGAAGCAGGTTACCTGCGCCGCAAGGACAAGGATGCCGAAGGCAGCTTCCGCCGCACCGGCATCACCTTCAACGTTTACGGCGAGGACGATGCCGAGGAACGGCTGATCCCGTTCGATATGGTCCCGCGCATCATCACCGCGCCCGAATGGCGCCGGCTGACCCGGGGCATCGAGCAGCGCGTCAGCGCGCTCAACGCCTTCATCCACGACCTCTATCACCGCCAGGAAATCCTTCGCGCGGGCCGGGTGCCCAAGCGGCTGTTCCGCCAGAACGAGGCGTGGCTGCCGCATATGGTGGGCCTGACGCCGCCCGGCGGGGTCTACACCCATATCGTCGGGATCGACCTGGTCCGCACCGGGCCGGACGATTTCTTCGTGCTTGAGGACAATGCCCGCACGCCGTCGGGCGTCAGCTACATGCTCGAGAATCGCGAGACGATGATGGCGATGTATCCTGAGCTGTTCACCCGGGTGCCGGTCGCGACGGTGTCGGACTATCCGCGCCGCCTCGCCAAGAGCCTCGCCGCCTGCGCGCCCGATTGCGCCGAAGGCAAGCCCAATGTCGCGGTGCTGACGCCAGGCATCTACAATTCGGCCTATTACGAGCACGCCTTCCTCGCCGACCAGATGGGCGCCGAGCTGGTCGAGGGCACCGATCTGCGCGTGGTCGGCGGGCGGGTGCAGATGCGCACCACGCGCGGGTTCGAGCCGGTCGACGTGCTCTATCGCCGCGTCGACGACGAATTCCTCGATCCGTTGACCTTCAACCCGGAAAGCGTGCTCGGCGTGCCCGGCATCATGGACGTCTACCGGTCGGGCGGCATCACCATCGCCAACGCGCCCGGAACCGGCATCGCCGACGACAAGGCGATCTACAGCTTCATGCCCGACATCGTCGAATTCTATACCGGCGAAAAACCGCTGCTGCCCAATGTCGAGACCTGGCGCTGCGCCGACGAGGACAGCCTCAAATACGTGCTCGACAATCTCGACGAGCTGGTGGTCAAGGAAGTCCACGGCTCGGGCGGCTACGGCATGCTGATCGGGCCGACCGCGTCGAAGAAGGAAATTCGCGAGTTCCGCGAGAAGCTGGTCGAAAAGCCGGAAAACTACATCGCCCAGCCGACACTGTCGCTGTCGACCTGCCCGATCTTCACGCGCACCGGGCTGGCGCCGCGCCATGTCGATCTGCGCCCCTTCGTGCTCGTCTCGCCCGAAGGGGTGGACATTACCCCCGGCGGGCTCACCCGCGTCGCGCTCAAGAAGGGTTCGCTGGTGGTCAATTCCTCTCAGGGGGGCGGGACCAAGGACACGTGGGTGCTCAAGGACTGATGGCCTACGCCGCGCCCTCCCTCTATCCGTCATCCCGGCGAAAGCCGGGATTTCGTGCCGCCAAGTCGTCCGGTGCGGAGAGAGATCCCGGCTTTCGCCGGGATGACGCGCATCTCCGAAAGGCGCGCGGGTCATGCTAGGCCGGACCGCCAATTCGCTGTTCTGGATGTTCCGCCATCTCGAACGCGCGGAGAACACCGCGCGCCTGCTCGAGGCGGGCTTCCGCATGGCGCTCACGCGCGATGTCGCCACCGCCGAGGAGGAATGGCGCTCGGTGATCGAGGCGATGGGCCTGCGCGAGACCTACGAGGCGCATAACGGCACCTATACCGGTCAGCAGGCATGGAACTTCATCCTGCGCGAGAAGGACAATCCCGGCAGCGTGATGCAGATGATCGATCACGTCCGCACCAATGCCCGCGCCGCGCGCAATGCGATCAGCGGCGAATTGTGGACCTCGATCAACACCAGCTGGATGGAGATTCGCGCGCTGCTCAAGCGCCCCGTCTCGCAGGGCCATGTCGGCGAGGCGGCCGAAATGATCCGCCGCGCGGGCATGCTCGCGCACGGCGCGATGGCCGGGTCGATGCTGCGCAACGAGGGCTTCCATTTCGCCCGCGTCGGGACCTTCGTCGAGCGTGCCGATGCGATCGCGCGCATCCTCGACATGAAATACTATTTGCTGCTGCCCTCGCTGTCCTATGTCGGGACCAGCATGGATACCGGGCAATGGGACCAGGTGCTGCGCTCGGTGTCGGGCGACCGTGCCTATCGCTGGCTCAATGCCGGGCAGATCGACGCGCGCGGGATCGTCGAATTCCTCGTGCTCGACGACCGCTTCCCGCGCAGCCTCGCCTTCTGCCATTCGGCGCTGCGCCAAAACCTTGCGGCGCTGGCGCGCATTCACGGCGAGGAGGGCGAGTCGAACGCGCTGATGCGCGATGCCGACACCCGCCTTCACGATCTGACCATCGAGGAGATTTTCGATATCGGCCTGCACGAATTCCTGATCGATTTCATGGCGCGCAACGCGGCGATCGCCAACGCGGTGGCCGAAGACTACAGGTTTCTCGCCTGATGCGACTCTCGATCCGCCATTCGACGCGCTACGCCTTCTCGGACCCGGTGGTCCACGCGCTGCAGCGCATCCGCCTGACGCCCAAGCAAACGCAGGGGCAGCAAATCCTGCGCTGGGACATGGAACTGGAGAATGCACGCATCGAACTCGAATACGACGATCAGCACTTCAATCACGTCACGCTCGTATCGGTCGAGCAAGGTGTAAAGGAAGTTCTGATCCGCTGTTCGGGCGAGGTCGACACCGAGGACAATGCCGGCGTCATCGGGCGGCATTCGGGGCACTTGCCGCTATGGAGTTTCCTCGGGCAGACGCGGCTGACCAGGCCGGGTCCGAAAATGAAGGAACTGGTCGAGACCTGCGCGGGCGGGGGCGAGGATACGGTCGAAACTCTCCACGCGCTGTCGCGCGCCATACTCGATCGGGTCGAATACCGCACCGGTACCACCGGCACTCACACCACCGCCGAGGAGGCCGTGGCGAGCGGCAAGGGGGTGTGCCAGGACCATGCCCATATTTTCATCGGCGCGGCGCGGACGCTCGACATCCCGGCGCGCTATGTCAGCGGCTACCTCATGATGAACGATCGCATCGAGCAGGATGCGACCCACGCCTGGGCCGAAGCGCATGTCGACGGGCTCGGCTGGGTCGGGTTCGACATTTCGAACGGCATCAGCCCCGATCCGCGCTACGTTCGCGTCGCAACGGGCCGCGACTATCGCGACGCCGCGCCGATCACCGGCATAAGGTTCGGCACGCTGCACGAGGATCTCGAAGTCGATATCGCGGTCGAGCAGCAGCAGGTGGAGCAGTAGGTGGGAGCGGGTGAGAGTCATTGTTGCGTGCGGATCGGACCTCCGTCCGATCCTTGCGGCACCGGCCCACGCCCCCACCCGGAGTCTTTGTTGCGTGCGGGCCGGACCTCCGTTCGTCCCTTGCGGCACCGGCCCACGCCCCCACCCGGCCACCCCGACCATAGTATCCTATGGGTGGCCGGGTGGGGGCGTG
>CAJXJY010000015.1 GCA_913055875.1 uncultured Altererythrobacter sp.
CCCGCCAGAACCCCGTCCGGCCATATGGGCGAGGGTGAGGCAGACGCCTTCACCGGACGCGACATTCGTTTCACCACCGGAAGCGGTGCGCTGTATGCGATCTTCCTCGAATGGCCCGGGCGGGAGGGCCGGATCGAAGCGCTCGGCGCGCAGGCAATGCCCGATGCCCGTATCGAGCGCGTGACGATGCTCGGCGGTCGGCCGCTGGACTTTCGGCGGTCCGGCCGTGCGCTTGTCGTGGCCTTCCCGGAGCTGGAAAGCGGCGCATTGGCACCCGCGATCCGGATCGAAGGGACCGGGCTGGTCTGAGCAAGCCTTCGCGGCTCAGCGATCCGTCGCCACGCGCACCGCACCGCCGCCATATTCGACGCTCGCATCGGGCGCAGCGTCGAGATCGAGCTTCGTGCCGGGCGTCATCCAGCGCACATGGAAGGTTCGGGTCTCCTGCATCCCCAGCCAGTCGCCCTTGCGCGGGCCGATCGTGAGCGTGCCGCTCGCCTCGTCGTAGTCGAGCGTGATACGGCTGTAGGCGCCGTTCAGATATTGCCGGCTCGTCCCATCGTCCTCGTAGAGCGAGAAGCCGCCGTCCGCTCCCGGATAGACCAGCAGCGTGACCGGCGCATCGGGCCTCTCGCCGGTGTGCTGGATGACGGGCCCGACCGGGACGATCGAACCCGCACGTACGAACAGCGGCATGCGTTCGTAGGGCGCATCTGCGGCGATTACCTGCCCTCCGCCATGCGCTGCGCCGCTTTCGAATTCGTACCAAGTTGCGCCCGCCGGCAGGTAGACATCGCGCTGACGCGCACCGAATTCGGTCACCGGCGCGACGAGGAAGGCGGGGCCGAACATATATTGGTCGTCGATATCCCAGCCGCGCCGGTCGGCGGGGAAGTCCATCACCAGTCCGCGCATCATGGTGTAATCGTCGAAATGGGTCTTCGCCGCGACCGAGTAAATATAGGGCATCAGCCGGTAGCGCAGCCGGTCGTAATATTCGAGCGACGCGTAGGTTTCGGTCCCCTCGGGCGCGATGTTCCAGATCTCGCGCAAGGGGAATTCGCCGTGGCTGCGAAACAGCGGCGAGAAGGCGCCGAACTGGAACCAGCGCGTGTTGAGCTCGCGCCACTCCGCCAGGTGTTCGGGGTCCTGGTCGGTATAGCGCTGCTCGACCGCGAAACCGCCGATATCGTGCGTCCAGTTGGGCACGCCCGACATTGACACGTTGACCCCGGCCGAGATCTGGTCGCGCAGGTCGTCCCACCGCGCGACCACATCGCCCGACCACAGGGCGGCGGCCGCGCGCTGGATGCCGCCGAAGCCCGAGCGGGTCAGGATGAACGGGCGCGTATCCGGCTTGTATGCGATCAGGTTCTCGTAGAGCCCCGTCGCGTGGATCACCGGATAGCTGTTGAACACTACGCCGCCCGGTCCGCGCGCGGTCGGGCCCATGCGGTATTTGCGCTGCTCGATCGACAGGTTGGAATGCAGGTCGGGCTCGACCGCGTCCATCCACCACGCATCGAAGCCCTTGTCGGCGAGTGTATCCTTCATCTGCTCCCAGTAGAGTTCGCGGCCCGCCGCGCTGTAGGGATCGTAGAAGCTCGAGAAATAGCCCGGCCCGACCCAGTCGCGCTCCTCCGCCTCGACATTGCGCGTGTACATCGCGCCGATCGCGTCGAGTTCCTGGTAGTGGTCGGTGGTCGGATAGAATTTGGGCCACACCGAAATCATGATCCGACCGTCGAGCTCATGGACCTTGTCGACCATCGCTTCGGGGTCGGGGAAGCGCGCCGGATCGAATTCGTGGCTGCCCCAGTCGTTTTCGCGCCAATAGAACCAGTCCTGCACGATATTGTCGATCGGCAGCCCGCGGTCGCGATATTCCTGCAGCGTGGCGATCACCTCGTCCTGCGTGTTGTAGCGCTGGCGGCTCTGCCAGAAGCCGTAGGCCCATTTGGGCATCATCGGCGCCTTGCCGGTCAGCGTTCGGTAGCCCGAGATCACTCCGTCCATGTCCTCACCGGTGACGACGTAATAGTCGAGCCCGTGGCCGGCCTCGGATGTGAAGGTGAGCGAATTGCGCTCCTCGGCGGGCAGCGGGTCGTGGTGGAACAGCGCGAGGTAGCCCGCGTTCGGCTCCCACTCGATGCGCAGTTCGACCGGCTCGCCCGCGGTCATGTCGAGCTCGAAATTGTGGTACCACGGATTCCAGTTCTGCCGCCAGCGGTGCAGCACCTGTTCGCCGTTCGCATAGACGGTGACGTAGCTCGAGGAATAGAGCCGGAACTTGTGGCGGCCGCTCGTCTGGGGATGCAGCGTGCCGGTATAGACGACGTTCTGCACCTCGACATTGTTGCCCGCGGTGTTCTGCCCGCTGTCGGCGGCGACGGTTTCGGCCCTGGCGAGGTCGGGCCATTTCGCCTGGTCCTCGATGAACTGGTAGTCGATCACCGGCTCCTGCCGCGTAACGCGCAGTTCGTCGCCGAGATAGTATTTCGCGGTGAAACCGGGCGCGCCGTCATCGCCGGTGACGCGCAATTCCTCGCCGACGAAGGTCTCGGGGCGCGGATCGCCGAAGCGCGTGATCGAATTGTTGTCCCACAGCATCCCGTAATTGCGCGTCGAGACGACGAACGGGATCGCGATATCCATGTTGTGCTGGGCGAGATCGACGTTCTCGCCATGGTAGTTCATCTGCCCGTTCTGGTGCTGGCCGAGGCCGTAGAAGCCTTCGTCGGTGCCCCGGTTGAAGCGCTGGCTGACCGAGACGAACTGCTCGCCCTCTTCCGTGTAGGTGCCGAAATCGGGCGCGCCGGTCTCCTGCAGGATGAGTGCGCCGGTCGCGTCGCGAAAACCGACATCGCCGCTTGCAAGATCGACCGTGGCGGACATGGTCGCCGTGGTGAGCGTGACCGCTCCGTCCGCCTCGCTCACGCCGAAGCCGTCTCCGGCCGGCTCGGCCACCACCTGCAGGCTCGCCGGCATGTCGACATCGCCTTCGGGAACCGAGGTGACGCGGATGATGCGGTCGCCGTATACGAGCAGGCGGACAGCGCCTTCGGTCCCTTGCTCCGGCGTGACCACTATGCCCCCGTCGATCCGCTCGTAGCTCGCCTGGGCCAGCGCGGGGTTGCCCGGCACCGCCAGCATGATAGCGCTAACAATTACACTCGGACCGCGAACCATTCTTCCTCTCCGTACGTATTCTTCTATCGGTAGCTGCCCAGTTTCACACGCAGGAACAAGGGCTGGCGGGTGAAATTGAAGCCGTAGTCGATCTGGTCGCCGTTCCAGCGGCGCTTCATGCGCCATTCGCCGTCGACATAGGTGCCTTCCTCGGCGCTCAGGATCTGGCTGCTCTCGCCCTCGGCCGGATCGGCGAGCGCAAAGCGCAGCCGCAGGTAATCGCCCGCGATCAGGAATTCGTCGGGACCCAGCTGCGCGACCACCGCGCCGCCGACCGGCTGATCGGCGAAAGCGGGGGGCTCCCATTCGAGCCAGTCCCATTCGGGCTCGCCGAATTGCGGCAGGCCGAACAGCGCGCTGATCTTCCAGCGGCCCATGACCGTCGACTGCGTCTCGTTGTCGTCGGCCTTGGCCACGCCCCAGGTCGGATGCTCGAGCGAGATTCGCGCCCAGTCGCGCGCCATCGGCGCGAAGGCGCGGTATTTCGCCGCGAACGCCTCGATCGTCTGCTCGTCGAGCCCGGGCGCGCCGAGCGGGTAGTTGTAGTAGCGGGTCGCATCCATCCCGAACGGCGCGAAGCCGATCGCGTTCTTGCCGAGCGCGGTCCAGAAGAAGCGTGCATAGTCCGCCGCATTGCCCGTTTCGGGCACCATCAGCGGGTTGTCGGGGCGGCTGTAGAGCCGCAGATACTCGACATAGGTGCGGTGATCGCGGGTGTAGATGTCGGGCGCGACGAAATCGACATGCGGCGCCGCCGCCTTCCAGATATCGATCACGTTCCAGTTCGGCCCGCCGCTGGCGAGGCCTTCTGGCACCGGATCGTCGAACGGTCCCGACAGCGCCGCGTTGCAGTACATCGGCAGGTCCTTGACCGCCTGTCCCGCCGCCGCGATCTCGTCGATATAGCGCGCGACATACCAGCTGTTGAACGCCTGGTCGGCGATCGGGCCGTAGACCTCGGACCAGGTCCCGCTCCTGCCTTCCAGCCGTGCCAGCGCCTCGGGCACAGCGTCTTCGAACAGCCGGTTCGCCTCGGGCGAATAATCGCGCGGGCTGCGATAGCTGCCGACCTCGTTCTGCGGCTGCACCATGATGATCGTGTTGTCCGGGTCGATCTCGCGAATATGCTCCATCAGCCGGATGAAAGCGCGCTTGTCGGCAGCGAGCGTCTCGCTTCCGTGCGGCGAGAGGGCGTAGTGCGCGGTGCCGTCCTTGGTGATCATGCGCGGGAAGCGCTCGGTGTCGGTCTTGACCCATCCGGGCGCATAGCTCGCGCTGGTATTCTTCCAGGTCGCGAACCACAGCAGCACGATACGGATGTCGCGCTCGCGCGCCTGCGCCACCAGGGTGTCGAGATAGGAGAAATCGAACCGGCCCTCGACCGGTTCGACCTGTTCCCACGCGATCGGGATTTCGAGCGTGTTCGCATGCAGCGCTTCGATCACCGGCCAGACGTCGGGCAGCATTGCCGGGTAATTGCTCGAATTGTTCGCCTGCGCGCCGAGTATCAGGAAAGGTTCGCCGTCGACAATCAGCGCGTGGCGGCCCTCGCGCGTCTCGATCCGCGGAAGGGCCGGGTCAAAAGACGGGCCGGCGATAGCCGGCCCGCTCAGTTGGGAGAGGATCAGCGCGGCGAGCCACCACGCGGTCCCGAACAGTCTTCGCATGCGCCCCTTCCGTTTCACTGGTGCGACGGTCACCGTCAGTTTCTGAATCGGATACTGAACCCGATGCGGCGGTCGTCCAACTGGAATTTGCGCGGATTGTTCGGGAAGTACTGGTACTCGTCTTTTCGCGAATTGGTCAGGTTGACCACGTCGAGCACGACCGAGACGTGATCCCCGAAATCGTAGGAGAACGACGCATCGATCTGGCCGTAGGCCTCGCGGTAGATCGGAATGTTCCCGGTCCCGTTGCTGGCGATCGTGAGCAGATAGTCGTCGCGCCAGTTATAGGCGATGCGGGCATGGACCGGACCTTTTTCGTACAGTCCGACGATGTTGTAGCTCCAGTCGGACAGACCCTGCAGCTTGTTCGGAACCGGTGTGCCGTCGAACAGCGTTCCCGTTGCACCCGGGGCGCTCGAATCGACATAGGTCAGGTTGGCCTGCAGCCCCAGTCCGTCGAACGGTTCGGGCAGGAAGTCGAAGAAGGTGTTGCCGCCGATTTCGAAACCCTTGATCGTGCCTTCGGTCCCGTTGACGTTCGAACTGACGGTAAAGGTCTGCACGCCTTGGCCCGGCACTTCGTATTCGAAGGGATAGGTGTCCTGCGTGAGGAAGTTGGTCAGATCCTTGTAGAACACAGTGCCGTAAACCAGCGTCTGCGAATTGGGGAACCACTCCACTGCGAAATCGGCCTGGTTGACGCGCAACGGCTCCAGGAAGGGGTTGCCCCCGCCGCCCGTTCGACTCTGCAGTTCGGGTGTGCCTGGAATGTCGTCGCTTGGGTCGTCGGGCGTACCGTTGTCGTCGATATCCTGCTGATAATTTTCGGATAGAGCAAACATTGCTCTCAGATCGAAGAAGGGCGGTCGCGAAAGACCCTTCGAGGCGGCCGCCCGGAATTGCAGGTCGGGGGCCACGCGCCAGCGGAGGTTTAGGCTGGGAAGCCAGCTCGTATATTCGCGATCAGACGCGATCGTGGTCTGGGTAAGCAGGTTGGGACCAGAAGGCGTTTCGCGGTAAGTCAGGTTCAGGAACCCGTCGGCGGTGTTCTTGGTCCTGACGACCCTCAATCCCACATTACCGCTCAGCGCCTCGTCGCGCCCGAAGCGCAACATGCCATAAGCGGCATAGGTCTTTTGCGTCTGCGTGTTCGTGTCGCGCTCGGGCACGATACTGACGAGATCGCGCGTCGCGCCCCCGTTGCAGCAATTCGCGCCGGCGATCGCGTAGATCTCGCTGAACAGCGACTGCGGATCGCGGAGCAGGTTGTAGTCGAAGGACGGCAATTGCTGCACGTCGATGCGCCCGCCGAAGAACGGGCCGCCAGTATTGGGATTGTCGATCGCGTAATTCTCGAACGGCACCAGCGGTCCCCCGCCCCATGGGGCGGAGACGAAGGTCCAGTTGTACGGAGTGGAGCGCGTGATTGCGCTGCGATCGGTATAACGGGCGCCCGCGGTGAACGAGCGGAGCGGGCTGTCGTAGTCGAACTCCCATTCGAGATCGACGCGCGCGGACCACTGGTCAGCCTCGTTGTCCTCGATATGGTCCTGTACCGCGATGACATAATAATTCGACGTGTCGGCGACGCCATCGGGGCCGAAGGTGATCAGCGGCGTATCGCCGGTGAGGTCGATATAATAGGTCCCGGCGTCCCGCCCCCCGAAGGCGGCATAGGCTTCGCGCACGGCGGAAGCCTCGATGAATTGCAAGTCGGCGTTGATCTTGAGCCGATCGTTCACTGACCAGTTGAAACCGGCGGCGTAATCGGTGGTCTCGGTTTCGTTGTAGGCGTATTCGTTGTTGCTCGAAGTGAAGCCGACCGAATAGCCACCGCGCAGAAAAGTGCCGTCGGGGGCGAATTCGAATTCGCCGACCGGCGTCAGTCCTTCCACGCCCTGCGGGTCGGTGCCGCGGGTCACGAAGAAACTGTAATTGTTGTTGCCGAACGTGTATTTGGTGTTGAAGACCTGCGCGTAGAATTCGAGGTCGTCCGATGGCGCCCATTGCAGCGCTCCGTACAGCCCGCGTCGCTCGCGTTCGCCGAAGAAGGTCGCAATGCCGGCACCGTCCGAAACGA
Source organism: uncultured Altererythrobacter sp. (assembly GCA_913055875.1). Lineage (GTDB taxonomy): Bacteria > Pseudomonadota > Alphaproteobacteria > Sphingomonadales > Sphingomonadaceae > CAJXJY01. The sequence continues at coordinate 6,937 of CAJXJY010000015.1, forward strand.
TCTGCGGCCCGGCAATCCCGTCGGGCAGGTTGGACGTTTCGACGAACGGTTCGAGCACCAACTCGTCCGATCGGTAGTTGGATTCGTAATAGGATGCGTTGAACAGAATGCCGAAACGTCCGCCATCGGTCTCGGCGCTGTAGCTGATGAGGCCCGAGGCGTTGAACTTCTCGGTATCGCTGAGGCTATAATTGTTCACCCCGACCGATCCGGCGAGCAGCAGCCCGTCCTGGTCGAACGGCACTCGCGTGCGCAGATTGACGAGGCCGCCGATCGCCCCCTCGACCAGTTCGGCGGACGGGTTCTTGTAGACGTCGACTCCGGCGAGGAGCTCGGACGGCACATCCTCGAATCCGAGCGCACGCCCGTTGAAGGCGCCGAAGGAATCGCGGCCGTTGACCTCGGTACGAACCTGGGTGAGGCCGCGGATCGCGATTCCCGATCCCTCGCCGCGGTTGCGCTCGATCTGGATGCCCGAGATCCGCTGCAGCGCCTCGGCGACGTTCCTGTCGGGCAGGGCGCCGATATCGATGGCGGTGATCGAATCGACGAACTGATCCGAATTGACCTTGATCGACTGCGCCGAAGCCATGCTTGCGCGCAGGCCGGTGACCAGGATCACTTCATCGCTGTCCTCGGCAGCCTGTCCCTCGGTATCGACCGCGCCGGTGTCGGGCGGCGTATTCGTGCCTGGCTCTTCGGGCACATCCCCGTCCTGGGCATGCAGCGGCGTGACCGCGAGAATGCCGCTCACCGCGAAAACCGATGTTCCTGTCAGAAGGCTGGACAGAATCCTCTTGGCGATCATAAATTACTCCTCCCCTCGACTTTCGGCTGCCCCCGATCGCAACACGGCATGGGATGCCGAACCGCGCTCCGGGTCCGCTTCGAAACGGCTTCCCGCTCCTCACCGGCGACAGCGCAAGCACGTTCTTCGTACGCTTCGTCACGATAGTGCTATCATCACGCGTCGTGATAGGCTAGCATATTTATCAGATATATTATAATTAGCTGATTTAACGTAGTTTTTTGGGAATTTCGGGGGTGGAGAGGCGCAAAATGCATCCGTTCGGCATCGAAAAGATCGTCATCGTGGGAGGGGGAACGGCCGGGTGGATGGCCGCCGCGGCCTTCGCCAATGTCATGCAGAATCGCTTCGCCGAAATCCATCTGGTCGAGTCCGAACAGATCGGCACGGTCGGCGTCGGAGAGGCGACCATCCCGCCGATCATCCAGATGAATCAGATGCTCGGCTTCGACGAGAACGAGTTCATGCGCGAGACCCGCGCCACCTTCAAGCTCGGCATCCGCTTCATGAACTGGAAGCGCAAGGGAGAGAGCTATTTCCATCCCTTCGGGCGCTATGGCGGCGATATCGGCATTCTCGACATGCCGCAGTACTGGCGCCGGCTCCACTCCGAGATCGGCGAGCGGGCGGGGTCGCTCGAGGATTACAATTTTCCCACCGTCGCCGCGCTCGCGGGCAAGTTCACCCGGCCCGATCCCAACCCGCGCAGCCTGCTGTGCAATATCGCCTACGCCTTCCATTTCGACGCCGGCCTCTACGCGCAATATCTGCGCCGTTTCGCCGAAGCGAAGGGCGTGACCCGGCACGAGGGCAGAGTGGTCAAGGTCGAGCAGGACGAGCGCGGCTTCGTCGAGGCGGTCCGGCTCGATGACGACCGCCGCCTCGAGGGCGATTTCTTCGTCGACTGTTCGGGCTTTCGCGGCCTGCTGATCGAGGAGGCGCTCGGGACCGGCTACGAGGACTGGCGCCACTGGCTGCCCTGCGACCGCGCGGTCGCGATGCCGACGAAGGAGTTCGAGAATCCCGTTCCCTATACCCGCTCGACCGCGCACGCCGCCGGCTGGCAATGGCGCATTCCGCTCCAGCACCGCACCGGCAACGGACACGTCTATTCGAGCCCGCACATGTCCGACGACGAGGCGGCCCGGATCCTGCTCGACAATCTCGACGGCGAGCCCGCCGCCGAACCGCGCCTGCTCAAATTCACCACCGGCAAGCGGCGCAAGTTCTGGAACCGCAACGTGGTCGCGCTGGGACTGGCCAGCGGCTTCATGGAGCCGCTCGAATCGACCAGCATCCACCTCATCCAGACCGGGCTGTCCAAGCTGTTCAACCTGTTCCCGGACCGTGAATTCCGCCAGGCGGACATCGATTATTACAACCAGGCGACCGCGCTCGAATACGAGCGCATCCGCGATTTCCTGATCCTCCACTACCACGCGACCGAACGCGACGATTCGGAGTTCTGGAACTACGTCCGCACGATGGACATCCCCGACACGCTGGCGGAGAAAATGGAACTCTACCGCAGCCGCGGGCGCGTGTTCCGCTATCAGGACGAGCTGTTCAGCGAGACCAGCTGGACCGCGGTGTTCGAGGGGCAGGGCGTCACGCCCGCAAGCTACGACCCGCTCGCCGACGGCATGCCGAGCGAGAAGCTGCACGACACGCTGCACCGGATCCGCGAGCTGATGCAGCGCGGCGCGCAGAGCCTCCCGACCCATGGCGAGTACATTGCGCAGAACTGTAGCTACCGGCCCAATGCCCAGGCCGCGACACCGCCGGGCACGATCGTGTCGCGGCTCAAATCGACCGGCTGACGCATGGCGCCGGCAAGATCGATTCTGGCAGCGCTGGCGCTGTGTCTCGTTTCGGCGGGCGCCCCGCTGCTTGCGGGAGGCGCGCCGCGCGAGGAGGCCTATGAATGGCATAACGCCAAGGTCGGCGGTGGCGGGTTCGCGCCCAATATCGTGTTCAGCCGCGCCGAGCCCGATCTTGCCTATCTGCGCACCGATATGGGCGGCGCCTATCGCTGGGATGCACAGGCCGCGCGGTGGATTCCGCTGCAGGACCACACAGCGGAGGGCAGCTATCTCGGGATCGAGAGCATCGCCGCCGATCCTGTCGATCCGGATAAGGTCTATCTCGCGGCGGGGATGTACAAGGGCGGAGAAGCGGCGATCTGGCGTTCGGCCGATCGCGGTGCGAGCTGGAACGTGGTCGAGGTGCCGTTCGCTATGGGCGGCAACGAGGCCGGGCGCGGCCTCGGCGAGAGGCTGGCGATCGATCCCAACGCCACCGACATCCTCTATTTCGGATCGCGCCATGACGGGTTGCAGCGCAGCACAGATGCGGGGCGCAGCTGGCGCAAGGTCGCGAGCTTTCCGCATGAGGGCCTTGGCACGCCCGAAGGCCGGGGCACGAATGCGGGGATTTCCTTCGTACTGTTCGATCCGACCAGCGGCACGCCCGGTTCGCGCAGCCGCATCGTCTACGCCGCTGTCGCCGATCCGGGGCCGCAGCATCTGTTCCGCTCGGACGATGCGGGTGAAAGCTGGCGCGCGGTTCCGGGCGGCCCGGGTGCGGAGATGCTGCCGGTCAAGGGGGCGATCGCCGACGACGGCACGCTCTACATCGCCTATTGCGACGCTATCGGCCCCAACGGGATCGATGACGGCGCGGTGTGGAAGCTCTCCCCGGCGGGCGAATGGACAGACATCACGCCGAAACGCGGCGGCGACCGCGAAGGCGGCTATATGGGGCTGGCGCTCGACCGCAATTCGCCCGGTCGGCTGGCGCTGTCGAGCGTCGATCGCTGGGGGCCGGGCGACACCGTCTGGCTGAGCGAGAACGGCGGCACGAGCTGGACCGACCTCAAGCCGCGCAGCCGCCGCGATACGCGCGCCACGCCGTTCCTCAACTGGGGCGAGGACGAGGCGGAATTCGGCCATTGGACCGCGGGGCTCGCGATCGACCCGTTCGACGGCGGCACGATCGCCTACACCACCGGCGCCACCGTCTACCGCACCGATGACGCCGGCAAGCGAAGGCTCGAATGGCGACCGTGGGTCGAGGGTGTCGAGCAGACCGCCGTTATCACGCTTGTCAGCCCGGCGGACGGGGCGGCGGTGATCTCCGGCTTCGGGGATCTGGGCGGTTTCGTCCACGACGATCTCGCGGTCTCGCCACCCACGATGCATCTCAATCCTCGGCTCACGAACACCAACAATCTCGACTATGCCGGGCAGCGGCCGGAAGTGGTGGTGCGCAGCGGTTCGCTCCATGCGGAGCATCGGGGCGAGGGCGCCTCGCTCGCCTGGTCCGGGGATGGCGGACACAGCTGGACGCCACTGCGCGTGCTGCCGCTGAAGCTCGGCGATTCTCCGGCACGAAGGTTCGATCTCACCGGCGATGCGGCGATCGACGTGTCCGCCGACGGCGGCGTGTTCGCCGTGGCGACCCCGGTCGGTGTGGTCACGCGCGATCGCGGCGAGAGCTGGCAAGTGCCCGATGGCCTTCCGGCCTTCGCCCGGATGACCGCCGACAAGGTCGATCCGGAGCTGTTCTACGCGGTTGATTTCGCCGCGAACACCGTGCTGGTCAGCCGCGACGGCGCCCGCAGCTTCGCGCCGGCCGCGGGCAAGGGGCTGCCGAGGGAGCTGGCCTGGAATCCTGCGAGAAAGCGCGAGGCGCAGTATCCGCTCAAAGCCGATCCGCGGCGCGCGGGGCACCTCTGGTTCCTGCTCGGCGGCGCGCTCTATCACAGCGCCGACGGTGCCGGATCGTTTCGCCGCGCGACCGGGCGCGATGCCGCGATCGAGGAATTCGGGCTCGGCCTGCACGCGCCCGATCGCGACCTGCCCGCGCTCTACGCGGTCGCGACGGTCGAGGGGCAGCGCGGCGTCTGGCGTTCGGACGATGGCGGGGCGCACTGGGTGCGGATCAATGACGATGCGCATCAATGGGGTCTGCGGTTCCGTGCGATCAGCGGCGATCCGCGGCGCTACGGCCGGGTCTATCTCGCAACCGACGGGCGCGGCCTGATCTACGGCGATCCGGCCGCCGAGGCGTCGCACGAATCGCCGGCGAGCGGGACACCGACAAGGGAGGGAATGCAATGACCGAAAAGAGCCGTACCTACCGGCTGGCGCTGGTGCTGATCGTGAGCCTGTTCTTCCTGTGGGGGGTGGCGAACAATCTCAACGATATCCTGATCAAGCACTTCCAGAAGGCCTTCGTGCTCGACGATTTCCAGGTCGGGCTGGTCCAGTCGGCCTTCTATTTCGGCTATTTCTGCTTCGCCATCCCCGCCGCGCTGTTCATGAAGCGCTTCGGTTACAAGGCAGGCGTCGTCTGCGGGCTGCTGCTGTTCGGCGCTGGCGCCTTGCTGTTTCTCCCTGCGGCGGAAGCGCGCAGCTACCTGTTCTTCCTCGCCGCGCTCTACGTCATCGCCAGCGGGCTGTCGTTTCTCGAAACCGCGGCCAATCCGCTCGTGACCGTGCTCGGGCCGGAGGAGGGTGCCGAGCGGCGGCTCACTTTCGCGCAGGCGTTCAACCCGCTCGGCTCGATCGCCGGGGTCATGCTCGGGGCGAGCTTCATCCTGTCCGGGGTCGAACTCGATGCCGAAGCGACCGCCGCGATGAGCGAAACGGCGCGTCAGGCCTATTACGCGAGCGAAATCGAGGCGGTCGAACTGCCCTATCTGGTGATCGGACTGTTCGTGATCGGCTGGGCCGCTCTGGTGGCGGCGACGCGCTTCCCCGAAGTGGCGACCGAGCATGCGACCGACGAAGGCGTGGGCAGCGCGGGCGACTATCGCACGCTGCTCGGCCGGCGGCGCTATCTCGCGGGGGTGGTGGCGCAATTCTTTTATGTCGGCGCGCAGGTCGGCATCTGGAGCTATCTGATCCGCTACGCCCAGTCAGAGGTGCCCGGCACGCCCGAGCGCATAGCGGCCGATTATCTGACGCTGTCGCTGGCGCTGTTCCTGGTCGGACGCTTCGCCGGGGCCGCGCTGATGGGCCGCGTGAGGCCGGCGTTGCTGCTAGGACTGTTCGCGGCGATCAATGTCGCCTTGTGCGCCTACGCGGCGCTGGCCGGCGGGCAGGCGGGGCTGATCGCGCTGATCGCGACGAGCTTCTTCATGTCGGTGATGTTCCCGACCATCTTCGCGCTGTCGCTGCGCGGGCTGGGAGAGCTCCGCAAAGCGGGCTCCTCGCTGCTGGTGATGGCGATCATCGGCGGCGCTGTGCTGACGCCCGCGATGGGGTTCGTCTCGACCACGGCGACGATCGCCGCCGCGATGCTCGTTCCGGCGCTGTGTTTCGCGGTCATCCTGGTCTTCGCCTGGTCGGCAAGGCGCACCGGGCAGCGCGCATGACGATCGACGCGCACTTCCATCTGTGGCGCCTCGACCGCCCCGAATGCCGCTGGCCGACCGCGGCCGAGGCGGCGATCCACCGCGATTACGGCATCGCCGATTTCGCGGCGGTTGCGGGGCCACTTGGCGTCGGAGCGGGCGTGCTCGTGCAAAGCCAGGAAGCCGCGGCGGATACCGAATGGCTGCTCGAACTGGCGCGCGGGGACGACCGGATCGCTGCGGTGGTCGGCTGGACCGATTTCCTCGCCGATGACGCGCCTGCCCGCATCGCCGCGCTGGCCGCACGCCCCAAGCTCGCAGGACTGCGGCCGATGGTGCAGGACCGTGCCGCCGATTGGTACGACGAGCCCGAATGCGACCCCGCACTGCGCGCGATGGCGGAGCATTCGCTGGTGCTCGACGCGCTGATCAGGCCGCAGCACCTGCCCGCGCTCGACCGGCTTGCGGCGCGGCACCCGCAACTGAGGATCGTCATCGACCACGCGGCCAAGCCGCCGATCGGTAAACCCGATGCATTCGCGGATTGGCGCGCGGCGATCGCTCCACTCGCGGCGCGCGAGCATGGGTACTGCAAGCTGTCGGGCCTGTTGACCGAATGCGACGAACCGAGCGCCGCCGCCGTCGCTCCTTATGTGGAGGCGCTGCTCCAACTGTTCGGTCCCGGGCGCCTCGTCTGGGGCAGCGACTGGCCGGTGGTCGAAGTCGTGTCGTCCTACGAGGCGTGGCTGGCGATGGCACGTGCTATGGTGCCCGAGCGGTTTCACCACGCTGTCTTCGCAGGCAATGCGCGGCGCCTCTACGGGTTGGGGGAGGCGTCGTGAGCCCGGATCTCGCCCGGCGAATCCGCTACGGGATGGGCACTGCGCCGATCGGCAATCTCTATCGCGAGGTTTCCGACGATCAGGCGCGCGAGACGGTCGCAGCCGCCTTTTCTGCCGGCATGCGCTATTTCGACACCGCGCCGCATTACGGCTTCGGCCTCGCCGAGCGGCGGCTGGGAGCGGCGCTCGCCCAATGCGATCCGCACGGCGAGGCGGTCGTCTCGACCAAGGTCGGCCGCCTCCTCACCCCGACCGGCGATACGGCGCGCGAGCGGCATGGTTTCGTCGATGCGCTGCCGTTTGAACCGGTGTTCGACTATTCCGCTGCCGCGATCCGGCAATCCTTCGACGAAAGCCGTACACGGCTGGGGCGGGAGGCCGACATCCTGCTCGCGCACGATCTCGGCGCGATGACGCACGGGTCCGATCACGAGCGGCACATGGCGGTCTTTCTCGAAGACGGCTACCCGGCACTGCGCGCGCTTCGGGACGACGGGCCGGTTTCCGCGATCGGTATCGGGGTGAACGAAGTCGCGGTGTGCGAATTCCTGATCGAGCGCATCCAGATCGACGCGATCCTGCTCGCGGGCCGTTACAGCCTGCTCGACCAGAGCGCTGCGAAAAACCTGCTGCCGCGGTGCCGCGAGCGCGGGATCGCGGTAATCCTCGGCGGGGTCTACAACAGCGGCATATTGGCGCGTCCTCTCGCCGAGCAGGACTGCAAGCGCTACAATTACGAAGCTGCCCCCGAGGCGGTGCTCGAACGCGCGCGCGCGCTCGAAGCGGCGTGTCACGCGCACGGGCTTCCCCTCGCGGCGGCGGCGTTGCAGTTCGCGCACCGGCATCCGGCGGTGACCGGCGTGATCGCCGGGCTGGCGAGCGCGGAAGAGGCGAATGCGATGCAAGAGAGGCTCGACGTGACGATACCGCCTGCCTTCTGGCACGACCTGGCCGAACGCGGGCTGGTTGCGGAACCGGCTGTCATCGATGCGGAGACGGCGCGATGACCAAGCTCCTCCTGCTCCATCCCGACGACAACGTGCTCGTCTGCGCTGCCGATATCGCGCGCGGCGAGGAGCTTTTCATGGGCGACGAGATCTTGGTCGCCCGCGAGTCCGTTGCCATGGGCCACAAGGTGGCGCGTCGCGCCATGCCGCGCGGCACCAAAGTGCTGCGTTACGGCGCGCCGATCGGCTCGCTTACCGAGGACGTCGAAGCGGGCGCATGGGTGCACGGACACAATCTCGCGAGCGACTACATCGCGACGCATGACAGGACAGCGGGAGAAGCGGCATGATGGGCTATCTGCGCAGCGACGGGCGCAAGGGTATCCGCAACGCTGTGCTGGTCGCCTATCTGGTCGAATGCGCGCATCACGTGGCGCGGCGGATCGTGGACCGGGCCGACGATCCGGATGTGCAGCTGATCGGGTTTCCCGGCTGCTATCCCAACGCCTATGCCGCGCGGATGATGCGGGCGATCGCGACGCATCCCAACGTCGGCGGGATGGTGGTGGTCTCGCTCGGTTGCGAGAGCTTCGACCGCGACGCGCTATGCGAGGCAGTCGCCGCGAGCGGCCGGCCGGTCGAACTGCTGGTTATCCAGGAGGAAGGCGGCACTGCGGCGACGATCGACAAGGGGCTGGCTGCCGTGGACTGCGTCCGTTCCGCCGCCGGCGGAGTCGAGCGGGTCGCGATGGGCGTAGGCGAGCTGGTGATCGGCACCATCTGCGGCGGTTCGGACGGGACCAGCGGGATCACCGCCAATCCTGCAGTGGGCCGCGCCTTCGACCGTTTCGTGGCCGAGGGCGCGACCTGTATCTTCGAAGAGACGGGTGAGCTGATCGGCTGCGAGACGATCATGGCCGAGCGCGCGGTCACCCCCGAACTGGGCGAGGAAATCCTTGCCTGCGTCGCCAAGGCCGAGCGCTACTATACCGCGATGGGGTACGGCAGCTTCGCGCCGGGCAATGCCGATGGCGGCCTGACCACGCAGGAGGAAAAATCGCTCGGGGCCTATTCAAAGTCGGGCTCCTCGCCGATCAGCGGTCTGATCAAGCCGGGCGATGTGCCGCCGGGAGGCGGGCTCTATCTGCTCGACGTCGTCCCTGACGGCGAGCCGCGCTTCGGTTTTCCCAACATTTCCGACAATGCCGAGATCGTCGAGATGATCGCCTGCGGCGCGCATCTGATCCTGTTCACCACCGGACGCGGTTCGGTGGTCGGCTCGGCCGTCTCGCCGGTGATCAAGATCTGCGCCAACCCGCAGACCGCGCGCAGGCTGGCGGCCGACATGGATGTCGATGCCGGCCGCATTCTCGAGGGCGAAGCGACGCTAGACGAGGTCGGCGAGGAGATATTCGACGTCGCACTCGCGGTTGTCGGGGGAGAGCGCAGCGTGTCCGAGGCGCTCGGGCACCAGGAGTTCATTCTCACCTATAAGAGCTTCGAACCGGTCGGCCCCGCCTGCCTGCCGGCTCGCGCGGGAGTGGCGGCATGAGCGCGAGCGTCCCCGCCCGAAGCCGCTACGATTTCCGGCTCCGCATGGGCATGCGGATTGCGGTCGAGCGTTTCGGTGAAGAGCGCGAACCGGTGCTGATCATCGACGATCCGATGCGCGAGCCGGGGCAGCTGGTCGACTGGGCGGCGGACGAAGCCTTCTTCGAGCCCGCCTGGCAGCCCGAGGGGGGTTATCCGGGCCTGCGTGCGTCGGCGCCGGTCGAATATTACCGGCGGCTGGTGCGCAGCGTCGATCCGATCGTGCGCAGGACTTTCGGGCTCGAGGGCGTGCGGCTCGCGAATGCCGCCTGCATGTTCTCGCTCGTCACCCAGCCGCCCGAGGATCTGGCGCCGCCGCAGCGCATCCCGCATTTCGATACCGCCGATCCGCTGCAATTCGCCTTTCTCCATTTCCTGTGCGACGAGCGTTTCGGCGGCACCGCTTTCTACTGCCACCGGGCAACCGGTTTCGAAGCGATCACCCCCGAGCGCGAGGCGGAGTACGAGGCGGCGCGCGGCAGCGAACTGGCCGAAGAGCCGCCGCCGCAGGCCTACGTGACGGCCGATACGCCGCGCTTCGCGCAGACGGGCGTGGCTGGCGCGCGGTTCGACCGGCTGATCGTCTATCGCAGCAATGTGCTGCATTCGGGCCTGATCGCGACGCCGGAAAAGCTGAGCGAAGATCCGCGTACAGGGCGGCTCAGCGCCAACAGCTTCGTCACCTACCGCCCTGCCGCAGCCGAAGGGGCGCGCGTATGAGCAAGAGACTTGCAGGCAAGACCGCGATCGTGACCGCGGCGGGCAACGGCATCGGCCGCGCCTCGGCCGAACTGTTTGCTGCGGAGGGCGCCAATGTCCACGCGGTCGATATAGACGGCGATGCGCTGGCGACGCTCGCTGGCTGCGAACATCATCGCGTCGATCTCACCGACGCGGCGGCGATCGCCGCATTGCCCGACGCGACCGGACCGGCGGACATCCTCTTCAATTGCGCGGGCGTCGTCCATTCGGGCACGATCCTCGATTGCGGCGAGGCGGAGTGGAATTTCGCCTGCGACCTCAACGTGACCGCGATGTACCGCATGATCCGCGCCTTCCTGCCCGCGATGCTCGACCGCGGCGGCGGATCGATCGTCAACATGGCGTCGATCGCCAGCTCGGTGAAGGGCATTCCCAACCGCTTCGCCTATGGTGCGACCAAGGCCGCGGTGATCGGCCTGTCCAAGGCGGTCGCGGCGGATTTCGTCACCAGGGGCATTCGCTGCAACGCGATCTGCCCGGGTACGGTCGATACCCCCTCGCTGCGCGAGCGGCTCGAACAGACGGGCGATTTCGAGAAAGCGCACCGCGAATTCACTGCACGCCAGCCGATGCAGCGGCTTGGCCGGGCGGAGGAGATCGCCGCGCTCGCACTCTATCTGGCGAGCGACGAGGCAAGCTTCACCACCGGTGCGGTCCACATGATCGACGGCGGCTGGGTCAATTAGAGGAGACCGGGATGAAATTGCTGCGCTACGGCGAACCGGGACGGGAGAGGCCGGGTATGGTCGGGCCGGGCGGAGAACTGCGCGACCTGTCCGGCCATGTCGGGGATATCGCCGGCGACACTCTCGATCCGGACGCGCTGGCGCGGCTCGCCGCGCTCGATCCCGCCAGCCTGCCCGAAGTCGAAGGCAATCCCCGCATCGGGCCGTGCCTGGGCGGGGTCGGCAAGTTCCTGTGCATCGGGCTCAACTATTCGGACCATGCCGCCGAGACAGGGGCCGAGGTGCCGCCCGAGCCGATGCTGTTCGCCAAGGCGACCAGCGCGATCATCGGCCCCGACGACGACGTCCGGCTGCCGCGCGGTTCGGCCAAGAGCGACTGGGAGGTCGAGCTCGGCCTCGTGATCGGGCGCGAGGCGCGCTATGTCGCGGAGGAGGACGCGGCCGATCACATCGCCGGCTGGTGCGTGGTCAACGACCTGTCCGAACGGGAATTCCAGCTCGAACGGCACGGTACCTGGGACAAAGGCAAGGGCTGCGACACCTTCGGGCCGATCGGCCCGTGGCTGGTCACGCGCGAGGAGATCGCCGATCCGTGCGACCTCGCCATGTGGCTCGACGTGAACGGCACGCGCTACCAGGACGGCTCGACGAGGACGATGATCTACCGGCCGGCTTTCATCCTCAGCTATGTCAGCCGCTTCATGAGCCTCCAGCCGGGCGATATCATCAGCACCGGTACTCCGCCGGGCGTCGGCATGGGACAGACCCCGCCGGTTTATCTGCAGCCGGGCGACGTGATCGAGCTGGGCATCGAAGGCCTCGGCTCGCAGCGACAGAACGTGGTTGCGCCGCTGTGACGCGGCAGGTCCTGATTCTCGACCTCGAGGACGATCCCGAGCTGATCGCGCAATACGAACGCGCGCATGCTGCGGGGCAGGTCCCCGAAGCGGTGGTGCGCAGCATCCGCGAAAGCGGGATCACCGCGATGGACATCCATCGCAGCGGCAACCGGCTGGTGATGGTGATGGAGACCGATGCGCGGTTCGATCCCGAGGAAAAAGCCCGCTCCGATGCCGAAAATCCTGCCGTACAGGACTGGGAACGGCGGATGGACCGGCTTCAGAAGCGGCTGCCCTGGGCTGCGGCGGACCAGAAGTGGGTCCCGGCCGCGCGGATATTCTCACTCGGCGAGCAATAGCGCCGGGGGGTGCTAATATTCGAACGGCTCGACCGTTTCCCGGCGCGCGAGCAGGAAGGCATCGGCGACGAGCTGCATCGGGGCGAGGTCGACATCGCTTTCGCCCGCAGCGACAAGCTCCCGAAAGCGCGTGTAGAGGGCCGGATATTCCGCTTCGCTGCCAAGCTCCGCGACGCGCTTTCCGTCGATCCGCAGTTCCGCGCCGCCGCGCGACAGTTCGAGCGTTCCGCCGCTCGTTTCGACGACGATGTCCCAGACCTCGCCACCGGTTTCGCGGAAGTCCATTTCGGCCTCGCCGGCAGGTCTGCCTGCGATGTCGAATTGCAGCCGGGCAGCGATCGGAGCGGCGCGGTTGGCGGGAACCTGCAACCGCGCCGAGGCGATGGACAGCTTCTCCGGAAGGATTTCGGTGAGGATCGAGAGCGCATTGATGCCCGGATCGAACACGCCCATTCCGCCCGGTTGCCACAGCCATTCCTGCCTTGGATGCCACTTGCGGACATCTTCCTTCCACACGACGCTCACGTGCTCCACCCGCTTGTTCGCCAGCCAGCGCTGCGTCGGCTCCACACCCGGCGCCATGCGGCTGTGCCAGCTTGCAAACAGCGCGACTCCGTTGCGATAGGCGCGAGCGCGGAGGGCTTCGACCTCGCTCACCGTCGCCCCCGGGGGCTTTTCCAACATCACATGCAATCCACGATCGAGCGCCAGCTGCGCCAGGCCGGCGCGGGCCTGCGGCGGTACGCACAGCGATACCGCGTCGATCGCAATATCCGCAGCGAGAGCGTCTTCGAGGCTGGCGAAGCATGGCGCGCTCCCTTGGATAGGATCGGGGTCGATCAGGGCGGCGATCTCGAAGCTACTTCCGGCCGCGAGCGTCGGAATATGCTGCGCGCGCGCGATCGCTCCGATCCCGATCAGGGCGAGGGGAACCGGTCTGTTCATGACACTCCGTTCACGGCGGGAATCGGCATCTGCAATGTAATCATATAAATCTGCTTTTTATGCAAACTCCTATCTGATACCACGCCGTATAAGGGTGTGTTGAAGGGGAGAAGCGTGATTTTCGGGATTTCGCATCGGTGCGGGCTGTCGGAAAGTATGTGCTGATGCCCAAGCTGCGATCGCGCGCATGGTTCGACAATCCGGACCACCCGGACCTCACCGCGCTCTATGTCGAGCGCTATCTCAATTACGGACTGTCGCTGGAGGAGCTCCAGTCGGGGCGCCCGATCGTGGGCATCGCGCAGACTGGCAGCGATCTGGTGCCATGCAACCGGCATCATCTCGTTCTGGCGCAACGGGTCAGGGAGGGAATCCGCGATGCCGGTGGCATCGCGCTCGAATTTCCGATCCATCCGATCCAGGAGACCGGTAAGCGACCGACCGCGGGGCTCGACCGCAACCTGTCCTATCTTTCGCTGGTCGAAATTCTCTACGGCTATCCGCTCGACGGCGTGGTGCTGACGATCGGCTGCGACAAGACCACCCCGGCCTGCCTGATGGCTGCGGCGACCGTGGACATCCCCGCGATCGCCCTGTCGGTGGGGCCCATGCTCAGCGGATGGCACAACGGCAAGCGGATCGGCTCGGGCACGATCGTGTGGAAGGCGCGTGAAATGCTCGCGGCGGGCGAGCTCGATTACGAAGGCTTCGTCGCCTTGGTCGCGAAATCCACCACTTCGACCGGCTATTGCAACACGATGGGTACCGCGACGACCATGAATTCGCTCGCCGAGGCGCTGGGGATGCAATTGCCCGGCGCGGCCGCGATTCCGGCGACGCATCGCGACCGCGGCGAATGCGCCTGGGCCACGGGAAAGCGGATCGTCGAAATGATCGCCGCGGACCGCAAACCGTCCGACATCATGACGCGGCAGGCGTTTCTCAACGCGATCAGAGTCAATTCGGCGCTCGGCGGTTCGACCAACGCGCCGATTCACCTCAACGCGATCGCCCGGCACATGGGTGTCGAGCTTGATCTCGACGACTGGCAGCGCCACGGCCGCGACATTCCGCTGCTGGTCAATCTGCAGCCGGCCGGCGAATATCTCGGGGAGGATTTCCATCGCGCCGGCGGCGTACCGGCGGTGATCGGCGAACTGTTGCGGGCGGGGAAGCTCGACGGCACGACGCTCGGGGCCAACGGGCGGACCTTGCAGGAGAACTACGCGGACGCCGCGAGCAACGATGAGCGGGTGATCCGCCGCTTCGCCGATCCGTTGCGGCCGGACGCCGGCCTCACGGTTCTTGCGGGCAATCTGTTCGACCACGCGATCCTCAAGTCGGGCGTGATTTCGGAGACGTTCCGCAAGGCCTACCTGTCCGATCCGGATCGCCCTGGCGTGTTCGAAGGACCCGCGGTCGTGTTCGACGGGCCCGAAGACTACCACGCCCGTATCGACGACGAGCGCACGGGGATCACCGCCTCCTCGATCCTCGTCATGCGCGGGGCGGGGCCGATCGGCTTCCCCGGCGGCGCCGAGGTCGTCAACATGCGCCCGCCCGCGGCGCTGATCCGGCAGGGGGTCGAAAACCTGCCCTGCATCGGCGACGGACGGCAATCGGGCACCAGCGACAGTCCGTCGATCCTCAACGCGGCGCCCGAGGCGGCGGTGCCGGGCAGCGGGCTCGCGCTGGTGCGGAGCGGCGACCGGATTCGCATCGACCTCAACCGGTGCAGGGTCGATTTGCTCGTCGGCGACGACGAGTTGGCCGACCGCCGCGCGGCGCTGGACGCCGCAGGCAGCCCGGCGGCCCCGCCTGCGCAGACGCCGTGGCAGGAAATGCAGCGCGCGCTCACCGGGCAGTTTGACACCGGCGCGGTGCTCGAACCGGCGGTCAAGTATCAGCGGATCGCGCAGACAGGCGGCCTGCCGCGCGACAGCCACTAGTCACAATTCGGAAAACCGGGGATAGCCGGAAGCGAAAGGAACGGCGATGGGATTGGGTACGATCGATATCATGGTGGTGGTCGTCTATGCGATCTTCATCTTCGGGCTCGCGCAGTTCGTGTCGCGCGAGAAGGGCGGCAAGGCGAAGGACAGCTCGGACTATTTCCTCGCTTCGAAGAACCTGCCCTGGTGGGCGATCGGCGCTTCGCTCATCGCGGCGAATATTTCGGCCGAACAGATCGTCGGCATGTCGGGTTCGGGCTACCGGCTGGGCCTCGCCATCGCTTCCTACGAATGGATGGCGGCGCTGACGCTGCTGATCGTCGGCAAGTTCTTCCTCCCGATCTTCCTCAAGAACCGCATCTACACGATGCCGCAATTCCTCGAGCAGCGTTACGGCCCCAATATCCGCACGATCATGGCGGTGTTCTGGATCGCGCTCTACATCTTCGTGAACCTGACCTCGATCCTGTGGCTCGGCTCGATCGCGGTCAACCAGGTCGCCGGCGTGGACCAGACGGTCGCGCTGTTCGCGCTGGGCGGTTTCGCGCTGCTGTACCAGCTCTATGGTGGCCTCAAGGCGGTCGCGCTGACCGATATCGTGCAGGTGACGCTGCTGGTGCTCGGCGGGCTGACCATTTCGGCGCTCACGCTCAACGAGGTCGGCGGCGGGCAGGGCGTCTGGGCCGGGTTCGAGACGCTGCTCGACCGGGCGCCCGACAAGTTCAACATGATCCTCGAACCGGGAGATATCGGCTATCGGGAACTGCCCGGCATCGCGGTGCTGGTGGGCGGCATGTGGATCGCCAATCTCAGCTATTGGGGGTTCAACCAGTACATCATCCAGCGCGCGCTGGCGGCGAAGGATCTGAAGGAGGCGCAGAAGGGCGTCGTCTTCGCCGCCTTCCTCAAGCTGCTGATGCCGCTGGTGGTGGTCGTGCCGGGCCTCGCCGCGGTGCTCCTGGCCCCCGGGCTCGATCCGGCCGACCAGGCCTATCCGACCATGATGCGCTACCTGCCGAGCGGGTTGCTCGGCCTGGTGTTCGCGGCGCTGATGGCGGCGGTGGTCGCCTCGACCGCGTCGAAGATCAATTCGATCGCGACGATCTTCACGCTCGACCTCTACGCCAAGCGGCGCGGCTACGAGAGCGAGGCGGAAGACGAAACGCACCGCGCGACGCACGAGAAGCACCTTGTCCTGGTCGGCCGGGTAAGCGCGGCCGTCGCCACGCTGCTGGCGCTGTTCGCCGCGCGCCCGCTGCTCGGTAGCCTCGACCAGGCGTTCCAGTTCATCCAGGAATTCTCCGGCTTCATCACGCCGGGCATCACGGTGATCTTCCTGCTCGGCCTGTTCTGGAAAAGGGCCAGCGAAGCGAGCGCGATCACCGCCGCCGTGGTCTCGATCCTGGGCAGCGTGGTGTTCTGGTTTCCCGCCGAGTGGGGCGGGATCGCCGCGCTCAACGCGGTGCCGTTCCTCAATCGGATGATGTGGGTGTTCGTCATCGCGCTGGTGCTGGCGGTGCTTGTCTCGCTGTGGAAACCGGGGAGCGCGGGAAGCGACCGGATCGACACCACCGAAGTGAACTACGCGACCGGGGCCTCGTTCAACATTGCCGCATTGGCCGTGATCGGCATCCTGATCGCGCTCTACGCCACCTGGTGGTAGGCCGGTGAAAGGCGCCTTCCTTGCGGTCGACTGGGGCACGACCAACCGGCGGACCTACCGCATCGGCGCCGACGGGACGGTCGAGAAGACCGCGCGCGACGATCGCGGCGTTCTGGCCATGCCGCCCGGCGGATACGAAGCAGAGGCCGGCCAGCTGCGCGAGGCGTTCGGCGACCTGCCGATGCTGTGCGCCGGGATGGTCGGCTCGAACCGCGGCTGGGCCGAAGCGCCCTACGTGCCCTGTCCGGCGGCGCTGGGCGATATCGCGCGCGAGGCGGTGTGGGTCGAGCCGGGCCGCACCGCGATCCTGCCTGGCGTTTCGCGCCCGGGCGAGCGGTCGGATACGATGCGCGGAGAGGAGGTCCAGCTGCTCGGCGCGGCGGCGTCGGGAGCGGTTCCCGACGGCGCGCTGCTGTGCCAGCCGGGCACGCACTGCAAATGGGCCCGGGTCGAGGACGGCAGGCTGGCGGGTTTCGTCACTGCGATGACCGGCGAGATGTTCGCCCTGCTGAAGGAGCACAGCCTGCTGTCGGCGCAGCTTAACGGCGCGGTAGAGGCGGGACGGGCGTTTCGCGAAGGAGTTGCCGATTCGGGCGGCGACCTGCTCGCCCGGCTGTTCGGCGTGCGCGCAGCCGGGCTGTTGGGTCAGCGGGCCGATGCCGACGCCGCCAGCTACACGAGCGGCCTGATGATCGGCAGCGACGTCCGCGCGCGGCTGACCGAAAGCGGCGGGGCGGAAGTGTTCGTGCTCGCCGATGCCGAACTCGGCGCGCTTTACCGCACTGCGATTGCGGCGCTGGGCGGAAAGGCCTCGCTGGTCGACAGCCAAGCCGCTTTCGCCGCCGGGGCAACGGCGATATGGAACGAGCTTGCATGACCGTGCCCGCAAACCTTGCCTCCGCCCTGAAACGGTGTCCGCTGGTCGCGATCCTGCGCGGCGTGACGCCCGGGCAGGCCGAGCCGATCGGCGAGGCGCTCCTCGAAGCGGGTTTCGCGATCATCGAAGTGCCGCTGAACTCGCCCGAGCCGCTCGCCTCGATCGAACGGCTGACGCGGCGTTTCGGCGAGGATGCGCTGATCGGTGCCGGAACCGTGCTCGCCCCGCACCAGGTGTGCGACGTCCGCGAGGCAGGAGGGCGGCTGATCGTCTCGCCCAATACCGACCGTCAGGTGATAGAGGCGACCGTCGCGGCGGACATGGTCTCGGTGCCCGGCTACTTCACCCCCAGCGAAGCGTTCGCAGCGATCTCTGCGGGCGCGCACGCGCTCAAGTTCTTTCCCGCCGAAGCCGCGAGCCCGAAAGTGCTCAAGGCGCATCGCGCGGTCTTGCCGGAGGATGTGCCGAAGCTCGCGGTCGGCGGGATCACCCCGGAGACAATCGCCGAATGGTCGACTGCGGGGGCGAGCGGGTTTGGGCTTGGCTCCGCACTTTACGCTCCGGGGTTCGCTCCTGCCGAGGTCGGCCGGCGCGCCGAGGCCTTTGTCGCCGCGTGGTGGGCAACGCGCTGAGGCGAACATATCCGGCAGCCATGTCGACAGCGCCGGGACGTAGATAACCGGCAGCAGGCGGCGGTCGCCAACGTCCGCTCGCCGAACCGATCGTTCCTACATGATGGAAATGGCTACAATGGGAGACATGAAGCAAAGATGCCCGCTCAAGCTAATGCTGCGAAATGCTTCGTACTTCTTGTCGGCTATGGTAAGCGAGCTACCCGTGGAGTAATACCGGGAGCTCGACGAAAGTAGCTGGAGATAGGCTGGCACCAGACTGCCCGCTCCGCCACTTTCCTGTCTGCGCTACCGCCTTCGGCTGCTTGAGCGCATGGCTCCGAGTTCGTGCTTCCTCCCGGACTCTCCGCCACTCAGTCCGGTCTCTCAATTACCCCGCTTTCGAGAGGGCCGTTCAAGCCTAAGTGGTTGAAATATATGACTCCCAGTTTCCAGCAGACCAAAACGGTTCCAAGTAGATCAAACCAGCCGTCGATTGCGCGGAGTAAGCAATCAGGCAGGTGTTCGGACGTGGATCCAATATGGCGGCATGCATGGGAGGGCACCCTTCGTAGGGCCGTGCATTGAGGAGCAGATCCAGCGACGAATCGGGGGCCGGTAGCGGACGGTCCGCTCGTTCAGTGCTAGACAGCCAAAGCGGACGGTCCATGCGTGATCAGAATTCCCCGACCACCCCGATCGTGCCGCCGGTGTTGCTTTCGCCAGCATGGCTGACGCTCGCCATTACGGCGATCGGCAGGTCCGCGTCGATCCGGTGGGTCAGCCCGAAGCTGAACGCGAATTCGCCGCGGAACACCGAGCCCTTGCCCATGTAGCTGGTCTTGCCCGGCTCGCTCGGGAACGGTGCATCGGCCTGCGCCATGGCCGCGGCAACGCCCGCGCGATAGCGGTTGTCGAGTTCACCCAGCTGGAACTCGACCGCGTCGACCCGACCTTCGAGCAGTCCGACCCGGCCCGAGAGCGCGGCGAACTGCGCGTCGGTAATCGCCGCAAGCGGCGGCGTAGAGCCGGATGCGAGAGTCAGCGTATCGACCCCGTTGGCGCCGCGCCCGGCCCCGGCATCGAAGCTGCGCTCGGCAGGCGGTTCGGCGACCGCCTGGTCCTCGTCAAGCATCGCCACCCGCACAGGCTGTTTGTCGAGTGCCTGGACGCCGACCGTCGCGCTTCCCACACCCGGATCGCCGGTAGCGAGTGTGCGCCGGGCGGATTGGACGAGACCTTGCTGCCCGCCCACCGCGCTGGTTTGTTCGTTCGGCGCGTGGGCGAACGTGGCATCGGAACTGGTTGCAGAAATGTTCGGGCCACTCACCGGTGCAACCGCCAGCGACATGCTCGAGGAGGACGGCGCGACACTCGAACTCGAACTGCTCGGCGCGGCGCTGGTGAAACCCAAATTCCCGTTGGCATCCACGGTGACGTAATAGGTCGCGCCCGCCTGCAGGCTGTTCGAGTTGGCGGTCGGCAGGCCCGGCATGGTGTAGGTGTAGTTCGCCGTGCCGAACATCATCTGGTTCGCGCGCGTCGTCGCCGCTTCGAACCCGAACGCATAGGAATAGGCGAAGGCCGAACTGGCGCTGTTGCCAATCGCGGCCGCTTGCAGCGCGCTCGAACTGGCGCGGTTGCCGATCGCCAGGCCGCGCTCGCCGGTGACGGTGGCGCGGCCGCCGAGCGCATAACCAAGCGTCGCGCCCGCGCCGACCGAGGCCTCGAAACCGAGCGCGGTTGAGCCATTGGCCTGCGCGCTGGTATTGGTGCCGACAGCGCCGGCGTTGCGTCCGCTGGAGCTGGCGCCATTGCCGATCGCGAGCGAGCCGATGCCGGTCGCTGCCGCGTCTGCGCCCAATGCGATCGCCCCAGCCGCGTCCGCGACACTGTTCGCGCCCAGGGCCATGGTGTCGTCGGCTTCGGCGGCAGCGTCGTCGCCCAGCGCAATAGCGTTGCTGCCATCGGCCAGCGCTGCGTCGCCGATCGCGATCGCGTCGCTGTCGGCGGCTTCGGAGAGGTTGCCGATGGCGATCGCCTCGCTGCCCGAAGCCAGCGCCTCGTTGCCGATCGCGACCGAGGCATAGCCGCCGGCGGTGGCGACCGAACCAAGTGCGGTGGCATGCTCGTCGACCGCATAGGCAGCCTGGCCCAGCGCGGTCGACCCGACATCGGTCGCCAGCGCATCGGTACCGATGGCGACGGAATCGAGACCTTCCGCCACGGCACCGTCGCCATTGGGATCGTTGCCGTCGGTGCCGATGGCGATCGAACCGGCACCGTCCGAGACCGAGCCGAAACCTACGGCCACCGCGCCGACGTTCGACGCATCGGCGAACGCGCCGACTGCCACCGAACTTGAACTGGAGGCGGCACTCTGCGCCCCCAGCGACAGCGAGCCGGCGCCGCCGGCAGCGGCATTCTCGCCGATGGCGACACCGTCGTCGCCGGTGGCGGAGGCGGCGGGGCCGCTGCTGTTGACGGCAATGTACGGACTGCCCGAGGAGCTGACCGCCGCGATCGCGCTGTTGAGCTGGCCGAGCGTGGCCGCATCGCTATCCTCGGTGCCGTCGGCGACGTTGACGAGGCGGCGGGTGAGAGCGGCGGTGTCGTCGCTCGCATCGCCCGGCGTGCCGTTGTCGTCGTAGGCGCGCCCGACCGAGACGGTGAGCGATTCGTCGGCAACCGAACCTGCGCCCAGAGCAACGGCGTTAGCAGCCGAGACTTCGGCGCTGCTGCCGATGGCGATGCCGAAGTTGGCGCTGACCGTAGCCCCTACGCCGCTGTAATTACCGTCCAGGTCGCGATCGCCGCCGATCGCGATGGCACTTCTCACACCGTCCTGCACCGCGGCGGCATAGCCCACCGCGATGCTGTCTTCGGCATCGTCCCCGACCCTGGCGATAGCACCCAAGGCAGTACTGCCGAAGGAGTTGTCCCCCACCCTCGACACGAAGCCCAAGGCTGCGGAGAAGTCGGAGACCGCGGTCGACGACCCGCCGAACGCGATCGCATAGGCACCCAGCGAGTTCGCGCTATGGCCTATCGCGAGGGAATAGAATTCGCTGGCGACCGACTGTCTGCCGATGGCAATCGCACTGAAATTTTCGGCGGACGCATTCGCGCCAACGGCTATGGCATCGGTTCCGCTGGCGCTGGCGGCGGCGCCGGTGCTGTTAATGGCGACATACCGATTTGCTGCGGCCAGTTGGCCCACCGTCGCCGCATCGCTGTCGGCGGTGCCGTCGGCGACATTGACCAGGCGGCGGGTGATGGCGTCGGTGTCGTCGCTGGTGTCGCCCGGCGTGCCGTTGTCGTCGTTTGCGCGGCCGAAGGAGACGGTAAGCGATTCGTCGGCAACCGAATTGGAACCGAGCGCAACCGCATCGGTGACGCCGTCCTCGATCCTGGCGGCATAGCCGAGCGCGGTCGAATTGAAGGCCGAGTTTCCAGTCACTGCGTCGGCCCCGATGGCAATTGAACCGGTGGCCCGCGTATTCGCGCCATTGCCATCACCATCATCGTCGGCCCCGATGGCAATTGCGGCTTGCCCCGCCGCGTCGGCTGCGAACCCCAAGGCAATCGATTTAGTGCTCGCGGCTACACTGTTACCACCGATGGATATGGCCATCGCAGCGTTCGAACTGGCCTCCAAACCCAAGGCAACACTGAGGTCCCTTGCACTCGCATTATCGCCGATCGCGACCCCGCCTACACCGTCGTTGACATCCGCCAGACGCCCTATAGCGATCGACCCTTCGGTCCGCGCCCTGGCGCGGCTGCCCACAGCAACGGCAAAATCGTCCTGCGCTTCGGCATCGGGGCCGAGCGCGGTGGCATAGTCCCCCGGCGCAATCGCTCCATCCCCACCGATATCGTCGCCGTCGGCGCCGATGGCCACACTGGAAACACCGCTCGCCGCACTGTCCTTGCCGATGGCGATAGCCAGTTGTGCCAGAGCATTGGAACTCGTTCCCAAGGCGACCGAATCGACGCTGTCGGCGATCGCGTAGCGTCCCAGCGCCACGGCATTGCTGTTGCTGGCGGCGGCATCATTGCCGATGGCCACGGCACCCGATCCGGCTTGCGCACCGACGGCATCGGCATCGCCCCCGTCCGAACCGATCGCGATACCGCTGCCATTGGCTGCGGCACCGCCGCCGATCGCCATCGCATCGCTGCCAGCCGTCGGAAGGGCACCCGAGACATTGAGATCGAGGTATTCCACCGCCGCGTTCACCTGCCCTACCGTCGCGGCGTCCGTATCGGCAGTGCCGTCGGCGACATTGACGATGCGGCGCTGAGTGGAGGTCGAGCCGACCGAGACGGTATTCGTTTGATTGGCGATCGAGGCAGCGCCCAGCGCAACGGAATTCTGGGCATTCGCGACCGCACCGCTGCCGAAGGCGGTGGCGTTGAAAGCGTTCGCCTCCGCCTCCACGAAGGCGTTCGTTCCCGCGGCGAAAAATCGTAATTCGTCGGTTGCCGCTGCTACTTGGCCGACCGTAGCGGCATCGCTGTCGTCGACGCCATTGGCGACATTGGTGATACGCCGCGTGATCGCGGCGGTATCGTCGCTGTTGTCCGATGGCGTTCCGTTGTCGTCGTATGCTCGCCCGACCGAAAATTCGTACTCGCCGGTGGCTTCCGAAAACTGCCCGATGGCGACCGACCTGTCGCCGGTCGCAAAGGTGTCGGCACCGATGGCGATGCTGGCATCGCCGCTGGCGGTGGCCGAAACGCCGGGCGCGGCGTCGAGCGGATCGCTCGAACCGTCGCTCTGGCCGATGGCGATCGACAGGCGCCCCGAGGCGTCGGCATCGTGGCCCACCGCGATCGCCTGGCTGCCGCCCGCAACCGCGCCCGCGCCCACCGCCACGCCGGGGCCGGTCAGCGCCTGCGCGCCGCGCCCCACCGCGATGGCATCGAGCGACTGCGCCAGCGCGTTGTGGCCGAGCGCGACCGAGCCGACCCCGGTCGCCTGCGCATTGCCGCCCACCGCGGTCGCGTCGTTCGCCGCGTCGGCATCGCGCCCGCAGGCGAGCGCCTCGTCGTCGCCGTTCGATTCGGCATCGGCGGTGCCGTTGACGTTGGTGTTGTCGTTGGTGTCGAGAATACAATCCTCGGCCTGCGCCTGCTGCGGTGCGGCGACCAGCGCGATGGCCAGCGCGGGCGCGGCGGCGCCGGTGAGCAGCTTGGTGATGTTCATGTTCGAGACCCCTTCGTTTCGGTGACGAGTTCTTCGGCGAGCTCCCGGCCGTTTCCGGACCGCGCCCGGCGGGTGACGTCGTCCGCGCGCTCGGCCGCCATGCGGTGGAAATCGAACGCGGTCAGCGGACGCCCGCCAATGCCGAGATCGCCCTCCGCCACCTCGTTGATGCGGACCCAGGTGAGGTCGCGCATCGCCTCTCCCTCCACGGCGACCATGGCGTCGGTGACGCGACCG
This sequence comes from uncultured Altererythrobacter sp., assembly GCA_913055875.1. Taxonomy (GTDB): domain Bacteria; phylum Pseudomonadota; class Alphaproteobacteria; order Sphingomonadales; family Sphingomonadaceae; genus CAJXJY01. Next base: position 30,626 of record CAJXJY010000015.1, read on the forward strand.
ATGAGGTCGCGCTTCTGCGCGGTGGTGAACGTGTCGCACACGACATCGATGGTGACGATCGGCATCGGCGATTTCCCTTGCATACGGACCGACCTTCGGCCCGATGCGGCGCAGCATGCCCGATCGCCGGGCACCGATCTTTTGCGAAACCTGAGCAGAATCCGTTCTTTTGCGATTTGGCTGTTTTTACCCGCGGATCAGGAGTATCCGGCGCGCATGCGCTATCGCTTCGGCAGTTGCGAATTCGACGACGCCGCGCTGACGCTGGTCCGTGACGGATCGCCGGTCGACGCGCAGCCGATGGTGCTGTCGATTCTCTCGCTGCTGATCGCCAATCGTACCCGCGTGGTGTCGAAAGACGAACTGGTCGAGGCGATCTGGGACGGGCGGATCGTGTCCGACATGGCGATATCGAGCCGCATCGCCGCGCTGCGCCGCGCGATCGGCGATACCGGCGGCGACCAGCAACTGGTGCGCACGATCTATGGCCGCGGCTTCCGCTTTCAGGGCGAGGTGACGGTGGTGGATGCACCCGCCGCAACGGTGCGGCAGGCGGCGGCGGACAATCCGGCTCCGCTCTACGCGCAGGTCGACGACCGGCCGAGCATCGCCGTGCTGCCGCTGCGCCTGATCGGCGTCGCGGGCCCGCATGCGGGGCTGGCGCTGGCGATCCCGGACGAACTCATCAACGCGCTGTCGCGGCTGCCGTGGCTGTTCGTGCTGGCGCGCGGATCGACTTTCCAGTTTCCCTCCTATGCGCGCTCGATCGATAACGTGCGGATGGAACTGAGCGCCAATTACTGCCTGTCGGGCACGCTCGAAGTGGTCGGCGACAGGATCGAACTGAGCCTGGAGCTGGCCGACACCGCGAGCGCGGCGATCGTATGGTCGGATCGCATCCGCGCCGATCTAGGCGAAATCCACGACGTGCGCGCGGATATCGTCGCGCGCGTGGCGGCGACGGTCGAAATGGAACTGAGCGCGCACGAGGCCGCGCATGTGCGGATGCGCGACCCCGCCTCGCTCAACGCGTGGCAATCCTATCATCTGGGCGTGTCGCACGTGTTCACGCATGGCCGGCAGGATTTCGACGCCGCGCTGGCGGCATTTCGCCAGGCGGCGGAAATGGAGCGCGATTTCGCCCGCGCGCATGCCGGGATCAGCATGGTGCACTGGTTCGCCGCGACCCAGCGCCCGAACGATTTCGACGATGCGCATCTGGCCGTGATGCTCGACGAAGCGCAGCGGGCGTGGGACCTCGACCCGCGCGACCAGTTCATCAATCTGAGCATGGGCCGGGCGCTGTGGCGGACCGAGAAATACGATCGGGCAATGCCGATACTGGAGCGGGCGATCACGCTCGCGCCTAGCTACTCCGCCGGCCAGTCCGGCGTCGGCACCGGCCTGCTGCTGCAACGCGAATTCAGGCAGGCGATTTCCTATTGCGACCTGGCGATCGCGCTGAGTCCGCTCGATCCGATGTCGTTCCTGCCCTATTCGACCAAGATCGTCGCGCAGGTCGGGCTGGGCGATTTTGCCGGAGCGGCGGAATCGGCCGACATCGTCGGCACCAATCCGCACCTGCAAGTTTCCTTCCCCTTTCTGGCGGCCTCGATCGTCGGCTATCATCTGGCCGGGCGCGGCGAATCCGCCAAGGATACAGCGAAGCGTTTTCGCACCCTGTTCCCGCAGCTCGACGTGGCGCATTACGCCCGCCTGCTCGGCCCCCAGCTCGGAGCGGTGTTCAACGCTACGCTGGAGCATTACGGGATCTGACAAGGTCTTCGCGACCCAAACGATCCCGGGTCGCCAATCCTGTCGAGTGGCACCCGGGGCCATTCTCCTCGACGGGATCAGCCAGGCGGAACGACCGCTTCCAAAACCGAGAAGTTCCTGTCATGCGGTCGACATGCCAGTGTGTGCCCGGCATCGACGCTGCCCGGTCGAACGACCGCTTTCGGAACAGACGGCGCCAACCCGGATGACCGGAATTGGGGCGCAATACGGACATTTGGGCGGAGACGAGTTGCGGAGCGACTGCCTCCACCGCCACTTTCCTGTCCGCGCTACCACCTTCGGTTGCTTGACCGCATGGCTCCGAGTTCGTGCTTCCTCCCGGACTCTCCGCCGCTCAGTCCGGTCTCTCAATTATCCCGCTTTCGAGAGGGCTGTTCAAGCCTAAGTGGTTGAAATATATAACTCCCAGTTTCCAACAGACCAAAACGGTTCCAAGTAGACCAAGCCTGCCGTCCATTGCGCGGAGTAAGCAATCACGCACGTGTTCGGACGTGGGTCCGAGATGGCGGCATGCATGGGAGGGCACCCTTCGTAGGGCCGTGCATTGAGGGGCAGATCCAGCGACAAATCGGGGGCCGAAAGCTGACTTTCCGCCTTCTAAAGCAGAAGGGACGAAACAGACATTCGGCTCGCGGTCCCTATCGCCGGCGCCTCCGAGACCAGAAGCTGTTCTCCCTGCAGACGCTCGGGTTAACCCGGAGTACCAGTGGCGCTGGTTTTCGTCGGCGGATCTCTCGGTATCGTGGAGTGGGCAGCGCGCCGGCGCGGAATCGGCAATTCGCGACGCCCTCCCTCTTCTCCTCCGGGGAGAAGGACAGGGAAGCTTGTGACCCCGGACTTGACCCAAGGACGCTAGCTAACCCCGAGCGAAGCGGCAGGCGCAACCCCGGGCAATCCTTTCACCCGGGCGACAATACCGACCGGCTTCATCGGGCGGCCGCGAAATCCCTGATTGTCCGATCCGATCATGGCGCACGCGGTGGTATTGCGCCGGCCCGCGAACTGCCGAGCAAGCGCACCGATGGCTCGCCAATCCCGGTCGCTATGAGTATGGTGGGCATGGATCGAGCTTTTGGAGAGCAAATGATCATGCGCATCTTGGTCGTCTCTTCGCTCGCGCTCGCCGCCTGTGGCTCCCAGACCGAAGACGTTGCCGACCGGAGGGAATAGCCACCGGTTTCCGAGGAATCCAAGGCGATCATCGATCGCGGCACCGATGAGTCGACCGGCTTTTTCCGCAAGGCGATATCAACTATTCCTCTGAACCGGCGCTGGGATTCCGGCTTCCTTCCGGCCCCGCGCTGGTCGTTCGCCATTCGATCGACTGGGCTGATACGTCTCACGTGGCGGGCGGTCTGGTTTCGCTGATTTATTTCGACGAGGATGCGACTCGGGTCGTCAGGCGCTTGGACAAGTTCGATGAGGCTGGCTCATGGGGGTACGAACCATATCGTGCTGAAGATCCGAATACCCAATCCCCCTGCGATTGGTCCGACCCGATATCGGAAAAAGCCAGAATTTATCCCTTCCTGCTGTCGCAGTTCGGGATCGCGGATTGAGAAAGACGTGACTGCAATTGACGAGACAGCGGCCGGTCTGCGGGCCATCTGCTCGCAAGCGGATCGACGATGGTGGCACGCCGTTCGCGCGGCCGGTCCACGACGAGAAACGATAGCGGGTCTGGCTCCGCGATCTCGCGAACGACCGCCTCGAACACCGCAACGCGGCATCGCAACATCCGCACAAAGTCAGGGACAAGCTGCGGCAATTCGGCCGTGCCACCGCCGACTGGCCGCAGCAGCCTCATTGCAACTTGCGCGCCTTGAGAATTCCCCGGGCAATCACCTGCGCCTGGATTTCCGCTGCGCCTTCGAAGATGTTGAGGACGCGGGCATCGCACAGTACCCGACTGATCTCGTATTCCAGCGCATAGCCGTTGCCGCCATGAATCTGCAGGCTGGCATCGGCGTTGGACCACGCGGCGCGCGCGCCCAGCAACTTCGCCATGCCGGCCTCGATATCGCAACGCTTGCCGGAATCCCTGGCGCGCGCCGCGGCGTAGCTAAGTTCGCGAGCGGCGATGAAATCGCACAGGCTCGCGGCGAGCTTGTCGGAAACCCGCGGAAAGTGGACGATCGACTTGCCGAACTGCTTGCGGTTCACGGCATAGTCGAGTCCCAGCTCCAGCGCGCGGCGCGCCACACCGACGGCTCTCGCGGCGGTCTGGATACGGGCACCTTCGAACGTCCGCATGAGTTGTTTGAAACCTTGCCCTTCCACGCCCCCCAGCAGCGCATCGGCAGGTGCTCGCATACCGTCGAACTGCAAGGCGTATTCGCGCATACCGCGATAGCCCAGCACCTCGATCTCGCTGCCGGTCATCCCGTCGCCGGGGAAGGGCCGATCCGCCGTTCCGCGCGGCTTGGGAACCAGCAGCATCGACAAGCCTTCGTAACCGGATGAATCGGGACGCGTTCGTGCCAGCAGCGTCATCAAGTCCGATCGCGAGGCATGCGTCGTCCATGTCTTTGCGCCGGTGACGACCCAAGCGCCGTCTGAGTCCTGCCTTGCACGTGTCTGCAGCGAGCCGAGATCGGAGCCGACATCCGGTTCGGTAAACACGGCGCAGGGCAGGATTTCTCCGCCGGCAATTCGTGGCAGCCAGTGCGCCTTCTGGTCGTCGGTCCCGCCCAGCACGATCAACTCGCCGGCAATTTCCGAACGGGTGCCAAGCGATCCCGCGCCGATCCATCCACGCGACAATTCCTCGGTGATCAGGCACATGACGAGTTTACCCAGGCCCAATCCGCCGAATTCTTCCGGGATGCAGACGCCGAAGGTTCCCAGATCGGCCATCTTCCGGACGGTGTCGTCCGGGATCAGTTCGTTCGACAGGTGCCACGCCTGCGCGTGCGGGACGATCTCGGCATTGGTGAAGCGTCGAAACTGGTCGCGGATCGAATCGAACTCCGGATCGCGGCAGTTTTCGCTCGGCCACCGATCCTCGACAAGCGCGGCTACGAGCTCGGCGCGGATCGGTGCAAGATCCCTTTCGAGCAACGGCGCGCAGTCGCGAGCGAGCGTGTGCCCCAAGCCTGCGATGCCGAGATCGGCGGGCCGGAACAATTCGTTCTGGCCCATCGGAAGGCCGCCCGAGAGCTGACCGACGGTTTCTGCGAAGGTCAGCCGGGCAACCATCGCGTCGACGGGATTCGAACCGTCTCCGGCGCGGGCCCAATCGAGCGTTGCTTCCAGAGCGGCGACGCTGGTTGCGATCCAGGCCAAACCATGGGCTGCGCGCTGGTCCTCGTCGATGCGACGGGTGCGCAAGCGCCGCTCGAGGGCATCCTCGGCCGCCGAGCGGTATTCTTGGGCGGCCTCGAGGCAGACGTGGAGGTCCTGTAGCTCGTTCGTTGTCATTGTCATGCAGCTCGCTCGAAGACCGCGGCGATACCCTGGCCGCCGCCGATACACATCGTTTCGAGACCGAATCGACCGCCGCGACGTGAAAGTTCGCGGGTCAGGTTCGCCAGGATCCGGCCTCCGGTCGCTCCGATCGGATGACCCAGCGAAATGCCCGACCCGTTGACGTTCAATATGTCCTTGCGACCGTCGTCTTCGCTCCAGCCCCACCCATCGAGGCACGCGAGGACCTGCGCCGCGAAGGCCTCGTTCAATTCCACCAGGTCGATGTCGGACCAGCCAAGGCCGGTGCGGGCAAACAGACGTTCCACTGCTGATACCGGACCGATGCCCATCCGGCTGGGCTCGCACCCGGCGACGGCCCAGCCATGCAGGAAGGCGATGGGAGCGAGTCCGAATTCGTCGAGCTTGTCTTCCGCCACGACGAGGCAGGCCGCCGCTGCATCGTTCTGCTGGCTGGCATTGCCGGCGGTCACGACCGCGCCGGGAATGCTCCTTTCTTCGATGGGGCGCAGCGCGGCCAGTTTTTCGAGCGTGGCGTCGGATCGATACCCTTCGTCCCGTGCGAAGACCACCGGGTCCCCCTTGCGCTGAGGAATGCGAACAGGAACGATCTCATCGTCGAACAGGCCGTTCTCCCAGGCGGCGGCGGCGCGCCGATGCGACCCGACGGCGAACCGGTCGCAGGCCTCCCGGCTGATGCCGTAATCCCTTGCGAGATTCTCCGCAGTTTCGATCATGCCCGAGATGACGCCGAACCGGTCGACCGGTTGGGACATGACGCGTCCCCGGGTCAGGCGATCGTGCAGCATCATCCCGCCCCCGCGCGTTCCGCGACGCCCTTCGACCGTATAATATTCTACATTGGACATCGATTCGACGCCGCCGGCGACCACCGCGTCGGATATGCCGGTCTGAACCATCATGGCCGCATTGAGCACAGCCTGGAGGCCGGAACCGCAGCGGCGGTCGAGCTGGTAGCCCGGCACTTCGACCGGCAGCTCGGCAGCCAGCCATGACCAGCGGCCGATCGCGGGTGCCTCGCCGTTGCCGTAGCCTTGTGCGAAGACCACGTCGTCGACACGTCTCGGATCGATTCCGGTGCGATCGATCAGCGCGCGTATCACCGTGGCGCCCAAGGTGCCGGCATCAACCTCGACGAGGGCACCCCCGAATTTCCCGACCGCGGTTCGTAAGGGCGCCACTATGGCAGCGCGTCTCGAAGTCATCGTGTCTTCTCCGATATGTCGAAGCGAAGCATCCAGTCCGTGCGAGCGTCAGCCCCTCGCCGGACCGGACCCGATACGCCGAGGAGGCGTCATTGCTGATGGAAGCGAATTCAAACGACGCGCTCCCCCTTGGAAAAGAGGAGCCAGATGGCGGCGCCGAAAAGACAGACGAACGCCGACAAGAGGAACGCGGCGTCGTAGCCACCGGTACGATCGACCAGCCAACCCGTAATGAAGACACCGACAAGGCCGGGCATGGTGCCGGCCGTGTTCGTGATGCCGATCAGGACGGGGGCGTGGTCGGGGGCGAGGTCTAGGTGGTTCGGCGCAAATCCGGCCGCCGTAAAGGCGTTGGCGCCGAGCGCGCCGCAAAGCAGCAGCGTGGCTTCGATCATGGAATCGGCCATCGGAATTGTCAGCAGAAACGCGGCCGAACCCGACAGCCCTCCGGCCTGCATCAATTTGCGCACGACGGTCACGCTGACACCGCGGTTGATCATGGCATCCGCCGCCCACGCGGCGACGTTCATCATCAGGAACATGAGCAGCCAGGGCGCAGCGGAAAGGACGCCGACGCTCTCCAGGGCGGCATCGAACTGCGCTCGCATATAAAGCGGAGTCCACGAAAGCAGGACATAAACCGTCCAACTGGTGCAGAAGGAATTGACGACCAGCGCCCAGACCGGGCGCTGCGAAAGCATGGCGCGCCAGGGTATGGGCTGCCGGCGGCTGGCATGCTTGCCGTCTTCGCTTGTCAGGCCGGGGCCGTCATCTACCTGCCAATACCAGATTGCCGCAAACAGCAAGCCGACGATGCCGAAGGCATAGAATATCCATGGCCAGCCGAATTCCGCTGCGATCCAGCCGGAGCTGACGAATGCGAGCAGTGTCCCGAGCGGGATTGCACTGAACAGCAACCCGACCGCGCGCGAGCGTTCGGCGGTCGGAAGCCAGGATCCGAACAGGGCATAAGCACCGGGAAACATGGCTGCTTCGCCCATTCCGAGGAGTATCCGGATTGCGATCAATGCGGCGAAGGAGAACCCTGCCGCCCACGGTGTAGCGATCGTCAGGACGGACCATAGAACGAGCGCGATCGTCAGAAGACCGCGCGGGCCGAAGCGCTTTGCCGCCCACCCGGCCGGTATCTGGCAGGACAGATAGCCCAGAAAGAAGACCGCGAGGACAGCGCCGGTGCGCGTTGCCGACCAGCCGAACTCGGCTTGCAGCGGCACGACCGCGACGGAGATGCTGACGCGGTCCAGATAGCAGACCAGTACGCCCAGAAAGCACAGGACCACGATCCAGTGCCGTTTTCCCGAACTCTGACCGAAGCGGTCGGACACCGCGGTTGCCTGTGGTGCTTCAACCATGGGTGCCAGCCGACGCAGAAGCGATGTCGTGATGGCTTGGGACCGGATTGGACCCGTTGTCCGTCGGCAGCTCAGACCGGGCCATTTGTGCCGTCCGTCGTCTCGGGCAGGGTGGCTCCCGGGCGGAACACCAGGTGATGGCGCTCCTTCGTGGCCCAGCCGAGTTCCATCGGCACCGTAAAGTACAGCCGCAGGCGCATGCTGCCGAACCTCCAGCGCTCCTCTACCCTGCGGTAGGTCTCTTCATATTTGGCCGCGACGTTATAGCTGGTCCCCGCTTGGCCGTATCGCGCTTCGAGGAAAGCCCAACCCGTCGCTTCGTCGCCGTCCAGCTCGATCGTGTGATTGTGGGTGAACTGCTTGAGCTGGCTGAGCCCCACCGAATCGGTCAGCGTACGATACCACTCCGATATCGCCGGCCGTCCGCGGCACGCTTCGCTGTCGGGGTGCATGTAGCCCATGTCGACCACTGCGTCCTCGGTGAAGAGGCCGCCGATTTCATCGAACCGGCAGTCGTTCACGTAAAGGTGGTACGTGTTCTTCAGCGCACGTATCTCTTCCATGTCCTCCAGGCGCTGCACACGGCGAGCCAGAGACTTGAGTTCACTGTCCAAGGCTCAGCCCCCTCGGGATGCAGGGGATCGAGCAGCGCATGGCTCGAAGCCGCAGCCTGAACTGCAATCGATCCGTCGCGGGCGCGCGAAGCGACATTGCAGGTCGAAAGGTCACCGCGTTCGCCATCAATACGCGTACCGCACTTCGATCCCCAGCACGCGCCCCTTGTTCAGGGGAGCGAACGTCTGATCGGGGGCGAACGGGAGAAGCGTGTTCAGGCCGAACGTGGTCTTGTCGAGCAGGTTCTTGGCGTAGATCGACGCTTTCAGGCCGGTGTTGCCGAATTCGTACGAAATATTCGCATCGACATTGTCGATCGGATTGAGCGGGCGATTGTTGAGGTCTTCGCTGAACGCGGCGTCGACATGTTGGTAGGAAATGCGCGCGCCGAAGGTTCCGCCTGGAAGATCGCGCTCGTACTGGATCGTGCCGCCGTACGACCATTCCGCAAGAAACGGGAGTTCGAGATCGAACTGATCGGGCGTGATGATCCCGTCCGACGACAAGGCATTGAGCAGCTTGTCGATAGTGGAATTGAGGTATCCGACATTCGCACGAAAGGTCAGCGAATCCGTCGGTTCGAGCGTAGCTTCGAATTCCACGCCGTCGATCGTGACATCGGCCGTGTTGAGCGTCGTCTGCACGACCCCGAGCACCGGATCCGTAAACAGTACGTCGCGTTGCAGGTTCTCATAGATGTTCCGGAAAACGGCTACACCGAACTGCAACCGGTTCCGGAACGCCTTCTGCTTCCAGCCGACTTCGAAGGTGTTTTCGACTTCCTGATCGTACGGGCCGGGCGGCGACAGGGGGTTGGTCTGCCGCAGGTTGAAGCCGCCGCTCCGGAAGCCCTTGGTCCAGTAGGCATAGACGTGGCTGGCGTCCGAGGGCCGCCATTGTACGCCGACCTTGGGAGTGAACGCGGACCAGTCGGCGGAATCGTTGAAGTTGAAGCTGCTGCAACTGATCCGGACCACCGAACACGGATTGGTGGCGGCAAGCGACAGCACGGAGGCCTCCTTGTCTTCGCCGGAGTAGCGCGCGCCCAGGTTCAGCGTCAGCGCATCGGTCAGATGGATGTCGAAATTCGAAAACAGGGCCCAGGTCGAAGAGGTCTGTTCGCCACCGCCGATGCGGTACACGGTTCCGAACAACAGGTCGCGAGTCTCGACGTATCTGAGACTGTCCCAATAGTAGAACGCCCCCAGGGTTGCATCGACGGCGCCGAAGGTGCCCGAATACCGCAGCTCGTTCGAGAATTGGTGCTGTTTGACGAATTGGCCGACATCGAACAGGGGAAGGCCTGTCGCATCGACATCGGTGACATTGCGGGCCTCGACGTCGCGCCATCCGAATATGTTGGCAATCTGTCCGTTTCCGAACCCGACATCGAGACGGCTTTCGAGAGTGGCGTTCTGCCAGTTGACCTTGTTGAAGCCCGTCTGATCGACCGCAAAATCCAGCGAATCTTCGCTATAGACGGCGTGGTCCTGCGGGGCGGGCCCGTCTCCACGAAGCGAGCCATCCTCGAAGCGCAGGACATGTCTGAAATTCGCGTTGGCCTGCCAAGCCAGCGCGACACGGGCGATCGCCGTGGTCGACTGCCCGAAATTCGTGTTCCCGTCGTGCAGGTTCGTGAAATAGCCGCGATCGTGGTTGTAGTACGCCGCGATTTTCGCCGAAAGAGTACCGCTGTCGTCGAGCGGGCCGGACACCACGGCCGAGAAGATATAGTTCGGGCCGGATTCGACCGCCGCGCGGGCCCGGATATAGAGATCGTCCTTGGGCTCGGTGGTGCGGACCAGGACGGCACCGGCTGTCACGTTGCGGCCGAACAAAAGCCCCTGGGGACCCCGCAGGACTTCGATGCCTTCGAGATCGAACACGTTGTCCAGCGCGGTGCCCGCATTCGCTCCAACGTACACTCCGTCGACGAACACACCGACGGTGGGCGTCGTGGAGGGAATGCTGCTGTATACGCTCATCCCGCGGATCGAGAAATTGTTCAGGCCCGGAACGACTGCCGTTCCGTTCAAGACGACATTCGGTATCATGGTCGTCAGGTCGGACAATGACTCGACCTTGGCTTCGGCCAGTTGCGTCGGCCCGAATGCAGATACCGCGCTGGGGGTCTCGTAGATGGTCGATGCCGTAGCCCGTTTGTTCGCCGTGACGACGATCTCGTCGCTGGAGGCGGGCGGCGTCTCTTGCTGTGCGGAGGGCGGCTGCTCTCCGGCAGCCTCCTGCTCTTCGACTGTATCCTGTGCCCGGGCGGCATGGGGCACCAAAGCGATCGCGCCGGATAGGGCCGCAATCGCCAAGGTTCCGAGCGACACGTCGATCTTGTAGCTTGTCATTCGCCTCTCCCGCGCATGCTGAATTCCTTGCGGGCAGCACTCGCTGCACCGACGTCATTCCAGTGACGGGAAAGTGCCGCGGGCAAGTGTTTCTGACAATGTGAGGGAGTGCAGCTTTAGTGCTCGCGCGTCCATATCGACATTCTACATCTAAAATTAGCGCAGATAAGGGTATAGAGAAGAACTATTCTTCTCTAAAAAGAACCTTATTACATTTATTGTTGTCTATTAATTAGGAAGAGATGAGCGCTTTTTAATTAGCATCCCGATGTCCGATTGAATATGGGCTACATATATGTTCTCTCGGTCATAGAAGTCGCTGAGGGCACGAGGCGGTCTTCGGGTCTCCGTCAGGGCCGCGTCGCTCAGGGTCGGCTTTTCGTTCCGGTCGCCCGGGCAAATGCCAATGTGTCGGCATATTGCTGGAATTGGACGATTTTGCCGTTTGCAAACGTCCAGACATGAACAGCTTGTGCGTCGACTTGCGTGCCAGTGTTGCGATAGATACCCTGATAGCGACCGAGCATAACGACATGATTTTCGCCCTCGATCATCTTCTCGACTTTAACTGAGAATCTTTCCCAATCGGCTGCTATACGGCCGAATAATTCGAGGACTTGGTCGACGCCACGATACGGGTTCCGGTCGGCATATGGATAGTTCTCGGCCTCGTTCCACACGATGTCTGCGGAGAAATCCGCTGTCAGCGCGGCTATGTCCCCCTCGCCGAATGCCGTGTAGATGCGCTCGACCATTTCCTTTGGTGTAGTGGGCATTTTTGGTTCTCCAATCGGGAAGTCAGGCGGCGTCGCCGATCAGCGATCGGCGCGGCGGAATGAATGACTGGTCCTGGAAATGTCTGTGCAGTTCCCGGCAGATTTTCACGTGCTGTGGATGCCCCATCTTCGAGGCGAGCTCGTTCGGGCCGAAGCGATATCCCAGACCCGCCTTGATGCAGGCATCCATTTCGCGGGCATCCGCAAGGGCGCGATCCACGGCTCTCAGAGCGTCGTTGAGGTAGGGTCTCATCAGTCGATCGAGTATGCGGCCCGGCTGGTCGCTGCATATCGAGACCTCCAGGTCGAGTTCGCCGAAAAAGCTCGTCGCCGCCCCGATGGCGGACTCGTTCGAGCGAGCGGGAACCACGAGCTCGATCAAGTCGGTCTGCTCGTCGCCCAGTGCGTACCGAGAGTATCCGAGGATGTTGTTCGAATCCTCGTCGACGACCGGACCGAGCATTTCGCCCAACAGACGGTCTTGCAACTCGACCAGCACCAAATTGTGTCGATGCCTCGCTGCAATTACCTCGTCGGTGTGAGATCGGATCCGGTCGCCGGCGACCAACAGGGTATCCGCCGATTCCGCAGCTTCCGTCGTCTCCACGACCGGCACCCACGAAGTCGCGCCGAATTCCCGCACGGCGACGGTTCCGTGGCCGGATTCGAAATCCGTTTCCGGCAGGTTGGCGAGGAAGCCTCCGCCTGCCTTGTTGCCGAGCTGTCCGGCTGCAACCAGCCGTCGAACCAGCGGCGGGCATCGAAATCGGGGCTCGCCGATTTCGCGGCTCAAGGAATTGGCCAACCTCTCCAGGGTGTCGAGGCCGACGTGATCGTACAGCTCGAACGGACCCATTGCATGGCCGAACGCGACCCGGATCGCCCGATCGATAGCGCCGGGCAGCGCGACCTGCTCTTCGACCAATCGCACCGCGCGAAGTATGAGCGGTACCGCGAAGGCATTCAGAATGAAGCCGGGCTCGTCTTTCGTCAGGACCGCCTTTTGACCCGAGGCTTCGCAGAATCGGATCGCCTCCTCCAGCGTGCGGCGGCTGGTGCGAAGGCCGGGCGTGACCTCGATCAGCCGCATACGCTCGGCCGGCAGGCAGTAATGCAGCCCCAGCATCTGCTCGGGCCGGCCGCTTGCCGCACCCAGTTCGGTAATCGAAAGCGTCGATGTATTGGTCGCGAAGATCGCATCCGGGCCGCAGACCGCATCAAGCGCTCGCAGCAGTTCGCTCTTGAGTTCCAGATCTTCGAAAATGGCCTCTATGACGAGATCGCAGTCGCGAAGAGCGTGCAAATCGGTGTCGGTGTAAAGCTGCGATAGCGCGGTGTCCTTCCGGTCTTCCGAGAGCTTTCCCAGCTCGGTCGATCTGGTCAGGAAACTTTCCGCATAGTCGACAGCCTCGGCCAGCTTGCGCGCATCGGAGTCGACGAGCAGCGTGTCGAAGCCGCCTCTGCAGACGGTGATGGCAATTCCTCGCCCCATCGTACCGGCGCCTACAATTCCTACCCTGGTCATGTGCGAGGTCATTTTTTGCACGTCACCTTTGTGGGCCTGGGCGCCAATAGTCGCCGTGCACCGTAGCGGCGCGCGGGCGAGTTCCACCGATCGGCTAGAAATCTATCCCGACATCGATGCCGTAGGTGCGCGGACGATTGGGTTCGTTGAACGCGAAGAGAAAGCCGGCATTGATGCCGTTGTTCACAAAACGTCTGTCGAAGATGTTCCGGGCCCAGAGCGATATGTGGTAGTTCTCCGACGGACTTTCATAGGTAATGCTCGCGTTCGCCAGGGCTGCGGATGGCCGGCTGGCAAAGTCGTCGTTCGTGACGCTCGTTTCGTAGCTCGAGCTGAAGGTGACGTTGGCATCGTAGACGATCTTGCCGTCGTTGTTCAGAAACTGATCGTACCGTGCGCCCAGATCGCCCGACCATTTGGGTGCCCTGCGGAGACGCAGACCGTCATTGTTGATCGGGGTTCCCGTCCCGTTCAGATCCGCGATGAAGCTGGTGTACCGCGCTTTCAGATACCCCAGGTTGGCGTGAAGCATCAGGCCGTCGATGGGGCGAGCGACCAGCTCGAGCTCCACGCCGGCCGTGTACGCCTTGCCGGCGTTCTGAACGATCGTTTCCTGGCCTGGCGGGAAGGGCGAAGGTACGATCGTCTCGATCTGCATATCCTTGTAATCGTTATAGAAAGCGGTGATGTTGGCGCGCAGATCTCCATCGAGCCATTCGCTCTTGAAGCCCGCTTCGAAGGCATCGACGGTTTCGTCCCTGTAGGGGCCGATGCCGAGCGTCGAGGTGGCGCGCCCGTTGAAGCCCCCGGCCTTGTATCCTCGCGCCCAGCTTGCGAACAGCAGGATGTCGGGGTTCGGTTCGTAGTTGACTCCCACCCTTGGCGTGAAGGTGTCGGTGGCCAGATGGCCGGTGGCCTGATCGAACGGCGGGGGAAACAGGCCTAGATTCGAGCCCGGCGGCGTGAAGGTAAAGTCCTTCACTTCATGATTGTACCGCCCACCAAGCGTAACGCTGAACTCGGGGGTCAGGTGGACGTCGGCCTGAAGAAAGGCGGCGTAGCTCTTGGTCGTCTGGGACGTGTTCGAAATGAGCGGAATCAAGACGGTGCCGAGCGGAGCGCCGCCGGGAGGGCATGCGCCGATCGCATTGCAGTCGATCTGCTGGTTGCCGATCTGATCGTAGCTTACCTCGTGATAGATCACGCCTGCGACATAATCGATCCAGTCGCTCCAGGTGGAGGCGATCCGCAGCTCCTGGCTCAGTTGGTCGATCTTCTGGTCGCGGTCGTAGATGAAGAAATCGATCGAAGTGCCGGCCAGGTTCACTTGCGACCGGTCGTCGATACGGCGATAGCCGAAAACCGATGTCACCGTGTGGGTCGGCAAGGTCAGGTTTGCCTCGACTGAGACTCCTTTGGTCTTGGAATCGATAAAGCCCAGTGTGCCGTAGTTCACTTGGAACGGGTCACCGTCATTGTCCTGCGGTACGCCCAATTGCGATGCGACGAAGAAGTCCGGCGAGACCGCGTTTTGGGGCGACGGGTCGCTGTCGTTCTCGACGAAATCGCCAACCACGGTCACGTCGAAATTGTCGGCCGGCTGCAGGACGAGCGTGGCACGCCCGGTCAGCAGTCTCTCGGCCCCGATCCTGCGATTGCCTATCGCCGCGTTTCGAAAGTAGCCGTCCATATGCCGCGAGGCGGCAAACAGCCGGATTGCGGCAACATCGCCTTCCCCGATCGGAGTTTCGATGTAACCGTTGACATCGGCCCTCCCGTAGTTCCCCACGGTCGCCTGGGCCCCGAAATGGAAATCTCCGGACGGTTTCTTGGTTCGCACGTTGACCAGGCCGGCGATCGTGTTCTTGCCGAACAAGGTACCTTGCGGGCCGCGAAGCACTTCGATCTGTTCCAGATCATTCACATCGAGAAGGGCAGCGGTCGCTTTGCCCAGGAAAACTCCGTTGAGCACCACTCCGACGGCGGGTTCGAAGCTCGCATCCGGATCCTGAAAGCTGATTCCGCGAATGGAAAATGCGGCCCCGTTCGAGTAGGCCGGTGCAGGATCAAGGACGACGTTGGGTATTTTCCCGCTGAGGCCGGCAAGGTCCGTGGCCTTGGTTTGTTCGATTGCATCGGCATTCAAGGCAACCATCGACAGAGGGACGTCCTGCAGAGACTCTTCCCGCTTTCTCGCGGTCACGATAATAATGTCGTCCGTCGTTGCTGCGTCTCGCGCGCTGCCGGATTCATCGTCTTGCGAATTGGGGTCTTGCGAATTGGGGTCTTGCGAATTGGGGGTCTGGGGCTCCGGGCTTTGTGAGTCGGACTGAGGTTGGGCTGCCAGGGCCGCGCTCGGCAATGTCGCCAGAAAAACACTTGCCAAGGCGTGATGCATGAAATTGCGATCCATGGTGAACGTCTCCCTCTCCGCTCGAACCTTGTCGGTTTGAATTTTCACGGGAAGGTATGTGTCCAACGATGCCCAAGGCAATGCTCGGCAGTCCAACATTGCTGTCTGAACAGGAGATTCTGGGACGACATTCACCCTGCGAGGCCGGGCGGGAAGCGGCATGCTGTCGTAGAGGCCCGTCGACAACGGGCTCAGTTGGCTTCGGGCGCGCAGCCTCTCGAGCGCCCGTCACGGCGATCGGGATGAACCTCTCGACGGAACCGGCACGGGAACGCTCGCTTGGAACCAGGCCATGCCGATCCGATCCCCGCAATGCGCCTATTCGGAATCGAAATAATCCGGCCGGCCTGCGAACCACGGGACGCCCCAGTTCTGTTGGCCGCCGTCGACAGTCACGGTCTCGCCGGTGATGAACTTTCCCGATGCCGCAGACAGATAGATAATGGCCTGCGCAATGTCGAACTCGTCGCCTGCCCGCATCATCGGATTGGCACGATAGAAACTCTCGGTCCCCTCCTCCGGGTAAAGCGCGAAAGCCGTCGTTTCGACGCACCCGGGAGCGACGCAATTGACCCGTATATTGTACGGTGCCCATTCAACCGCAACGCTCTTGGAAAGGTACACCACGCCTGCGCGGGCGGCGCACGAATGTGCAATCTGCGGCTGCCCCCGCCAGATCACGGTCACGATATTGACGATGCTTCCGGCCTTGTCCGTCGCGCGCCATCGCCGCGCGGCTTCCTGCATCATGTACCAGGTACCGTTGAGATTGGTGTCGACCACGGCCCGCCAGCCCTTGGGGGTGATGTCCAGTGCATTGGCGGGGAACTGGCCGCCGGCGTTGTTGACGAGGACATCCAGACCTCCGAATTGTTTCCAGACCTTATCCATCAAGGCCTCGACAGCGTCCGGATCCCGGATCGACATCGCGATCGGCAGCACCTCGCCCCCGAATTGAGAGAGATAGCGGGCGGCCGCGTCCAGCTTTTCACCATCGCGTCCGCAGATCACCAGTTTCGCGCCGAGCCTCGCCAATAGCGCCGCGGAGGCCTTGCCCAATCCACTGCCGCCACCGGAAACGAGAAAAACTTGCCCTTCCAGCAAATCGTCCCGGTACACCGTTGGAAGATCGGAAAGTTCTTCATCGGACGAGCCATACTTCATCGAGCGAACCTCTATTCGGGACGGGTTTCGATAGTCATGCCTCGGATTGTAACTCCTCAATTCGCCGGTAAGCCAGACCCGTTTGCTGTTCGCCCCTCTCGTTTTTCGTCCTGCCCGTCCGATAGAACATGGCCGGTCCGCAGATCGTCGGAAGCTCTGCTCCGGAAGAGGGAATCGGCGAGGAATTCCGGACGGACGGGCAGTGACCGCCCGTTGTCGGCTCTCTAATTTGCCTCGCAATCCCGGCCCTTGTTTCGAGGGGCTGCACGGGCACAAGGGAGCGGGCTGTGACGTCGGATCACAAGGACGAAATGCTGATCGATCTGGAGAGCGGGTCCTTTCGGGCGGAGATATTCTCAAGTCGGGAAATTTACGAGCGCGAACTCGAGAACGTCTTCAGCAAATGCTGGTTGTTTCTGGGCCATGAAACGCAGCTCCCCAACGAGCTCGATTTTCTGAATACATATATGGCCGAGGACCCGGTCATACTGGTGCGGCAGGAAGACGGAACATTCCGCGCGTTTCTGAACCAGTGCCGGCACAGGGGCATGCAGGTCAACCAGTACGATTTCGGAAACTCGCCGGTATTCGCGTGCCCGTATCATGGCTGGACTTACGGCGCAGACGGGGCGCTCATTAATGTTCCGATGGAGGACAGCGCCTTTCCGAAATGCTTCGACAAGGGCAAATTGGGACTGCGCGAAGTCCCGCGGCTGGAAATCTACAAGGGACTGATCTTCGGGAATTGGGATGGGGATGCCGAGTCCCTGACCGACTATCTCGGAGAGGCCGCCTACTACATCGATGCGCTGTTCGACCGATCTCCGGCCGGGGTCGAGGTGATCGGCGGGATCCACAAATGGACGATCGACAGCAACTGGAAACTCGGCGCCGAGCAATTCGCCAGCGACATGTATCACGTCGCTCTCACCCATGGCGGGGTCGTGGAGGCCATGACGCCCGAAGACGTGCCCGTGGATCGTCGCGGTTTCGCGGCCAACCCGGGAAAGCAATACAGCGCCCTCAAGGGAGGGCATGGATCGGGCTTCTATCTCAGCGACGGGGACGACGCGATCATCGCGTCGATTCTTGGGCCCAGGGTCGGCGAATATTACAACACCACGCTGAGAGATCAGGCCACCCGGCGCCTCGACAGGGTGAGGGGGGAGCTGATGGGCTCCCAGCATATGACCGTCTTTCCCAACTTTTCCTTCCTGGCCGGGATCAACACGGTGCGGGTGTGGCATCCGCGCGGTCCCGATGCGATGGAAGTCTGGTCGTTCGTCGTGGTGCCGAAGGATGCGCCGCAGGAGGTCAAGGACGACTACAGGCGCGGGGTCGAGCGGACGTTCAGCCCGGCCGGCACGTTCGAGCAGGACGATGCCGAAAACTGGCTCATAATCCAGAACACTTTGAAGGGGTATCAGGCCTCGAAGTCCATGCTCAACCTGCAGATGGGGTTGGGCATGGCCAGCGGCGGCGATCCCACATTCCCCGGCACGGTAGGCAGTTGCTATTCGGAAGAGGCCGCGCGCGGCTTCTATGCCGAATGGCAACGGCTGATCAACGAAAACCAATAAAATTCCGGGCGGGAAATTACCTATGACCGAAGGTGTATCAAAAAGCGTCGATTCTCAACCTGCTTATGAACTCAAGTTGGAGATCGAGAAATTTCTGTTCGAAGAAGCGGCTTTATTGGACCGTAGAGCGTTCGACGACTGGCTGGAACTTATTTCGGAAGACATCGAATATTTCATGCCGGTCAGGGTGAACTGCGATCCGCGCGACGCTGACAGTGAATTTCTGAAAGCGCACCAGTTGGCGCAATTCGACGAGACCAAGGACAGCCTGACAACGCGAATCAAGCGGTTGAAAACGGGCAGGGTGTTGTCGGACGATCCGCCGCCAAGAACACATCATTACGTATCCAATATAAAAATAAAAGAACTGGATTCGGATGCATACCAAATAGATTGCCTTTTTATTGTCCGAAGGTCGCGTTTGGATAGTCAAGAGGACACATTTTATGGCGACCGTACAGACATATTGAGGCGCGCCGACAATCCTCTCGGATTTCAAATACTGAGTAGAAATATACGCCTTGATATGAGTCTTATCAGATCAAGTAATTTGAATATACTTTTCTAGGAGTCTGGTTTGATCAAGGTGGCAAATATTGCCGATTTTGCTGAAAGCGATATCATGGCTGTTTCCGTAAGCGATATTTCAATCGGGTTGTTCAGAACCGACGATGGCGTGTTCGCGCTGGAGGACAAGTGTTCCCATGCCGATTGGCCTCTGACGAAGGGGCGCTTGCGCGACGATGCGATAGAATGTCGGCTGCATCGTGCCAAATTCTGCCTTCGTACGGGTGCTCCGCGTTGCCTGCCGGCGACCGAGCCCGTCCGTACCTTCCCCGTCTCCGTCAAGGACGGTTCGATTTTCATAACTTTGCCGGACCAGAGCGCCGAGGAGGATGCCCATGGGTAGGTTGAGCGGAAAGAGCGCGCTGATCACGGGGGGCGCTTCAGGATTGGGGTTGGCGGTAGCCACTCGCTTTCTCGAAGAAGGCGCCAGGGTCGGAATCCTCGATCGGTCGGCCGAGCGGCTTGCGGAAGCGAAGGCGTTGTTCGGCGATGCGGTGGTCTATTGCCAGGGCGACGTCACCGATCTCGACGACAACGAGCAGGCTGTCGCCCGGGTCGTCGAAAGGTTCGGCTCGCTCGACACATTCATCGGCAATGCCGGTGTGTGGGACCACTCGGTTTCGCTGGTCGATCTCCCGCGCGACAGCATCTCGAATGCCTTCGACGAGATCATGGGCATCAATCTGAAGGGCTACCTGTTGGGCGCCAGGGCAGCGCTGGCGCCGCTCGTGCGGAGTCGCGGAAACCTGCTGTTCACCGTTTCCTTCGCCGGCTTCCATTCCGACGGCGGGGGGCCGTTGTACACGATGAGCAAACATGGCGCGGTCGGTCTGATCCGCCAGTTGGCGAACGAGTTGGCACCCCATGTGCGGGTCAACGGCGTTGCGCCGGGAGCCGTCGGTACGGACCTCAGGGGCCCGCAGGCCCTGGGGCAGGCCGACCGCTCCCTGCGGGAACTGTCGATGGAGGAATTGGGGGGCGTGGTACCCCTCGGCTACGTGCCCGAGCCGCACGAACACACCGGCAGCTATGTCTTTCTGGCCTCTCCCGAAGATGCCTCTCCGCTGACCGGCGTAATTCTCAATACCGATGGCGGGCTCGCCATTCGCGGGCTCTGGCAGGCACGCGGAGGCGACGAACTCCTGTCGAAACTGAACGAAGAAGGGCGCTGACGATGATGATGCTTGGCTATATCGGGATCGCCGTCGAAGACGTGGCCGAAACCGGAAAGTTCCTTCAGGAAATCATCGGCCTGGAACTGGGCGGCGAATGCGGTGGCGTGCAGGCGTTTCACAATGATGCGGGCGCGCCCTGCGTATATCTTCACGAAGGGCCGGAGAACGACCTGACCTATATGGGCTGGCAGGTCGACTCGGCTGAATCGCTCGAGGCTGTCCGCGATCGGGTAGGCGCCAACGGCATCGAGATCGCACCGGCATCGGAAACCGAACGTGCGCAGCGCGGCGTCCATGAGATGTTCAGGCTGTCCGATCCCGACGGTCTGGTGAACGAGATCTATTACGGGCCCCAGGTGCAGTCGGGCCGCACGTTCAGATCGCCCCGGGATATCGATGGATTCGTGACCGGCGACAAAGGCCTCGGGCACCTGGCACTTGCCGTGGGCAATGCCGAGGCCACTTCGAAATTCTACCGCGACGTCCTCGGTTTCGATATTTCCGATTACATCAACGTGCCCATGGGAGCGGAACAGCTCAGCATTCCCTTCCTGCACTGCAACAGCCGCCATCATTCATTGGCGTTGGTTGCGATGCCGCACGAGAAGAACCTCCTTCATGTCATGATGGAGATGCGGTCCATGGCCGATGTCGGGAAGACCCTCGACATCGCAAGACGGAACGCCGTTCCGGTCTCTGCCGAGCTCGGCTGTCACAGCAACGACAGGGTCGTTTCCTTCTATCTCGATTCCCCCGCGGGTTTCGAATTCGAAATCGGACATGGCGGTGTCTCGATCGGGCCGGATTGGGTCGTCCGGCAGCACGACCGGATTTACATCTGGGGCGGACAGAAACCCGGGGAGGTGGCGTCATGAATTTTTCCGAAGCAGGCACCAGCAAGACAGCGGATATCGGCGATCTGCGCATTCACTACCATGATTGCGACCAGGGACATTCCGATATTCCGGTATTGCTCATCCACGGCGGCGGCCCGGGCGCGACCGGCTGGAGCAACTATGCGCGCAATGTCGACGAACTGGCGAAGGATCGCAGGGTAATCGTCGTCGACCTCCCCGGATACGGGAAATCGGGACTGAACACGGCGGAAGACAATGTCCTCGGCCACTATGCCGCAATCATGTCCGATTTCCTGGACGAGATCGAACTGGAAAAGGTCCATATCGTCGGCAACTCGCTCGGGGGAGGGACGGCCCTCCAGATCGCCCTCAAGTTTCCGGACAAGGTCGCGTCGTTGGTGCTCATGGGCTCGGGCGGAAGCCTGCCGATTTTCACGCCGATGCCGACCGAAGGCATAAAGAAGCTGTTCGCTTTCTATCAAGGCACCGGGCCTTCGCTGGAGAAACTCCGCGAATTCATCGAATGCCTCGTCTTCGACCCGTCGATCGTAAGCGAGGAAATGCTCCTCGAGCGCTACGAAGCCGCGACGACGCCGCATATCCTGGCAAACCCGCCGCTCAAGTTTCGCGGCCGGCCGCCGCTCGAGGACCTGTGGCGGGAGCCGCTCCAGGAATTGCCGCACGAGACCCTGATCATTTCGGGCCGCGAGGACCGTGTGGTGCCGCTCGATGCGTCCTTCATACTGGTGAAGCTGATCCCCAATTCCCGCCTCCATGTATTTCCGAAATGCGGGCATTGGGCGCAGATCGAGAAGGCGGACGAATTCAACGGCCTCGTGGCCGGGTTCATGCGCAGGGCGGAAAGCGCGGGGAAATGACCGATGAGGAGCCCCGCGGGGCGCTTCCCCTGTTTTCGCTACCGAGCGGCAAGAGCAATTCGGCCGGCGACTTCCTCGAGGGCATTCGCATCCTCGATCTGACCACTTCGCTGGCTGGCCCCTATGCGACGATGCTGCTCGGCGACCTCGGTGCAGATGTAATCAAGATCGAACGACCGGGCCTCGGGGACGATTCGCGGGGATGGGGGCCGCCGTTCATCGACGATCTGGCGCTGTGGTTCATTGCATGCAATCGCAACAAGCGCAGCGTGACCTTGGATTACAGCCGGCCACGCGGTTACGAGGTCCTGCTCGACCTTGTCAGGTCGAGCGATGCGGTGGTCGTCAACCAGAGGCCATCTCTTCAGCAGCGGCTCGGGACCGACGCGGCAAGCCTGCGCGAGGTCAGGCCGGATCTCATCCACGTGTCGCTTACCGGGTTCGGCCTGTCGGGCCCCCATGCGGAGCGCGCCAGCTACGATCTCATCGCCGAGGGGTTCGGTGGTGTCATGGACATGACCGGCGAAATCGACGGCGCTCCGCAGAAGGTCGGCACTCCGGCTGCCGACCTGCTCGCGGGACAGGATGCCGCCATGGCGTTCCTGGCGGCTCTGATCCGTCGGCGGCGGACCGGCTCCGGATGCGCGATCGATGTCTCGATGTACGAAAGCATGGCGCGTTTCATGACGCCCAATCTGAGCACTTATCTCGGATCCGGGCATTGCCCGCGACGCAGCGGCGGCAAGGCCAGCGTCATCGCGATTTATCAGGTCTTCGAAACGCTCGACGAGCCGATGACGCTCGCCCTGCCCAACGATCGCATCTGGACGCGGTTCTGCGAAGCCACGGACCTGCAACGGCTGCTGGACGACGATACGCTGCAGGACAATCGATCCAGGCAGGACAACAGGCAGAAGCTGGTCGAGACGATACAGGATTTGCTGAGGGAAAAGCCAAGATCGTACTGGCTCGACCTGTTCAACAAGAACGACGTTCCGGCTGGGCCGATCCAGAAAATCGACGACGTCGCCAACGACGAGAGCCTCCACGACAAGGGCTTTCTTTACACCATCGCCGGCGAGGGCACGCCGCAGCCTCAGGTCGGGCTCGGCATACGCTTCGACGATCGGGCCCTGGGCTACACTCGCGCCGCGCCACGGCTCGGCGAGCACAACGGCGAAGTCCTGCGCGATCTCCTGAACTTCACGCATGGCGAAATCGACGCGCTCGTCGGCCATCGGGTCATCTAGAGATGGAGAACAAGTTGGAATTCGAGGAAATTCTGTTCGAGGAAAACGGTCCGATTGCGAAGATAACGCTCAACCGGCCCGACGACGGCAACATGTTCACCCGCAAGATGTGCTGGGAGATATCCCGGTGCCTCGACGAGGTCCGCCGGGAAACTCGTACGAGAGTGGTCGTGCTCACCGGTGCCGGGGAGAAGTTCTTCTGCATCGGCGGCCGCAAGGACGACCTGCCGCCGACGACCATGTTCGCAGGGATGGTTCCGACGCTCGAAATGTACGACGCGATCGAACGGTCTCAAAAGCCGGTGATCGCCAGTGTGAACGGCTACGCCGTCGGAGGCGGCAACGTCCTGCAGATGGTATGCGACCTCACCATAGCCAGGGAGAGCGCCGTCTTTCGCCAGGTCGGGCCGATGGTCGGCAGTTTCGATGCAGGCTACGGGACCTGGTACCTGGAAGATCTCGTCGGCAAGAAGCGGGCGAAGGAGATGTGGTACCTCAACAAGAGGATACCCGCCCGCCAGGCTGCGGATATGGGCCTCATCAACCAAGTCGTACCCGACGATCGGCTGGCCGAAGCGACCGACGAGATGGCGCTGGAGATCGCGGACCGTGGCTCCTTCGCGCTAGCGTCGGTCAAGGCCGCATTCCTTGCTCGCCACCACGGGGTATCCGGCCTGTCGCGAATGTCTCACGATCTGCTTCTCCGCTCGTATTACGAGAGCGACGAAGCGGAAGAGCTGTCCGCGGCCTTTTCCGAGAAGCGCCGGCCCGATAGCGACAGATTCGGACGGTGACGACGATGGTCGACCAAGGCCCATCGATCGTCGCGATCACCGGTGCAAATCGCGGCATAGGCAAGGCGATAGCCGACGAGACGGCTGCTCGCGGCCTGACGACAATTCGTCTGATCAGAAGCCTTCGGCCCGCGACCGCCGGATCGGGAAGCAACGACAAGTTCGTCGACATTCGCTGCGACGTCACCGACCAGGAAAGTGTCGACGAGGCATTTGCGGAAATCGGCGAGCGGTTCGGCGTATTGCATGCGCTCGTCAACAACGCGGGAATTCACCAGCAAGGTCCGGCCGAAAGCTTTCCGCCGTCCGAGTTCGAGCGCGTTCTGCGGACCAACGTCACTGCGGTGTACCGGGTCTCCCAGGCTGCCTACAAATCGCTGGCAAGCGCAAAGGCCAGTTCCATCGTCAATATCGGATCGTTCTTCGCCCAGCTCGGGGTGAAGCGGAACTCGGCATATTGCGCATCGAAGGCGGCGATCGAGGCGATGACCAGGTGCCTGGCGGTCGAATGGGGAGGCGACGGGATCACCGTCGTGAATGTGTCCCCCGGATACGTCAGAACGGAGATCAACGACGATTACCTCGCCAAGACCGAGAGCGGGCGGGCCATCGCGAAGAAGATTCCGGTCAAGAGGGTCGGCGAGGCTTCCGAGATCGGAGCGTTCGTCGGGGACCTTGTGGCACGGCGCAATCCATACCTGACGGGCACCACCGTCACGCTGGATGGCGGGCTCGGAGTCACGCTGTGAGCATACTCGAATTCGACGGCGGTTCGCCCCCTCTATCCGACGTGGAGGCGTCGTTTCTGGAAAGCCTGGACCGGGCGGTTCAGAATGAAATCCTCCAGCGGGCCGCGGAGGTCGATTCAACCGGCGAATTTCCGTGGGCGAACATCGAGACTCTCAATGAAATCGGCGCAAATTCGATCTTCATTCCAAGCGAGTATGATGGGGCGGGCCTGTCCTATGCGGCCTACCTGAAATGCCTGATCGAAATTTCGAAAGCCTGCGCCTCTACGGGAATTACCTGGGCCACGAACTTTCATGCCGCGATACCGCTATTGCTCTATGCCGGCGAGGCTCAGAAGCGGGCGATACTCCCGAAGATCGCCGGCGGCTCGCTGGCTGCAGTCTGCCTGACCGAGCCGGGCGCAGGCAGCGACGCCACTGCCATGAAAACCCGGTTCGTCCCCGCCGGCGACAATGTCCGCATCGACGGCGCCAAGGTATTCATCACGAATGGCGGGGTCGCGGACTACTACATCGTGTTCGGGAAGTGGGCTCCGCTGGGAGACGGACGCGATGCAATCAGTCTGGTCTATGTTCCGGGCGATACGCCCGGACTGACGGTCGACCGGCTGGAAGACAAGATGGGGCATCGCGGGTCTGCGACCGCCGCGCTGATCTTCGACAATTGCATCGTGCCGCAATCCCACATGATCGGCGATCCGGGCGCCGGCCTCACGATGTTGCACGGCTTTCTCGATCGCTCGCGCCCCAGCGTGTCGGCACATGCGCTCGGCATCGCCAGGGCGGCCTTCGAGGATGCGATATCCTACGTCAACGAGCGCGTGCAGTCGGGCAAGCGCATCGTCGAATTTCAGGGCATCCAGTTTCTGCTGGCGGACTTGGCAGCCGAATTGGTGATGTGCGAAAACCTGCTCTGGTCCTTGGCGGAGCGGGTCGACCGGGGAAAATCGATTTCCGCAGTCGAAGCATCGATTCTCAAAATGCGCTGCAGCGATCTCGCAATGCGCGCCACCACAGAGGCCGTGCAGCTTCACGGAGGCTACGGATATTGCCGCGATTTTCGCGTCGAGAGGCTGATGCGCGATGCCAAGGTAACGCAGATCTGGGAAGGCACGAACCAGATCCACCGCCGGATTATCGGCCGCAGTTTCGTCGAAAGATAGGTGTGCAATGCGACGATATCTGACACTTCACGATCCAGCATTGGCGCGCGACTACCATGATCGCGGCTGGTGGACCGACGCGAGCTTCTACAAACTGGGCAGATCGCATGCGGCACGGCATCCCGACCGGTTCGCGGCTCGCGACAGCGGGCGGCGACTGACCTGGTCGGAGCTCATGGCTTTCAGCGATGCTGTCGCCGCGCGGTTCGAAGATGCAGGTCTGGAACGCGGCGACCTGATCTCCATGTGCGTCTCCAATCGCATCGAGGCGCTTGGCGTGCTTCTCGCCTGCTCGCGGAACGGCTACGTTTGCCATCCTTCCATTCACAAGACGATGTCGCGGCCCGAGATTGTCGAAGTTCTCAAGAAGTTCAGACCTTCCATCCTCATCCGGGAGGCCGGCTTCGGGGAAGCCGGTACGCTTACGGTTGAGGAAGCCGCGGCAACCGGAATTGCGTCGCTTCGAGAAATCATCACTTTGCAATCCGGGCGCAGCGTCCCGGTCTCGCTGGCTTCCGCGTTCGCCGATGCCCCCGCCGCTTCCGAGCCATCGGGTGACCCCGACAGCCCGCTGATATTTCTGCTGACCTCCGGGACCACCGGTCAGCCGAAAGGGATCATGCATTCGGACAACACATACCTGGCGAATGCCCGCGATCTGGTCGCGGATTGGTGTCAGGACGAGCACACGACTCTTTGCGCCTTGAGCCCCGCTTCCCATGGCATGTTCTGGGTGGGGTTCGCCCAGACGATTGTTGCCGGTGGCGAATTCGTGGCAAACGATCCGCCACCGAACCACTCGCTCATCGACTGGATCAACCTGTCGGAAGCGAATTATGTCATGGGAGTGCCGACCAACGTGGTCGACATCCTCGCGGAGCAGAAACGCAAGCCCGTCGAATTCGCGAAGCTGAAGACGTTCTACATCGCCGGGTCTGCAATTCCGCGTTCCGCTGCCGAAGGATTGCTGGCGCAGGGGATCAAGCCGATGAATGTCTACGGCATGTCGGAAAATCTCTCATGCCAGTACACGCGACCGGACGACGATCTAGAAACGCTTGTGTCGACCGTCGGTCGACCGGGGCCGAGCTTCCTGACTGCCATATTCGATACGGACGACGTCAATCGCGTGCTGAACTCCGGAGAGGTGGGGCAAATCGGAGGGCGTGGAGCGAGCCTGATGCTCGGATACTATGCAGACCAGCTCGAAACCGAACAGTCGTTCAATCGCGATGGCTGGTTCATGAGCGGGGACCTGGGATATATCGACGATGCAGGGTGCCTGACATTTGCCGGCCGAATAAAGGATGTGATCATAAGGGGAGGGAAGAACATCTACCCCATCGCAATCGAAGACGCCGCAGTTCGTCATCCCCGGATCGACAGTGCGGCGGCTTTCGGTCTTCCGGACGAAAGATTGGGCGAGCGCATCTGCCTCGCTGTCGATTGCGAAGATGGCGCCGAACCCGATTGTGAAGATGTGCTCGCCCACCTGAAATCGATGGGCCTAGCCAAATATCAAATGCCGGAATTCATCCTGTTCGTGAACGAGATGCCGCTCAATTCCACCGGCAAGATCATGAAGAGCATCATATTGGACCGCATTGCGAAGAGCGAGCTCGTTCCCACGCGTATCGACAAGGTGGCGACATGACCATCGAACTGGAAAAGCGAGACGACATCGCAATCCTGACGCTCAATCGACCGCGGGCGCTCAATGCCCTGAATTCCGAATTGCTCCGGAATTTCGCGGATGCTGTCAAGCAGACCGGCGACGACGGCTGCCGTGCCCTCATCATAACGGGTGCCGGCGAGAAGGCATTCAGCGCCGGGGCGGATGTGACCGAACTCGTTGGCCGCACGCTGGCTCGGGAGAAGCGAACGACCGAGTTGGGTCAGCGAATTTTCAACGATCTCGAGCGATGTCCGATACCGACCATTGCGCTGGTCAACGGCTACGCGTTCGGCGGGGGGCTCGAACTTGCCTTGGCGTGCACGTTCCGGCTCGCGACGCCCAATGCCAAGCTGGGCCTGCCGGAGATCAAGCTCGGCCTGGTGCCCGGCTACGGGGGGACCCAACGCCTTCCACGGATGATCGGGCACGCCCGTGCAATGGAAATGATCTTGTCGGGAGAGCCCATCGGCGCGGATCGGGCGCTCGAATTCGGATTGGTTTCGGAGATCGTGCGCGGCGATGCGCTCGAAGCGGCGGCAGCTTTCGCCAGGCGGTTTACCCGCCATAGCCTGGTGGCAGGATGGCTCGCCCGACAGTCTGTTCTCCGCGGAATGCAGACTTCGTTGGAAGAAGGGCTGAAGATCGAAGCCGACCTATCCACGCTGTCGATGCAAACCGAGGATGGCAAGGACGGTATGGACGCATTCATCGCCAAGAGGCCGGCGCGAGTCATCGACCGCTGAGGCCGGGCTCGCAGGCGCCAAAAGGATTCCGATCGGCCGGCAAGAGGGATCGCCCGAACCCGCCGATCGGCGGCGAACTTGAAGAAGTTTCCTGCAGAACCTGAATGATCTGACAGAAAGTCCGGACGATCGAAATTGGACTTTGCCCCAGAAACTCGACATGTTGCGCACAGCCCCGGGCGTCACATCGGCAGCTGCGGGCAGACGCGATCGCTGTGTCACATTGGTGCACTGCCCCATCGTTCGGGGCTTGCTGGTCTCTTCAATCGACTGAAGGGGGAGGAGTTTAGCGCACATCGAATTCTAATCGCCTTGGCTGAAAACCTCCGGCCGCCTTTGCGACACCTGCGCATGACGACGTCAATCGCTTTCGGAGCAGAGATTAGATTATTGTAAAGATAAGGAAACACAGAAGCGTGAATTGAGTGGAGAGGGTTTGTGCTGGAGCTTCCTGAAATCACCATGGACGGTTCGTTTCATGGCGTGGTCGAGCTTAACGATTCTTGGTGCAAGAGATTCGACGGCGACGATTTTGCCCAATTCGTCATTGTTCAACGTGGTGAATGCTGTTTTGAAATGCCGGACAATTGCGAAGGCGTGGTTCATGTCTCCGAGGGTGCCGTACTCGTTACGGTCGGAGGAGGTGCGCAAATCTGGCGTGATTCGAGCGATACGGCCATCCCGGACGGCGATCAGGACTTCGAAGTCGCCTGGCCCGAGGAGACACCCAAAGCGTGCGGGCGCAAATACACTCGGCTGTTCATCGGGCGATCCCCGCGCAGCGTGAATAAGCTGCTGCCGGCGTTTCCCAAGTGGATGTACATTCCGCCCAAGGAAACGGAAACGATCGAACGATTGAAATTAGTCATGGAAATGATCGAGCTGGAATCTTCAGGTGACGAATGCGCGATGGAGCGCCAAGGCGTGATCAGGCGGCTCTCTGAAGTGGGGACAGTCATACTGGCCCGTCACGTTAAGGAGACCTTAGCAAATCAGAATCCGCGATGGCCGGAAATGGCGGTGGATTCCCAGATCATGCGTGCGTTGAAGATGATCGAAAGTGAGCCGGCGAGAGACTGGACCGTCGAGACCTTGGCATCGGAAGTGGGGATGGGGCGTTCGACATTCGCCCTGCGCTTTCGGCAGCTCGTCGGCGATACGCCGGTCAATGCTCTCAACCGGATACGCATGCTGCGCGCTGCCAAGGCCATCCGGGACGGGCAAAAATCGATATCGCTCATTGCCCAATCGATAGGGTACAGTTCGGAGCCGGCCTTCATCAAGGCTTTCGCGCGCTATTTCGGAGCGCCTCCCGGACGATACCGGGCATCGAATTGTCGTGGCGTCCCTGACCCGGCAAAGGACATGCCCGCGCGGGAAAACATGCGGACCAATTGACGCAATCGGATCGCTGCAATCCCCTCGCCAAAGATGTTCATGTCATCGATGCGACCCGGGCGTTGATCTGCTCTGCGGATTTCATCAGCAATTTGGCGGAACGGGCGATTTCCAATCGTTCGAGCCGTTGCGACGGATAACTTAACGAGATCGCGCAAATTCTTCCTTCGGTTTCTGCAAGCGGCGCGGCGATGCAGATGAGGCCCCCTTCCATTTCGCCATCGTCGATGGCGTATCCTCGGCGGCGGATCGTCTCCAGTTCGCGCCGCATCGCGTCTCCATCGACGATCGTGGTCGGGGTAAGCTTCACCAATGGCGTGCGGAGGTATTCGTCGAGTTCCCGCTTCGGCAACTGGCTCAGCAATGCCTTGCCGATGCCGGTGCAATAGGCCTCGAGCTGCGCCTGTTCGCGCGTGAATATGTTCGGCGTCCCCTCGCGGACGAGATACGTCACCATGTCGTTTTCGAAAGTGCCGAGATGGGCCGTGGCGGATTGGAGAGACGCTGCCCGCGCCAGTATCGGCCGGGCTACGGCGACAAGACGCGACAGGGGATCGATGTTTTCCAGCATCGCGCGCAGCTGCTCGCTTCCGGCATAGCGGCCCTTGGCGATCCGGACGATTATCCCGCGGTCGAGAAGCAGCTTGGCATATCTGCGCACCGAGGATGCCGCGATCCCCAGCCGATCGCCGATCTCGCCCAGGGACGATTGTCCGCCGTCGCGGACGACCGCCTCGAACAATTCGAACGCCCGCCCGACAGCTTGCGCACCGGTTGTCTGCTTGCCGCTCATGATATGAGCAAGTTAATGCGGGTCACTCTAGCTTGCAAACGCTCTCGCGCTAGCATCGGCATTGCGATTGGCAGCGACAGGCCATGCGAGAGATCAATATGACGAGCGATCGGAACGAAAGTTTGCAAGCGGCCGCCCGGCAGCTGCGCGAGGCCTATACGCAGGGGCCGATTGCGCCCCTGCGCGATGTGCTGGACCCGGTCGATGGCGAAGGCGCGTATCTGGTCCAGGCCATCAATACCGAGCACTGGAAGGCGAGCGGCAGACGGGTCGTGGGCCGCAAGGCGGGGCTGACATCCGAAGTTGTCCAGAAGCAGCTCGGCGTCGATCAGCCGGATTACGGCGTGCTGTTCGACGACATGAGGATCGCCGATGGAGGGGTGCTCGATCCTTCGAGGGTCATCCAGCCCAAGGTGGAAGCGGAAATTGCGTTCATATTGTCGCGCGACGTAACCGATCCCGACATCGGTCCAGCGGACCTGGCGGGCGCCGTGGCAAGCGTGCATGCCGCGCTGGAAATCGTCGACAGCCGCATTGCCGACTGGAAGATCGCATTCGCCGATACCGTTGCAGACAATGGCTCGTCGGCTTTCTTCGTCCTCGCCGAGCAGGGTGTTCCGCTGGCCGGACTCGATCTGGAAACCGCGGCGATGACCATGTCGGTCAATGCTCAGACTGCGTCGACCGGGCTTGGCTCGGCGGCATTGGGAAATCCTCTCAACGCAGCGGCTTGGCTTGCCCGGACGGTAGCGGACACCGGGGATCCCCTGAAAGCGGGCGACATCCTGCTGGCCGGCGCGCTCGGCCCGATGGCCGTGCTGGCGCCGGGGGACACGGTCCACACCAGCATCGAAGGCATCGGCAGCTGCTCGTTTGCTCTCGGGAGCGGGGCATGAGCCGGCGAACCAGGGTCGCCATCATCGGATCGGGCAATATCGGGACCGACCTGATGTTCAAGATCATGCGGTTGTCGAAGACGCTGGAAGTGGCCGCAATGGTCGGCATCGACCCGGCAAGCGATGGCCTGAAACGCGCTGCGAAACAGGGTGTCGCCATCACTTCCGAAGGGATCGAAGGACTGCTCGCGCTGGACTGCTTCGCCGAGATCGAGATCGTCTTCGACGCAACCAGCGCCGGGGCGCACAGGCGTCATAGCGAAGTGGTGCTTGGCGCCGGCAAGCGAATGGTCGACCTGACCCCGGCAGCCATCGGTCCGTTTACCATTCCTCCCGTCAACGGCGAGGCGAACCTCGACGCCCGAAACGTCAACATGGTGACTTGCGGCGGGCAGGCGACGATTCCGATCGTCCACGCCGTCAATCGCGTCTCGCCGGTGCGCTATGGTGAAATCGTCGCTTCGATCGCCTCCAGAAGCGCGGGGCCGGGCACGCGCGCAAACATCGACGAGTTTACCGAGACCACCAGCCAGGCGATCGCCGAAGTCGGTGGGGCCGATCGCGGCAAGGCGATCATCATCCTCAATCCCGCCGAACCGCCGCTCATCATGCGCGATACCGTCTACTGCCTGTGCGACGATGCCGATCGGGAGGCCGTCCGGGCAAGTATCGCGGAGATGGTCCGCGAAGTCCAAGGCTACGTCCCCGGTTATCGGCTCAAGCAGGAAGTCCAGTTCGAACATATCGGCTCGAACCGTCCGCTGCGCATTCCCGAGATGGACGGCTCTTTCACCGGCCTGAAGGTTTCCGTGTTTCTCGAGGTGGAAGGCGCCGCGCACTACCTGCCCGCCTATGCGGGGAATCTCGACATCATGACGTCGGCGGCAATGCGCACGGCCGAGAAGATGGCCGCGCGGCATTGCAGGGAGGCGGCGCGATGAGCGCAAATCCGACGACCGGCAAGCTCTACATCCAGGACGTGACGCTGCGCGACGGCATGCACGCCATCCGCCACCAATACGGTCTCGATCATGTCCAGGCGATCGCCAGAGCGCTGGACGCCGCAAAGGTCGATGCGATCGAAGTCGCTCACGGCGACGGTCTGCAGGGATCGTCGTTCAATTACGGTTTCGGAGCGCATACCGACTGGGACTGGATCGGGGCCGTGGCCGAAGTGCTCGACCATGCGGTGCTGACGACATTGCTGCTGCCCGGGATCGGCACGGTGCACGACCTCAGGCACGCCTACGAGATGGGGGTCCGTTCGGTTCGCGTCGCGACGCATTGCACCGAGGCGGACGTATCGAAACAGCATATCGAAGCCGCGCGCGGCATGGGAATGGATGTATCCGGTTTCCTGATGATGAGCCATATGGCGGAGCCGGAACCGCTCGCCGAACAGGCAAGGCTGATGGAAGAATACGGCGCGCACTGCGTTTACGTGACCGACAGCGGCGGCGCGATGAACATGGAGCAATACGCAGCCCGGCTGCGGGCGTACGACAGGGTGCTCAGACCGGAAACGCAGCGCGGCGTGCATGCCCACCACAATCTCTCGCTCGGCGTGGCGAATTCCGTCGTCGCGGTCCAGAACGGCGCCGTCCGGGTGGATGCCAGCCTCGCCGGAATGGGGGCCGGGGCGGGCAACGCGCCGCTGGAGGTGTTCGTCGCGGCCGCCGAAAGCTACGGCTGGCGGCATGGCTGCGACCTGTACGCCTTGATGGATGCGGCGGAGGATCTGGTCCGTCCGTTGCAGGACCGCCCCGTGCGGGTGGACCGGGAAACGCTGACGCTCGGCTATGCAGGCGTCTATTCGAGTTTCCTGCGGCACGCGGAAAAGGCTGCCGAAACCTACGGGATAGATACGCGCTCGATCCTCGCGGAAGTCGGCCGGAGACGCATGGTCGGCGGGCAGGAAGACATGATCGTCGATGTCGCACTCGACCTGGTGGAGGGACGTTCGAATAGATGACGGGAACCGTGGTGTTCCGGTTCGAACCGGCATCGCTCCTACAGAACATTCTCACCGGCAAGCAGCACTCGAACGTGCACCAGTCACCAATCCGATTCCGGTTCCCCAGCGAGAACGGATGAAACAGTGGGCAACCAATCCATGTCGAATTCAGCAGCCGCTCCGGCGCACGGGAATTTCTTCGAAGATTTCAGCGTTGGACAGCATTTCGTCCATGCCACGCCGCGTACAGTCACTTGCGGCGACCGCGCCTTGTATATCGCGCTGACCGGAGCGCGCCAGCCGCTCGCGTCCTCGCAGTCGCTCGCCATGGAAATGGGCCACTCCGCGATGCCGCTGGACGACGCGATGGTGTTCAACATCGCATTCGGCAAGACCGTGCCGGACATATCGGCAAACGCCGTTGCCAATCTCGGCTATGCGGACGTGCGGTTTTGCCGCCCAGTCTGTTCGGGCGATACGATCAGGGCGGAAAGCGAGGTGATCGGCGTGCGCGAGACCACCGGCGGCAAAGCCGGGATCGTCTATGTGCGTTCGGTAGCGTTCAACCAATCCGGCGAGATGGTGCTGAGCTGGGTTCGCTGGGTGCTGGTGCGCAAGCGCGATCCTTCCGCTCCGCCGCCGGAAGCGGTGGTGCCCGCCCTGCCGGCACAGGCCGATCCGGCCGCAATCGCCGCCCCTCCCGCGTGCGACGATCCGGCTCCGTTATTGACCGCGACGGGTTCGGACAAATTGTGGGAGGACTATTCTCCGGGAATGCGCATCGAGCATCCGGCGGGCATGACGCTGGACGAACCGGATCACACCTTCGCCACCCGTCTGTACCAGAATACCGCACGAGTTCATTTCGACGCGCGGGCGATGCGCGACACCCCTCACGGTCGCCGTCTCGTCTATGGCGGACACGTCATATCGGTGTGCCGTGCGCTGTCTTACGACGGCCTCGAAAACGTGCTGTCGATCGCTTCGATCAATGGAGGCACGCATGCCAAGCCGACCTTCGCCGGCGATACGCTCTACGCTTTGACCGAGGTACTCGAGGCGACCGAGTTTCCCGGTCGCGAAGACATCGGTTGCCTGCGTCTGCGGTTGCTCGGACTGAAAAACGCCCCCTCCGCGGGCTTTTCCCCCGACATCGAGAGCGACGGCAAGAGCCGGCTCGACGAGGCCGTCGTTCTGGATCTCGATCATACCGTCATCATTCCGCGCCGAGGCGCCGTTACCGGACTGGAGTAGAATATGTCCCGACAGGTTCATCCCGACGAAGCGTTGTTCGACGGCGAGAAGGCTCTTCCGTCGATCGCCACCTGCGAGCATTTCGCGGGCAGCGAGAAACTCATCCTGAAGGCGCTCGCACTGCAGGACGAGAAGGGGCCGATCTTCGACATCACCTGCGATTGCGAAGACGGCGCGGCTGCCGGGCAGGAACGCGAACACGCCGAAATGGTCGCCCGGGTCATCGCTTCGGACGCCAATCGGCATGCGAAGGCGGGAGTGCGGATACACGATCCGTCGCATGGACACTGGCGAACGGATGTCGATATCATCCTCGACGGCTGCGGCGACGACGTAGCCTACATCACGATACCGAAATGCGTTTCCGCCCCCCAACTGCGCGAGGTAATCGAATACGTTCGGGACGGGTGCGGTGCGCGAAACATCGCGCGGGAAATTCCGATCCACGTGCTTGTCGAAACGCATGGTGCACTTGCCGACGTGCGAGAGATCGCAACCATGCCGTGGCTGCAAGTGCTCGATTTCGGGCTGATGGATTTCGTCAGCGCGCACAAGGGGGCCATTCCGGCTTCGGCGATGCGCAGTCCGGGCCAATTCGAGCACAGGTTGCTGGCTCGCGCCAAGAGCGAGATGGTAGCCGCTGCGCTGGCCAACGGAGTGGTCCCCGCGCACAACGTCTGTCTCGACCTCAAGGACGCGGAGCGCGTCCACTCGGATGCCAGCCGAGCGCGCAACGAATTCGGCTTCCTGCGTATGTGGAGTATCTATCCGGCGCAAATCGAACCCATCGTCAAGGCGATGCAACCGGACTTTTCGGAGGTCGAGGATGCGGCCGCGATCCTGCTGGCGGCGCAGTCAGCCGATTGGGGACCCATTCAACACGAAGGCGAGCTGCACGATCGGGCCACCTACCGGTATTTCTGGGAAACTCTCAGACGCGCACATGTGACCGACGTGCCCATCCCCGAAGAGGCGCGCGCTGCCTTTTTCTGACGGCGTCGCCCGCTCCGCCAGCAAAAAGGAAAACGTTGGATCGAAAGCTACGCAGTCCCGGCCCGGATGTGTCCGCTTGGCGAAGGTCAGGTCCACCAGGCTCACGGTTTTCCTGCTTGCCAGGCCTCAGTGCGCCTGGCGGCAAGGGAAGATCGGACGGGTCCGATATCGGGATGGGAATGCAATCGCACAGGTAAACATAGCGACCAGAGACGCAACTTTGCGACCGATCGAGATCCAGGAAGGTGTCACCCTGAGGGAAGCGATCAGGGATCATGGCTTCGACGAACGCCTCGCCTTGTACGGTGGATGCTGTTCATGCGCCACTTGCCATGTCCGTGTCGATCCGGCCTTCCGGCAGCGCCGCACCGCGCTCGGGCGAATCCGTGGCCGGGGAAGAAGGCGCGTCGCTTTCGGCTTGCTGGGTGCCGTCGGCATAGGGGCAGCTGCCGTCGTCGGACCCAGCCCGGCCGCCGCATCGATCACGCTGTGCGCAGCGATCTGTGCCTTGGATTATCTGCTCTAGAATCCGAAGGTTACGCCGACCCGTCCGGCGGTCTTGCCGTCCTTGTTGAAGCCGGTGGCGATGCCGGCGTTGAGGGCGACGTTCTCGCTCACCAGCGCACCGACCGTGAACGAACCGGCATGCGCGCCGTCATAGGTGCCGAGATTGGCGCTGAGGCTGAAATTGCTGTCGGGCAGGAAGGTGGTGCCGCCCATCGCGACCGAGATGGCGGTCGAACTGGCGATTTCGTTGCTCAGGAGCGCCATCTGTCCCTCGATCGCGTCGACCCGTCCCTCGAGCGTGGCGACACGCCCGGACAAGGCGGAGAACTGCGCATCGGTAACCGCCGCGAGCGGGGGTGCGGAACCCGTATCGAGCGTGGCGGTGGACACCGTGTTGGCGGTCCGCCCGCCTGTTCCGGCATCGAAGTCCGCCTTGCGCGGGGGCTCGGCCACGGCCTGGTCCTCTCCCAGCAGCGCGACTTCGACCGGCCCCGCGGCGAGCTGCGACGAAGCGGGGGCGGTATTCGTCGTGGCGCTGGTCCGCTCGTTCGGGTCGAACGCGATGCGCGTATCGGTACCGGTCGAGGAGATGGCCGGGGTGTAGCCCTGTGCGCCCGTGCCGGCGGCGGCGGACATTGCCGCACTGCCTGAGCTTGTCATGCTCGATCCACCCGGGGGTGTGGTCGTGTAGCCGAGATTGCCGCTCGCATCGACCGTGACGTAATAGACCTGCCCCGATTGCAAGCTGTTCGAATTCGCCGTCGGCAGGCCGGGCATGGTGTAGCTGTAACCGGTGGTGCCGAACAACATCTGGTTCGCGCGTGTCGTCGCGGCCTGGTAGCCGAACGCATAGGAATAGGCGAAGGCCGAACTGGCGCTGTTGCCGATCGCGACCGATTGCAGCGCGCTGGAACTGGCCCGGTTGCCGATCGCCATGCCGCGTTCGCCGGTGACCGTGGCGCGGCCGCCGAGCGCATAACCAAGCGTCGCGTCCGCGCCGACCGAGGCCTCGAAACCGAGCGCGGTCGAGCCATTGGCCTGCGCGCTGGCATTGGTGCCGACAGCGCCGGAGTTGCGCCCGCTGGAGCTGGCGCCATTGCCGATCGCGGTCGAGTCGAGCCCGGCACTCGTCGCGCCATTGCCGATCGCTGCCGAGCCGGAACCGGTCGCCGCCGCATTCGCGCCGAGCGCGAGCGCGGCCGCTCCTTCGGCGGCGGAGTCGGAGCCGATCGCGATTGCGTTTTCGGCATAGGCCTCGGCCCCGGTTTCGCTGGCATCGCGATCCGCGCCGATGGCGATCGCCCCCGCCGCGCTCGCCTGGGCGTAGGAACCCAGCGCCACGCCGCGCTCGCCCGAAGCGCTGGTATAGGCGCCGATCGCGATCGCCTCGAGCGCGCCGGCGGCGGCGAAATAGCCGCTTGCCAGCGCGCCGATGCCGGTGCTGCTGGCGAACCCGCCGATCGCCACCCCGCCCTCTTCCGCCGCCCCGGCGCCGCCGCCGAGCGCGACCGCGAAATATTGCCCGGCACCGGCCCCGCTGCCCAGCGCGACGGCGCTGTCGCTGCCGGCCTCCGCATCCGATCCGATCGCCACCGCGTTGCTGCCGAAGGTCTGCGCTCCGACGAAGTCGAAATCGCCGTCGGCGCCGATCGCGATCGAGCCGTCGCCGAACGTGCCGGCGCCATTGCCGATGGCGATGGTGTAGAAGGCCGAGGCGTTGGCGAACGCGCCCAGCGCCACCGCGCTGTCGCCGTAGGCGCCTGCGCCGAGACCGCCGGCGAAGGACTGGAAACCCTGCGATTGCGCGTCCGCGCCGAGCGCGACCGAACCGAAGCCCGAGGCTTCGGCGCCGTTGACGTCAATATCACCGGCATCGCCGCCGATGGCGATGGCGCTTTCGATGAAGGCCCCGGACTGGCTGCCGAGCGCGATCGAACTCTGCCCCTGCGCATCGGCGCCGAGACCGAAGGCCGCGCCGCCGATGCCGCTGACATTCGCCCCGCTGCCGACCGCAGTGGCGAAATCTACCGAAGCCGCCGAACCCTGCCCGACCGCGACGGATCCGCCGCCGGCCGCGCTGCTGGACGAGCCGAGCGCGGTCGCGCCGAAGCTGGCGGCGGAGGCCGCATTGCCGAGCGCGGTCGCATCGGTGTCGGATGCCGTGCTGTCGGAGCCGATCGCAGTCGAATTCGTCCCCGTGGCACGCGCGCCGAAAGAGTCGCCGTCGGGATTGCCGCCGAATGCGCTCGCTCCGCTGGCAGTAGCGCTCGAATCGCTGCCGACCGCAATGGCCT
Source organism: uncultured Altererythrobacter sp. (assembly GCA_913055875.1). Lineage (GTDB taxonomy): Bacteria > Pseudomonadota > Alphaproteobacteria > Sphingomonadales > Sphingomonadaceae > CAJXJY01. The sequence goes on from CAJXJY010000015.1 coordinate 68,818, forward strand.
CCGCACTAGAGGCTGTCGCGCCGAAGCCGAACGCCGCACTGAAATCTCCGCTTGCGATCGATTGCGCGCCTACGGCAGCAGCTTGGTCGCCCGATGCGGTCGCGCTGCCTATCGCGACCGTGTCGAAATTCGATGCGGCTGCGCTCTGTCCGATTGCGGTCGAACGAACCCCGGTCGCCACCGCGCCGCTCCCGAGCGCGGTCGCCGCGACGTTGGTGGCCCGGGCTTCGACACCGATCGCAATTGCGTGCTGCGCGCTGGCCGTGGCACCGATGCCGTCGCCGAAGAAGCCGCCGATATCGGATCCGAAGGCGATCGCGCCTTCGCCCGATGCCAGCGCGCCATGACCGATGGCGCTGGCGCGCTCCGCATCGGCCAGGGCGCCGCTCCCGGCGGCGATGGAATTATCGAATGCCGCATGCGCCTCGCTACCCAAGGCGAGCGCCCCCTGTCCCTGCGCGATGCTGGCGACGCCGACTGCTGTGGCATCCGCCGCGTTGGCGACGGAGGCGGTCCCGACGGCCACCGAGCTGGCGCCGCTGGCGGCCGCAAACGAGCCGATGGCCGTGCTCGATTGCCCGCTGGCTTCGGAAAGGGGGCCGACAGCGGAAGCGTCCTGCGCCGTGGCTTGGGCGTCGTAGCCGACTGCCAACGCACCCAGTTGCGAGGCAATGGTCGAATTGCCGAGCGCGGTCGCCTGCTGCGCAGTGGCCGCCGCCCCGTTGCCTGCCGCCAACGCGCTTTCGGCGCTCGCCGTCGCGCCGGCGCCGAAAGCGGTTGCGAATTGCGCGCTCGCTTCGGACAGCGCCCCGACCGCCGTCGATCCGCCTCCGGAGGCTTCGGAATCGTGACCGAAAGCGCTTGCCAATTGGGCCGATGCGAGCGCGTCGACGCCAACTGCGGTCGTATCGGTCTGGGTGGCCTCGGCACTGTGCCCTACGGCGATGCTGTCCGCGCCCGATGCCAGTGCCGATCCTCCCACCGCGCTTGCCCTCGAACCGCTCGCAAGGGCGCTTCGACCCACGGCAACGCTGCCGCCCGCGCCGCTCGCATTGCTGGAGCTTCCTACAGCCGTGGCGAAGTCCACCCCGGCGTCGCTCGACCTGCCCAAAGCCGTCGTTCCCTCGCCCATTGCATCCGCCGAATCACCGATCGCGGTTGCGTGTTCTCCGATCGCTTCTGCAAACGAACCCGTAGCGGTGCTCCCGTCACCAGTCGCTTCGGACTGAGCGCCGATCGCGGTGGCACCGACGCCGTCGGCTTCGGCGAAATACCCGCAAGCGAGTTCGCTGATATCGTCGCCATTGGCCAACAGCGTCGTATCGTCCCCTTCGTCGGCCACGCCGTTGCCGTTGGTGTCCAGCAGGCATTCGTCCGCTCTCGCCTCGCCCGGCGCGAGCGCCACCACGGCCATTGCCAGAGTGCTCGCCGCCAGTCCCAGTCCGATTCCGTTGCTACGCATGATCGCCATCCCCTTGTCGCGTGCCGTGAAATAGTCGTCGGGGCAGGCTCCGCCTTGTCGCGAGCCGGCCCTCGCTGCTAACCAACGACACCGGAACCGAAATCCGGACACGAGCACCGGCGATTTTCACGGATTGGGGCACAATATGGGTGCGCAGGAGCCGTCAGACGCGATGCTGGCCGATTACGGCGACAGCGAACGGCTGCTGGCGTCGGAACTGGTCGAGCAGCATTACGACCTGCTCAAGGACGTCGCGCGCAGGCGACGGCGCAGTTCGGGGCGCGGCAGCGGTTTGCAGACCACCGAAATCCTCCACGAGAGTTTCATCCGGATGGAGCGCGGGTCGGGCTGGGCCGATGCGATGCACTTTATTCGCTCCGCCACCCTCGCGATGCGCCACGTGATCGTCGACAGCGCCCGCGCGCGGCTGCGCGACAAGCGTGGGGGCGGGGTCGAGGATATCCCGCTCGACGAGGCGACGCTCCCGGAATACGGCGAGACGCCCGAGCAGATCGTCGCGCTGGCCGACCTGCTGGAGCGGCTCGGAAGCGAAAACCCGCGCTGGATGCGCGTGGTCGACGCGCGCTATTTCGCCGGCATGACCGAGCAGGAGACGGCGGATGTCCTGGGCGTGTCCGACCGCACGGTGCGTCGCGACTGGACCTCCGCCAGGGCGTGGCTGGCCGGCGAGCTGGGCACCGGCCGCGCCGTCTGAGTCAGAGTCGTTTTCAGCTTCGCTGAATCGGCACCGGCCCGCTCCTCCACCCGGCCACCCATGGTTTATTATCGTTGGGTGGCCGCCGTCCGGGGGAAGCATTCCCCCGGAATCCTGCCTGATCCCGAACGCGGGCAGCGGGCCGGTGCCGTATCCGTTTCAGCTTTACGAAAACGGAATCTAGCGCTGCGCCACGGCGATCGCGTCGATCTGGCCGATCAGCGCCGCGCCGCCCGGCCCCAGCTGCAATGCAGCCGCGCGCGCAGTATCGACCGCGCTGCGCATGGCACCGGCATTGCCCCGCGCCGCATGAACCTTGGCCAGGGCGATATGCGCCACTGCGACCGCCTGATCGCGCGGCTCGGTTTCAGCGGACAGGCGGACGCTGCGCCGAGCGGTAGCTAGCGCGCTTGCGCGGCCCGTTTCCGATTCCGCCACCGCCAGGCCCGACAGCGCCGCGACGTGGAGCAGCGAGGTTTCGCCGGAGAATTCCTCGGCCATCTCCGCGGCCGTCCTGAGTTGGGGGTAGGCCTCGCGCGCCCGGCCCGACCTCAGCAGCGCCTTGCCGTAATTGTTGTGCAATGCCGCGGTGGCGCCGGAGGGGCCGAACAGTTGCGAGCGCAGCGCGACGGCGCGCTCGAATTGCGTCACCGCCTCTGCCAAGCGGTCTTGCATCACAGCGATCATGCCGAGATTGCTCGACGTCACCAGCGCATCGTTGGTGAAGTCCGTCCCGAGTTCGCGATGAAGCGCTTGCGCTTTTTCGAACGCCTTGCGCGCTTCGTCGAATTCGCCGCGGGAAATCTCGGTATGACCGATCGCATTGTGCAGGACCGTGGTCTGCAGATCGCCTTGCGGGGATCGCTCCATCCGATCGTCGAGCGCGGCCTGCAGCAGCGCGATCGCCGCGTCCGGATCGTCCTCGCGCAGGATCCGGGCCTCGACCGGGACCGCCTCTTCGAGCCGGATCGCCCAGCGGGTCGGATCGGTGCGCCAGAACGCCTGGGCCTGGCCGAGCAGTTCGGCCGCCGTCGCGCTGTCGCCCATGCGCAGATGCGCCTGCGCTGCGACTGCCTGTGCTTCGGCCAGCACATCGCGCGGCGCACTGCCCTTGCGCGCCTCCAGTATCGACCAGGTTGCGATCGACGACGGATAATCGCCGAGATGGAACTGGAGGTCGGCGACCGCCTGGAGCAGTTCCGCAGCTTCTTCGGGCTGCGTGGCGAAGCGCGCTTCCAGCCGCCTGGTCGCCGAATTCATCACGTCGCGCAAATTGCCCGGTTCGCCGGCTTCGGCGCTTTCGGCCAGCATCAGGTTGAGCGATTCGCGAATGGCTTCGCTCTTCGCGCCCTCGGCGAGCGCGAGATCGCGCGCCTCGATCGCCTGCTGGCGTTGCCACAGCGAAACGCCGAGCCCGAGCACGAGCGCGGCGACTACGAGTGCGGCCGATACCACGCCCACCGTATTGCGGCGAACGAACTTGGCGGCGCGATAGCGCTTCCCGCCCTGGCGCGCGGCGACCGGGAAGCCGCCTTCCCACGCGCGCAGGTCGTCCGCCATCGCATCGACCGAGCGATAGCGCTGTTCGGGATCGAACGCCGTCGCTTTCGCGATGATAGCCCGGAGATCGGGATCGATAGCGGGCGTTTGTGGAAGGACCGCTCCCCCCTCCGGATCGCGCCGCAAACGCTCGCCGGCAAGCATGTGGCCGAGCAGCATGCCGAGCGCGAAGATGTCGGTTTGCGCGGTGGCCCGGGCCCCCGCAACCTGCTCCGGCGCGGCGCTCGCCAGGGTAAAGCCGGCCGGTGAGCCGGTTTCGTTCGCCAGGCTGCCGATACCGAAATCGATCAGGCGCACGCGGCCGTCCGCGTCGACGAGTACATTGGAAGGTTTGATATCGCGGTGCAGCACGAGCCGGGAATGCGCATGACCGAGCGCGGCGCACAGTTCGCGGAAGAGAGAGGCGATTTCCCCGGGGCCCGCGCTCCGGTCCGAGAGAAACTGCGTTACGGGAACGCCCTCGACAAACTCCATCACCAGATACGGAAGTCCTTCCGGATCGGTACCGCCGTCGATGATGCGCGCGATGTTCGGATGATCGAGCCGAGCCAGCCATTGCCTTTCGCGCTCGAACCGGGCGGCCTGGTCCGTGCCGCATGCGCTTACGATCTTTAGCGCGACCGTCTGATCGTACAGGCCATCGGCGCGGTGAGCACGATAGACGCTGCCCATTCCGCCGGCGCCGATGCGGCTTTCGACTTGCCACGAGCCGATCCTGGCGCCTTCCTGCAATTCGGGCTGCTCGGATGCCTCGGCTCCGGCGGTGGTCGCGAGAAATTCGCGCGATCCGTCAGTGCGATCGTCCGATTCGCGCATGGGCTGCGTCCCCCTGTTTCCCAGGGAAATCGGGACGGCATATGTTTTCCCGTGTCAAGAGCGATGGCGAGGGGGGTGTTTCCGAATTTCGTTTTGGCACCGGGAATACGGCCGGAGACAAGTCGGCGATAGACTCGCTTCGAGCTTGTCGAGCGCTTCGGGCAGGCTCGGCCCCTGCGGCGGCTTGCCGAATTCGGTGATGTCGGCCCCGGCGAAGAACGTCCGTCCGTCGCAGCGGACCACCACCGCCTCGACGCCGTCGTCGGCCAGCGCTTCCTCGATACCCGCGGCGAGCCCGGCGCGGACCGCCTGGCCGAGCGCGTTGACCGGCGGATTGTCGGACACGATCACCAGCACGTTGTGCGGCGCTCGGTACGGATGGGAGAGGTCATGCGAAGGCTCCTTCAGGCGTGGCTGTCGGTCAGCGCCGAGTAGATCAGCGTCTTGAGCTGGCGGCGAATCGGATAGGTCGAGGACGGGTAGAGCTGGGTCATGAACACCATGGTGATGCGCTCGACCGGGTCGACGAAGAAGGCGGTCGAATAGGCGCCGCCCCAGTAGAATTCGCCCTTGCTCGCGGGCATCAGCGTTTTCGCCGGATCGATCACCATCGCGAACCCCAGACCGAAGCCGGTGCCGGCATTGTTGGCTTCGCTGAACAGGCTCCGGCTCGTCTCGGTCAGGTCGGCGCCGTCCGGCAATTGGTTGGCAGTCATCAGGTCGAGCGTCTTGGGCGCGACGATCCACGCCCCATCGAGCTTGCCCTTGTTCAGCAGCATGGTGCAGAAGCGGTGATAGTCGGCGATCGTGCCGACCAGGCCGCCGCCGCCCGAATGGAACTTCGCGGGCTGCAGTAGCCGGCTTTCGACCGCCCGGTCGACCAGCCGCGGCGTCTTGCCGGGCCGGTAGCCATAGGCATCGGCCAGCCGCTCGGCCTTGTCCTCCGGCACGTCGAACCCGGTGTCGACCATCTCGAGGGGCCCGAAGACATGCTCGGCCAGGTATACGCCGAGCGACATGCCCGAAAGACGCTCCACCGCGATCCCGATCACGTCGGTGGAGACCGAATAGTTCCAGCTCGAACCGGGTTCGAATTCGAGCGGAATCTGCGCCAGCTTCGCGATATATTCGTCCGAAGTGAGCGAGCCGCGCGACAGGTCGAGCTGCGCATCGCGATAGGCGGCGTCGATGCTGCTGCGATTCTGGAAGCCGTAGGTCAGCCCCGACATGTGCGTGAGCAGGTCGACGAAGCGCATCGGCTTGCCGCGGCGTGCCGGCGCGAAGGGCAGCGCGCCGCCGCCGCCGGTGTAGACGCCGAGTTCGGCGAATTCGGGAATCACGCGCGCGACCGGATCGTCGACCGCCACCGCGCAGCGTTCGACCAGTTGCATGAAGGCGATCGAGGTGACCGGCTTGGTCATGCTCGCGATCCGGAACAGCGCGTCTTCGCGCATGCCGGTGCCGTCGTCGCGCAGGCTGCCGAAATGCGCGTAGTGGACCGGCTGTCCGCCGCGCGCGACCAGCACCTGCGCGTTGTTCAACCGCCCCGTGGCGATATACTGCCGCTCGATGAATTCATCGATCCGGGCCAGCCGCTCGCCATCGAAGCCCAGCTCGCCCGCATCGCTCAGTGCCAACATATCCGCTCCCGTACCATGACTCAGGGCCATACCATTCGTTCTGAAAATCGTTGATAGATGAAAATCGGCGCGAGTGAACCCTCATACCTCGCGTTCAAAACTTTCCTCTTCCGCCTTGTGTCGCGATGCCGCTTCTGCATAACTCGGGGGGAGGGAATCAAGCCCCAATCGGTAACGGCCGATCGGGGACAGTCGAATCGGGAAGAGGATCGAACGGCCATGCGCGACGCCGTCATAGTATCAACCGCACGCACTCCGCTCGCCAAATCGGTGCGCGGGGCATTCAACGCCACGCATTCGGTGCGGCTCGGGGCGTGGTCGGTCGAAGCCGCGGTCGAACGCGCCGGGATCGAAGGCGGCGAGATCGACGACGTGGTGATGGGCGCGGCGAGCCAGTCGGGGCAACAGGGCTTCAACATCGCCCGCCAGGTCGCCTTGCGCGCGGGGCTCCCGGTCGAGGTCGCGGGGATGAGCGTGGACCGCCAATGCTCGTCGGGACTGATGGCGATCGCCACCGCCGCCAAGCAGATCGTCGTCGACCGGATGGATATCTGCGTCGCCGGCGGCGTCGAATCGATCAGCGCGATCCGCGCCAATGCCGGGCCACCGCAGCGCGACGAGGACCTGCTGGCGATGCATCCCGATATCTACATGCCGATGATCGGCACCGCCGAGGTGGTCGCCAAGCGCTACGGCATCACCCGCGAGGCGCAGGACGAATATTCGCTCCGCTCGCAGCAGCGCACTGCCGCCGCGCAGCAGGCCGGGCGGTTCGACGAAGAGATCGTCTCCGTCACCACGACCATGGACGTCAAGGATCGGGATACCGGCGATATTTCGCAGCGCGAGGTCACCATCGCGATGGACGACTGCAACCGCCCCGACACCACGCTCGAAGGGCTTGCCGGGCTCGATCCGGTGATGGGCGAAGGCCACACGATCACCGCGGGCAATGCCAGCCAGCTGGCCGACGGGTCCGCCGCCAGCGTGCTGATGGAAGCAAGCGTGGCGGAACGGCGCGGCCTGGCACCGCTCGGGCGCTATGTCGGCATGGCCGTCGCCGGGACCAAGCCGGACGAGATAGGTATCGGCCCGGTTTTCGCGATCCCCCGGCTGCTCGAACGGTTCGAACTCGGCATCGACGACATCGGGCTGTGGGAACTGAACGAGGCCTTCGCGGTGCAGGTGATCTATTGCCGCGACAACCTCGGCATTTCCGACGAACGGCTCAATGTCGACGGCCGCTCGATCGCCATCGGCCACCCTTTTGGCATGACCGGCGCGCGCTGCGTGGGACATGCGCTGATCGAGGGGAAGCGGCGCGGGTTGAAACACGTCGTCGTCACCATGTGCGTCGGCGGCGGGATGGGCGCCGCCGGCCTGTTCGAGGTTCTGTGACGATGGCGACGAAGACCGGCGACCTCGCCTCCGCGATCGGCTGGGTGCCGCCCGAAGGCTGGCCCGCGATCAGCCGCGCCGAATGCCGCGAGCGGCTGACCGCGCCCGGCCAGCGTTTCGAGATGGACACGATCGACATTCGCGGCGTGCCGACCCGGGTATGGAAGAACGCCCCGCCCAATCTGCGCGCAGTCGCGATGCTCGGGCGGATGCATGGCGAGCGCGAATTCCTGATCTACCGGGACGAGCGCGTCACCTACGACGCGTGGTTCCGCGCGGTGGCCCGGCTGGCGCAGGAACTGCGCGCGCGCGGCGTGGAGAAGGGCGACCGCGTCGCGCTGGCAATGCGCAACCTGCCCGAATGGCCGGTCGCCTTCTTTGCCGCGGTCTCCATCGGCGCGATCTGCGTGCCGCTCAACGCGTGGTGGACGGGGCCGGAGCTGGCCTACGGGCTGGAGAATTCGGGCAGCAGGCTGCTGCTGTGCGACGCCGAACGATGGGAGCGGATCGCCCCGCATCGCGGCGAATGCCCGGCGCTCGAAACGGTGCTCGCGTCCCGCTGTGCGGACGAGCCCGACGGGGCCGAGCGGCTCGAAGCGATCCTCGGCACGCCGAGCGACTATGCCGATCTCCCGTCTGCCGAACTACCCGACGCCGATATCGCGCCGGACGACGATGCGACCATCTTCTACACCAGCGGCACCACCGGCAAGCCCAAGGGCGCGCTCGGCACGCACCGCAATCTGTGCACCAATATCCTTTCGACCGGCTACAACGCAGCCTGCGCCGTGCTTCGGCGCGGGGAGGAACTGCCCGATCCGGTCCGCAAGGTTGGCCTTACCGTCATCCCGCTGTTCCACGTCACTGCCTGCTCGGCCGGGCTGATGGGTAATATCGCCGCCGGCAACACGATGATCTTCATGTACAAATGGGACCCGGTCGAAGCCTTCAAGATCATCGAGCGCGAGAAGGTCAATGCGACCGGCGGGGTACCGACCATTGCCTGGCAGTTGCTCGAACACCCGGCGCGCAAGGATTACGACCTGTCGAGCATCGAGGCGATCGGTTATGGCGGCGCGCCCGCCGCGCCCGAACTGGTGCGCAAGATCCGCGAGGTGTTCGGTGCGCTGCCCGGCAACGGCTGGGGCATGACCGAGACCATGGCGACCGTCACCGGCCATTCGAGCGAGGACTACCTCAACCGGCCCGACAGCTGCGGCCCGCCGGTGGCGGTCGCCGACCTCAGGATCGTGAGCGAGGACGGCACCACCGAGCTGGCGACGGGGGAGGTCGGCGAGCTGTGGGCGCGCGGCCCGATGGTGGTGAAGGGCTATTGGAACGCGCCCGAAGCCACTGCGGAGACCTTCGTCGACGGCTGGGTCAGGACCGGCGACCTCGCGCGGCTCGACGGGGAGGGGTTCTGCTACATCGTCGACCGGGCCAAGGATATGGTCATTCGCGGCGGCGAAAACATCTATTCCTCCGAGGTCGAGAACGTCCTTTACGAACATCCCGCGGTGACCGACGCCGCGCTGATCGGCCTGCCGCACCAGCAATTGGGCGAGGAGCCCGCCGCGGTGGTCCATCTGGCGCCCGGCATGCAGGCGGACGAAGCGGAAATGCAGGCGTGGGTGGCGGAGCGGCTGGCGCGCTTCAAGGTCCCGGTCCGGATCGTGTTCTCGGCCGATACCCTGCCGCGCAATGCCAACGGCAAGATCCTCAAGAAGGACCTCGCCGACCTGTTCTGAGCAGGGTGCGGGCAGGATGCTTGGCACTCTCGCATAGGCTGGTGTAGGCACCGGCGAGGGGGCGTTGATGGCGAGCAAGAGTCCGGCGACGAAACGGTTTGGCGAAAAGCGCCAGGCGATCATCCATGCGACCTCCGTTCTCATCAACGAGGTCGGGGTGCAGGCGACGACCCTGTCCGAAGTCGCGCGCGCGATCGGGCTCAACACGACCAGTGTAACCTACTATTTCGCGCGCAAGGAGCAGCTGGCGGCGGCGGTCTACGAACAGACGCTCGACCGGATGGAACGGATGGCGCGCGATGCGCTGGAAGAGCCCGACCCGGCGTCGCGCCTGCGCCGCTATCTCGCGAACCACGTCGCTCTGCGCACGCGCATCCGGCAGGGCGAGCGCGGGCTGGTCACCGCGCTGTCCGAAATCCGCACGCTCGACGCCGAAACGCAGGCGCCGCTGCTCGCGCGCTACCGCAACGTGCTCGAACTGGTCCGCGACTTTTTCGGCGAGGCTGCGACCGATCGCGAGCGCGCGCACAGTTCGGCGCGCGCGCATATCCTGCTCGAGGCGATGATGTGGTGGCCGGTGTGGTCGCTGCGCTATTCGATACTCGATTTCCCGCGGGTCGAGGCGCGGCTGTTCGATATCCTCGCGCACGGGCTTCCGACCGGCGAGATGCGCTGGCAGCCGCAGCCGCTGGCGGGCGACTGGCGCACCGAGGAAGGCCATGCACCGAGCCAGAACGACGAATTCCTGCGCGCGGCGACGGTGATGATCAACCAGCGCGGCTATCGCGGCGCTTCGGTCAACCGCATCGCCGAAAGCCTCAACGTCACCAAGGGCAGCTTCTACCATCACCACGACGCCAAGGACGACCTCGTGCTGGCCTGCTTCCAGAAGAGCTACGACCGGCTCTCCGCGGTGCAGATGGCGGGGCAGGCGATCGAGGCCGATTGCTGGACCCGGCTCGCCAGCGTGCTCGCCGAACTTGTCGACCTGCAATTCTTCGATCCGACGCCGCTGTTGCGCACGACCGCGCTGCAGGCGCTGCACAGCGATCGCAAGGTCGATGTCGTGACCCGTTCCGACCGCCTGGCGCGCCGCTTCGCCGGGCTGCTGATCGACGGGATCGCCGACGGCTCGGTGCGCGCGATCGATCCGCTGGTGGCGAGTCAGGTGATCATGTCGACGCTCAACGCGGCCTACGAGGCGCGGCACTGGGCGGAGCGGTTCGAGGATCCGGATGTCGCGATCCGGACCTACCTCGCCACGCTGTCGGACGGGTTGCTAGCCGGTCCCTAAACTCTGTTTCAGTCAAGCTGAAACGTTTGCGGCATCGGCCCGGTGCCGATTCAGCGAAGCTGAAAACGACTCTAGCCCGCCCGCCGCGGCTCGCTGACCCGCCACACCATCATCGCCAGCGCGATGGCAAGCGAGGCGAAGACGGCGACGATCAGCGGGACGTATCCCAGCGCGGCGATCGCCAGCCCGGCCAGCACCGGCCCGGTCGAGGAGACCGCGCCCTCGACCGTGGTGACCAGCGCGAGGCGCATGGGGATGTCCTCGTGCTCGCCGAATTCGAGCACCAGCGTCACCGCCGCCATCATCCAGCCCGAAAACCCGAAACCGAGCGCGGCGAAGGCGAGTTGGAGCAGCCAGCCGTCGCCGAGAACGAGCAGGGCGATGCCCGTCAGGCTGCAGGAAAGCGCGCCGATATAGACCAGCCGGAACCCGAACCGGTCGCCGAGCGAACCCCAGACGAGATTCGACAGCGTATCGGCGGCGAGGAAAACGAGGCTGAGCGTACCGATCAGCGCGCCGTCGAGGCCGAGTCGCTCGCCGACATACAGCGTCCAGAACGGCAGCCCGACCCGCGCGATGGTCGCGAAGCCGTGCGCGACGAGGAAGGCGCGAAACCCCGCATGGGTGAGCAATTCGGAGAACTGCGCGAACCGCTCGCGCATCGGCACCGCTGTGCGCAACCGCGGCGCGTCGGGTTCGCGGATGCCGAATTTGAGCACCACCAGCCCGATCGACGTGAGCACGAAGGCAAGCAGGAAGGTCGTCGCATAGCCGTTGCCGAGCCAGTTCTGCTCGATGAAGTAATGCCCCGCGACCCAGGCCAGTCCGGCCGCGATCAGCCCGCCGATCATGTTGCGCAGGCCCTGCAATCGGCCGCGCCGGGCGATCGGGATCAGCTTGGCCATCAGCATCTGGAACGCGACCCGCTGCGCGCCGCTGAAGAAGCCGAGCAGGAGGAAGGTCAGCAGGGTCGCAACGAGCAGCGCGGTGCCCTCCAGCGTCCACGCGGCGATCGCCAGCGCCAGCACCATGACCCGCATCAACGAGCCGACGGTGATGGCATAGGGCAGGATACGCGGACGGCTCTCGATCCGCGCCCCGGACAGGATCGGCGAGATCGTCCCGCCCAGCTGCAACAGTGCGGTGCCGAGGCCGACCGCAGCGGCGCTGCCGGTCAGGAGGTAGAGATAGGCGGGAATGATGGTCGGCGCGTAGATCAGCCGGAAGCCGGTCATCCCGAACACGCCGTGGGTCAGGTTGGCGGCGTAATTGCGCCGCAGGTTGCGGTCCATGAACGCGTGGTGGCGCGCCCAGACGTCCTCGTCCGCGCGCGCCGCCGCAATGTCCTCGCCGGAACTGGCGAGCGCCTCGCTCAATAGCCGCCGATCGTCGCGAAGCGATCCTTCAGGAACGCGGTCGAGCCCCAGCTCGCTTCGAGCACGCGCGCGCGCTTGAGATAAAAGCCGATATCGTATTCGTCGGTCATGCCGATCCCGCCATGCAGCTGCACGCCCTCGCGGCTGATCGCGTGCAGCACGCGATTGGCTTCGGCCTTGGCGAGGGTGGCCGCGCGCGCGACGCCGAACCCGCTATCGAGCGCGACCAGCCCGCCCTCGACCGCCGAGCGCATCATGGCGAGGTCGCCGAACAGGTCGGCCATCCGATGCTGCAACGCCTGGAAGGTCGCCAGCACCTGGTTGAACTGGACGCGCTGCTTCAGGTAATCGAGCGTCGTGTCGAACACCTGCTGCGCCATGCCGAGCATCTCGCAGGCGGTCAGGATACGCGCACGGTCGAGCACGTCGTCGAGCAGGGTGTCGCCGCCGTTATCGAGCTTGTCCGCCGCCGCACCGTCGAAGGTCACTTCGGCATGGCTGCGCTGGTCGGTGAGCTTGCGGGTCGACAGCGATACCCCGTCGCCGGCTTCGACGAGGTAGAGACCGTCGCCCGCCGCGACCACGAACAGGCTCGCACTATGCGCTTCGTGGACGAATGACTTGGTGCCCGACAGCTTGCCGCCCGATACCGTAGCCGCGATCTTCGCCGGATCGTGCCGCGGACCTTCGTCGACCGCGAGCGTCGCCACGGTCTCGCCGCTGGCGATCTTCGGCAGCCACGCCGCCTTCTGCTCGTCGCTGCCGCCGAGGATGATCGCGCTCGCCGCGATGGTCGAGGCAAGCAGCGGGCTTGCGGTGAGCGTCTTGCCCAGTTCTTCCACCACCAGCCCGACCGAGAGCCAGCCGAAGTCGGAGCCGCCGTGTTCTTCGGGGACGATAACCCCGGTCCAGCCCATCTCGGCCATCGCGGCATAGGCATCGGGATCGTACGCTTCGGGCGTTCCGGAGGCGCGGATCTTGCGGAAGGCGGCGACCGGGCTTTCGTTCGCGGCCCAGTCGCGGGCCATGTCGCGCAGCATTTCCTGTTCTTCGTTGAGGACGGCCATGTTCCCGCGCTCCCTTACTGATGGTCCAGCATGCCGAGCACGCGCTTGGCGATGATGTTGTTCTGGATTTCGGTCGAGCCGCCGTAGATCGTGGTCGCCTTGCCGAACAGCCAGCCGCGCACCGCGGCGAGTTCGCTCTCGCTGAAGCCGTCGCCTTCCCAGCCGAGGCCCTGCATCCCCATGATCTCGATCAGCAGTTCGGCGCGCTCCTGCCCCAGCTTCGTGCCGAGCTTCTTGAGCACCGAGCTGATTTCGGACACGCCGCCCTGCGCCTTGCTTTCCTCGGCCGCGCGGCGCGCGGTGAGGAGGAAAGAGCCCCAGCGGATTTCGAAATCGGCGATCCGGTCGCGCAGCACCTTGTCGGCGATCGCGCCGTCCTCGTCGGTTTCGACATGCTTCTTCGCCAGGTCCGCCAGGCTCGCGCCCATCATGCGCGCCAGCGCGCCGCCGCCCGACAGATTGGTCCGCTCGTGCTGGAGCAGGCGCTTGCCGATCGTCCAGCCCTCTCCTTCCTCGCCGACGAGGTTCTCCTTCGGCACCTTCACGTCGGTGAAGAAGGTCTCGCAGAACGGGCTCATCCCGCTGATCATCTGGATCGGGCGGACCTCGATGCCGGGCGAATCCATGTCGATCAGCAGGAAGCTGATCCCCTTGTGCTTGTCGGACCGGTCGGTGCGCACGAGGCAGAAGCACTTGTCCGCCCATTGCCCGCCGCTGGTCCAGGTTTTCTGGCCGTTGACGAGGTAGTGATCGCCCTTGTCCACCGCCATGGTCTGGAGGTTGGCGAGGTCGGACCCGGCATTGGGTTCGGAATAGCCCTGGCACCAGCGGATTTCGCCGCGGCAGATCGGCGGGATGTGCTCGCGCTTCTGTTCCTCGCTGCCATATTCGAGCAGCGTCGGACCGAACATCATCACGCCCATGCCGCCGATCGGGTTGAACGCACCGGCGCGCGCCATCTCCTCGTTGAGGATCGCCGCCTGCTTGCGCGTCAGCCCGCCGCCGCCATACTCCTTCGGCCAGGTCGGCGTACCCCAGCCGCGCTCGCCCATCGCCTCGCGCCACTGCTTCTGCGCGGGCGTCTCGTCGGTCGGTCCCTCGACGCTGGCCAGGGCGTTGCCCTTGCCCTTGAGCTCGGCCGGGAAGTGCTCGGCCAGGAACTGCTTCACGTCCTCGCGAAAGGCTTCTTCGGCAGCCGGTTTGTCGATATCGGGCAGCGTTGCCATGCGAATCTCCTGTCTGGTCCTGAACAGCCCTAGCGTGCCGGGGCGCCGAGCGCACTATCGCGCACCGAGCGCTTCGGCCGCGAGCGTACGCAGCCTGGCGGGCGAAGTGGCGGTGCATGCGATCGTCGCCTGCGCGCTTAGGCGACGATCGTCCTCGTCGAGTTCCGCAGTATCCGGCCGTCGACTTCTTGCGCCCGGACTTACGCCCGGACCCGCGTGTCAGCGCACGATGTCCATTTCCTCGATCAGCGCGTCGGCGCCGTCGACCTTGTCCATCACCCACAGCATGTAGCGCGTGTCGACGTGGATCGTGCGCGTGGTGCGCGGATCGAAATCCCAGTCCGAATTGACGCTTTCGAAGGTCCCGTCGAACAACAGCCCGACCAGTTCGGCGCGTCCGTTCAGGGTCGCCGAGCCGCTGTTGCCGCCGGTCGAATCGAGATCGGACAGGAAGTTGACCGGAACCGAGCCGATGCTGTCGAGCGCATAGGGGCCGTAATCGCCTTCGCGGATTTCCTTCAGCTGGCGCTCCGGCGCGTTGAACGGGTCCTCCCCGGTGTGCTTTTCCAGGATGCCTTCGAGCGTGGTGAAGGGCAGGTAGGCCATGCCGTCGCGCGGGCTTCCGCCCAGCACCTTGCCGTAAGTGACGCGCAGCGTGCTGTTGGCGTCGGGATAGGTCGCCATCCCCTGCGAGCGCTGCCATTGCGTGATTGCATCCATATAGGCCGGGCGCAGCGCCAGCGCGCGGCCCGAGCGTTGCTCGCTCTCGTCCTCCAGTTCGCGCTCGTAGTCGTACAATGCGATCGCGAGCTGCATGAACGGATCGTCGCTGGCTTCGAGTTCGGCGACGCTTGCATCCATCAGCGCCAGCCGCGTCGCGCTCTCGTCGAGCGAAGTGCCCTGGTAGAGGCTGTCGAGCTTTGCCGACAGCGCTGCGCGGTCCATATCGGGGGTCAGCGTCAACGCCTGGTCGAAAGCGACCACCCGTTCATCGTTCGGCTGCTGGAGGTAGCCATCGAGGAACAACAGCCATTCGGCCTTGTCGACCGCCGGGTCGTAGCGCCGGTCGAGCGCCTGCAGCCCCTGGCGGAAAAACGCCATGTCGCGTTCCTGGTAGCCGGGCTCGCGCCGGGCGTCGGGCTTCTCGCGCTCCTTGGCGAGGCGATAGATCCGCTGCGCCGCGGAGAGCAGCTGCGGGCGCGTGGCGTTGTTGTACCAGAAGCCGGTGCGCGCCGCGGCGGCGCTTTCCTGCGCCAGCGCTTCGAGATCGGCGATGGCGGTGCCGTAATCCGCGCGCGACGGATCGGCCGCGATCCATTCGGCCAGCGCCGCTTCGCGCTGGCGGCGGCGCTCGACCAGCCCGACCCGGCGCGCACCCTCGATCTGGCCGCGCAGGTTCTTCTCGAAATTGTTCAGGCCGGCGAGGCGCGATTCGTATTTGACCCGCGCGTCCGAGCCTTCGGGGGCGGCCGTCTCGATCGTCGCGATCCATTCGCGCAGCAGGCTGCCGAAGGTCGGGTAGCTCCAGTCGAACGTGTTCTCGACCTCGGCCAGCATGGCATAGCGCGAGGTCGACCCCGGATAGCCCGCCGCCATCACGAAATCGCCGTCGTCGAGCCCGGCGGCGCTGACCTTCAGATGGTGCTCCGGCCGGTAGGGCACGTTGTCCTCGGCATATTCCGCCGAGGAACCGTCCGGCCCGACATAGGCGCGGTAGAAGGCGAAATCGCCGGTATGGCGCGGCCACATCCAGTTATCGATATCGCCGCCATACTTCCCGATCGCATCGGCCGGGGCATAGACCAGCCGCACATCCTTCACTTCGAGCCGCTTGATCAGCTTGTACTCCGCGCCGCCATAGAAGCTCGCGACCTGGCAGCGATGGCCGGCATCGCGTTCGCACTCGGCGGTGAGGTCCTTCATGCGCTGCTCGACGAGGTCGTAGCGCGCTCTCGGTTCGAGATCTTCGGTGCCCGCGCGCATCCGTTCGGTCACGTCGGAGAATTCGGTCGTCACGTAGATGCGCGAACCGGGCGCGGCCTGCAGTTCGTCGCCCTTGGTGCGGGCGAGGAAGCCGTCGACGAGATAGTTGTTTTCGGCGGTCGAATTGTATTGCACCGATCCGCGCGCGCAGTGGTGGTTGGTGACCACCAGCCCCTCGGGCGAAACGAAGCTCGCCGAACACCCGCCGAGCGACACGATCGCCCCCATCGGGAAGCCGGTCAGCTCGGACAGCGTCTCGGGATCGATCTCGAGCCCGGTTTCGCGCAGGTCCTCCGCGATCTCGGGCAGCTGCTCGGGCGTGAACATGCCCTCCTTGGCTGCCAGCGGCGTGGTGGCGGCACAGGCGAGGAGGGCGGCGATGAGGGGTCTGGACACTTGGGGAGGCTCCGTAATTCTCGATAGATCGGCGACCGGGGCGCGACAGCCCCGACGGATGGATTTGGCGATCCTCCACTGCGCCGCAGCCGCCTTGGAAGGCTCGCAGGGAGCGGTCGCCACGCGACGGGGGGTCTTTGAGGCAGCGCGCGAGATGTTGCAACATTAGAATCGAGGTTCGCGATCGCGAAATGGTTCGCCCGTCCCGCAACGGCGGCGCTCGTCGGCGCATGAACCGGTTCCGAAACATCCGATACGGACTATCCTCCGGAATTTTTTTCGCAAATTCCCTAAACTTGTCGGCCGTTCGTCGGATGGGGTTGTCGGGCGGCGCGGGTTTTCCGTGTGCGCGGACGGCATGCGAAGCGAACGGGGTAGGGCCGATGGTTGCGATTTTCACCGGT
>CAJXJY010000016.1 GCA_913055875.1 uncultured Altererythrobacter sp.
CCGGCCCACGCCCCCACCCGGCCACCCCGACCATAGTATCCTATGGGTGGCCGGGTGGGGGCGTGGGCCGGTGCCGCCCCGGCTTTCAGACATTGGCCAAGCAGGCGACAGGTTTCGTCGCCGCCGGAAACCGAATCGGGCCTCAGCTCTCGCGGAAACCCACACCGATGCTGGCGCGCGGCTGGTCCATCTCGGTGCTCGCGACCGGATAGGCGCAGTAATCCGCCGCGTAGAAAGCGGCGGGGCGGTGATTGCCCGACAGGCCGAGCCCGCCGAACGGTGCCTTGGACGAAGCGCCGTTGGTCGGGCGGTTCCAGTTTACAATGCCCGCGCGGACATTGGCCCAGAAGCGGCTGTAGTCCTGCGGGCTGCCCCCGATCAGCGAGGCCGAGAGGCCGAATCGAGTCCGATTCGCCTCGGCGATGCCCTCGTCGAGATCCTTGACCCTGATCACCTGCAGCAGCGGGCCGAACAGCTCGACATCGGGCCGGTCGGCGAGCGCGGTGGTGTCGATGATCGCGGGCGAGAGGAACGGCAGGTCGTCGTCGGGCCGGGTCATGTGCCGGATCGCCTTGCCGCCGTTCGACAGGAAATAGAGGAAGCTCTCGACCAGCTGGTCGGCGGTGTCGTTGTCGATCACCGGACCCATGAAGGGGGCGGGATCGGCAAAGGGCTCGCCGAAGATGATCCGCCCGGTCAGCGTCTTCACCTCGTCGACGATCGCGTCGTACATGCTCTCGACCACGATCAGCCGCCGCGCCGCGGTGCAGCGTTGCCCCGCGCTGGTGAAGGCGGACTGCACGATAAGCGTCGCCGCATCGGAAATCTTTGGAGTATCAGTGACTACGAGCGGATTGTTGCCACCCATTTCAAGTGCGACGATCTTGCCGGGATTGGTCGCCAGCTTCTTGTTGATCGCGATTCCCGCCCGCGCCGAGCCGGTGAACAGCACCCCGTCGACCCCCGGATGCGCGACCAGTTCCTGACCCTCCTGCGGGCCGCCGACCAGCAGCTGCACGATCGCCGCCGAGATGCCCGCGCGGTTGAAGCAGTTGACCAGCAGTTCGGCGGTGGCGGGGGTCTTCTCGCTCGGCTTGAAGATCACCGCATTGCCCGCGATCAGCGCGGGGACGATATGGCCGTTGGGCAGGTGTGCGGGGAAATTGTAGGGGCCCAGTACCGCCATGACGCCATGCGGCTTGTGGCGCACCGCGGCGGTGCCCTGCAGCGCGCTGTCGAGCTTCTTCTGCCCGGTGCGCTCGGCATAGGCCGTGACCGAGATTTCGACCTTGGCGATCACCGATTCGACCTCGGTGCGGGCTTCCCACAACGGCTTGCCGGTCTCGCGCGCGATCGTTTCGGCGAGCTTGTCGAAATCCTTGCGCACCTCGTTGGCGAAGCGCCGGACCAGCTCGATCCGGTTGGCGAGCGGCTGCGCCGCCCAGGCGGGCCAGGCGCGGCGGGCGCGGTCCACCGTCTCGGAAACATTGCCGATTTTGCCGCGCCAGAGCTCTTCGCCGGTGGCGGGCTGGTAGGAGACGATCTCGGATTGGGACACGTATGCCGGCCTCTCTGGGTAATTTATTGTGTCTTTGTCACAAAGGCGTATAGTTAAGTTGCGTTAACGGCTCCGGGCTTCTAGCCTGAGTCGCGTTTCGGTCAATGTGTGCATCCATGCACAGCAGGCCGAACCTGCCGCGTGAGGCGGCGAGAGATACGCCGGCGGGCCGAATCGACGGGCTGCCGACAGGGGGTGAAAATCGGGGGGCGCCGCAGCATGCGGATCGACAATCTCCCAACCCCGAAGTTGCTGGGTCGCAACCGCAATGCCGTGCGCGCATGCGCGCGGTACCTTAGTAGCTCCGGCAGTCGTGCCGATGGGAGAATAAGTTGATGCGTAGGAAATCCACAATCTGGGCCGGTCTGAGCCTGTCCGGCTCGACTCTGGCGGCGGCGGTCTTCGCCACCACCGCGTTCACGGCGACGCCCGCAGCGGCGGACGAATGTCTGCTCGACAGCAACGACAACGGCATTCCCGATATTCTCGACACGGACGGAGGGGCGATTTCCACCGGCACCGACGATTCGCTCGCCTGCGGCGTCGATGCCGAGGCAACGGCGAACTCGTCGGTAGCGATTGGCAATGCAGCGATTGCGGATGCGCAGTTCAGCGTGGCTATCGGCCGGAATTCCGGCGCGCGCGCTGTCGGCAGCACCGCTATCGGCACGACCGCGCGTGCCACCGGTGCCGAATCGAGTGCGATCGGCAGGGCGGCGGACGCTTCGGGTGCGCGCAGCACGGCCGTGGGCTCCACTTCTCAGGCTTCGGGCGACTTCAGCACGGCGTTGGGCGCAACCGCCCGCGCTACCGCGGAAGGCGCGACGGCGCTGGGTGCGAACGCGGCGGCCTCGGGCATCCAGTCGAACGCGATCGGCACCGAATCGGTCGCCAGCGGCGACGGCTCGAACGCGCAGGGTTTCCGCGCGGAAGCCTCGGGCAACACGTCGACCGCCATCGGCCAGATGGCTGTCGCTTCGGGCGATGACGGCGTCGCGATCGGTGAAAGCGCGCTTTCCTCGGGCCTGAACTCGACCGCAGTCGGCTCCGAAAGCGTCGCCACCATGCCCGGCACCTCGGCGTTCGGCTGGCAGTCGGCGGCAACCGGCGTGCGTTCGACCGCACTCGGCCATCTCGCCACGGCGCAAGGTGAGCGGTCGCTGGCGGTCGGCGAGAACGCCGACGCGCAAAGCGACTTCTCGACTGCGATCGGCAACGAATCGATCGCCAACGGCATCGATGCCCTGGCAATCGGCGACTCCGCCTCCGCCACGGGTAATTCGACCACGGCAGTCGGCGGCGAAAGCATCGCCGATGGCGCCGGTGCCACCGCGGTCGGCTGGCAGTCCGCTGCCACGGCCGAACGCGCGACCGCGCTGGGTCACTTGGCGGTCGCAAGCGGAGTCCGCTCCACCGCGGTCGGCGAAGACGCCGATGCGACCGGCGACAACTCCACGGCGGTCGGCAACCTCGCCGAAGCCACCGATGTAGACGCCGTGGCGCTCGGCGGGCGTTCGTCCGCGACCGGAACCAACTCGACCGCGCTGGGTGTCGATTCCGACGCATCGGACACTTACGCGACCGCTCTCGGCAACGAAACGATCGCCTCCGCCAGCGGCGCCACCGCCGTCGGCGGCGGTGCGGAAGCATCGGGCGCGCAGTCGATCGCGATCGGCTCCGACACCACGACCTTCACCCGCACGACCGCCTCGGGCGCGCGTTCGATCGCGATGGGCCCGTCGACCAGTGCGGCGGGCGACAATTCGGTAGCCATCGGCGACAGCGCGGATGCGAGCGACGAAGACGCAGTCGCGATCGGTGACCAGGCGACTGCCGGGTTCCACGCGACAGCGGTCGGCGGCGAATCGATTGCGAGCCTTGCGGGCGACACCGCCTTCGGCTGGCAGGCTGCCGCGACCGGTGGCCAGGCGACCGCCGCGGGCCGCCAGGCTCAGGCGAGCGGCTTCCAGTCAGCCGCCTACGGCCAGAGCGCCGACGCCTCGGGCGAGAACAGCACCGCGATCGGCGCCTTCGCCGATGCCGACGGGCTGCAGTCCTTCGCCGGCGGTACCGTCGCGGCGGCCACGGCGCAGGGTTCGACCGCGGTCGGCAGCTTCTCGCTTGCCACGGGCGATTTCAGCGCCGCTTACGGCTATCAGGCCAGCGCGACCGGCTTCAATTCGTTCGCCGCGGGCCTGAACTCCACCGCCAGCGGGCTCGACGCGGTTGCCATCGGCAACGGTGCGACGGGTGGTGACGAAGACGCCGTGGCGGTCGGCCAGGGTGCGCAGTCGACCGGTTTCCACTCGACTGCGGTCGGTGCGGAATCCGAAGCGACCGCCGCGGGCGATACCGCGCTCGGCTGGCAGGCTTCGGCCACCGGTGGGCAGGCGACCGCGACGGGCCGCCAAGCGTCGGCGAGCGGCTTCCAGTCGAGCGCCTACGGCCAGAGTTCGGATGCCAGCGGCGATCAATCCTTTGCCGGTGGTTTCCAGTCGGAAGCTTCCGGCCTCGACTCGGTGGCAATCGGCCGTGATTCGGAGGCCAGCGACGAGGATGCCGTGGCTCTCGGCCAGACGGCCGTTGCGAGCGGCTTCCACTCGACCGCGATCGGTGCGGAATCGATCGCGACCATGGCCGGCGACTCCGCATTCGGCTGGCAGGCTTCGGCCACCGGTGGCCAGGCGACTGCCACCGGCCGCCAGGCTTCGGCGAGCGGCTTCCAGGCGAGCGCCTACGGCCAGAGCTCGAGCGCGTCGGGCGATCAGTCGGTCGCGCTGGGTTACGCGGCGGATGCCAGCGGCGACAATTCGGTCGCCATCGGCAACGGCGTAGGCGCGATGGAGAACCAGGTCTCGATCGGTAATTCGAGCAACTACTACACGCTGGCGGGCCTCGCGACGGGCGGCGACGACGAAATCGTTACCGTCGACGCCACCGGCCGGCTCGGCTCGATGTCGCTCGCCATGCTCGCCATGGGCGGCGGCGCCGACAGCGTCGAGATCGGCGACGGGGCCAACGCCTCGGCGGACGGCTCGGTCGCGATCGGCGACAACGCCATGGCGACCTCGGAGAACTCGGTTGCGATCGGCATCAACGCCGTCGCGAGCGGATCGACTGCGGTCGGCGGCAACTCGGCCGCGACCGGGGCCAATTCCGCCGCCTTCGGCGAGAACGCCACGGCGACCGGGACCGACAGCACCGCGCTCGGTGAGAACAGCGTCGCAAGCGCCGCTTTCGCCACCGCCGTCGGCGAGGAAGCGGAAGCCACCGCCAATTCGAGCACGGCGGTCGGTGAATCGGCCTTCGCGACCGGTCAGTTCGGCGTTGCGGTCGGCCGCCTCGCGGGTGCGACCGACGACGGAGCGACCGCGATCGGTACCGCCGCTCGCGCCACCGGCGTCGAATCGAGTGCGCTGGGCCGTGCCGCCGATGCTTCGGGCACCCGCTCCACCGCGACGGGCTCGACCTCGGAGGCGTCGGGCGACTTCAGCTCGGCCTACGGTGCCACCGCACGTGCCCAGGGCGACGGTTCGACCGCCATCGGTACCAACTCGCTCGCCACGGGCGTGAATTCGGGTGCCTTCGGCAACGACTCGAGCGCAACCGGGGACGGTGCCAACGCTCTCGGCTTCCAGGCCAGTGCGTCGGGTGCGGATTCGACCGCTCTCGGCGACCAGGCTTCGGCCACTGCCGACAATTCGGTCGCGCTCGGTGCCGGATCGGTTGCCGACCAGGCCGACACCGTATCGGTCGGTGCGGTTGGCAGCGAACGCCGGATCGTCAATGTCGCCGACGGTGTCGACGACAGCGACGCGGCCACGGTCGGCCAGGTGAACGCAGTGGGTGCGACAGCGGCGGCCAATACGGCGGCCATCGCGGTCAACACCGCGGCGATCGCGGCCAACACTGCCGAACTGCAATACTTCGACGTCAACTCGACGGCGGCTCCGGCTGCCGCGACCGGCACCGAAGCCGTTGCCATCGGCGGCAATGCGCAGGCGACCAGCGAGAATTCGGTTGCGATCGGCTTTAACGCCCTCGCAAGCGGATCGACCGCGGTCGGCGGCGGTGCTCAGGCCACCGGCGACGACTCGGCCGCGTTCGGCGAGAACGCGTTGGCCACCGGCGACGACAGTTCGGCGATCGGCGAGAACTCGACCGCTTCGGGCGACGACTCGACTGCAGTCGGCGAAGGTTCGTCGGCTACCGAACTATACGCCACCGCCGTCGGTTCGGGTGCGATAGCGTCGGCGGAATCCGCCACCGCCGTCGGCGCGGATGCGACTGCCAGCGGCTTCAACTCGACCGCTGTCGGCGACCTCGCCGAAGCATCGGGCGACGACTCGACCGCACTGGGCGGCGATGCGTTCGCATCGGGCGAAGGAGCCACGGCGGTCGGCCAGGGCACTGACGCCAGCGGTGACAACGCGTTCGCCGGTGCCATCGGATCGAGCGCTTCCGGGCTCGACTCGGTCGCTCTCGGACGCGGTGCCGATGCCAGCGACGAAGACGCGGTTGCCGTCGGCCAGTCGGCCTCGGCGAGCGGTTTCCACTCGACCTCGGTCGGTGCCGAATCGCAGGCGACCATGTCGGGTTCGTCGGCCTTCGGCTGGCAGGCCATGGCCACCGGCGCGCAGGCGACGGCTACCGGTCGCCAGGCTTCGGCCAGCGGCTTCCAGTCGAGCGCCTACGGCCAGAGCGCCTCGGCGAGCGGCGACCAGTCGATCGCGGTGGGCTTCGGCGCCCAGGCGACCGACGAGGATGCCGTCGCAGTCGGCGAATCGTCCTCCGCGGCGTTCCACTCGACCGCTCTCGGCGGCGAGGCGGTCGCGATGGGCGAGGGGGCCACGGCACTGGGTTGGCAGTCCTCGGCTGCCGGCAACCAGTCAACCGCGGTCGGTCGTCAGGCCAGCGCCTCGGCGCTGCAGTCGACCGCACTCGGCCAGAGCGCATCGGCAGGTTTCGAAGGGTCGACCGCAGTCGGCTACGCCGCGACCACCGATCGCAACGGCCAGGTGAAGCTCGGCGGTTCGGGTAGCTCGGTGACGGTCGGCGATCTCGCCGCCAGCACCGCGGCGCAGACCGGTACGCTCTACGTCGCGACCACCGATGCCAGCGGCACGCTGGGTCAGGGCGCAACCGTGGCTTCGTTCGCCACGGCGGCCAACTTGGCTGTGACCAACGCCAATGTCGCCACCAATACGGCGAACATCGCGACCAACACCAACAGCATCGCTGCCCTGCAGGCTCTGACGACGACCCAGCAGGGTCAGATCAACACCCTGTTCGGCGAGACGGCTCTCAACCGCGAGGCGATCGACCGTGCGAACGAGGGTGTCGCGATGGCGCTGGCGATGGAAAGCCCGATGCTTCCGGCAGGCACGAGCTTCGCTCTGTCGGGCGGTGTCGGCTACTTCGAGGACCAAGGTGCCGGCACGCTCGCCATCTCGGCGCGGATCGGCGAAAACGCCGCGTTCTCGGCCGGTGTCGGTGTCGGCTTCGACAGCGGCGAAGTCGGTGCACGCGGTGGCTTCCAAGTCGCCTGGTAAGCCGCTACACATGCGATCATGATTAGGATCGCACCCAACACGAAGATGCCGGGGCTGCGCGCCCCGGCATTTTTGTTTGCCTCGCTCGCTTTCGCCTTCTCGCCTGCCGCGCTGTCGGCCCAGCCGGTCGTTCAGGGCCAGCCGCTGCCGCAGCCGCAGGTGCAGCCACCGCCCTCCGTGCGCCCGACGCCGAGCCAGCTCGAACTGTCGAAGATGATCTGGTCGACCATGGCTGCGGTCGATCATGCCAACCGCTCGGGCAATTACTCGGTCCTGCGCGATATCGGTTCGCAGGGATTCCAGATC
Organism: uncultured Altererythrobacter sp.; assembly: GCA_913055875.1. GTDB lineage: Bacteria > Pseudomonadota > Alphaproteobacteria > Sphingomonadales > Sphingomonadaceae > CAJXJY01. The sequence goes on from CAJXJY010000016.1 coordinate 7,417, forward strand.
AACAACAACGCGGCGCGCCTGTCGGAAGTGTTTGCGGGCATCCGTAACTCGCGTATCGATCTCGGCGACACGCTGCTGGTGCCGCCGACCTACGCGGTAGCTCCGCAAGTGATCCAGCCGGACGTGTTCCGCGTCCAGGGCCTGTTCCAGCTGCGCCCGATCTCGATCGGGTTCGATCTGTATTACCAGTGGGAGCAGGGCCGGTGGAAGCTGTTCGGGATCGACATCCAGCCGGTACAGATGGTCCAGCAGGGGCCGAACTCTCGCTAGAGTCGTTTTCAGCTACGCTGAATCGGCACCGGCCTGCTCCCCCACCCGGCCACCCATAGGATACTATGGTCGGGGTGGCCGGGTGGGGGAGCGGGCCGGTGCCGCAACCGTTTCAGCTTTGCTGAAACAAACTCTAGACTAGCCTTGATGGCCCTGCGGCTCGGGTGGCGGGCCGTACGCGTCGCCCATCCTGCGAATCGCCGCGATCTTCTCATCCAGCGGCTGCCAGTCGTCGCGCTCGTCGATCGCCGACCATAGCGTTTCGACCTCGTCGATCAGCATGGATTGCGGCGCACCGTCCTGCCAGTACGGGTGGCTGTCCTCGACCGCGTCGTAGTCTGCGAACGCATCGCCGAGCACGCCGTCGGCATCGCGTCCGCCGCGGTGGCGGTAGAAGAAGGCGTCGGGCTGGACCTTGTCTTCGCGCATGGCCCGTTCGCAAGCGGCCACCAACTGCCCGTCGCGTTCTTCGCCCTGCGGTTCGACCCCCAGCCGCCAGCACCAGCGCCGCGCGATCGCAGCCATGTAAAGCGGCCCGAACCGCTCCATCGCGGCCAGCAGCGGCGGCGCGTCCGCCAGCAACCGCAATGCGACCGCGAACTGGCCGCAATTCCAGTGCAGCGCCTCGGGCTGCCGGCCGAACGCGTAGAGCCCGTTATGGTCGAAATAGGCCGCGGTGAAGCCGTGGTCCCAGGCCGGAAGCCAGCGCCACGGCCCGTAATCGAAGCTTTCGCCGGTAATGTTCATGTTGTCGGTGTTGAGCACGCCGTGGACGAAACCCGCGACCATCCAGCTCGCTGCGAGGTCGGCGAGACGCTCGACCACCTGGTGCATCAGGATCACGGCAGGCTCCTCGCGGCCGGGCGCGTCCTCGGGCGGCATCGGGCCGGGGAACTGTTCGAGACAATAGGACACCAGCGCTTCCATGTGTTCGCGCTCCTCCAGCGCGAGCAGCCGCTGGAAGGTGCCGATGCGGATATGTCCGTGGTTCAGCCGCACCATCACCGCAGAGCGTGTGGGCGAGGGCTCGTCGCCGCGCCACAATTCCTCGCCGGTCTCGATGACGGAGAAGGTCTTCGAGGTATTGACACCCAGCGCCTCGAGCATCTCGGTTGCGAGAATCTCGCGCACCGCGCCCTTGAGCGTCAGACGCCCATCGGCGGTGCGGCTGTAGGGGGTGGTGCCGGAGCCCTTCGTTCCAAGGTCGACCATGCGGCCATCCCCGTCGCGCAGTTGGGCGAAGAGAAAACCGCGTCCGTCGCCGATCTCGGGATTGTACACACGAAACTGGTGCCCGTGATAGCGCAGCGCGAGCGGCTGCGGCAGGTTGTCGGGCAGCGGTGCGAAGCGGGCCAAATGCCCGATCCACTCTTCGTCCGGGAGATAGGCCAGTCCCACCGCCTTCGCCCGGCGATTGTTGCGGAATCGCAGCGTTGCTTGCGGAAAGTCGGCCGGGGAGACGGGATCGCCGAGCCAGTCGGCCAGTTCGAGGATGGGCGTGTCGGGCCGATAGGGAGCCGCTTGCGGTTCGGAGCGCATCGGGCGATAGTGGGCGCGCCCGCCCGCACTGGCAAGCCGGGCGTCGACCACGAACAGGAATATTCCGCCCGACCATGGACAAAGCCTATCAAGACCGTTTCTGGGACAGCCCCGACGGCCTCAAGCTCCATTTCCGCGACTATCCCGGCGGCGACGGCCCGCCGGTGCTGTGCATGCACGGCCTGACCCGGAATGCGCGCGATTTCGCCGGTCTCGCCGGCCATCTGGCGCAGCAGCGGCGGGTGCTGGTGCCCGAAATGCGCGGCCGCGGGGAAAGCGAATATGCCAGGGACAGCGCGAGCTACATGCCCGCGACCTATGTCGGCGACGTGCTCGGCCTGCTCGCGCAGGAGGGGATCGAGCGATTCGTCGCGATCGGCACCTCGCTCGGCGGGCTGATGACGATGATGCTGGCAGCCGCCGATCCGCAGCGCATTGCGGGCGCCGTGCTCAACGATATCGGCCCGGTGGTCGACGCGGCGGGAATCGGGCGGATCCGCGACTATGTCGGCCAGGCGCGGAGCTTTCCGACCTGGATGCACGCAGCGCGCGCGCTGCAGGAAGTGCACGGATCGGCACATCCCGGATTCGCAACCGAAGACTGGCTCGACATGGCCAAGCGCAGCATGGTGGTGCAGCAGAACGGCCGGATCGGCTACGATTACGACATGGCGATCGCCGAACCGTTCGGACAGGACGACGGCGCCGCGCCGCCGGATTTGTGGCCCGCCTTCGATGCACTGGCGGGCGCGCCGCTGCTGATCGTCCGTGGCGAGAGCTCCGATATTCTCACCGCCCAGACGCTGGCCGAAATGCAGCGCCGCAATCCGGAGGCGGAGACGGTCACGATCGCACATGCCGGCCATGCGCCGACGCTCGACGAACCCGAAGCGGTCACGGCGATCGACCGGCTGGTGGCCCGCACCGCATGAGCGCCCCCAGCGGCGATGCACCGCGCATCCTGCATCTGCATTCGACCTTTTCCGCCGGCGGAAAGGAACTGCGTTGCGTCCGGCTGATCAATGCATTCGGCCCTGCCGTTCGCCATACCGTCGTCTCCGGCGAACTGGAAAAAATGGAAGCAGCGCAACATATTTCTACCGAAATTCCTGTTACTTACCCGCGTAACTTTCCATCGCTTCAAGGTCGACCGACGCCGGGCCGGTTGCAGAAGCTGGCGCAGGCGATGGCGGGATACGATCTGGTGCTGACCTACAATTGGGGCGCGATGGATGCCGCGATGGCGCATACGCTGTTCGGCGAAAAGCTGGCGCTGCCGCCGCTGATCCATCACGAAGACGGCTTCAACGAGGACGAGCATCGCAAGCTCAAGGCCAGCCGCAACTGGTATCGCCGCATCGCACTGGGCCGGGCGAGCGCGCTGGTGGTGCCGTCCGAAACGCTCGAGCGGATCGCGCTCGAGACGTGGCACCAGCCGATCGGGCGGGTCAGGCACATTCCCAACGGCATCGATACCGGCAAGTTTGCGGGCAAATGCCGCCGCGATGCGCTGCGCGGCGTGATCAAGCACCAGGGTGAGCGCTGGGTCGGGACCGTGGCGGGGTTGCGGCCGATAAAGAATCTGCCGCTTCTGGTGCGCGCCTTCTCCGGCATGTCGGAGGGGTGGCAGCTGGTGATCGTCGGCGAAGGTCCCGAGCGCGACGCAATTCGCGACGAGGCCGCTCAGCTCGATATCGGCCACCGTGTGCACCTGCCCGGCTTCGCGCCCGATCCGTCGCGGTTCGTCGGCCTGTTCGATATCTTTGCGCTGTCCTCGAACAGCGAGCAGGCACCGATTTCGCTGATCGAGGCGATGGCCGCTGGCAAGCCGGTCGCAGCGAGAGATGTCGGCGACATTGCGCAGATGGTGGCCGAGCCGAACCGTCCGTTCATCGCCGCCGACGAGAAGGACCTGGGCTCCGCGCTGCTCCACCTCGCGCACGATCCTGCGCAGCGGAGCGAGTTGGGTCAGGCCAACCGCGCGAAAGCCCGTACCGAGTTCGACGAGAGGGCGATGATCTCGGCGTATGGTCGCCTTTATGCCTCCGCCATCGGCCGCAAAACGCTGTCCTGACGTGTCTGCGGATGCTTCACCCGCCGTTCACCCGGTGGGGGACAGGCAAGGTGCATTCCGCTTTGTAAGTTGAATTGGCGCGCCCATCCGCTAAACAGCCCGCCGATACCCGAGACAGCAGACCGAAAGAGCCCCTGTGGCCCTCAGCCCCACTTCGAACCAGACTCCCGAACAGAAAAAGGCCGCGCAGGACGATGTCCTGATGCGCGAAATCGACGATGCGGTCCGCCAGGACCAGTATTCGGAATTCCTTGCGCGCTACGGCAAACCGCTGCTCGCCGCTTTGATCGTCTTCATCGTCGGCCTCGGCCTCTACCTGCTGTGGTGGCAGCCGCGCCAGCAGGGGGCGATGGAACAGCGCTCCGAAACGATCGTCAGCGCGCTCGACCAGTTGCAGGCGGGCAATCTCGATACCGCGTCCAGCACGCTGGCGGAGTTGGCCGACGGCGACAGCGATTCCGCGGCCATCGCGGCCCTGTTGCAGGCCGGCATCGCGCTCCAACGGGACAGGCCCGATGAAGCCGTCGAAATCTATGCGCGTCTCGCCGCGGACGAAGGCATTTCGTCCGAGATCCGCGATCTGGCGACGATCCGGGAAGTCGCGGCGACCTTCGACACGCGCGAGCCCGCCGAGGTGATCGCCCGGCTCCAGCCGCTGGCGGTGCCCGGCAACCCCTATTTCGGCAGTGCCGGCGAACTGGTCGCGCTGGCCTATCTCGAGCAGGGCAAGCGCACCGAAGCAGGGACGCTGTTCGGCGAGATCGCCAAGAACGAGGAGGTGCCCGAAAGCCTGCGCTTCCGCGCGCGGCAGATGGCCGGGCTGCTCGGGGTCGATGCGATCGAGGATGTCGACGAGGTGCTCGAGGATATCGTCGTCGACGAGGATGCTGCTGCGCCCGCGCGGTAGGTTGCAAGGAATGATGTTTGCGATGACTGGCTCTTTCATACCCAATCCGGCCCGTGCGGCCGTCATGGCTCTGCTCGCGGCGGTCCTGGCGGGCTGCAGCGGCGGCCTGTTCGGCGGCGACGGCAAGAAGGATACGCCGACGCTCGGCGACCGCGTTCCGATCCTGTCGCGAATCGAAAGCGGCGCGCAGGTCGACCCCGAATTGGCCGGAGTGTCGGTGGTAGTCCCTCCGGCGGTCACCAACCCGTCCTGGCCGCAGGCGGGCGGTACGGCAAGCAAGGCCAACGGCGCTCTCACCCTGGCCGACAATCCGGCGCAGGCCTGGACCGCACAGATCGCCGGATCGGGCGAGCGTCGGCGGCTGGCTGCGGCGCCGGTGATCGGCGACGGCAGGCTGTTCGCGGTCGACACCGACGGCATCGTCCACGCCTTCGACGCGCAGAGCGGCGCGCGGCAGTGGACCTACCGGATGCGTATCGACGGCAATTTGCAGAAGTCGGCCTTCGGCGGCGGAGCGAGCTTCGACGGCGGCCGCGTCTATGCCACCAACGGTATCGGCGAAGTCGTGGCGCTCGATGCCGGGAGCGGTAGCGAGGTGTGGAAGGCGCAACCCGCCGGGCCGCTGCGCGGTTCGCCGACGATCGCCTTCAACACGGTCTTCGTGATGACGCAGGACAACCAGATCCACGCGCTCGAAGCCACTACCGGCGAGCCGGTGTGGAACGAATCGGGCTCGATCGCGCAGACCGGCGTGTTCGGCGTCGCCGCGCCCGCCGCAGGGCAGGGGACCGTGCTCGCGGGTTACAGCTCGGGCGAGCTGGTCGCCTATCGCTACGAAAATGGCCGCGTGCTGTGGTCCGATGCGCTGTCTCGCACCACGATTTCGACCGCGGTCGGCTCGCTGACCGATATCGACGCCGATCCGATCATCTACGAAGGCCGGGTCTATGCGCTCGGCCAGGGCGGGCGCATGGCCGCTTACGAACTGGTTACCGGGCAGCGCATCTGGGAGCTCAACGTCGCCGGGATTTCGACCCCGGCGATAGCGGGCGAGTGGATTTTCGCGCTGACCGACGACGCGCGCCTGCTCGCCATCGCGCGCGCCACCGGCAAGGTGCGCTGGATCGCGCAGATGCAGCGCTGGCGCGACGAGGAAGACAAGGAAGGCCCGATCTTCTGGACCGGCCCGGTGCTCGCCGGGGGCAATCTGTGGGTCGCGAGCACGCGCGGCGCGGTCTACAAGATCAGCGTCGGCGAGGGCTCTGCGAGCCTCTATCGCGATCTCGACACCCCCGTCAGCCTCGCGCCGGTGGTGGCCAACAACACGCTCTATATCCTCGACGACGCGGGGCGCATCCACGCGTTTCGCTGACCGATGATGCGCGTGCTGCCGGCCTTGTTCGCATTCGTCCTGCTCGGCGGATGCGACATGCTGGACTTCGCTTCGAACGCGCTGCCCAAGGAAGAGACGTTCGGATGCTACGATCACCCGCGCTTCGGGCGAATCGAAGTGACGCAAGATCGGGTCGCCTATAACGGTGAGCCGTGGTTCGAGCGCTACGGCCACAGCAAGGGCGACGGCGAGTTGCGCAGCTGGCTGATCGGCAACCCGCACTATGCCTTTCGCGCCGAGGGCGACCGCCTGACCAGGCGGATCGTCAAGTCGGGCGATTCGGCGCAGCATTTCATCGCTTTCGATCGCACCGGCGAGCGCGCGACGCTGACCGTCGAACTGTCCGACGCCGCACGCACAGAACTCGCCTTCGAACAGGCCGATTGCGGCGTGGCTCCGGCCTCTTAACGCTTCGCCCCGCTCGCGTCCCGCGGCGGGACCGCGGCCATCCTCTTACCGGCTGTTTAACCCTTTTGCGCTAGCCGCACAGGCGCAATGAGTGCGCGCGAATCCGCCATCGGCTCCCCGCCGCAAAGCGACGTTTCGGCAGGCGTGGGCCTGGCCGGACTGTTCGGCCTGCTCGCGTGGATCGTATTCTGCCGCAACTACGCGCCGATTGCCGACATGCTCGGCCTGCCGGGACCGCGCGGACCGCTGTCCGGCCCCTATGCAGCGCTTGCGGCGATGCTGTTCTCGGCCGGGCCGATGGTGGCGTGGTCGATCTTCGTCGACCGCGTCCACCGGCGTGCCTCGACCGGGATCGACTGGGATCGCAAGCGCCCGCTCGCCGAGGTGATCGACATCTCGGTGGTCAAGATCGCCGGGCTGTGGGCGACCTGGGCGCTGCTCGCCTTCGCCTACTGCCTCGCGCGCTGGTACTGGCAGGGGCAATACCTGTTCGCGATGGAGGTGCTCGCCTTCGCCGCGGTGCCGCTGGTGGTGCTGTCGGTTCCCTATGTGCTGTGGCTCGACCGGGTGATGGTGGAGCCGCGCGACCACGCATGGCATTTCGGGGCGATGCTGATCGGGCGCGAGCCCTACGATCCGGAGGAAGTGAAGAAGCACTGGCGCGCCTGGATCATCAAGGCGTTCTTCGGCGCCTTCATGATCTCGATCCTGCCGGGCGGCTTCGCCGCGGTCGTCGAGACCGATCTGGCCGCCATCGCGGCGGAACCGGTGCGGCTCGGCATGTTCCTGATCGGCCTGCTGTTCGTGATCGACGTCCAGATCGGCACGGTCGGCTATCTCGTCACCATGCGCCCGCTCGACGCGCATATCCGCAGCGGCAACCCGCTGCTGTCGGGCTGGCTCGCGGCGCTGATCTGCTACCCGCCGCTGGTGTTCGCCTTCATGGGCACCGAGGGCATGTTCGCCTACGAGATCAATACGCCCGGTTGGACCTACTGGTTTTCGGACTATCCCGCGCTGCTGTGGATCTGGTCCGCGCTGCTGATCGTCCTGACGGGAATCTACGCCTGGGCGACGGTGGCCTTCGGGATCCGCTTCTCCAACCTGACCTATCGCGGCGTGCTCACCAACGGGCCGTATCGCTTCACCCGGCATCCGGCCTATCTGTCGAAGAACCTGTTCTGGTGGTGCGCTACGCTGCCCTTCCTCGTCGACAGCGGCTCGCCGGTCGATATGGTGCGCAACACCGTGTTCCTCGGCTGCGTCAGCGCGATCTACTACTGGCGCGCGCGGACCGAGGAGGCGCACCTGCTCGCCGAGGACGCCAAATATCGCGAATACCACGCGTGGATGGAGCGCCACGGCCCGCTGACCGCGCCGCTCGCCGCGCTCAAGCGCCGCATCCGGCCGCACGGGCCGGTGCTGCAGGAACACCCGGCGGAGTAATCAGCCGAGCGGCTGGCCGTCGTCGGTTTCGTATATCCGCAGGTCGCGGCTGGCCGGCGGGTTGGCCGCCATGAAAGTCCGCCACTCCGCCATATGCGACGAGCCGGCATGCGCATCCAGCGCCGCACGGTCGCGCCAGCGCTCGAATATCACCATCACGTTGGGATCGGCCAAGTCGCGCGCAAAGGTGTAGTCGAGGCAGCCGTCCTCGGCGCGGCTGGCGCGGACCATCGTCACCATCGCCTTCTGCGTCGCGGCGTCGATCTCGCGCCCCAGCTTTATCGTACCGTTGATCTGGATCATCGCCGCTCTCCCCTCAGAAGCTGTATTTGTAGACGCGTTCGATATCGCCGTCCCATTCGCCGTGATATTTGTCGAGCAGGCGCTGCGCGGGGACCTTGCCGCTGGCGACGATCTCGTCGAGCGTTTCGAGGAAGCCCGTCTCGTTGTCGCCGCTGCTGTTGAGCCGCGCCCGGGCGTTGAGGCCCTGCCGCGCGATCGCGAGCACGTCCTTCGCCAGATCCTGCAATCGTCCGCCGCCCGGAATCGGCGCGTCGAGCGCCTGGCCCGGCACCGCGTTGCGCAATTCCTCGCGCTCCTCGACGCTCCAGTGGCTGACCAGCTCCCACGCGGCATCGAGCGCGGCGTCGTCGTAGAGGAGGCCGACCCAGAAGGCGGGGAGGGCGCAGATGCGGCTCCACGGACCGCCATCGGCGCCGCGCATTTCGAGGAAGCTCTTGAGCCGCACTTCGGGAAAGGCGGTCGAGAGGTGGTCCCACCAATCGCTCTGCGTCGGCTTTTCGCCGGGCAGCGCCGACAGCTTGCCGTCGAGGAAATCGCGGAAGCTGAGCCCCGCCGCGTCTATATATCTCCCCTCGCGGAAGACGAAATACATCGGCACGTCGAGCATGTAATCGACCCAGCGTTCGTAGCCGAAACCGTCCTCGAACACGAAGGGCAGCATGCCGGTGCGGTGCGGGTCGGTGTCGGACCAGATGTGGCTGCGGTAGGAGAGGTAGCCGTTGGGCTTGCCCTCGGTGAAGGGCGAGTTGGCGAACAGCGCGGTCGCGAGCGGCTGGAGCGCGAGGCCGGTGCGGAACTTCTTCGCCATGTCGGCTTCGGAGGAATAGTCGAGATTGACCTGGATGGTGCAGGTCCGCAGCATCATGTCGAGCCCGAGATTGCCGACCCGCGGCATGTGCCGCATCATGATTTCGTAGCGCCCCTTGGGCATCACCGGCAGTTCTTCGCGGGTCTTGTCGGGCCACATGCCGAGGCCGAGGAAGCCGACCCCGCAATTCTCGCCGATCGCCTTGACCTGTTCGAGATGGCGGCCGGTTTCGGCGCAGGTCTCGTGCAGGTTTTCGAGCGGCGCGCCCGACAGTTCGAGCTGGCCGGCGGGCTCCAGGCTAACCGTTCCGTCGGCGCCCTTCATGGCGATAACCTTGCCGCCTTCCTCGACCGGCTCCCAGCCGAATTCCTGCAAATTCAGCAGGATATCGCGGATACCGCAGGCTTCGTCGTAGGACGGGGCGTGAAAGTCGTCGCGTTTGTAGACGAGCTTTTCGTGCTCGGTGCCGATCCGCCAGGCCGATCTGGGCTTCTCGCCCGCCTGCATCGGGGCGACCAGCTGATCGCGGGATTCGATGATGGGATCGTCCGCCCCCGATGTCTCCCGCGTGCTCATGCGCGTTGCGTTAGGCAACCGAAATTGGCGTGACCAGCGATTTTTTCCGCGTCGCTGAAAGCGAAACTATTCGCCTTCCCGCCAGTCGCCCATTGCGCCCATCCACAGCGCGGTCCCGGCGATCGCGGCGGTCTCGCCGCGCAGGATACGCGGCCCGAGCGAAATGGAGATGGCTTGCTGAAGGCTGCGGATAGCGGCGCGTTCCTCATCGTCGAAACCGCCTTCGGGGCCGGTCAGCAGGGCGGCCGGAGGAAGGTGCCGGGCGAATCGCTCCGCCGCCGGACCGCCGCCAAGCTCGTCGGCGAAGAACAGCGCGCGGTCCTCCGGCCAGTCGCGCAGCAATGCGGCCAGCTTCACCGGTTCGGCCAGTTCGGGCAGCGCGGTGCGCGCGCATTGCTCCGCCGCCTCGGTCACGATCGCGCGGGCGCGCTCCATATTGAGCTTGTCGGCGACGCAGCGGCGGGTCACCACCGGCTGGATGCGCGCGGCGCCCAGCTCGGTCGCCTTTTCGAGCACGAGATCGAAGCGATCCTTCTTGAGCAGCGCCGGGCACAGCCAGAAATCTGGCACCTCCTCGCGCGGGCGCAGCCGCTCGACCGGTTCGAGTTCGACGCTCCGCTTGCCCGCGGCAACGACCCGTGCCGCCCATTCGCCGGTGACGTCGTCGCACACAATCACCGCATCGCCCGCGGCGACGCGCATGACTCTGGCTAGATAGTGCGCGTGGTTCCCCTCCACGATGACGGGCACGCCTTCGCTCAGCAACTCGGCGACGAACAGGCGCGGGGCGCTCTTGGGCGGCCAAGCGGGCGTGGCGGGCATGTCAGCCTCTTAGGCGCACGGCTGCATCGTGTCATCCCCGTGCAGACGGCCGCGCGCGGTGACGCCGATCAATAAGGCATTTCCTACATCCGATTAATTTGCCACAGTATGGCGAGCGCTCTGGCTCGCATCGCCCGACATCCCGGAAAACCGCGATGTGTCGCCCTTTACCGCAGTCGTGCAAGATAAGGTATTGATCGGAATTGATAAAACCGACCGATCCCGCGGGTGACACCAGGGTGACACCTGTCACCCCCGACAACATCGTCCCCGATACCGAGCACAACAGCGTTTCGGGCGGCCTCGTCGCACGTCTGCCGCAACTGCCGCGCGATCTCGCACAGCTGGCGCGGTTCGACCGGCCGATCGGCTGGTGGCTGCTGTTCTGGCCGTGCGTGTTCGGCGTATGGCTGGCAGGAGCGGGGTGGCAGCTCGCGCTGCTCGGCTGGCTGCTGCTCGGCAGCGTCGCGATGCGCGGCGCCGGCTGCGTCTACAACGATATCGTCGATGCCGATCTGGACCGCAAGGTCGCGCGCACCGCGGCTCGCCCGGTGGCGAGCGGGCGCGTGTCGAAAAAGCTGGCCTGGGCCTGGCTGCTGGCGCTGTGCCTGGTCGGCCTGGCCGTGTTGCTGCAATTGCGCTTCGGGGCCCGGCTGGTGGCGCTGGCGAGCCTCGCCATGGTTGCGGCTTACCCGTTCATGAAGCGTATCACCTGGTGGCCGCAGGCGTGGCTCGGGCTGGTGTTCGGCTGGGGCGCGCTGGTCGGCTGGAGCCAGCTGTGCGGCGACCATTGGGATGCGCTCGGCGCGCTTTATGGCGGATGCGTGCTGTGGGTGATCGGCTACGACACGATCTACGCGCTGCAGGACCGCGAGGACGACGCGCTGGTCGGCATCCGGTCGAGCGCGCTGCGGCTGGGCAAGCGGGTACACGCCGGGGTGGCGGCGTTCTATGCCGGGGCCGTCGCGCTGTGGGCCCTCGCCTTCTGGCTTTACCGGGCGGACTGGGTCGCGCTGCTCGCCCTGCTCCCGGCGGCGCTGCACCTCTCGTGGCAGGTCGCCACGCTCGATGCCGACGACCCGGCCAACCCGCTCGAACGATTCCGCTCCAATCGATGGACCGGAGCGCTGGTCGCCGCGGCCTGCTATGTCGTCGGCAATGCGTGAGTCTTTGTCTGGATAGCGGCACCGGCCCACACTGTGTTGTATTCCGGCGGTGACGAGACCTGTCGCTGCTTGGCAAGTGTCGGACCGCCGGGGCTGTTCCATCCCACTCCCCCACCCGGCCACCCATAGGCTACTATCGTCGGGGTGGCCGGGTGGGGGAGTGGGATGGAACAGCAAGGGCCGGACGGAGGTCCGGTCCGCACGCAACCAAGACTCTCCACGACGCTTGCAACCTGTGCAGATTTCGCTATAGCGCGCGCCTTCCCGCCATGGACGGGCCACTTTCGCGCACGACCTTGTGCGCCCGGTGACCTTGCCCTAGAGCGGCTCACGAAACACCGGATTTAATTGAGGAACAGGTGCCGCAATGGCTGTCCCCAAGAGAAAAGTATCGCCTCACCGCCGCGGCAATCGCCGTGCGCACGATTCGCTGAAGGTCGAAGCGCATCACGAATGCGACAATTGCGGCGAGCTCAAGCGCCCGCACAATCTGTGCCCGCATTGCGGTCACTATAACGGTCGCGAAGTCATCGCTGTCGGTCTCTGACCGACATTAGCCGGAGAACGCAATGAGTCTGCCGCGTATCGCCGTCGACGCGATGGGCGGCGATGAAGGCGTGCGCGTGATGATGGACGGCGCCGCCGAAGCGCGCCGCCGGCACGACAAGTTCCAGTTTCTGCTGGTCGGCGACCAGGCGCGGATCGAGGCTGCGCTGGAGGCGCATCCGAACCTGCGCGATGCCTCGGAAATCCTCCATTGCGAGGACGTCGTCGGCGGCGAGGAAAAGCCGACCCAGGCGCTGCGCCGCGCCAGGACCACCAGCATGGGCCTCGCGGTCAATGCGGTAAAGGCGGGCGATGCGGGTGCTGCGGTCAGCGCGGGCAATACCGGCGCGCTGATGGCGATGAGCAAGCTCGCTCTGCGTACCATGCCGGGGATAGACCGCCCGGCGCTCGCCGCGCTGATGCCGACGCTCGGCGAAAACGATGTCATCATGCTCGATCTGGGTGCCAATACCGAGGCCGATGCGCGCAATTTGGTGCAATATGCGATCATGGGCGCGGCCTATTCGCGTATCCTGACCGGACGCGACCAGCCGCGCGTGCGCCTGCTCAATATCGGAACCGAGGAAACCAAGGGTACCGACGCGTTGCGCGACGCCGCGGGGCAGCTGCAGGAGGCGACCGGGCTGGCGCTGTCGTTCGACGGCTTCGTCGAATCGGACAAGATCAACCGTGGCGAGGTCGACGTGGTGGTGACCGACGGCTTCTCGGGCAATATCGCATTGAAGGCGATCGAAGGTACGGCGCGTTTCGTCACCGATCTGCTCCGCACCGCCTTCACCAGCTCGTTCCGCTCCAAGGTAGGGTTTCTCGTTTCCAGGCCCGCAACCGAATTGCTGCGCCATCATCTCGATCCCAACAACCACAACGGCGCAGTCTTTCTGGGCCTCAACGGGGTGGTGGTGAAGAGCCACGGCAGCGCCACCGCCGCCGGGGTCGCCAACGCGGTCGCGGTTGCGGCGCGGTTGCTGGAGGAAAACCTGACCCGCCGGATCGCCGCGGATCTTGCCGAACTGGGCGAGGACCGGCTGCGCGAAGGGTCCTCCAAGTGATCCGGTCGGTCCTGCGCGGGAGCGGCTCGGCGCTGCCGAAACAGGCGGTCAGCAATGCCGAACTGGCGCAGCGGATCGACACCAGCGACGAATGGATCGTCGAGCGTACCGGCATTCGCCAACGCTACATTGCAGGCGAGGGCGAGACCACCTCGAGTCTGGCTACCGCCGCGGCGGAGAAAGCGCTCGAAGCCGCCGGGATCGCGGCACGGGATATCGACCTGATCATGCTCGCCACGGCGACGCCAGACCAGACGTTCCCCGCCACCGCGACCATCGTGCAGCACAATCTCGGCTGCAATGGCGGTATCGCGTTCGACGTGGCGGCGGTATGTTCGGGCTTCCTCTACGCGCTAGCGACTGCCGACTCGTTGCTGCGCACGGGCATGGCGAGCCGGGCGCTGGTGATCGGCGCCGAGACTTTCAGCCGCATTCTCGACTGGGAGGATCGCGCCACCTGCGTGCTGTTCGGCGACGGGGCGGGGGCGTTCGTGCTCGAGGCGCAGGAGGTCGAGCAGGACGGACCCGGCGTGCTCGTTTCCAGGCTGCATGCCGACGGCGAGCACAATGAGCTGCTCTATGTCGACGGCGGTCCCTCGACCACGCAGACCGTCGGGCATCTGCGCATGCGTGGACGCGAGGTGTTTCGCCATGCGGTGGTCAATCTCGCCGAGGTGCTGGGCGAGACGATGGACGAAGCGGGCATCGCCGCCGACGATATCGACTGGGTCGTGCCGCACCAGGCCAATGCCCGCATCCTCGACGCCACCGCGCGCAAGCTCGGCCTGCCGGCGGAAAAGGTGGTGGTCACGGTCGATCGGCACGCCAACACCTCGGCTGCATCGGTGCCGCTGGCTTACGACACGGCGGTGCAGGACGGACGGATCAAGCCCGGCGACCTGGTAATGTTCGAGGCGATGGGCGGTGGCTTTACATGGGGTGCGAGCCTGGTTCGAATCTGAGCGAATCGGGCATCGGCGGAGCCCCGCGCCGCTTTTTCCACCGCGGTTTTGTTGCGCTACAGCAACCCAGCGGCTAAGTTGCCAATGTTTTCAATCGCGGGTCGCACCGAAGGAGGAGTGGCGCATGATGCGTTCGGTGGGCACGCTGACTCGCGCGGATCTGGCGGAAGCCATCAATCGCAAGTTGGGATTTTCGCGCGCGGAATCGCTCGATCTCGTCGAATCGGTGCTCGCGCATATGTGCGAGGCCATGGGCAAGGGCGAGAACGTGAAGATCTCCGGGTTCGGCAGTTTCATCCTGCGCGACAAGAAGGAACGGATCGGCCGCAATCCCAAGACCGGGGTCGAGGTGCCGATCACGCCGCGTCGCGTGATGACTTTCCGTGCCAGCCAGCTGCTCAAGGAACGGATAGCCAAGGGATAGGGGCCGAGAGGCAGGACGATGAGCGCGCAATTCGACGACGGCAAGGAAGAAGGCGCGCTCCGCACTATCGGAGAAGTCGCCGCGGCGCTCGGCATCAAGGCGCATGTGCTGCGCTACTGGGAGCAGCAATTCCCGATGCTCGAGCCGCTCAAGCGCAGCGGCGGCCGGCGCTATTACCGCCCGGAAGACGTCGAACTGCTCGAGCGAATAGACCGGCTGGTCAACCGCGAGGGCTACACGCTCAAGGGCGCAAGAAAGGCGCTGTCCGGCAAACAAACCGTAGCCGGGGCGGGGCAGGACGGGCAATTGACCGAAACCGACGACGCGAAACCGACCTTGCCCGAAAGCCCGGATCTGCCTGCCGATGGCGGAGTCGATGCGTTTTTCGGTCGTACGAATCCCGAAGCGGATACCGATGCCGCGCCCGCCGAAGAGGCCGACGATACGGTTCTCGAGGCGACGGCGGAATTGGTCGCCGAGCTCAAGGCTATCCGCGGTCGCCTCGCTGAGGCGATCGGGGTCTAGCCAGACGGATTTTTCTCGCGCGCGACATCGACTGTCTCATAGAGGCTGACGATCTGCGGACCGCGATCGTGTGCGGCGATATGCAAAATAATGACCTCCTCGAGATCGACATCGTCGTGGTAGGCACATTCCCGCGCAAACCAGAGCGCATCCGCAAGCCCTTCATCGGCATGCCAAGTCGTCATGATGAAATGTTCATCCGGAATATCCTCGAAATCGAACCGTTCGAGATTCGCCCAGTCAATCGCATCGTGCCATGCCTCGCAGTCAATCCCCCACGCGACCGCGTAGAGGCAACCGGCTTCCAAAATCCATTCGACAACCGAATTCATCCACTCGGGTGTCGTCGTCATTTCGCTGACGATTACGACCCGCCTGGGGCGTTCGGCAATCGTAGGTATCTCGGTTTCCTCCGTCAGACGGAGGTAGACCGGGGCAGGTAATCGTGGGTATTCCGCGACAGAAGCGACTTTGTGCTCTCGCCAGCGCCAGGCAAGCCTTCTCAGCCAGCGTATCATTCCGCCGCCAGCAATTCCTCCGCCGCGCCGAGGTCTACGCTGACCAGCCGGCTGATGCCCTTTTCGATCATGGTGACGCCGAACAGGCGGTGCATGCGGCTCATCGTCACTGCGTTGTGGGTGACGATCATGTAGCGTGTGCTCGTTTCGCGCACCATTGCGTCGAGCAGGTCGCAGAAACGGTCGATATTGGCGTCGTCGAGCGGCGCGTCGACCTCGTCGAGCACGCAGATCGGCGCTGGATTGGTCAGGAACAGCGCGAAAATCAGAGCGATCGCGGTCAGCGCCTGCTCGCCCCCCGACAGCAGGGTGAGCGATTGCAGCCTTTTGCCCGGCGGCTGGGCGAAGATTTCCAGACCGGCCTCGAGCACGTCGTCGCTGTCGATCAGCGCGAGATGTGCCTGCCCGCCCTCGAACAGCCGCGTGAACAGCCGCTGGAAGTGCTCGTTGACCTCCTCGAACGCCGCCTTGAGCCGCTCGCGGCCCTCGCGGTTGAGATTGCCGATCGAGCCGCGCAGCCGGTTGACCGCTTCGGCCAGTTCGGCCTGCTCGGCGGCGTTGGCGCCGTGTTCTTCCTCGATCTTCGCCAGTTCCTCGGCGGCGACCAGATTGACCGGGCCGATTCGCTCGCGGCTGGCGGTGAGGCGGTCCATTTCCTCCGATTCGGCCTGCGAATCCCCGATCGCGTCCTCGTCGAACTCGAACCGCTCGGCGAGCATCGGTGGCGGGCACTGGAAGCGCTCGCCCGAAATGCGCGCCATCTCGCCGCGGCGGGCTTCCTCGTTCTCGGCGCGCGCCGCCAGCCCGGCGCGGCTTTCGCGTGCGGTGGCGAGCGCCTCGTTCGCCTCGGAGAAGGAGCTTTCGGCGGTATTGGCGGCTTCCTGCGCTTCTGCCACGGCCTCTTCCGCCTTGGCCAGTTCCTCGCCGAGCCGCTGGCGCAGCGTGTCGCCCTGTTCGATCTCGCGCATCAGCCCTTCGGGCCTGGCCGCGACCACCGTGCATTCCTGCTCGATTTCCTCGAACCGCGCCGCCATCCCCGACAGCCGTTGCGCCGCTTCGCCCGAGCGCGCCTGCCAGCTGGCGATGTCGCCGCGCAGCGAGGCGGTGCGCTCGCGCACGACGGCGATGGTCTGGTCGTGCGAGGCGAGTTCGGCGGTGGCGGCCTGCTGCGCGGAGCGCGCAGCCTCGTTCTTCGCCTGCGCCGCTTCGAGCGAAGCGCGACCGGTGGCCGGATCGGGCAAGGTGGACTTGCGTTCGCGCGCCGCCGTCAGTTCGGCCTCGGCCTGCGTGCGCTGTTCGGCCAGTTCGCCCGCCGCCTCGTCGAGTTCGGCCAGCCGCGTGGCGACGCGCTCGCGCGCGGCCTCGGCTTGGTCGAGCGCGCGCAAAGCCTGGCGCTCGGTCTCGTTCGCCTCGGCAATCATGCGGTCGCCGACGACCAGCTTCTGCTGGACCTCCGCTAGTCCGGATTGCGCCGAAGTGGCTGCAGCTTCCTGCCGCTCCACCGCTTCGCGCAATTCGGGGAGCTGCGCTTCGAGTTCTGCAAAGCGGTTTTCCGCCTCCAGCCGCGCCGCTTCCGCCGCGCCTTCGCCGCGCGCCACGAAGCCGTCCCAGCGGCGCAAATGCCCCTCGGTCGTGACCAGCCATTCGCCCGGTGCGAGCACGCGCCCGTCGTCCTCCTGCGCGACGTGCACGAGTGCGAGCCGCGCCGCGAGTTCCGGGGGGCAGGCGGTCACGTGGTCGGCGAGGCTGTTGGCAACCTTCGCCGGAGCGTCGCGCCCCGTCCAGTAGCGCCCGTCGCCCTGCGCCGAGCCGAGCGCTGCCTTGGCGTCGCGGCCCAGCACCGCTGCGAGCGCGCGCTCGTAGCCCTTCGCGGCGCGCACGCGGTCGAGCGCCGCGGGCAGGCCGCCGCGATTGGCCGCCTGCCGCTCGCGCGCCTCGCGGTCGCGCTGCAAGGCCCTGTGTTCGCGCTCGATTCCGGCAAGTTCGGCCCTTGCGGAGGCGAGCGCGCTCGCGGCCTCGTCGCGCTCGACCTGGAGCGTCTCCTTGCGTTCGCGTTCGCTTGCGATGCGCTCGCGGATCGAGGACAGCGCTTCGGCCGCCCTGTCGGCCTGGCGCCCGGCCTCCTCGACCTCCCGCTCCGGATTGCGGCCTTCGGTAAGCTCGCGTCGCGTATCGTCCCGGCGCGACATTTCGCGGTCGAGCCGCACCAGCCGCGCTTCGGCCTGCTCGATCGCCGCTTCGGCGACGCGCCATTCGGCTTCGACCCCGGCATGATCCGCGGTAGCCTTCGCCAGCGCGAGTTCCGCCGCACGGCCCGCACGCTCGGTATCCTCCAGCTTCGCCGCCAGCGCCGGGCGACGCTCGTCCGCTTCGGCGAGCGAGGCTTGGGCAGCGGCGAGTTCGCGTTCGAGCCGTGCCAAGGCGTCGGCGGCATCGCTGGTCAGCCGGTCGGCCTCGCCGCGATCCTCTTCGAGCCGTGCCTTCTGCCGATCGAGATCGGCGAGACGTTCCTCGGCGGCTTCCAGCTGGCTCGCCAGCGCGGCCATGCGGTGGCCGTGTGCACTGGTATCGTCGCGCCGGTCGGCCATCTCGTCGCGCGCCTCGGCCAGCGCCCGCGCGGCGGCGTGCTGCGCTTTCTGCGCCTCGTCCGCCGCGGTCTTCGCGCCGGCGACCCGCTCGTCCGCCGTTTTCGCATCGGCACGCGCGGCTTCGGCTGCTGCTGCCGCATCGCGCCAGCGCGCGAACACCAGCCGCGCCTCGGCCACGCGGATCCGGTCGGACAGCTTCTTGTAGCGTTCGGCCTGTTTGGCCTGCCGCCGCAGCGAGGCGATCTGGCTGTCGAGCCCCGCCATCATGTCCTCGAGCCGGGCGAGATTGGCCTCGGTCTGCCTGAGCTTGCTCTCGGCATCCTTGCGGCGGACATGCAGCCCCGCGATCCCTGCCGCTTCCTCGAGCATCTGGCGCCGCTCGGCGGGCTTGGCGGCGATCACCTGCGCGATCTTGCCCTGGCTGACGAGGGCTGGGCTGTGCGCGCCGGTCGCCGCATCGGCGAAGGTCAGCGCGACATCCTTCGCGCGCACGTCGCTGCCGTTGACGCGGTAGGCGCTGCCCGCGCCGCGTTCGATCCTGCGAGTGACTTCGAGTTCGTCGCCTTCGTCGCCCTCGGCCTGCAGCGAGACTTCGGCGAAATCGCGCGGCGGACGGCTGGCGGTGCCGGCGAAGATGACGTCGTCCATCCCGCCCGAGCGCATCGATTTGGGCGAGTTTTCGCCCATCACCCAGCGGATCGCCTCGAGCAGGTTGGACTTGCCGCAGCCGTTCGGCCCGACGACGCCGGTCAGCCCGGGTTCGATGCGCAGTTCGGCGGGCTCGACGAAGCTCTTGAAGCCGCTGAGCCTGAGCCGCTTGATGAGCATCGCCGTTCCCGAACCCCCGGCGCTGGTTACCTGGCGCCGGCGCGCTGGAGCGCGGGTTCGACGTCTTCCCAGCGGGTCTCTTCCAGCTGGCGGCCGTTGAGGAAGAAGGTCGGCGTGCGTTCGACCTCGTCGCGCCTGGCGGCAGCTTCCGTCTGCTCGGCGAGCGCCTGCACTGCGTCGAAATCGGCCAGGCAGCTTTCGGCCTGGTCACGGCTGAGCCCGCGCGCGGAGAAGAATTCGTACAATCCGCCCGCTTCGGCATAGGCGGGGAGACGCTGCTCTTCGGGCAGTCCCATGGCGCCTTCGAGCGCTGCCGTATTGGCCTGGATCCCGTCGAGGATCGGGTTGAGATTGGCCCACACCTGGTTGGCGAGTGGGTGCACCGCCTCCTTCGCGCCGCACGTAACCAGCTTGGTCAGCACCAGATCGGCGGCGCCGTGGATCAGCACGCTGCGAAACTCGTAGCTGACGCGGCCCGAATTGACGTAGTCTTCTTCCAGCTTCGCCGCGCCCTCGACTGAAAAGGCGGCGCAGGCGGGGCAGGTCAGCGAACCGTATTCGACCAGCTTGATCGGCGCCTCGGGATTGCCGAGGATGTAGCCGCCATCGTCCGAAACCGTCGTCGTGTCGGTCCATTGCGTGCCCTCGGGCGCGGAAATCGGCGCGATCGGCTCGCTCGCGGCGACGGTATCCTCCTCGCCCGAATTGCAGGCGGAAGGACCCAGCGCGAGGGGTGCGGCGAAGGCGGCGAAAGCGATGCGGCGGAACATGGTCATCGTGATCGGTTTCCCTTGCGGAATTGATGGAGGCTAGACGAAGGCGGGAAGGCGGTGAAGCGGTGCGCGGCCCTTTCCACAGCTTGTCCCGCGGGAAAACGGTCTATTTTGCGGCGATGAGCCGTTTTTCGAGCGCGGGCCAGGTGTGGACGCCGGCGAGCAGCGTACCGTCGAGGACAAAGCTGGGGGTTCCGGGGATGTTGTAGGCCGCCATGTCGCGCTCCGAATTCTCCGACAGCTTTTCTGCCATAGCGGTGTCGCCGATGCAGCGATCGATCTCTGTCCGCTCGTAGCCGCGCCCCGCCATGATCGCGTAGAAATCGAGATCGGAGGCGATCGCCCGCGCACGGGCGGGCCACTCGCCGGCATACCAGCGCTGCTGTTGCGCGCGGGTCGTCTTGCCCGCCCTGGCCAGCCAGTCGGGCTGTGCATGCATGAACGCGGCGTGGTTGCGCAGGAATTTCGACTTGTCGCCGCACCACGTCATCAGCGTCACCGTCAGATCGACCGGATCACGCACGAAATGGCGCACTTCGAGCTGCATTCGACCAGGACCGACATAGGCGAGCTTGAGCGCCTCGTCGCCGGTGCGCGCGAAGGTGCCGCAGTGCGGGCAGGTATAGCTGACGAATTCGGTCAGCTTCGTTTTCGCCTTCGGGTTACCGATCACATGCGCGCCGTCGACGCGCTCGACGCGCGTGTTCCAGTTGCTCGATGCCGCGGTCGCGAGGACTGCGGCCAGCGCCAGAATTCCCGTCGCGAGGCGTTTCGCGATCATTCCTCGTCTTCCTTCTCTCCGCCCATGCTGCGGGCGAGCGATTCGAGCACCGTGCGAAGCTCGGGATCGCCGATGTCGCGCAGGCTTTCGCCCAGCTCCATCGGGATAGGCTTGAGCGACGGCGGTGCGCTCGGTTTCGCTTCAGCAGCGGGCGGCTTAACCTCGCCTTGCCGGAGCTTGACCCGCGCGACCGCCTTGTAGCCGAAGAAACGGTTCACCCGCTCGATGATTTCCGGAACAACGTGCTGGATCAGCGGGGCGTGGGCGGGGATCACCACCAGCTGCAATATGCCTTCCGATTTCTCGCCCGGCGGGAAGCGGATCGCTTCGGGCATGCAGACCTTCGAATGGTGCTCGCCGACGATTTCGGGCCAGCGCGTGACGACGCTCGACTGGACGAAGCCGAAGCGACGGAAAGCCTGCCGCCCGATCTGCGGCATCAGGTCCGAAATCTGCCGCGCGGGGCCGCCGCGCGGCCGCTCGTAGGGCTTGGCGGATTTGCGAGTCTTTTTGCGGCCTACCGCTTCGCTACTTGAGGCCGGATTGCGGCCTGCAGCTTCGCTGCTCGAGGCCGGTGGCCGTTTTTTCGAAGGTGGATCGTCCCGTTCCATTGCGCTGTCGCCCATGCCATAGGCGCGGCGTGAGCGCCACCGCGACGATCCCCGACCTGCTGCTCGACTGGTACGACCGCCATGCGCGCGAACTGCCGTGGCGCGCGCCGCCGGGTGCTCCCGCACCCGATCCTTATCGGGTATGGCTGTCGGAAGTGATGCTGCAGCAGACCACGGTCGCGGCGGTGAAGCCCTATTTCGCCAGGTTTACCGAGCGCTGGCCGACCGTCGACGCGCTCGCCGACGCGCCCGAAGAAGAGGTCATGGCTGCCTGGGCGGGGCTGGGCTACTATTCGCGCGCCCGGAACCTGGTGAAGGCGGCGCGCGCAGTGGTCGAACTGGGCGCGTTTCCCGACACCGAGGAGGGGCTGCGCGAATTGCCGGGACTGGGCGCCTATACCGCAGCGGCGGTGGCTGCGATCGCGTTCGGGCGGCGCGCGGTGGTGGTCGACGCCAATGTCGAGCGGGTCGTCGCGCGGCTGTTCGCGATCGACGAGCCGCTCCCCGGCGCACGGAAGGCGATCCGCGAGAATGCCGACCAGGTCACGCCAGACAGCCGCGCGGGCGATTTTGCGCAGGCGATGATGGATCTCGGCGCGACGATCTGCACCGCGCGCGATCCGAAATGCCTGCTGTGCCCGCTCTCGCCGCAATGCGCGGGCAGGGCGCAGGGCGATCCCGTGCGGCTGCCGGTCAAGGCGCCGAAGAAGGCAAAACCGGTGCGGCAGGGATGCGCCTACTGGATCGAGCGCGGCGGTGCGGTGTGGCTGGTGACGCGGCCGGGCAACGGCATGCTCGGCGGAATGCGCGCGTTGCCCGACGACGGCTGGCATGCTCGCGCCGACGGCAGCGGCAGGCCGCCGGTTGCGGGTGAATGGGAGCATGCGGGAACGGTCCGGCACGGTTTCACGCACTTCACGATCGAACTGGCGGTTCACCGCTCTCGCGGCGACGCTGCGCCCGACGGCGATGGCGAATGGTGGCCGCTCGACCGGCTCGGCGAAGCGGGCCTGCCGACACTGTTCCGCAAGGCGGCGGAGCGGGCGCTAGCGGAATAAATCCTCCCCGTTTTGCCCGGATGGGCGAAATGGGGAGGGGGACCGCGAGACCTCAGGTCTCGTGGTGGAGGGGCGATGTCCTGCCATAGCCCCTCCGTCAGCCGCCTGCCCTTAGGGCAGTTTACCCTGAGCGGCTGGCCTGCCAGCCAGCCGAAGGGGCGTCTGCCACCTCCCCATCGCTTCGCGACGGGGAGGATCGTCGGATCAGATAATACCGCCGCCGAGAATCAGCCGGACCACCGCGATCGCGAGCACGATCAGGCAGAAATTGCGCCCGCCATTGGAGGAGGACAGCGCGCCCAGCCCGGCGCCGAGAATGGCGACGGGCAGGGCGAACCAGTTGCCCCAGCCGAGCAGCGGAATGGAGGATGGGATGACGATCACCAGCGCGACGATCCCGACGACAATCGAAAGAAGGTTCAGCATGTGTCTTATATGGGTATGACAGTGCGATTCGGCAAGAGGGCACGACGCGGCAATTGACCCTCCGCCGCATCTGCCGCAAACGGACCGGTGAAAAGATTGCAAAAGAGGACCCGACAATGGCGTTTCGCAATTTCGAACAGGCGGGAATGTCGCGGCGCGCGCTGCTGCGGGGCGGGGCGATGCTCGGGGCGGGGGCCGCCTTTGCGGGTGTGCCGTTCGGCCGCATGGCGCTGGCGCAGGATCCGGCAAGCTGGCCGAACGTGCGCGCCGCGGTCGAGAAGTATGTCGCCGAGGGCAAGGTCGCCAACATGCTCGCGACCTTCGGCTGGGGGCAGCAGGAGCCCGAGGTGATCGCGCGCGGCGTGCTCACGCTGGGCAAACCGGAAAAGGCCGATATCGACACGCTCTACCGCGTCTATTCGATGACCAAGCCGGTCACCGGTATGGCGGCGATGATGCTGATCGACGACGGGAAGATGGGCCTCGACCAACCGCTCGCCGAAATCCTTCCCGCTTTTGCAGAGATGCAGGTGCAGAAGGAATATGACGGCAGCATCGGCCCCGAGAACCTCGAACCGGCCAAGCGTCCGATCACCATCCGCCACATGCTCACGCATACCGCGGGGATCGGCTACGGGATCATCCAGAAGGGCGCGATCTCCAGGGAATTCGAGAAGCGCGGCCTGATCCCCGGCCAGGTTTCCAAACTGCCGATTCCCGGCCTCGGCCGCGGCACGCCGGTCGAGGGGCTGGAGGCCTTCGCCGACGGGATGGCGCTGATGCCGCTGGTCTACCAGCCGGGCACCAAGTGGAGCTATTCGGCGAGTCTCGACGTGCTCGGCCGGGCGATCGAGGTTGCCTCCGGCATGCCGTTCGACGCCTTCCTGCACGAACGCATCTTCGAACCCGCCGGGATGGACAGCACGTGGTTCCGCGTCCCCGCGAGCGAGGTCGGGCGCCTGACGACCAATTACGGCATTCTCGAGGGCAAGCCGCTGCCGATGGATCCGGCAGCGGCCTCGATCTATCTCGACGAGCCCGCCTTTCCGTTCGGCGGCGCGGGGCTGGTCTCGAGCCCGCGCGATTACGACCGCTTCCTGCGCATGCTGGCGGGCTACGGCACGATCGACGGCAAGCGGGTCATGGGTGAGCTGGCGGTGCGCGTCGGCACCTCGAACCTGCTGCCCGAAGGCGTAAGCACCGCTGGCACGTGGCTGGGCGAAAGCGGCTTCGGCGCGGGCGGCAGGGTGACCGGCAGCGCCTATGGCTGGGGCGGCGCGGCGGGGACCGCGGCCTTCGTCGACATGAAGAGCGGGCTGCGCGCGCAGCTGTTCACGCAATACATGCCGGCCGAGGCCTATCCGATCCAGCGCAGCTTCGCCGAGCTGGTGCAGAAGGATTTGGCGGCGCTTCAGGGTGGCTGATCGGCAAGCGCTGGCCTTCACCGGGTCGCGGCTCGACCGCGCCGACAATCTGCGCGCCGATCCCGACGCGCTCGCCGGGATGATGAACTGGAAGGCGCGGCTGCTCGCGCTCGACGGGCTGATGCCGGGTATGGACGAGAATGGCGGCCTGGTGTGGAGCACGCTCGCCGACGCAGCGGAGGATGCCGAACTGGTGTTCCTCGGCCTCGATGACGGCAAGCCGTGCTTCGCTGCGGTCCCGCCCGAGGGCGATTCGCGACCGCGCATGGCCAACCCGCAATTGTGGTCGCTGATGGCGACGCTGCGGCCCGACGACCTCGCGCTCTACGGCGGCGCGCGCAGCGTCACCGACTGGCATGCGCGCCATCGCCACTGCGCCGCTTGCGGCGGGTCGACGCGGATTGTCAAGGGCGGCTGGCAGCGCGATTGCGCCAATTGCGGCGCGCAGCATTTTCCGCGCACCGATCCGGTGACGATCATGCTGGTCGAACATGACGGCAGGCTGCTGCTCGGACGCGGGCTGGGCTGGCCCGAGCGCGCCTATTCGGCGCTGGCGGGCTTCGTCGAGCCGGGTGAGAGCATCGAGGAAGGCGTCGCGCGCGAAGTGCTCGAGGAGACCGGCGTGGTGGTGCGCGACGTTACGTATATCGCCAGCCAGCCCTGGCCGTTTCCCTCGCAGCTGATGATCGGCTGCCATTCCTATACCGACAGCGACGCGATCACCCTCGACGAGACCGAGCTGGCCGATGCGCGCTGGTTTGCGCGTGACGAGATCGCCGCGGCGATGGCGGGCGAGGAAGGCGCGCCGATCAACACGCCCCCCGCGCAGGCGATCGCGCATCATCTCCTCGACTGGTGGCTCACCCGATGACCGGAACTTCCCGCAAATTGACGATCGATATCTGGTCCGACGTGATGTGCCCGTGGTGCCTCGTCGGGTGGGGCAATCTGCGCCAGGCGCTCGACGCGCTCGACGGCGAGATCGAGGCGGAGCTGCGCTGGCACGCCTTCGAACTCAATCCCGACATGCCCGAGCAAGGCGAGAAGCGCACCGCGCATATCGCGCGCAAATACGGCCGCACGCCCGAACAGTCGAAACAGGTGCAGGACCGGATGCGCGAGGCGGCACAGACGGCTAAGGTGTCGCTCGATTACGAGGGTGAGGACCCTGCGCCCGAGGCGATGATGTGGAACACGCTGCTCGCGCACAAGCTGCTGACCTGGGTGGGCGAGGCGCACGGTCCGGCAAAGCAGACCGAACTCAAGCTCGCGCTGTTCGAGGCGCATTTCAACGCCCGCCGCCCGATCGGCGAGCGCGACGTGCTGCTCGATATCGCGGAGGAAGTCGGCTTCGACCGCGCGGATGCGGCGGCGGTGCTGGGCGGAAGCGAGTACACCGACAAGGTCCGTGCGGAGGAACGTGCCGCGTGGGACATGAACGTCACCGGCGTTCCCGCGATGGTGGTCGAAGGCAAGTTCATGATCCCCGGCGCGCAGCCGCCCGAGGCCTATGCCGACGCGCTGCGGCGGGTGGCTGAGAAGACGGAGGCCCGGACTGCCTAGGCTCGCGCTCGCCCTGCTGTGCTGGATCGCGCTGGTGGCCGCCACGCCGGGCGGCATCGATCCCCGCAACTTCATCTATACCGGGCCGGGCGAACTCGAAACGCATCTCGACCTGCTCGAGCGCCCCGATATCGACGGAGCGCAGGTCATCTACACATGGCGCATGCTCGAGCCCGAGAAGGGCATCTACGATTTCAGCGCGATCGAAGCCGACCTCGCGCTGACGCAAGCGCGCGGTAAGCTGCTGTTCGCGCAGATCCAGGATCGGTTCTTCCTGCCCGAGGCGCGCCGCGTGCCGCAATACATCCTCGACGATCCCGAATATGACGGCGGGCTGGCGCGGCAATACGACAATGCGGGCGAGGGCAAGCCGGTCGGGCAGGGATGGACCGCGAAGCAATGGAATCCCGCGCTGCGCGCCCGCTTCCAGGCTCTGCTGCAGGCGCTGGCGGAGCGGTTCGATGGGCGCCTTTACGGCCTGAACCTGCCCGAATCGGCCTTCGATACGGTCGCTGCCGACGGCGAGGACGGCTTCACCTGCGATGCCTATTTCGAGGCGACGCTCGACAGTATGCGCGCCGCGCGCGCCGCTTTCGCGCAGACGCAGGTGGTGCAGTACATCAATTTCTGGCCCTGCGAGTGGAACAACGACCGCGGCTATATGGAGCGATCCTTCGCGCTTGCGGTGGCGGAGGGGATCGGCGTCGGCGGGCCCGATATCGTCCCCAATCGCCGCGGGCAGATGAAGAACAGCTACCCGTTCTTCAACCGGTACAGGGACGAGCTGCCGCTGATCGCGATGGCGATCCAGGAACCGACGCTGACTTATACCAATCCCGAGACGGGCAAGCGCTTTACGCGCGAGGAATTCGTCGCCTTCGCGCGCGACTACCTCGGCGTGGATATCATCTTCTGGAGCGTCGAGGCGCCGTGGCTGGCTGAGCGTTTGCGCATGAGCGAGCTACCCTGACCCGTTCGTCCTGAGCCTGTCGAAGGACGGTGGCGGAGCGCTGGAGTGCTTCGACAAGCTCAGCACGAACGGATGTTGCTCAGGATCAAACGAACACGCGCTAGATCAGCCCGAGCTTCTGCAGCCTTCCCGCCAGCTTTCCGGGCAGCGCATCGCCGATATCCTCGCCCTCTTCGAGATCGCGCGGGGCCTTGTCGTCGGTGAGATAGCGCCAGCCCTGATGCGCGCGCTTGGGGGTCGGGTAGACGCGGATCAGCTCGGGTTTCAGGTCGATGTGCCAGCGCCCGTCCTTCGCCTGCGGGAAGCCGAGGATCGGCGAGCGCGCGACCAGCGAGTGGTTGAGGATCCAGTAGAGCGAACCGCCGACCATCTCCTCGTGCCGCTTGGGCAGGTAGCGGGTGGTCATCAGGAACCGCTCGCGGTTCTCGAACCAGCTCGCCAGATCGTCCCAGCTCTTCGCGCCGTAGGCGATCTTGGTCATGTGCAGCGGCATGCGGTCCAGATAGTGATTGCCGCGCGCGATGCGAGCGCAGTTTTCGCTGTCCTACACGCGGCCCGCCGGTCCATCGTGCCGCCATGTCCGCCGCCGCAGCCCGTTTCGGTCCCTTGTCGCCATCGGTCGAAAGGCGGCTGCGAAGGGCGGAATTTTTCCGCTCAGGACCGTGTAACACCCGGTCCATGTCTCGGCGTCTACCCCGCCAGACCGCTCGCCACCGCGAGGCCGAGGAAGGCGAAGAAGCCCATCGAATCGGTGATCATCGTCACGAACACGCTGCTCGCCACCGCCGGGTCCTGCTTGAGCCGGTCGAACATCACCGGCACCAGCACGCCCGCCAGACCCGCCGTCGCGACGTTGATGATCATCGCCACCGCGATCACCACGCCCAGCATCGGAGTGAAGATCGCGCCCGTGGCGAGTCCGATCAGCACCGCGATGGTCGCGCCGTTGAGCAGCGCGACGCGCATCTCGCGCCACAGGATCCGCCCGGTATTGGCCTGCGTCAGCTGGTTCATCGCGATCGCGCGCACCGCCACCGCCATCGTCTGCGTGCCGGCATTGCCGCCAATGCTGGCGACGATCGGCATCAGCACCGCGAGCGCCACGAGTTTCTCGATCGCCGCGCCGAACATGGCGATGATGAGGCTCGCGACCAGCGCGGTGCCGAGATTGGCGACCAGCCAGCGCACCCGGCTCGAATAGGCGTCGCGGATCGGCTCGTTGATGTCGCCTTCGCCCGCGCCCGACAGCAGCATGACGTCCTCGCCCGCTTCCTCGGCGATGATGTGGACCACGTCGTCGACCGTCATCTGGCCGACCAGCCGCCCCTCCTCGTCGATTACCGCGGCGGAGATCATGCCGTATTTCTGGAACATCAGCGCGACCTCTTCCTGGTCGAGCATGACCGGGATGAGCGTCTGGTCGCGCTTCATCACATCGCCGAGCGCGATGTTGCGCGGGGTGGTGAGGATCCAGCTGAGCGCGCAGGTGCCGACCGGGTGGTGCGCGTGGTCGACCACGAACACCTCGAAGAACTCGCTGACGAGGTCGCTCCGCCCGCGCAGGTAATCGATCAGGTCGCCGACCGTCATGTGCTCGGGCACCGCGACGAATTCGCGGCTCATCAGGCGGCCGGCGGTCTCGTCGGGGTAGGCGAGCGCGCTCTCGATCGCGACCCGGTCCTCGTCGTCGAGTTCGGCCAGCACCGCCTGCTGGTCGTCCTCGTCGAGATCCTCGATCAGCTGGACCGCGTCGTCGGTCTCGAGCTGTTCGGCGATCTGCGCCACCGCATCGGCGGGCAGCGCCTCCATCATCTCCTCGCGGACGTAGTCGTTGAGCTCGGCGACCACTTCCGAACCCATCAGGTCGGTGATCGCGGCGGCGAGCTCGGCGCGCTCGTCCTTCTCGAACAGCTCGATCAGGTCGGCGATGTCCGCGGGGTGGAGCGGTTCGACGAGATCGTAGACGCGCCCCTTGTCGCCCTCGTCGAGCGCATCGCGCACGCTGCGGACGTAGTCGGCCTTGAGCGTGTTCTCCTCGTCGAGCCGCTCGTCGTCGATCCGGTCGTCGGGGCGCGCGCCGTCGTCGGCCGTATCCTTTGGGGGCGGATCGGCCAGCATCACCACGTCTTCAGGGCGCTCATCGGACATGCGAGCGGGTCTAGGCGCGGGAATTTGAAAAGCAACCGTGACAGGTGCGCCTGGACTGCTACAGAGCCGCCACGAATGCGAACGGGAAATCCGTTCGTGCTGAGCTTGTCGAAGCACTGCCTTTTCTTCCGGCGCGGGTCTCGAAGTGAAAGACAGCCCTTCGACAAGCTCAGGGCGAACGGAAACTGGAACCAGCCGGAGAAAGCAAATGGCCGACGAAACGCTCACCCTCACTCTCGACACCGGCAATGGGGAGGGCGGCGATGTCGTGATCAGGCTGCGTCCCGATCTCGCGCCCGGCCATGTCGAACGTATCACCGAACTGGCCAGGGACGGTTTCTACGACGGGGTGGTGTTCCACCGCGTGATCCCCGACTTCATGGCGCAGAGCGGCGATCCGACCGGCACCGGGATGGGCGGCAGCGACAAACCCGATCTCAAGGCCGAGTTCAACGCCGAGCCGCACACGCGCGGCACCTGCTCTATGGCGCGCACCCAGGTGCCCGACAGCGCCAATTCGCAATTCTTCATCTGCTTCGAGCGCAACTACAGCACCGAGTCCCTCGACGGGAAATACACCGTGTGGGGCCAGGTCGAGAGCGGCATGGAGCACGTCGACGCGCTGCCCAAGGGCGAGCCGCCGAAGGAGCCGGGCAAGATCGTGAAGGCGAGCGTCTCCTAGAGTCCCGCCCCCACCAGCCAGTCGTGGAACAGCCGCACCGGGCGTTCCTCGAGCGCGGTCGGCTTGCATACGAACCAGTAGCTGTAGGGGCTCTCGACCTCGGCATCGAACAGCTCGGTCAGCCGGTCGTCCTCGGCGCGGCGCAGATGGTCGTCGTGCATGATCGCGATGCCGAGGCCCTGCGCGGCGGCTTCGAGCATCAGCTGCCCGGAATCGTAGTGGTCGATCGCGGCGGGTTCGAGGTCTTCCAGGTCGAGTTCGCGCTTCCACGCCTCGAAGCTCTCGGGCAGTTCGTTGTGGATCAGGAAGGTCTGCTTGGCGAGCCGGGCGCGGTCGGGTGCCTGCCCGAGGAACTTCGCCATCTCGCGGCTGACGATGGCGTGGACCTTGTTGTAGTCGAGCCGAACCGCGTGCAGCGCCTTGTCGGGCCCGCGGCTGAGGATGATCGCGGCGTCGAGCGTGTCGCCGACGCGGTCCTCCAGATGCGGGCCGGTGTCGATATCGATATGCAGGATGGGATGCCGCTCGCGCAGTTCGGCGAGGCGCGGGAACAGCCGTTGGCTGCCGAACAGCGGCAGCACGCCGAGATGCAGCCGCAGCAACGAGAGGTTTTCCGACTGCCCCTCGACCGCGCGCGCGAGCGCTTCGAAATGCGGGCTGACGGCCTCGTAGAAATGCTGCCCTTCGTCGGTCAGGCTCATCGCCTGCCGTGCGCGGGTGAACAGCTTCTTGCCGACGAATTCCTCGAGATTGGCAATCCGCCGCGACAGCGCCGAGGGGCTGAGCCCGAGCTCCTCCGCCGCCGCGCGGGCCGAGCCGAGCCGTACGGTACGCATGAAGGCCTCGAGCGCGCGCAGGGGAGGAAGGCGGCGGGTCGGCATGCCCCGCTACATGCGAGGCGGGAGCGTTCGTGTCGAGAGGTTATTGGTGCCTAAAGGTGTCTCGACTTTAGCCTGTCCTGAGCGCCTGCCTTGCAGGCAGTCGAAGGGCTCGACACGAACGGGTTTGGGAGGAGGATACGATATCCGTTCGTATCGAGCGGAGGCCGGAGGCCGTAGTCGAGATACCCAAGGGTGCTACTTCGCCTCCGCAACCACTTCCTCGGGCCGGTGCAGCCGCACGCGCTTGACATGCGTGTCGTCGCCTTCGAGCACCTCGATCTTCCACCCGCTCGGGTGGTCGACCACGGTCCCGACCGGCGGCACCTGTTCGGCCAGCACGAAGGTCAGCCCGCCCAGCGTATCGACCGATTCCTCGACCTCGGCGAGGCGCGGGTCGATCGCTTCGGCAACGTCGTCGAGTTCGACGCGCGCGTCGCAATCCCACATGCCTTCGCCGATATCGGCGATCAGTTCGACCGGGGCGTCGTCGTGCTCGTCCTCGATCTCGCCGACGATTTCCTCGACCAGGTCCTCGATGGTGATGATCCCGTCGGTGCCGGAAAATTCGTCGACCACGATCGCGAGGTGCATGCGCTGGCTCCGCATGTCGGCGAGCACGTCGAGCGCGCCGCGCGCCTGCGGCACATAGAGCGGCTGGCGCATCAGGACGGTCCAGTCCGCCGGCGGCTCCCTGCCTTCGGCGAGGTAGGAGAACACGTCCTTGATGTGGATCATGCCGATCACGTCGTCGAGCGTGTCGCGGTAGACCGGCATGCGAGAATGACCGTTCTCGGAGAAGGTGTCGACCAGCTCGCGCCACGTGGCCGCGGCATCGACCGCGACAATCTCGCCGCGCGGGATCGAGACATCGTCGGCATCGTGCTCGCTGAAATGCAGGAGGTTGCGCAGCATCTGCCGCTCGACGCCCGACAGGTCGCCGTCGGAGGGCGTCTCGGCCTCGTCTTCGCCGCTCTCGCCCTCGTGCTCGTCGATCGCCTCCTCCAGCTGAGCGCGGAGCGAGCGGTCGCCGTTACGGCCTTCGAAAAATGTCCGGATTGCGAGCCACAGCCCGCGTCTACTGTCCGCGTCTCCGGCGGAGGATGGGGAATCGGGCATGGCCCTTACTCGGGTACTCCTGTCAAACGTGGTCACCATATGGGTCTGCGATACCCAGTTTGGCAAGCGCTGCGATCTCGAGTTTTTCCATCGCCTCGGCGTCGGCGGGGGAGGTCTCGTGGTCGTAGCCCGCGAGATGGAGCAGGCCGTGGACCACCAGGTGCGCGGCGTGGTGTTCGAGCGCGATGCCCTTCCCGGCCGCCTCGCGTGTGCAGGTCTCCCACGCGAGCGCGAGATCGCCGAGCATTTCGGGGCCGCCTTCGGGCGCGAGACCGAGCAGTTCGTCGCGCGTCAGCATCGGGAAGGAGAGCACGTTGGTCGGCTTGTCCTTGGTGCGCCATTCGCGGTTGAGGACCTGCACCTCCTCGTCGAGCGTGAACAGCATGCTGGCGGTGAGGCGCCGGTTGGCGAGTTCGGGGGCGACGCCCTCAGCCACTTCCGCCGCGCGATAGGCGAGGTCTGCCCAGTCATAGGGGCCGGGCCAACCGTCAATTTCGATATCGAGTTCCATCACGGCATCCGTTCGTGCTGAGCCTGTCGAAGCACACTGGTGGAGCGCTGGCGCCCTTCGACAGGCTCAGGGCGAACGGTTGTGGAGTCAGTCACCGGAGCCCTCATACGCATCGACGATCCGCCCGACGATAGGATGGCGCACCACGTCGGCGCTGGTGAAGCGCGAGACGGCGATGCTCTCGACCTTCTCCAGTCGCCCGACCGCATCGGCGAGCCCTGACATTTTGTTACCCCCCGGAATATCCACCTGCTTCGGATCGCCGCACACCACCATCCGGCTGTTCTGGCCGAAGCGGGTGAGGAACATCTTCATCTGCTCGCGGGTGGTGTTCTGCGCCTCGTCGAGGATGATGAAACTGTCTGCCAGCGTGCGTCCGCGCATGAAGGCGATCGGGGCGATCTCGATCTCGCCCGAATCGATCCGCCGCTCGACCTGCTCGGGCGGCATGCAATCGTACAACGCGTCGTAGAGCGGGCGCAGATAGGGATCGACCTTGTCCTTCATGTCGCCGGGCAGGAAGCCCAGGCGCTCGCCCGCCTCGACCGCGGGGCGCGACAGGATCAGCCGCTGCACGCTGCCGGTGATCAGCTGGCTGACCGCCTGCGCTACCGCGAGATAGGTCTTGCCGGTGCCCGCCGGACCCAATGCGAAGACGATATCGTCGCGCGCGAGCTGGCGCATATAGGGGATCTGCCCCGCGCTCCTCGGCACGATCGTCTTGCGCCGGGTGCGGATCATGATCGGCGGGGTGTCGGGCTCGCTGTCCATGATACCCTCGAGCGTCGGCTCGTCGCTCATCAGGATCAGCGATTCGATCGCGCCGGCGTCGAGATCCTGGCCCATGGCGAGCCGGTCGTACATCTTCTGGATCACGTCGCGCGCTCGGGCGACGCTGTCCTCCGGCCCCTCGATCTGGACCTTGTCGCCGCGTGCAGAGATGAACACGCCGAGCCGGTTCTCCACCTGCACCAGGTTGGCGTCGAACTGTCCGAACAGCGGGATGAGGAGAGACTGGTCCTCGAAGCCCATCTCCGCCTTGGCGCGGCGAATCTCGCGATGCGGGCTGGGCGGTGGCGACACCGGCTTGGCGACACGTGCGGGTTTGCGTCCCATGCAGTCCTTCTGGTCATCGACCATTGATGGCTATGACAAGTCTAGGCCGAAACGCGCGAGAGGCAAGAAAGGGACCGGCATATCGCGGTGGATAGTCACCCGATCACAATATTGCGAACTTACCTTCGTCGAGCGTGATCGGCCTCATGTCGTGGCCCGATTGACTTTTCGGGTGTGACGATAAAGACGGCGGCCATGATACGCAGATCGTTGAAATTGTTCGCCATCCTTTCGCTTTCGGTGTGCGCGCCCGCGGGCATGGCGCAGGAGGCCGAGCCCCCCGAAAGTCGCGATACCGGCCCGGAAGACGAGATCATCGTGACTGGCCAGGCCGATCGCGAAGCGGTCGAGGCGCTGGGCAAGGCGATCACGCGTCCCTCCCGCGCCGGTCAGCCGGTTGCGCGTTTCGACGCGCCGGTCTGCCTGAAGGTGTCCGGACTTCCTGCCGACATGGCGGAACTGGTGGCGGACCGGATCCGCGCCAATATCGAAACCGTCCGCGGCGTCGAGGTGGCAGCGGATGGGTGCAGCCCGAACGCCTTCGTCGGCGTGCTGAACAACGTCAACCAGACGGTCGATACGCTGCGCGAAACCGAGACGTGGTTGTTCGAGGGGCTGCTCGACTACCAGGTCGACCGAATCTACCAGGGCTCGAACGCCGTACGCGCATGGCACGTCTTCGACCTGCGCAACCTCGACGGATCGCAGATCCCCGGCAAACAGCGCGGTACCAGCGACGAAAAGTCGATCGCCAGCGCGGTCAATACGGTAGAAAAGGCGAGCCGCATCAGTCAGTTGCGCAACAACCTCACTGGTGCGGTGGTGCTGGTGGAAACGGTCGCCCTGAGCGAGAAGACGTTCCGGCAGTTTGCCGACTACGCCACCGTCAGGATTCTCGCCTCCACCAGCGACGATATGGACACGCGCGAGGGCAACCTGCCGACCATCCTGACGCTGTTCGGCAGTGCCAATCCCCCGGCGGAACTGACCGAGTTCGATCGCGCCTATCTGTCGGCGCTGTACGAACTCCCGCCGAACAGCAGGGACGGCCAGGTGATCGCGGCGGCGGTGAGCCGCTATGTCGAGATCGTGGAAGGAACCCCGCCGGGCTAGGCCGCGACGGCCTCTCGCAACCGGCCGGCAGGCTGGTGCATTGCAAATCCGGGTCGAACGTAGCAAGCTGGGCATGGCAGCAAACGGGGAGCCAGCATGCGATTCCGCGCCGTGACCACTACCATCGCCTGGTGTCTTGCCTGCGCGGCGTCCCAATCGGTGGCGCAGGAGACCGACGAGCAGATCGTCGTTTCGGGCGAAGCGCTGGAAGAACCGGGCGCCGTTCGCGATCTGGTTCAGGAGATGGCGGCGGACCACGGGCCGGATGTCCCGCTCGCGCGATTTTTCGATCGGCTCTGTATTTCGGTCAGTGGGCTCAATCAGGTCGGTAATGATTATCTGGCAAACCGGATCGTCGAGAACAGCAGGGCCGCCGGGCTCGAGGCGTCGTCGGAATGCAGGCGCGCCAATGCGCTCGTCCTGATCTACGGCGAACCGGCCGCGCTGGTCGATCGCATCGTCGACGAGCAGCCGCAATTGCTTCCCGCGCAGCAACTCGGTCCGGTGCGTCGTGCGATCGAGCGAGGTGAGCAGGTGCTCGTCTGGCATAATGACGAGGTGCGCAGCAGGACCGGGCGGCGCATGGCGCATACCTCGCAAATTGTCGGGCACGATGGCGGCAGCGACGAGGCGTTGAGCACCAACACCAGGATTGAAAACGACAATTGGCCGTCGCGGATCGATCACGGTACGGCCCGCGGGATCGTCAGCGCGGCCATCATCTTCGACGGCGATATCGCCGCCGGGATGGAGATCGACCGGCTGGCGGACTATGCGACGATGCGCTTGCTCGCTCCGGGGCTGGTGCCTCTCGAGACCGACGCGAGCACCTCTCTCAGCGTCACCGCGCCGTTCCCCGTCGAGGGCGGGCCGTCGACGCTGACGAAGTTCGATACCGCCTATTTGCGGGCACTCTATTCGCTGCCCGCCAATTCACCGGCGATCCGCCTGCCGCGAGCGGTGGCGCGGGCGTATCTGGGCGAGGATTAAGCCGACACGCGGCCGAGCAAGCGACCCCCGAGCGAATTCGGCCCTGCTTCGACCAGCTCGACTTCAATCAGATCGCCGATCGCGGCATCGCCCTCGAACCACACCGATTGCAGCCACGGCGACTTGCCCAGCCACTGGCCGGGGAGCTTGCCCCTGCGTTCGACCAGCACTTCGCAGGTCTTGCCGGCACTCGCCTCGTTGAACGCCCGCTGGTCTCGGTTGAGCCGCGCCTGAAGGCGCTGGAGGCGTTCGTCCATAACTTCGCGCGGGACCTGCCCGTCCATCGTCGCGGCAGGAGTGCCGGGGCGGGGCGAGTATTTGAAGCTGAAAGCCTGCGCGTAGCCGACCGCGTCGACGAGCTGCAGGGTCTGTTCGAATTCGGCCTCGGTCTCGCCGGGAAAGCCGACGATGAAATCGCCCGACAGCGCGAGGTCGGGCCGCGCGGCGCGGAAGCGGTCGAGCAGGCGGAGATAGCTTTCGGCGGTATGGCTGCGGTTCATCGCCGCGAGCACGCGGTCGGAGCCGCTCTGCACCGGCAGGTGGAGATAGGGCATCAGCTTGCCGACTTCGCCATGCGCGGCGATCAGGTCGTCGTCCATGTCGGCCGGGTGGCTGGTGGTGTAGCGGATGCGCGCGAGGTCGGGCAGTTCGGCCAGCGCGCGGATCAGCCCGGCCAAGCCGACCCGATGCCCCTTGTCGTCCTCGCCGGTCCACGCACTGACATTCTGGCCGAGCAGCGTGATTTCCTTCGCGCCCGCTCCGACCAGCCTGTACGCTTCGTCGATCAAGGCCTTGTAGGGCCGCGATATTTCCGCACCGCGCGTGTAGGGGACCACGCAATAGGTGCAGAACTTGTCGCAGCCTTCCTGGATCGTCAGGAACGCGCTCGGGGCCGATCTGCGCCGCCCGGAATATCTTGCGGGGAGCGCGGCGAACTTGGCGTCGGCGGGCATGTCGGTGTCGGTCGCGCGCTCGCCCGCCACCGCCCTGTCGAGCATTTGCGGGAGGCGGTGATAGGCCTGCGGGCCGACCACCATCGAGACCGCAGGCGCGCGCGCCATGATCTCCTCGCCCTCCGCCTGCGCGACGCAGCCGGCGACCGCGATCAGCGGCTTGGTGCCATCGGGCTTCTTCAGCCGCCCGATATCCGAATAGACCTTCTCCGCCGCCTTCTCGCGAATATGGCAGGTGTTGAGCACCACCAGGTCCGCTTCCTCGCCCTCGGGCGCGGGGGCGATGCCCTTGTCGGCGAGCAGTTCGGCCATGCGCTCGCCATCGTAGACGTTCATCTGGCAGCCGAAGCTCTTGACCCGGTAGGTCTTGGGGGAGGCGGTCGGTTTCATGGAAGGCGCGCCCTTACGGCAAGTCGTCGCGCCGATCAAATCCTGCGTGGAGTGTAGGGCGTAGCCGCTTGCGAAGCCATAGAGTCAATAGCGCCCACACGGCAGCAATAGGTGCGATCATCGCCAAACCCATCATGAACCAGCCAAACGCATCATCGCCTCCACCGCTAGGCACGACGATCATGATGGCTAAGTATGACCAGAGTGGAAGCCACAGAACCGCCCAGAACTGGAGTCGGTTGACCAATCGAGAACGGGGCATGCTCATCCAGAGCATTCTACCTTAGTCGCACGCTATTCCAAGGGTATCTCGTCCTTGGGCGCATTGTAGCGCACGGGGACGACGTCGTGCTTGAACACGCGTAGCGGCTTGCTCAGCGCGGTCAGCAGCGCCGCCTCGATCGCAGCGCGGGCGCGGGCGCCGATCGCCTTGCGGCCGCGGAATTCCTCGGGGCTGAACGGTTCGAGGAAATGCAGCCGCACCGCGAACGTGCCCTTCCGCGACAGGATACGCTTCGCATTGTTCATCCCGCCTTCCTCGCCGATCCAGCCGATCTCCTCGCCCGCCGCGCCGTAATCGACCAGCACCGGCTGCACCAGCACGCCGGGCGGCGGCGGTTCGAGCACGCTCAGCATGCTGGTCTTGAACGGCAGCAGCGAGTGCCCGTCGGTGGTGGTGCCTTCGGGAAACACGGTGACCGACCAGTTGTCCGCCAGCGCCTCGCGTAGCGCGTTGATCTGTTCGGCGACGCCGAGCCGGTTCTCGCGTTTGACGAAGACGGTGCGGTTCAATGTGCACAGCCAGCCGATCACCGGAACCTCGCTCAATTCATGCTTGGCGACAAAGGCGGTGCCGCTTGCGCCCGCCAGCGCGAGGATGTCGATCCAGCTGACATGGTTGGCGACGAAGAACACGTCGCGCCGTAGCGGCACGCCGATCTTCTCGACCCGCGCGCCGGCGATCCACGCGACGTAGCGCAGGAACAGCATCGGGAAGGGCGAGCCGTAGGCGAACAGCCGGTAGAGATAGTGCAGCGGAACAAAGGCGATCAGCAGCAGCACCATTGCCAGCGCACGCACCGAGAAGCGGATCCATCCGGCGATCGATATCGGCGTGCTCTCACCGCGCGCTGCCGCCTCGCGCAACGCCGGATCGATCAAGCCTCGCGGTCCTTCTCGCGCCCGAGCTTGACCCCGTAGAGCTCCATCCGATGGTCGACCAGCCGGTAGCCGAGCTTCTCGGCGATGACCTTTTGCAGGGCTTCGAGTTCGGGATCGACGAATTCGACCACATCGCCGCTTTCGACGTCGATCAGATGGTCGTGATGCGCCTCCGGTGCGGCTTCGTAGCGGGCGCGCCCGTCGCCGAAATCGTGACGGTCGAGTATCCCGGCCTCCTCGAACAGGCGAACCGTGCGATAGACGGTCGCGATCGAGATCTTCGGATCGATCCGCGACGCGCGCTCGTGGAGCATCTCGACGTCGGGATGATCGTCGCTGTTCGACAGCACGCGCGCAATCACCTTGCGCTGCTCGGTGATCCGCAGCCCGCGGTCGGCGCACAGCTGTTCGAGGTCGATCCGTTGCGGCAAGTCACACTCCAGAAAAGAAAACGCCCCGTACCCTTAGAGGGACGGGGCGCTGTTCTCAAGCGAGGCGAGCGGCTCAGGCCGCCTTTTTCTTGCGGCCCCGCTTCTGGCCGGGCTTGCGGCCGAGGCCGATCTTCTTGGCCAGTTCGCGCCGCTTCTCCGCATAGGAGGGCGCAACCATCGGGTAGTCGGAGGGAAGATTCCACCGCTGGCGGTATTCGTCCGGCGTCATGCCGTAGGCCGTCATCAGGTGACGCTTCAGCATTTTCATCTTCTTGCCGTCTTCGAGGCAGACGATGTAGTCCTTCTTGACCGAAGAACGGATCGGAACGGCCGGCTCGGGCGGTTCTTCTTCCTTGCCTCCGGTGCCGTCGAGCGACGACAATGCACCGAACACGCTGGTGATAAGCTCTGGCACCTCGGTGACGGCCACGTCGTTGTTGCTGACATGCGCAGCGACAATATCCGACGTCAACGTGATGAGCGTTTCGGTCATGTCCTCATGAAGCTCTTCCATGATATTTTCCTTGGTTGCGATCGATACTTGCAGGTTGCGGCTATTGCCTTGCGACCTGCGGGTTCCATGCGTCAGCGAATCCCGTTTTTCAAGAGAAGCCTGTGCATAAATTTACGGTTACAATCCCGTTCGGAAGTCTAGATGCTCATTCCGAAGGTAATTGCGTCGAGCCTGCTGCCGTCCGACAGACGGTAGTAATTCCTCCGTTTTCCTATGGTTTCGAAACCGCTCGACCGATATAAGGCCTGCGCCGGATTGTTACAGCGCATTTCGAGAAAAACGCGCTCCGCACCGCGGACTTTCGCATCCGTTTTGAACATTTCCACCAGTTTTCGGCCAAGACCAAGCGTCCTCGATTCGGGTTCGACGGCGATCAACAACAGCTCTTCTTCGCCCGGCGCCGAACGAGACAAGACGAAGCCCGAGGTTTTACTGTCGCCTTGGGGCGCACGGCCCTCGCGGTCCACGAGGATGTAATGCGTGTTGGGCAGGGCGAGCGAATCCGCCACCTGACGGCGCGTCCAGGCCTCGCCCCAGGCCGGGTCGAAGGCGGCTTCCATCACCTCCATGATCCGGTCGAGATCGTCGTTCATGCCGGCAGCCTGGCATCCGGCGCGCGGCCGTAGACCGGCGAGAGCTGCTCGGACAGCAGCGTCTCCGCGATGTTTCGGGCGTACGCCGCTTCGGGCAGGAGCTCGACCGCCTTGCCGAAGCCGCGCAGATCGACGAACTCGCTCGCCCGCGATCCCGCGACGAGCGTTTCGTCATGTTCGCGCACCGCGCTTTCGGGAGGCAGCGAGCGACACGTGCTTGCCGGCTCACCCGCGGCTGAGAACGGCTGGACGAACCATTCGCCATGGCCTGCGTTCATGCACACCAGCATGGCAAGGGCTTCGTCGAGTGCGCCCGGATCGCGGCCGGCCATCGCGGCGACCAGCGCCAGCGTCGGATAGCCGAGCACCTGCGCTCGCCATGCTATGCCGAGCGCGCGGGCGGTCGCGATCCCGATCCGCACCCCGGTGAAGCTGCCCGGTCCGAGCGAGACGAGAATCCTGTCCGCACGTCCACGCTCGGGCAGTTCGGCGATCATCGGCACCAGCCGCTCGGCATGGCCGCGTCCGATCCGTTCGTGCCGTGAGGCGAGCGGGGCGGTGCTCTCACCCTCGAACAGGGCGACCGAACAGGCCTCGGTGGTGGTTTCGATGGCGAGCATGCGCATGGCGGCGCGATGCCTCACTGCGTGCGCGGCTGCAAGTGGCGGCTTGGGGGCCCGGGCCCGGTGCGTCGAGTGGTCAGGCTATGCGGTTGAACGTGTCGAAATCGGGCCGCGGGCTGCGCTCGAAGATCGTCGAGGCATCGCCGTAGCCGATCCCGCAGATGAAATTGCTGCGATGGCGCGGTTCGTCGGCGAAGAACGCCTTGTCGACGGCATCGTTGTCGAACCCCGACATCGGCCCGCAATCGAGCCCGAGCGAGCGCGCCGCCAGCATCAGATAGGCGCCCTGGAGCGAGGAATTGCGGAAGGCGTGCTGCTTGCGCCCGTCCTCGTCGCCCTCGAACCAGCTCTTCGCATCGGTGTGCGGGAACAGCCACGGCAATTCCTCGTGAAAGTCGATATCGTAGCCGATGATCGCGACGACGGGCGCGGTAAGGATCTTCTCCTTGTTGCCCTCCATCGCGAGGTCGGCGAGCTGCTGCTTCGCTTCGTCCGACTTGACCCATACGATCCGTGCGGGCTGCTGGTTGGCCGAGGTCGGCCCCATCTTGGTCAGCTCGTAGATCGCGTGAATCTGCTCCTCGCTCACCGCCTTGTCGAGCCAGCCATTGTAGCTGCGCGCCTCGCGGAAGACCTGGTCGAGCGCGTCGTCGGAAAGCGTGGTGCCGTGGAACTGCTTGGTCATGGAAATCCTCTGGCGAGAAGTGGAATTCAGGCTGCGCGGACTTCAAAGACCTCGGGCACGTAATGTTTCAGCAGGCCCTCGATGCCGTGCTTGAGCGTGGCGGTGGAGGAGGGGCAGCCAGAACAGGCGCCCTGCAGCGTGAGATAGACGACGCCGTCCCTGAAACCGCGATAGGCGATATCGCCGCCGTCGCCCGCCACTGCGGGGCGCACGCGGGTTTCGAGGAGTTCGTTGATCTGCGCGACGATATCGGCGTCGGCGGGATCGTCCTCGACCGCCATCTCCTGCTCGCCCGGCACTGCGATGCCGGAGGCGTCGCCGCCGGCGAACAGCGGGGCCTTCGACACGAAATGATCGAGCAGGATCGAGGCGACCTGCGGCTTGAGCGCCGACCAGTCGGCGCCGGGTGCGGCGGTGACCGAAACGAAATCGCCCCCGAAGAACACGTTGACCACTTCGCCGGTGTCGAAGATCGCCTGCGCCAGCGGGCTCGCTTCGGCCGCTTCTGGGGTGGCGAATTCGCGCGTGCCCGATTGCATCACCGTCTGTCCCGGCAGGAACTTGAGGCTCGCGGGATTGGGCGTGGTTTCGGTCTCTATGAACATGTTCCGCAATGTAGGTATCGCGCGATGGACCGGCAAGCTGCGATTCCCTGGCCCCTATTCACTATCCCTTCATGGCTTGGCCCCTTATAGGCGGCCCATGACCTCTCTCTCCCGTGCCGTGCGGCACCTCGCGCTTTTCCTCCCGCTTCTTGTCGTTGCACCGCAGCTTTCGGCGCAGCAGATCACGCTCAATCCGCCGACGGCCATCCAGACCGGCGAGGAAACGCCGTGGATCTACGAAGGCAGCGACGTCCCGCAGGACAGGGAATGGCTGTTCGGCGAGATGGACAACGGTCTGCGCTACGCGGTGCGCGAGAACGGCGTACCGCCGGGACAGGTATCGATCCGCATCCGTATCGACGCCGGCTCGCTGCACGAGCGCGACGACGAGCTCGGCTTCGCCCACCTGCTCGAACACCTGCTGTTCCGCGAGAGCAAATATCTCGGCCCGGCCGAGGCGATCCCGACCTGGCAGCGGCTCGGCGCGACCTTCGGCAGCGATACCAACGCGTCGACCACGCCGACGCAGACCGTCTACAAGCTCGACCTGCCCAATGCCTCGCCGCAGAACCTCGAAGAGAGCTTCAAGCTGCTCTCGGGCATGATCCGCGAGCCGGTGCTGAGCGCCGCCAATCTCGCTGCCGAAGTGCCGATCGTGCTGGCCGAGAAGCGCGAATCCGGTGGCCCCGAAGAGCGCAATTCCGAGACTTCGCGCAAGGTGCTGTTCGCCGGACAGCGCTTTGCCGAGCGTCCGCCGATCGGCACCGAGGCGACGCTGACAGGGGCGACGCCCGAGGCGGTGCAGGCCTTTCATGCGCGCTGGTACCGTCCCGAAAACACCGTCATCGCGGTGGCGGGCGATGTCGATCCGATGATCCTCGCCGCGCTGACCGAGAAATGGTTCGGCGACTGGCAGGTCGAGGGCCCGACCGTGCCGGCGCCCGATTTCGGCGATCCGGTGCCGCCGCCCGGCGCGACCGGCGACACCCCGATCGGGGAGACCGGCGTTCTCGTCGAGCCTGGTCTGCCGCGCGCCTATACCTATGCGATCATGCGCCCGTGGCGGCAGGTCGAGGACACCATCGTCTACAACGAGGGCAAGCTGCGCGACGAGCTCGCCGCGGCGCTGATCAACCGCCGGCTCGAGGCGCGCGCGCGAGGCGGGGGCAGCTTCCTCTACGCCTACGTCCAGAAGACCGATTTCATCCGCTCGACCGACGCGACGTTCGTGTCGATCGCTCCGTTGACCGAGGACTGGCAGGCGGCGCTGTCCGACGTGCGCTCGGTCATCGCCGACGCGCTCGCCGAGCCGCCGACGCAGGAGGAACTCGACCGCGAGCTTGCCGAGATGCGCATCGACTATACCAGCATGGTCGAGCAGCGCTCGGTGATGCCCGGCAGCGGCCTGGCCGACATGGTCGTCGGCGCGGTCGATATCCGTGAATCGGTCGCCGCCCCCGAAACCTTCCTGCAGGTGTTCAATTCGATGAAGGACACCGCGACACCGCAAAGAATGCTCGAACAGACGCGCG
This sequence comes from uncultured Altererythrobacter sp., assembly GCA_913055875.1. Taxonomy (GTDB): domain Bacteria; phylum Pseudomonadota; class Alphaproteobacteria; order Sphingomonadales; family Sphingomonadaceae; genus CAJXJY01. The sequence continues at coordinate 50,240 of CAJXJY010000016.1, forward strand.
CCATGTTCGAAGGCTCGGTCATCCGCAGTTTCTACGTCACCCCTGCCGAAGGCGAGGCGACCGAGGCGCAGGTCCGTACCGCGCTCGCCGAAACCGCTGCGGCGGACGCCAATGCGCGGCTCGCGGCGCAGGCGATATCGTTCGACGACCTGCCTGCGATCGGCGAGCCCGGCACAGTCGCGAGCAGCGAGCGGATTTTCCTGCCCGGCTTCGGGCGGCCGCTCGAACGGGTCGAATTCGACAACGGCGTCACCGCCTTCCTCTCCGCCAACGGCAACGAGCCCGGCCGGGTCGCGGTCAAGGTCCGCTTCGGGGCGGGCTATCGCGCGTTCGAGGCGGACGACGCACCTTACATCTCGCTCGGCCAGCTGGCGCTGTTCGATTCGGGTATCGGCGAACTGGGACAGGAAGAGATCGACCGGCTCACCACCGGTCGCCGGATCGGGCATGAATTCGCCATCGACGAGGGCACCTTCGTGTTCGCGGCGCAGACGCGCGGCGCGGACCTTGCCGACCAGCTCTACCTGCTCGCTGCCAAGCTCGGCATGCCGAGCTGGGATCCCAATCCGGTGATCCGCGCGCGTGCCCTGGCCGAGCGGTCCTACGAAAGCTGGTCGACCAGCCCACAAGCGGTGCTCGGGCGCGATCTCGACTATCTCCTGCGCGGGCGCGATCCGCGCTTCGCCACGCCCGATCCGGCCACGCTTGCCACCGTAACCCCCGAAGGATTCCGGCAGACTTGGGAACCGCTGCTCAGCCAGGGTCCGGTGGAAGTGATGATCTTCGGCCAGTTCGACCGCGACGAAGCGGTCGAAACCTTGCGCCGGACCTTCGGCGCGCTGTCCGCGCGGGATCCCGTCTCGCCCGAAGTCGCGGCGCGTGCGCCCGACTTCCCTTCGGCGGCGTCCGAACCGGTCGTGCTGACGCACAAGGGCGATGCCAACCAGGCCGCGGCGGTGATCGCCTGGCCGGGCGGCGCGGGGACCGAAAACCTGCGCGAATCGCGCCAGCTCGAAATCCTGATGTCGATCTTCAACAACCGTCTGATCGACGAGATGCGCGAGCATGCCGGGGCCAGCTACGCCCCGCAGATCGGCTCCAGCTGGCCGCTCGACCTCGATGCGGGCGGCACGATCACCGCGACCAGCCAACTGCAGCCGGAGGACGTCCCGCTGTTTTTCGAAATCGCCAACGGCATTGCGCAGGACCTTGCGACCGAGCCCGCCGATGCGGACGAACTCGCGCGGGCGACCGAACCGCTGCTGCAACTGATCGACCGCGCTTCGACCGGAAACCTGTTCTGGATGTTCCAGGTCGAGGGTGCCGGTACCGATCCGCGCCGCCTCGAAGCGATCGATACGCTGTTGCCCGATTACACGCGGACCACGCCCGAAGCGATGCAGGCGCTGGCGCGCAAGTACTTTGCCGGCAATCCGGGCTGGCGGCTGGCGGTGATCCCGGAGGGTCAGACGCTGGCGAGCGGCGGGGGCAGTCGCGCGGCGGAGATCAGCGGCCGCTGAGCGCGTCGCGACGCTGCGCATCTTTTCCGGCGCCAACCTTATTTTTATTGCAGCGCAGCGCCGTTTGCCGTTGAATGGTCGGCACTATGGCTCAGAACTGGACTCCCGACAGCTGGAAGGCGCGCGAGGCGCGGCACTTGCCGAGCTACGACGACGCCGCTGCGCTGGCCGAGGCCGAGCAGACGCTCGCCTCCTATCCGCCGCTGGTGTTCGCGGGCGAGGCGCGCGCGCTCAAGGCCGAGCTGGCCGAGGTCGCCAACGGTGAGGCGTTCCTGCTGCAGGGCGGCGACTGCGCCGAGAGCTTCGCCGAATTCCATCCCAACAATATCCGCGACACCTTCCGCGTCATCCTGCAGATGGCGGTGGTGATGACCTTTGCCGGCAAGCTGCCGGTGGTGAAGGTCGGGCGGATGGCGGGCCAGTTCGCCAAGCCGCGCAGCTCGGACACCGAAACGCAGGATGACGTCACGCTGCCGAGCTATTTCGGCGACAACGTCAACGGGATCGAGTTCGACGCGGCGGCGCGCACCAACGATCCGCAGCGGATGATCCGCGCCTATTCGCAGGCCGCGGCGACGCTCAACCTGCTGCGCGCCTTCGCCGGGGGCGGTTACGCCAACCTGCGGCAGGTCCATCAGTGGACGCTCGATTTCATGGGCCGCAGCCCATGGGCCGACAAGTTCGGCGAGATGGCCGACCGGATCAGCGAGGCGCTCGATTTCATGGAAGCGTGCGGGGTCGACCCGGCGACCGTGCCGCAATTGCAGGGCACCAGCTTCTACACCAGTCACGAGGCGCTGCTGCTGCCCTACGAGCAGGCGATGGCGCGGCGCGATTCGCTTACCGGCGACTGGTACGACACCAGCGCGCACATGGTGTGGATCGGCGATCGCACGCGGTTCGAGAACAGCGCGCATGTCGAATTCGCGCGCGGGATCGGCAATCCGCTCGGCATGAAATGCGGGCCGAGCCTCGAGCCCGACGCGCTGCTCAAGCTGCTCGACACGCTCAACCCGGCGCGCGAGCCGGGGCGGATCACGCTGATCAGCCGCTTCGGGCACGACAAGGTCGAGGCCGGTCTGCCGCCGCTGGTACGCGCGGTCAAGCGCGAGGGGCATCCGGTGGTATGGAGCTGCGACCCGATGCACGGCAATGTCGTCAAGTCGGAGAGCGGCTTCAAGACGCGGCCGTTCGACCGCATCCTCAACGAGGTCCGCGGCTTCTTCGCGGTGCACCGCGCCGAGGGCACGCATGCGGGCGGAATCCATGTCGAGATGACCGGGCAGGATGTGACCGAATGCGTCGGCGGCGCAGTCGCGATCACCGACGAGGCATTGGGCGACCGCTACCACACGCATTGCGATCCGCGCTTGAACGCGGCGCAATCCATCGAGCTCGCCTTCCTGGTGGCCGAGCAATTGCAGGCCGAAACCGCCGAACGGCAGGCCAACGCCGCCTGACCGGCGGCGCCGGTGCAAACTTAATTTCGGAACAAGTCTTTAATCGGCAACCGATCTCTGCGAGGATCGTTGAGGACTGGACGACACGAGGAGGATGTCCGTGCCCCAGCCCGAACGCGCCGCCGCCCCTGCGGCGAGCTGCGACCTGCGAGCCGATTTCCATGCCACGCGCGCGCTGAGCGAGGCGCTGGCCGCGCCGCTGAGCGAGGCCGATGCGACACTCCAGTCGATGGAGGACGCCTCGCCCGCCAAGTGGCATCTCGCGCATACGACGTGGTTCTGGGAGACCTTCCTGCTGCGCGATCATCTCTCCGGTTATCGCCTGCACGACGAGCAATGGCCGTTCCTGTTCAACTCCTATTACGAGGCCGAGGGCGAGCGCCATGCGCGCGGGCGGCGCGGGATGATCTCGCGCCCGAACATGGCCGAGGTGCTCGACTATCGCGCGCATGTCACCGAGGCGATGGACGCGCTCCTCGACGATCCCGCGCATGCGGAGCTCATTGCACTCGGTGTCGCGCACGAGCAGCAGCATCAGGAATTGCTGCTGACCGATATCAAGCACGCGTTGTTCCAGAATCCGCTCGGCCCGGCGATGTGGGAGAGCGAAAGAAGTGTGAGTCCCCGCGAAGGCGGGGAGCTCAGGCCGCAAGCGGAGCGCCAAACTGCACGAGGTCCCCGCCTTCGCGGGGACTCACAATGGCACGCCCACCCCGGCGGGATCGCTCTGATTGGGCACGAGGGCGAGGGTTTCGCCTTCGACTGCGAAGGCCCGCGCCACCGCGTCCTGCTCGAACCTTTCGCCTTGGCGGACCGGCTCGTCACTAACGGAGAGTGGGCCGAATTCATCGCCGACGGCGGTTACAAGGACGCCGCGCTGTGGCTCTCCGACGGATGGGCCTGGCTCAACCAAAACGGCATCGAAGCTCCGCTTTATTGGCGCGACCACGAGGTCTTCACCCATTCCGGCTGGCAGGAGCGCGATCCCGACGCGCCGGTCACGCACATTTCCTATTACGAAGCCGATGCCTTCGCCACTTGGGCTGGCGCGCGGCTGCCGACCGAATTCGAATGGGAAGCCGTCGCGCGCGGCCAGCATGCCGAGGACGCGCCCGCGCACGATCCGGCAGGCGGACACCAGCTCGATGAGGCAGCGCCCCCGCTCCCGACAGGTGGCGCTAGCCTGTTCGGCGATTGCTGGCAGTTCACCCGCTCGGCCTACCTGCCCTATCCGCGTTTCGAGCCGGCCAGGGGCGCGGTCGGCGAATATAACGGCAAGTTCATGAGCGGGCAGTTCGTGCTCAAGGGCGCCAGCTGCGCGACGGTGCGCGGCCATTCGCGCGCGAGCTACCGCAATTTCTTCTATCCGCACCAGCGCTGGCAGTTCACCGGCCTGCGGCTCGCAAGGGATATCTGATGGCGACCGAACGGGGGCTGGAACTCGTCGACAAGGACGAAGACGGGGTCGACCGCGCCTTTCGCGCCGACGTGCTCGAAGGGCTGCGCCAGGCGCACAAGGCGGTGCCCGCGCGGTGGCTCTACGACGACGCCGGATCGCAGCTGTTCGAAGACATCACGCAGATCCCCGAATACTACCCGACGCGCGCCGAAACCGAGATCTTGGAGGCGCGCGGGAAGGCGTTCGCCAAGGCGATCGGGCCGGGCCGCGCGGTGGTCGAATTCGGTAGCGGCAGTTCGGTCAAGACCCCGCTGCTGCTGCGCGCGATCGATCCGGCGGCCTATGTCCCGCTCGACATAGCGGGCGATTTCCTGCGCGCCGCCGCGGCCGACCTGGCGCAGAAATTCCCCGGCCTGCCGGTGCACCCGGTCGAGGCCGATTTCATGCGCAAGGTCGACCTGCCGCCCGAGGTGGCGCAGATGCCCAAACTCGGCTTCTTCCCCGGCTCGACCATCGGCAACATGGTCCCGCGAACCGCGGTCGACCTGCTGCGCACGATGCGTGCGACGCTGGGCGAGGGCTCGATGCTGCTGATCGGCATGGACCTGGTGAAGGATCACGAGGTGCTCGTCGCCGCTTACGACGATGCGGGCGGGGTGACGGCGGAGTTCAACCTCAACCTAGCGCGGCGGATCAACCGCGAACTGGGCGGCACCATCCCGGTCGACGAGCTGCGCCACGATGCCCGCTGGAACGACGATTTCGCGCGCATCGAAATGCATCTCGAAGCGCAGCGCGATATCGCGTTCGAAGTCGCGGGCGAGCGTTTCGAAATGGCGGCGGGCGAGACGATTCACACCGAAAACAGCCACAAGTTCGGCCGCCGCAGCTCCAACACGCTGCTGCTCGCTGGCGGGTGGACCCCGGTGAAGCGCTGGCTCGATTGCGAAAAGCGCTTCTCGCTGATCCTCGCCGAAGCGACGATCCCGCGTACCGCGCCTTAATCGCTGCGTGTCTTGACCAGCGCCAGCGCCGCATCCGCGCGCGCGGCGATGGTCGAATGGTCGTCCCACACCTCGTCGATGGCGGCATAGAATTCGGCGCCGCTGCGCTGCGAGAGGCCGGTCGCCTCGTGATAGGGGACGTAGTCCGGCCCGAGCACCGACTGCGCTGCGCGCCCGACGCCGTAGAATTGCAGGTAATGCCAGAAGCGGTCGTTCTCGATCCCGTGCCTGTCGAGCGCCGCCTGCGCGACGGCCTTGAGCGAATCGTCCATCGGATCGGTATGCGCCGCCTCGTGGAACGCCATTTCGAGCGCATGGTCGCGGTACTCGGCCATCGCGGCGGACATGACCGTCTGGTAGAAATTGGTATAGGCGCCGATCCGGGTCGCATAGGGGACGAGATCGAGCCGCACCGGCTCCTCGCGCCATTCGCCGCCCAGCTCGCGCGCCACCGCGCGGCCCATCGCGTCTCCGTGCAGCGCGAGCTGCGCTTCGAGGTCGGCTTTCATGCTGCCGGTTATTCGCGCGTGCCGCGGTGCGAAATGCGCGCGATAGACCGGCACGAACCGGTCGAGCGCATCCTTCAGCTCGGGATCGGGAAATTCGACCTCCGCCCCGGTCAGGTTGCCGGCCATGAACTGCATCGCCCGGTTGAAGCCGGGATGCGAATCCAGATACGGTGCGAAGGCGGTTGCGACCGGCGCGAATTCGCGCTCGAACCGGGCGAGCAGCGCGGCGTCGTCTTCCGACAACGGCAACGGACTGCGGAACTCGCGATCGCTCAGGCCGCGCGCCGCATGGTAGGAAAACAGGAACAGCGCGAGCCGCTCGTTCGCATGGATATCGAACCCGATCGTCGATCGGGCGGCAGGGGCAGGGACCGCCTGTTGCGGTTCCAACGGTGCGCAGCCCGGGAAAGCGACCGCTGCGAACAGGGTTGCGGCAAGCGGAGTAATGCGGTGAAGGGCCATCACTGTATTATGTTCCTAAAACGGTGAAAAGCAAGCCGGGTCATGGCAGGGCAAGGCGCGATGCCCTATATGGGGCGAGTGGATCTCGACGGAATCCTCGAAGCCATCGGCAATGTGATCGAGCAGACCCCGCAATCGGGCCTGCTGATGGCGACCGTCGTCGCGGTGATCGTCAGCTGGATCGGTTCGGGGCTGGTGGCGAAGAAAGTTCCGTTCGGGCGGCTGGTGCGAGCGGCCGGCTCGCTCGCGCTGCTCGGCATCTTCGTCGCCGTGATCCTGCAGGTTTCGCGCTTCGACCCGCGCTTCGGCATGGCGGTGCCGCAGCTGGGCCTGCCCGAACAGGTGGTCGAGGGCAACGAGACGCGCATCCCGCTCGCGCGCGACGGACATTTCTGGCTGCAGGCGCAGGTCAATGGCGAGCCGGTGCGGTTCATGATCGATACCGGTGCGACGCTGACCGCGGTCTCGGCGAATACGGCGGATCAGGTCGGGCTCGAACCGCGCCCCGGCGGCATCCCGGTGATGCTGAGCACCGCCAACGGCACCATCTCGGCAGAAATCGGCACGATCGACGAGATGCGCTTCGGCAACGTCGTGGCGCGCGGGCTGGATACGGTGATTGCCCCCGGGCTGGGCGATACCAACGTCATCGGGATGAACCTGTTGTCGCGGCTTGCCTCGTGGCGGGTCGAGGAGCAGACGCTGATCCTCGTGCCCAACCATCCGCAGCCGGTGGTCGCGGAAACCGAATAGCGTTGCAGTAAGCGCAGGCTTGCGGCAGTTTGCCTGCCCATGACCAAGCGCGCAAAATTCGCCCGTATCGCCCTGTTCCTGTCGCTGCTGGCGGTGGTGTGGTTCGCCATCGCCATGCTCGGCGCCCGGGCCGGGCTGTGGAAACCGCTGACCGGCTTTTCGACCATGACGATGAGCGCGATGCGGCCGCTCGGCGAAGCGCTGCCTTTGCCGATGCTGCCGACCGTTCTCGGGGTTTTGGCGCTCGCCGCGCTGGTTGCCACGCTGGCAAAAGCGCCGCGGCAGGGCTGGTTTGCGGCGCTGATCGCATTCGCCATCCCGGCGGCGATCTTCGCCGGGTTGCTGGGGCTGCGCAGCCAGGCCGAGAGCGTCCCCTTCATCCACGACGTCGCCACCGACACCGCCGACCCGCCTGCATTCTCCGACGAGATGCTGGCGCGGCGCGAAGCGGACGAGGCGAGGAACCAGCTCAACCCGTACGATGTGCCGCTCGATACGCTTGAGCCGTGGCAGGGGCAGGCATCGGTCGCGGGCAAGACGATGGCCCAGCTGATCGCCGAGGGTTATCCCGATCTCGACCTCACCACGCTGACCAGCGATGTGGAGCCCGCGACCGCGCTCAAGGCGATCGAGCGCGCGATGGAGACGCGCGGTTTCAAAGATGTTGCGCGCGACGAGGACGCGGGACGGGTCGAAGGTACCGCAGTGGTGTTCTGGTACGGGTTCCGCGACGATGTCGTCGGGCGCGTGCGGCCAGGCGAGGACGGCGGTTCTGTGATCGATTTCCGCTCGGTCTCGCGCGTCGGACTGAGCGATCTCGGGGTCAATGCCGCGCGCGTCGCGGACCTGCGCGCCGGAGTGGCCGACATTCTCTCCAACGACCGGCTGCGTAGCGAACTCTCGCGCGACGAGGAGGAAACCGAAGAGGGCATTGTCGTCGAAACCGCGTCCGACGAAAGCGCGGAAGCCGAGACCGAATAGCGGGATTGGCTGGGGTGGCAGGGATCGAACCTGCGAATGCCGGTACCAAAAACCGGTGCCTTACCACTTGGCTACACCCCAGCAGCGGGCGTCCCTATAGCGGCTGACGCGGCGATGTGAAGGGCGATCCGAAGACGTCATCCCGGCGTAGGCCGGGATCTGCCTCGGCAGGGTCCGACTTTGCCGCACGAGATCCCGGCTTTCGCCGGGATGACGAGCAGTCAGATCTTCTTTCCCTCGAAATCCGCCGCCGAGTGGCGTTCGCGCATCTGCTCGGCCTCGTCGTCGCCCCACACCTTGTTGACGAGGCGACCGCGCCGCACCGCGGGTCGCGCGGCGATCTGCTTCACCCAGCGGCCGACATGTTCGTACTCGTCGATCGACAGAAAGGTCTTCGCCTCGCCGTAAATCTTGCCGGACACAAAGGGTGCGAGCCACGGGAAGGTCGCGATATCGGCGACGGTATAGTCCGCGCCGCCGAGATATTCGCTCTCGGCGAGGCGCCGGTCGGCGACGTCGAACAGCCGCTTGGTCTCCATTGCGTAGCGGTTGATCGGGTATTCGTATTTCTCCGGCGCGTAGGCGTAGAAATGCCCGAATCCGCCGCCGATGAAGGGCGCGCTGCCGACCTGCCAGAACAGCCAGCTCAGCACTTCGGCGCGGGTATGGTCGGTCGGCAGGAAGGCGCCGAACTTTTCGGCCAGGTGCATCAGGATCGCCCCGCTTTCGAACACCCGCACCGGTTCGGACCCGCTGCGGTCGAGCAGCGCCGGGATCTTCGAGTTGGGATTGATCGCTACGAAACCCGACCCGAACTGGTCGCCTTCGCCGATGGTGATGGTCCAGGCGTCGTATTCGGCCTCCGCATGGCCCGCGTCGAGCAGTTCCTCGAACATGATCGTCGCCTTCACACCGTTGGGCGTGGCGAGCGAGTAGAGCTGGAAGTCGTGCTCGCCGACGGGCAGTTCCTTCTGCTCGCGTGCGCCTGCGGTCGGGCGGTTGATGCTGGCGAAGCGGCCGCCGTTTTCGGCGTCGTGGGTCCAGACTTCGGGCGGGGTGTAGGTGGGGTCGGCCATCGCGCGTGTTCCTCCTGCTGGTTCGATGCGCAAGGTGGGGCGAGCGGGGTATCGGCGCAAGGTGCGGTGCCGGCGCGGCGCGGGCATATTCGCTTCTCGCGCTGGAAGGCGATCTTGCCCGACTGCCGGCCGGCGGGAACCGGCGGCCCCCGGGCGAGTCTTCCATGATGCAGCCATTTGCGGACGCAAGCCCATGGAAAAGCTCATTTTCGTCGATGACAGCCTGCCCGGCATCACCCGCCGCGGCGCGGGCAGGGGCTGGGCCTATTACGACCCCGAGGGCGCGCTGATCCGCGACCCCGCCGAGCGCAAGCGCCTCAACGCGATCGCGTTGCCGCCGGCCTATTCCGACGCCTGGTTCTGCCCCGCGCCCAACGGACATATCCTCGCCACCGGAATCGATGCGCGCGGGCGCAAGCAGTACCGCTACCATCCCGATTTCCGCACCGCGCGCGAGAGCGAGAAGTTCGACGGCTGCCTTGCTTTCGGCAAGCTGCTGCCGCTGGTCCGCAAGCGCGTCGAGGACGATCTCGGTGCGCGCAAGCTGACCCGCGAACGCGCCATCGCCAGCGTCGTCCGGCTGCTCGACATGGGCGCGGTGCGGATCGGGAACGAGGGCTATGCCAGGGAAAACCGCAGTTTCGGCGCGACCACCCTGCGCAAGCGCCATGCCGAAGTGACCGGCAATACCTTGCGGCTGCGTTACAAGGGCAAGGGCGGCAAATTGCGCGAGGTGACGCTGACCGATGGCACCCTCGCACGCGTGGTGCGCCGGATGCAGGACCTGCCCGGCCAGAATGTGTTCAAATATGTCGACGACGACGGCGATCTGCACGCGGTCAGCTCGTGCGACGTCAACGAGTATCTGCGCGAGACCATGGGCGAGACGTTCACCGCCAAGAATTTCCGCACGTGGCACGCGAGCGAACTCGCTTTCGGCATGCTCGCCGCGAGCAAGAACGTGCTGACGATCAAGGCGGTGCTGGAAGAGGTTGCCGGGCGGCTCGGCAACACCCCGGCGGTGACGCGCAAGAGTTACGTTCACCCGGCGGTGATTGCGCTGGTCGAGGTGCAGGAAGAGTGGCGCGAGAGCCTGCAACTGCCGCGCGGCACCAAATGGCTGACGCGCGAGGAGCGCGGACTGATCGAACTGCTCGAAGGCTCGCCCGCGGCGGAGGAACTGCTCGCTGCGTGACCGTATATCGCGGGTTAACAGCCGGATTTTATTGATTCGACCGACCCTGCGAATTGCGATATGCCTCTACCGCTCGCGGCGCCGGTCCGCGGGCGGTACGTCCACGGACATGCTGCGGATTTGCCTGGTCGCCGGCCTGGAAATCCACCTGCCATGCAGAGATTGGCCCAATTCGATGTCAGCCGTCAGTTTCTGACCCGCCGCGGCAAGGTCGCCGCGCAGGTGACCTTCGGCATCACCTGCGGCGCGGCGATGATCGGGCTGCGCGCACTGTTCGACCTGTGGGCGCCGATCTCGGGTCCGTTCGCGCTGATCTATCCGGCGATCCTGCTGGCGACGCTCTACGGGCACTGGCGAGCCGGGGTGACGGCGTTCATCGTCACCTTCCTGTGGGCGTGGATCTTCGTGCTGCCCGAGCGCTATTCGATCTTCTTCGCCGACCCCACCGACGGGCCGCGCGTGCTGCTCAACGCGGTGTGCGCGCTGGTGGTGCTGTTCTTCGCCGAGGGATTCCGCCGCGCCGCGCATATCACGGTCGAGCAGATTCGCGAGGCGGCCGACCGCCGGCTGACGCTGCTCGCCGAAATGGAGCACCGCACCAAGAACAACTTCGCGCTCGTCGCCAGCCTGCTCGAAATCCACAAGCGCCGTCTCAACCGCCCCGAACTCGACGGCCCGATCGACGATGCGGTCGGACGGGTGCGAACTTTCGCCGACGCTTATTCGGACCTTGCCGGCGAACGCTACGAGGACGGTGACGTGGCGATGAAGCCTTATCTCGACCATCTGCTCGACCGGATCGAGAAGGCTGCGCTGCCTGCCAACGTATCTGTCTACCGCGAGATTGAGGCTCTGCTGCTGCCGCGCGAGACGGCGGTCGCGATCGGGCTCTACGTCAACGAGGCGATCGCCAATTGCGCGAAATACGCCTTCCCCGACGCGCAACCGGGCACCGTGGCGGTGTTCTTCCACGTCAGGGACGGGAGCTGGCATCTCACCGTCGAGGACGATGGTGCCGGCCTCGATGCGGCCGCCGGCGCTTCCGGCGGACTGGGAAGCAAGCTGATGGAAGCGTTTGCCTCTCAGGCGGGGGCGAGCCATCGTGCCGGGCCGGTGCTCGGCGGTTTCCGCACCGAATTGCGCGTCAGCGAAGAGGAACTTGCGTAGAGTATCCGAAAAGGATACTCGCACGGCATGCATCTCGCAGGACAAAAAATCCGGGCTTGGCGCGAAGCGCAGGAGCCGCCGCTCTCGGCGGAGGAATTCGGCGCGCGTTACGGCGCGCCCGAGCCGTGGCCGAGCCGCACCGTCTATGGCTGGGAGGCAAAGGGCAGGATCGCTCGCGCCGCAGTGCAGAAACGGCTCTCCGATCTCGGCATCTGCGAGCCCGCGGACTGGCTCGAACCTGCCGAAGGTCCGTCCCGGTCCAGACAGAGAGGGTCATCGCGCATGGGCGATACGCACCGATTTTACGACCTGCACACGCACGGCTTCGTCCGCGTCGCGACGAGCACGCCGCAGGTCCGCACCGCCGATGTCGCGTATAACGCGGCGGGTATCGTGGCCGAGGCGCGGAAAGCGGTCGAGCAGCATGTCGACCTGCTGCTCTATCCGGAACTGTGCCTGTCGTCCTACGCGCTCGACGACTTGCATATGCAGGGCGCGCTGCTCGATGCGGTCGAGGCGCAGCTGGCCGACATCGCCGAGGCAAGCCGCGACCTGGCGACCGTGCTGGTTATCGGCGCGCCGCTGCGCCGGGGCGGACGGATATACAATTGCGCGATCGTCGTTGCGCGCGGCGAAATCCTCGGCGCGGTGCCCAAGAGCTACCTGCCGAACTACCGCGAATTCTACGAGAAGCGCTGGTTCGCACATGGCCGGAACTGCACCGGACTGACGATCGAGGCCGCCGGGAAGGATATCCCGTTCGGCACCGACCTGCTGTTCGCGCATGAGCACATTCCCGGCTTCGTCTTCGGGATCGAGATCTGCGAGGATTTCTGGTCGCCGGTCCAGCCGGGGACGCAGGCGGCGCTGGCGGGGGCGACGATCCTGCTCAACCTGTCGGCCTCCAACATCACCATCGGCAAGTCGGACGAGCGGCACCTGCTCAGCCGAGCGAGCTCGGCGCGCTCGGTCTGCGCCTATGCCTATTCGGCGAGCGGGCACGGCGAGAGCACGACCGACATGGCGTGGGACGGGCAGGGAATGATCTACGAACTCGGCGACCTGCTGGTCGAAAGCGTGCGCTTCGACCGCGTGCCCGAACTGTGCGTCGCCGATGTCGATTGCGCGCGCATCCTGTCCGAGCGGATGCGGATGCAGACCTTCAACGACGCGGCGGAGGCGGCCGGGCGGCCCGAAGACAGCTTCCGCACGGTCCGCTTCGACCACGCACCGGCGGCGGGCGACAAGGGGCTGCAGCGTCCGATCCGCCGCTTCCCCTTCGTGCCCAACCGGCAGCACAAGCTCGACGAGGATTGCTACGAGGCGTTCAATATTCAGGTCTCGGCGCTCGTCAGGCGGATCGAGGCGACCGGTCCCGAAGCGCTCGTGATCGGCATTTCGGGCGGGCTCGACAGCACGCATGCGCTGATCGTCGCGGCCAAGGCGTGCGACACGCTCGGCCTGCCGCGCACGACCATTCGCGGCTACACCATGCCTGGGTTCGGCACTTCCGAAGGGACGAAGTCGAACGCGTGGAAGCTGATGGAGGCGATGGGGATTGCCGCCGACGAAATCGACATCAGGCCGACTGCGAAAATGATGCTGGAGAATATCGGCCACGCCTTCGCAGACGGCGAGCCGGTCTACGACACGACCTTCGAGAACGTGCAGGCCGGATTGCGCACCGACTACCTGTTCCGCCTCGCGGGGCAGCATGGCGGCTTCGTGATCGGTACCGGCGACCTCTCCGAACTGGCGCTCGGCTGGTGCACCTATGGCGTCGGCGATCAGATGAGCCATTACGGCGTCAATGCCGGTGTTCCCAAGACGCTGATCCAGTACCTGATCCGCTGGTCCGCGACGACGGGGCAGTTCGAAGAGGCGACGGACAAGGTGCTGCTCTCGATCCTCGACACCGAGATATCGCCCGAGCTCGTGCCGGCGGGCGAGGACGGCGAGATCCAGAGCACCGAGGCCATGATCGGCCCCTACGAGCTCAACGACTTCTTCCTCCACCACATCATCCGCTGGGGGCAGAAGCCGAGCCATGTCGCCTTCCTCGCCTGGCATGCGTGGAAGGATGCCGATGCCGGGCAATGGCCCGAAGGCTTCCCCGCGGACGCCCGGCACGGCTACGACCTCGCCACGATCCGCAAATGGCTCGAGAAATTCCTCCGGCGTTTCTTCGAGTTCAGCCAGTTCAAGCGCAGCGCGCTGCCCAACGGGCCGAAGGTCAGCCCCGGCGGGGCGCTCAGCCCGCGCGGCGACTGGCGCGCGCCGAGCGACGCGGTGGCGGATGTGTGGCTGGCCGAATTGGAAGCGAACCTGCCCCCGGCTTGATGCCGGGGGGTGGAGAGGCGCCGCGCAGCCTGTTATATCCGCGCCGAGGAGATGGTCATGCGCATATTCGTTTCGTTTCTCGCGCTGTTCGCCCTGCTGGCGGTGCCCGCCCACGCGCAGTTCGGGCGGATCGTGCCGCGCGACGTGCGCAACGTCATGAACGATGCGCAAGCGAGCGACAGCGGGTGCGAGGAAGGCAGGAAAAAGTCCGCCGGCAGTCGCGTGCTCGGCGGCATCCTCGGGCGCACCGCGCGCAATGCGGCCAACCGGTCGGGCGTCAGCCGCTGGGTTCCCTCGGCACAATTCTCGGGCGAACTGACCGAAGCCATCGCCTGCCGCCTCGATCCGGAAGAGCAGGCGCAAGCCGCCGATGCCACTCTGCGCGCCACCCGCAGCGATCAATACGGCGAAGAGGGTGGCGAGGAAGACCTGCCGGCGATCGGATCCTCCGCCGCATGGACTTCGGCCACTCGCGACGACGTGTCGGGCACTTCCACCGTTACCGCGCGTGAGGAAACCGCGGGCGAGCTCGACTGTATCACGGTAACCGACGTGATCATCGTCGACGGTGAGGAAACCACCGCGAACAAGCGGATGTGCCGACCGCCCGGTTCGCGGCGCTACGCCATCGTGGCATGATGCGGGCTCGCCGCTCGGCGATAGCGCTGGCCGCGTTCGTGCTGCTTGCCGGTGCGAGCGATGCCGCGAGGGACCCCGACAACCCGACCTGCCCGGCCGAACCCGATTGGGGCCCGGCGACCGCCATGACGCTCACGCCCGCCGAGCGCGGCGGCAAGCGCGTGCTGCTCGCCGAAGGGGTGATCGACCCGTTCCTGCCCGACCGGCTCCACGACGCTATCGCCGGAGACGAGGATATCGAGGAAGTGTGGTTCCGCTCGCGCGGCGGCGATGCCGAGGCGGGCAATGCGGCGGGCAGGGTGGTCCGTTCCTTCCCCGGCGTACTCACCCGCATCCCGAGCGGCTGGACCTGTTTTTCGGCGTGCAATTTCGTGTTCATGGGCGGCCGAGGGCGGATCGTCGATCCCGGCGGGCATTTCATGGTCCACATGTTCACCTTCACCGGCCAGCGCCGGGTGATCGAGGAATCGGTCGAGAAGGGCGCCGAGGACACCACCGAACTGATCGGCGAGATCGAGCAATTGTCCGCTCTGCTGGCGAGCGAAGACAACGATTTCCTCATCCGCATGGGGGTGAGCCGCGACCTGCTGACCGAGGTGATGTACCGCCAGCTCGCCACCGGCGGGAAGGGCGGCAATGGCGAGCGCTATTGCCTGAGCCGGGACGAGGCACGCAAATACAACGTGATGAACGTCTCGGCCGACTAGCGGCACCGCACCATACATTCGGGCCGAGCCTTCTCCTCCCCCGTGCGGGGGAGGTCGGGTGGGGGCGTACGCCGCCGCTGGCCGGCAGGTGCCCACCACGAGCGCCGAACCCCCACCCCCAACCCCTCCCCAAGGGGAGGGGAGTGCCGGGCTGTTCGCTCGAGCGCGTGCGTCAGGCGGCGTCGACCAGCACCAGTTCGCTGTCTTCCAGCGCGGTGACGGTGATTTTGTCGAGCGCGGTGATCGCGACGCCGTCGCGGGCGTTGGCCTCCACATCGTCCACACGCACCTTGCCGGTCGCCGGGACGAGGTACAGGTGCCTGTCGGCGTTGCGCGGGGTGTAGGTCACGCTTTCGCCAGCCTTCACCGTCGCGCCGAGCACGCGCGCATCGGCGCGGATCGGCAGCGCACCGTCCTGAGCTCGGTCGTCGTTCGCAGCACCGCTCGCGAGCGGCACGAAGACGCCGCTGCGGTCGCCTTTCGGAAATTTGCGTGCGCCCCAGCCGGGCTCGCCGCCGCGTTCGTCGGGAATGATCCAGATCTGGAACAGCGTGGTCGCCTCGTCCTCGAGATTGTATTCGGAGTGGCGCACGCCGGTGCCCGCGCTCATTACCTGCACGTCGCCCGCTTCGGTGCGGCCTTCGTTGCCCATGCTGTCGCGATGCGTGATCGCGCCGGTGCGGACATAGGTAACGATCTCCATGTCGCTGTGCGGATGCGCCGGAAAGCCGCTTTTGGGCGCGATGGTGTCGTCGTTCCACACGCGCAGCGCGCCCCAATGCACCCGCGCCGGGTCGTGATAGCCCGCAAAGGAGAAATGGTGGTGTGCGTCGAGCCAGCCGTGGTCCGCGGCGCCGAGGCTGGCGAAGGGTCTCAGTTCGATCATGTTCGTCGCTCCTGGAGAGGTTTGCCACGATATGGGAGCCGCGGTGGCACTTCGCCAGCAGTGCGTTCCGCTTGCTGCGATCGGATCGGTGCATAGCAGCGATTGCACGGGCAAAGCCCTCGCCATAGACTTGCCGCACCCGAAGAGGATGGACGATGAGAACGACGCTACGCTGGATTGCCGGGGTTTTCATGGCATTGGCCGCATGCCCGGCCCTTGCCTGCGAAGGCGCAGTGGCGGTGTGCCCGGAAGCGCAGCCGGGAGCGTTTCCGCTGATCCATGGAGACAATGCGGTTGCGGTGGAGACGGGTCCGGACGCACATCCCGCGGTCGTGCGAGCGGCGCGTGCGTTCGAGCGCGACGTGGCGGCGGTGCGGGGGGCCGGAGAAGTGCCGATGCCCGATTTGGTCGAAGGGGCGGAGACCCTCGTCATCGTGGGAGAACTGGACGATCCGGCCATCGCCGCGCTGATTGCCGACGGCAAGCTCGATGGAGCGGCCATCGACGGCGCGTGGGAGGGCTACGTGCAGGCGGTCGTCGAGAACCCGCGCCCGGGCGTCGAGCGCGCGCTGGTGATCGCCGGGACCGACCCGCGCGGCGTCGTTTACGGGCTCTACGACCTGTCCGAACGGATCGGGGTCTCGCCGTGGCGCTGGTGGGCCGACGTTCCTGTCGAGCGGCGCGAGGCGCTGTGGCTGACCGCGGGCTCGCGCAGCGACGCGCCGGCAGTGCGCTATCGCGGCTTCTTCATCAACGACGAGGAACCCGCGCTCGGCAATTGGGCGCGCGAGAAATTCGGCGGCGTCAACGCGCAGTTCTACGATCGCGTGTTCGACCTGCTGCTTCGCCTCAAGGGCAATTATTTATGGCCCGCAATGTGGGGCAAGTCGCTGGCCGAAGACGATCCGGCGACGCTTGCGCTGGCGGCGGAAACCGGCGTGGTTCTGGGAACCAGCCATCATGAGCCGCTGATGCGCGCGCATGTCGATTGGGAGCGCGCCAAGGAAGCCGACGCGGCGCGGGGCGCATGGAACTATGCCGAGAACGGCGCGGTGCTGCGCGAGTTCTGGCGCACGGGGATGGAGCGCTTCGCCGGCAGCGGTGCGGACGGCGTGGTGACCATCGGGATGCGCGGCGACGGCGACGAGGCGATGAGCGAGGACACCGCCATCGGGCTGCTCGAGCGTGTGGTGGAGGACCAGCGCGAGATCATTGCCCGAACTACCGGACGCGCGACCGCCGAAACGCCGCAGGTATGGGCGCTCTACAAGGAGGTGCAGGACTATTACGACCAGGGCATGCGGGTGCCCGACGACGTCATCCTGCTGTTCGCGGACGACAATTGGGGTCAGATCCGCCGCCTGCCCGATCCGGAGGCGCCGCCGCGTGCGGGCGGCTACGGGGTCTATTACCATTTCGACTATGTCGGCGTGCCGCGCAGCTACAAATGGCTCGACACGATCCAGAACGGCAAGACCTGGCAGCAGATGGACCTCGCCTGGCAACGCGGCGCGCGCGATTTGTGGATCGTCAATGTCGGCGACATCAAGCCCGCCGAGGCGCCGCTCGATTTCTTCCTCGACATGGCATGGAACCCGCCTGCGATGACGCCCGAAGCGCTCGACGGCTGGAGCGAGCGCTGGGCGCAGCAGCAATTCGGGCCCGCCCACGCCGTGGCAATCGGCGCGATCGTCGAGGAATACGCCCGCCTTGCCGCGCGGCGCAAACCCGAGCTGGTCGATGCCGAGGCGCTGTCGCGGGGCGAATTGCATGCGGTTGCGGACGAGTGGGGCGCGCTGGCGCAGCGCGCCACGGCGGTCGCGGATGCGA
Source organism: uncultured Altererythrobacter sp. (assembly GCA_913055875.1). Lineage (GTDB taxonomy): Bacteria > Pseudomonadota > Alphaproteobacteria > Sphingomonadales > Sphingomonadaceae > CAJXJY01. The sequence continues at coordinate 68,168 of CAJXJY010000016.1, forward strand.
TGCCGGCACACCGGCGGCACGCCTATTTCCAGCTCGTGCTCCATCGCGTGCTGGCGCTCGGAAACATCTACCGGCTTCACGAAGCGGTCGCGTTGAACCGCCAAGCAGCCGCGGCGAACGATCCGGTGGCGAACGTGTATGCCGATGTGGTCGCCAACACCTTCGCATTCGACGAGCACATGTCGCGCACCTATCACACGATGGGCGAGGGCAAGTGGAATCACATGATGAGCCAGCCCAAACTGGGCTACACGTCGTGGGACGATCCCGATGCGGACATCATGCCAGAACTGGCGCGGGTCGAGGGAGCCGGAGCGGCATCGGGTCGGGGCGCGCAGTCCGAACCGTCGCCGTCGCGCGCGCGGACAATAACCGTCGACGCGCGGACGGATGCAGCTGTCGATTCCGGGGGGCAAGTCGGCTGGGTCGAGATTCGGGAACTCGGCCGCTACGGCAGCGCGCTCGTCTCGCTGCCGCAGGGGGCTGCGCCGACCACGGTGGCGGATGCAATCGTCGCCGAATTCGCCTTCGACGCGGAGGCGACGGGCGATCACCGGATCGAGGTAGCGTTGTCGCCGACGCTCAACACGCTGGGAGACGCGCCGATGCGGCTCGGGATTCAGGTCGACGATCGCCCGGTCGAAGTGCTGACTTACGACCTCGAAGCGACCGGAACGGCGCAGGACACGCCCGAAAAGCGCGCCTGGGCGCAGGCGGTGACCGACAATCTTGTACGGCTCGAAACCGTCGCGCGCGACCTGGCGCGCGGGTCCCATCGGCTCAGGTTGTACCGGATCGACGACAACGTCGTGATCGACCACATCGCCTACGAGCCGGTCGCCCGGCGCTGACCGTCAGTCGAGCCGCGTCACCCAGCCGTGCCGGTCCTCGATGGTGCCGAGCTGGATTCCGACCAGCCGCTCGCGGATCTTGCTGGTCAGCTGGCCGGGCCCGCCGCTGCCGATGGTGAATTCGCCGTCGCGTCCGGCGACCGTGCCGACCGGCGTGACCACCGCGGCGGTGCCGCACGCCATCGTCTCGAGGAGGCGGCCGCTCGCCGCATCCTCGCGCCACTGATCGATCGAATAGGGCTCCTCGCGCACGTCGAGCCCCTCCTCGCGCAGCAGCGCGATCAGGCTGTCGCGGGTGATGCCGGGCAGGATCGTGCCGGTCAGCGGCGGGGTGACGACACTGCCGTCCTCCATCACGAAAAACAGGTTCATGCCCCCCAGTTCTTCGATCCACTTGCGCTCGACGGCGTCGAGAAACACGACCTGGTCGCAACCCTGCGCGATCGCCTCCGCCTGCGGCACCAGCGAGGCGGCGTAGTTGCCGCCGGTCTTGGCCGCCCCGGTGCCGCCGGGCGCGGCGCGGACATAGTCGCGCGCAACCCAGATCTTCACCGCCGGCGCGCCCGACTTGAAATAATTGCCCGCCGGGCTGGCGATCAGCATGTATTTGTACTGTTTCGCCGGACGCACGCCGAGGAAGGCTTCGGACGCGAACATGAAGGGCCGCAGATAGAGCGAACCGCCCTTTACCGTCGGGAACCAGTCGCGATCCACCGCGATAAGGTGGCGGATCGATTCGAGGAACAGCTCCTCGGGGAGTTCGGGCATCGCCATACGCACAGCCGACTTGTTGAAGCGCGCCGCATTGGCCTCGGGCCGGAAGAGCGCGATGCCGCCGTCCTGCTGCTTGTAGGCCTTCATCCCCTCGAAGATTTCCTGCGCGTAGTGCAGCACCGCCGCGGCCGGATCGAGCGTGATCGGGCCGCGCGGCCCGACCCTGGCGGCGAACCACCCGCCCTTGGCTTCGTCGTAGTCGATCTCGACCATATGGTCGGAGAACAGCGTGCCGAAACCGGGATTGGCAAGCGCCTCGTCGCGCGTGGCGGAGGGCACCGGGGCGGGATGGGCGAGGGTCTCGAATTGCATGGCGGTGCGGGTAATGTGTGGCAGGGCGCGAAGCAAGGTAGAGTCTGTTTGGTGCGGAGGGGAGTCTTTGTCTTTCGCACCCGCCTCCGCGGGTGCGTCCTCGGTGCTATTCCTTCAGCTTCGCTACAGGGCACCTGCGGCTCGCGCGCTTGCGCTCGCGGTCGGCTGGTCGCCGACCGAACCATGCCAAGCCTTGTAGTTGCGACCAGGAACTAGGTCCGAACTGCGAGGCCAGGAATGATCCGGTTCGCGACCAGCGGACCGCAAGGGCGACCGCCCGCCCGCAGGTGCTCCGTAGCGAAGCGAAGGAAACAGCACCGAGGACGCAAGCGCGGAGGCGCTTGCATGAAACAAACAAATGAGAAGGGCGACCCAGCCCGTCGGTGGATCGCCCTTTTCATGGTCAGCGGCCAGGAAGTGCCGCTCACGAAGCCTTTATCGATACTGGAAGATTACCGATAATGCCTCGCGCGGAAACTTGCCGACCTCTCTGCTGAACCATGAGACATCGGATCACCTCCTTTCGCGCTTTTAAGCCAAGACCCGCCCGTTTCACCGGTGGCCGAGAACCGCGTTTGCCGCTGGCCTCATGTGCCAATTTGATTCATGCGATTCACGAAAACAAGCCTTGAAAAAAAGTTTTCCCGCGTCAGAATAGTTTCTTGTGGCTCGGGAGATTTCCCGGGCCTTTTTTGTTGCGTGGTGTTTGGTTTCCGGCGGTGACGAGGCCCGTCGCTGCTTGGCAAGTATCGGACCGCCGGGCGCGGCACCGGCCCACTCCCCCACCCTTCCACCCTTAGGTTACTAAAGTCGGGGTGGAAGGGTGGGGGAGTGGGCCGGTGCCGCAAGGGAAGCACGGACGTGCTTCCCGCACGCAACCAAGACTCCGGGTGGGGGCGTGGGATGGAACAGCCCCGGCGGTCCGATACTTGCCAAGCAGCGACGGGCCTCGTCACCGCCGGAAAGCCGGAAAAACCAACCCCTACAAGCAATCCTCGATCACGCGCGTCATCTCGGGCCAGGCGGGCACGTAGAGCGTCTCCAGGCCCTGCGTCTCGACCGCGAAGCGGCCCTTCGACAGGGCCATCGCCGGCAGCAGCCGGTCGCGTGCGGGCAGGTCGGTGCGCAGTGCGGGGAGCTGGTCGCCGACCTGCTGCGCGGTCAGCATGCGGTCGAGCGTCTCGGTGCGAATCCGCATCGGCACGTCGCCCGCCGCGCTGCCCGCGCGCAGGATCGACACGGTACGCCCCGCCGGATTGCAGCGCAGCGCAAAGCGCGGCTCGCGGCCCGGCTCGCCGAACCTCGCCATCGTCCCGGTCGAATCCGCCATGATGCTCCAGTCGCCCGGCGTCTGCGGAGCGTCCATCCAGTCGTCGTAAACCGGCTGGCTCACCACCGGCGGGGGCGGCGCCGGCGTGGGGGTGGGGGTCGGCGCGGCAACCGGCGGCGGGCTCGGCTCGGGCGCGGGCGGAGAGCAGCCCGCGATCCCGGCGCAAACGGTAAGGGTGAGAGCGCGCTTCATGTCGATACCCCGCAGGCGGTCAGTACGCGGCGGATCGCCGCCGAGCCGGGGACGTAGAGACTGTCGCCGCCGGGGCCGGAGATGGTCGCCGACTGGCCCGCCTTTGCCAAGGCGGCGAAAATCGGATGGCTCGCCGGAAGGCTGCCCGACACCCTCGGCAGTTCGGCGCCCGCGGGTGCCAGACGCAGCCCTGCGCGCTGTCCGCCGACCGAGATCGTATAGTCGCCCGCCGCATCGGCCGCACCGGCGCGGATCACTTCCATCGACTTGCTGCCCTGATCGCAGGCCAGCGTCAGCCGCGGCTCGCTCTGCGGCGGGCCGAACATGGCGCGCGCGGACTGCGCGTCCTCGGTGACGAACCACTTGCCCTCGGCATAGGGATTGCCCTCGGCATCGGCGGTCGGCGCGGCGGCGGTGGTCATCTGCGGCGCCGGGCCGGCCTGCTCGCCCGGAGCGCTGTCGCCGATACGCTCGGCGAAATCCTCCGCGCTGTCGCCTTCGCGCGGCTCCTGCGAACAGGCGCCCAAAGCAAGAGGAAGCGCGAGAGTGGCCATGATGGCGGTGGGGATCGAACGTCGCATTGCGGTTTTCCTTGCCTGTAGTTCCGAACAGCCACTGGCGCGGCTGGTTCCGGCGCTTTATCGCCGTTGCATGACAAAGAAGCGACGCCTCGACCAGATGCTCGTCGATCGCGGGCTGGTGGAAAGCCGCACCCGCGCGCAGGCGCTGGTGATGGCCGGCGTGGTGTTCTCGGGCGAGGCCAAGATGGACAAGCCCGGACGGCAAATGGCCGAGGATGCGCCGCTCGAAGTGCGCGGGCGCGATCATCCGTGGGTCAGCCGCGGCGGGATCAAGCTGGCGCATGCGCTGGAGCATTTCGCACTCGACCCGGCAGGTGCGGTGGCGATGGATGTCGGCAGCTCGACCGGCGGTTTCACCGACGTGCTGCTGAGCAAGGGCGCGGCGCATGTCTTCGCGGTCGATTCGGGCACCAACCAGCTCGCCTGGAAGCTGCGGCAGGATCCGCGCGTGACCGTGCTCGAGCAGACCAGCGCGCGCGTGCTCACGCGCGAGCAGATCGACCGGCCGTGCGAATGGGTGGTGTGCGACGCGAGCTTCATCGGCCTCGCCAAGGTACTCGAACGCCCGTTCGAACTGGCCGCTCCGCAATGCAGGGCAGTGGCGCTGATCAAACCGCAATTCGAAGTCGGGCGCGAGGAAGTCGGCAAGGGAGGCGTGGTGCGCGACCCGGCGCTGCACGCACGGGTGTGCGGCGAGGTGCGCGACTGGTTCGAAGCGGGCGGCTGGCGCGTGCAGGGGATCGTCGAAAGCCCGATCACCGGGCCCGAAGGCAATGTCGAATTCCTGATTTCCGCGCAGCGCGGGTGATCCGCCTCGGCGGGGAGGATTTCTTGCGCCCGCCGCACAGCCTTGGCAGAACCCGCCGAACTCGAATCGGGGAGTACGAATGACCGCACTTGCATCGCGCGGCCAATTGCGCGCCAGCTTCATCCGCTGGGCGCTGTTCACCGTGCCCGCCTGCGTGCTGCTCGGCTTCCTCGTCGGCCGGCTGGTGCCGAGCGGTCCCGACAACCCGTGGTTCGCGGCGCTCGAGAAGCCGGCGATCTTTCCCGATCCGATGTGGTTCGGGATCGTGTGGACCGCGCTCTACATCCTGATGGGCCTCGCGCTGGCGCTGGTCTGCGCGGCCTGGGGTGCGCGCGGGCGGACCGCGGCGATCGTCGCCTTCGTGGTGCAGTTCGCGCTCAACCTGTCGTGGACGCCGGTATTCTTCGGGATGCACGAGATGCGCATTGCGCTCACCATCCTCGGGACGCTGACCGTGCTGGTGCTGATCACAACGGTGCTGTTCTGGCGGGTTCGCAAGCTCGCCGGGCTGCTGCTGCTGCCCTATCTCGCCTGGGTGTGCTTCGCGGGGGTGCTCAATTACGAGTTCTTGCGGCTGAATCCCGGCGCGGACGGGGCGGAAGAGAACAACGCGGTCCAGCGGATCGAAATGTAGGGGGAGGAGTCTTTGTTGCGTGCGGATCGGACCTGCGTCCGATCCTTGCCGTTCCATCCCACGCCCCCACCCGGCCACCCCGACGATAGTAGCCTATGGGTGGCCGGGTGGGGGCGTGGGATGGAACAGCCCCGGCGGGCCGACGACTGCAAAATTGCGATAGGTCCCATCACCGCCGGAAAATCAAATGGACAAATCCCGCGCACTTCACCATCTGGAACCCCATGCAGAGCCAGAACCCGATGATCGCCGATTTCGTCAAGCTCATGAACGGGGCCGCGGGCACCTTTGCCGGCATGACCCGCGAGGCGCGCGAAAGCGCGCGCGAACGGGTGAAAGAGGCGATGGGCGGAATGGATTTCGTGTCCCGCGAGGAATTCGACGCGGTCAAGGCTATGGCCGCCAGGGCACGCGAGGAGAACGAGAAACTCGCCGACCGGGTGGCCGCGCTCGATGCGCGTATCGGCGGCGGCTGACCGGCCCCCCAGCCTATGCAAAGTTAACATTGGAACCGATCGCGTACCGGGACGATTTCCGGGGCGAAAGGAGGTCCGATGTTCACCCAGCTTGCCCCCGTAATCCCGCTCCACGTCATCGGCAAGGGCGACGGTTACGCGCTCGGCGTGATCGATTACGGGCAGGAGCACAACCTGATCTGGGTCACCGCTATCGACGCCAGCGGCGAGATCTGGTGCGCGCCCAATCCAACCGTCCGGATGCAGAAGAACTGGACCATGGGACGGCCCGAAAGCCTCGCCGTGCGCGCTTCGAAGGAGGAGGTGGCGGGCTAAGGCTCCCCAACGGCACTCCGGCACGCTAGGAGCCGGGCATGCATCTGAAAGCCCCCGCCATCCTCGTCGCCGCGCGCCCGCATGGCGAGACGGCGGTGATCGCGCGCCTGCTGACCGAGGAATACGGCGTGGTCGCAGGCTATGTCGCGGGCGGGCGCGGGCGGCAGCTGCGGCCGGTGGTGATCCCGGGCAACCTCGTCGAGGCCGAACTGCGCGCCAAATCGGACAGTCAGCTGCCCTTCGCACGGCTCGAACTGGTGCGCAGCCGCGGGCCGTATCTGACCGAGCCGCTGCCCGCCGCGGCGATCGGCTGGGTCACCGCGCTGACTGCCGCCGCGCTGCCCGAGCGGCAGGCCTATCCCGGCCTCTACGCCGCGCTGTCCGGCCTGCTCGAGGCGATCTGCCACGCGGGCTCGGCGCGCGACTGGGTGCGCGCATTGCTCGCCTACGAGGCGCTGCTGCTGCGCGAGCTCGGCTATGGCGGGGCGCCGCCGCCCGCCGAAGCCGCGCTTGCCCCGCTGCTCGAAATGCTTGGGCGCCAGGGGCCGTTGCTCGAACGCTACCTGCTTGCCGACCGGCGCGGCGATGTTATGGCCGCGCGCGAAAGGCTGCGCGAGCGATTGGGGCGGATGGTCGAGTGAAGGTAGCGGTATTCCCCGGCGACGGGATCGGACCCGAAGTAACGCGCGAAGCGGTGCGCGTGCTGGAGGCGCTCGACCTGCCCGGCCTGACTTTGTTCGAGGGCGATGTCGGCGGAATCGCTTACAAGCGCCACGGTCACCCGCTGCCCGAGGAAACGCGGGCGATTGCGCGCAGCTGCGATGCGGTGCTGTTCGGCGCAGTCGGCGATCCGGACTGCGATGCGCTCGAACGGCACTTGCGACCGGAACAGGCAATATTGGGATTACGCGAGCGCCTGATGTTGTTTGCCAATTTGCGTCCCGCGAAGGTCTTGCCCGGCATGGAGGCTGCGTCCTCCCTTCGCCCGGAGATAGCGCGCGCCATCGATCTGTTGATCGTTCGCGAACTCACCGGCGATGTTTATTTTGGGGATAAACAGCGGTTTGTCTGCCAAAACGGGGAGCGCGGCGGGCGCGACGTAATGGCGTATATCGAGAGCGAAGTCCGCCGCATCGCGCATACGGCTTTCCGCGCGGCTCGCGGCAGGAAACGCAGGCTGTGCAGCGTCGACAAGGCGAACGTGCTCGAAACCAGCCAGCTGTGGCGCGACGTGGTGATCGAGACGGCCGCGGAATATTCCGATGTCGAACTCGAGCACATGTATGTCGACAACGCCGCGATGCAGCTGGTGCGCGATCCGGGCCGGTTCGACGTGATCGTGACCGGCAACCTGTTCGGCGACATATTGTCCGACCAGGCGAGCATGTGCGTCGGCTCGATCGGCCTGCTGGCAAGCGCCAGCCTCGGCGAGCGGCAGACCGAATACGGCACTTTCGGTCTCTACGAACCGATCCACGGCAGCGCGCCCGATATCGCCGAGCAGGGCAGGGCCAACCCGATGGCGGCGATCCTGTCGACCGCGATGATGCTGCGCCACAGCTTCGGGCGCGAGGCCGAGGCGGGGCGGATCGAAGCGGCGGTGGCGCTGGCGCTCGCCGACGGGGTGCGCGGCAGCGACCTGGGCGGTCATGCGGGGACGAGCGAAATCGGCGATGCGGTGCTGGAGCGGCTTTGACGCTCAAGCTCGCCATCGTTCTCCCGACGCTCGACGAGCGCGACAATCTTGCCCCGCTGATCGAGCGGATCGGGGCGGCGTTGGGCGAAACCGGCTGGGAAGCGATCGTGGTCGACGACGACAGCGCCGACGGCACCGCGGACGAGGCGCGGCGGCTCGCGCAGGCCGACCTGCGCGTGCGCGTGATCCAGCGAATCGGGCGCAGCGGGCTCGCCTCGGCGGCGATCGAGGGCATCTGCGCCACCGCCGCGCCCTTCGTCGCGGTGATGGATGCCGATCACCAGCACGATCCGGCGCTGCTGCCGGCGCTGCTGGCAGCGGTGGAGAGCGACGAGGCCGATGTCGCGGTCGCCAGCCGCTTCGTCGCGGGCGGCGATGCCGGCGGGCTCGCCAGCGAACGTCGCGAGCGCGGCTCGCGGCTTGCCAATCGCCTCGCCCGGAGGCTTGCCGGCGTCGAGCTGAGCGATCCCATGAGCGGCTATTTCCTCCTCCGTACGGATCGTGCACGCGCGCTCGCGCCGCGTCTTTCGGGCATAGGATTCAAGATCCTGCTCGATCTTCTTGCCGCCTCGTCCGAGCCCTTGCGGGTGCGCGAATTCCCGCTGCGCTTCGCCGAACGGAGGGCCGGAGCGAGCAAGCTCGACCGGGCGGTCGCGTTCGATTTCCTCGTCGGGCTGTACGAGCGGCTGCTGGGCCGGATAGTGCCGACCCGGTTCGCGCTGTTCGCCACCGTCGGTGCGCTCGGAGTGGGGGTGCACATGACGGTGCTCGCGCTGGTCTATCTCGCCGCCGGCAGCGGCTTCGCGCTGGGGCAAGCGGTGGCGACCTTCGCCGCGATGAGCTTCAATTTCTGGCTCAACAACTGGCTGACCTATCGCGACCGGCGGCTGCGCGGCGCGGGCGCGATGCTGCGCGGATGGTTGGGCTTCTGCGCGACCTGCGCGGTGGGGGCGGTGGCGAATGTGGCGGTGGCGAGCCTGCTCGATGCGCGCGGGGTATACTGGATGCTCGCCGCGCTGGCGGGTATCGTCGTCGGCGCGGTGTGGAACTACGCGCTGTCGAGCCGCTTCGTGTGGGGGCGGTATTGAGGAGACATCGTTGTGTGCGGGCTGGACCTCCGTCCAGCCCTTGCGGCACCGGCCCACTCCCCCACCGGAGTTTGTGTTTTCCGGCGGTCACGCGATCTGTCGCTCCGTGGCAAGTGACGGACCGCCGGGACTGTTCCATCCCACGCCCCCACCCGGCCACCCATAGGATACTATAGTCGGGGTGGCCGGGTGGGGGCGGGGGATGGAACAGCAAGG
>CAJXJY010000017.1 GCA_913055875.1 uncultured Altererythrobacter sp.
TGGTTGCCCTGGATATACATCTGGCGGCCGTACCAGTCGCCGCGTTCGGGCACGCATTGCACGCCCCAATGCGACCAGATGCCGAACTTGGCGTCGCGGAACCAGTCGGGCACCGCATAGGCCGAGCCGAGCGTCTCCCAATCGGCGTAGATCGTGCCGTGGTCGGCAAGCACCGGACGCGCCGCGACCGCCCCGGCGAATGCGGCGCTGCTCCGGAGCAGGTTGCGGCGGCTGATCATGATGCGTGTTCCTCTCGTTGTGCACCGCAGGCGAGCTTGGCCGGTCTCCAATCGGCCGCGGTCGTGCGGCGGTTCGGTGCCCTGCGCGCTCGTCTACCGGGTTTGCCGGGACGAAACGGCGAGTGCGCGGTTGTATGATTGATCCGATCATTTCGGTTTGCAACACTTGAACAAGGCGGTGCAATAGGCAAGGAGTAAACTTTGCTATCCGCATTCGCTCACTTGGAGAACCAGTGACCGCTCAGCCCGATCTCGGCCGGAATCTGACCTACGGCCTGCTCGACGCGCTGGGCAAGTCGATCGTGACGGGGACGTACGAGACGCGTCCGTTCCCGACCGAGGCGGAGCTGGCCCGCGAACACAAGGTCAGCCGCTCGGTGACGCGCGAAGCGGTCAAGATGCTCACCGCCAAGGGGCTGCTCAGCGCGCGGCCGCGCCAGGGCACGGTGGTGCGACCGTGGAGCGACTGGAACCTGTTCGACACCGACGTCCTCAAATGGATCCTCGAACGAACCTTCTCGCTCGAACTGCTGCGCCAGTTCAACGAGTTGCGCGTGGCGATCGAGCCCGAGGCTGCGGCGCTCGCCGCCACTTACGGCTCCGACGAGCAGAAGGATGCAATCCTGCTCGGCCTCGAGCGAATGCGCGCCGCCGAAGACGGCCGCGACGATACGCTCGATGCCGACATCGCCTTCCATGTCGCGGTGCTCGAAGCGTCGGGCAATCCGTTCTACGCGCAGTTCCGCGAAACGGTCGCCACGGCGCTGCGGACCTCGATCCGCTTTACCAACCGGTTCAAGGGGCGTACGGCGAGCCTGCCCGATCACGCCAAGGTCGAGCTGGCTATCCGCAACGAGGATCCGGAGGGCGCGCGGCGGGCCATGCGCGCGTTGATCGGCGACGTTCTGGCACTGATCGAAGACGCCGCAAGCGCCGAACGGTCCTGAAGCCATATCGCCCTCGGCATCGGCAAAGAGGGCGCCGTCAGCCCAGAGCTAACCCGTCTCTGCCAGACGCGGCTATTCCCGGAACAGGACAGGTCGGGCGGCAAGCTCTAGATCCAGGGCGTCACACGCGCACGATCTGGCGAAGATGTAGCACTCGGAAAGAGACGGAGCTGAGTGTCAGTCACGATCTGAACGGAAATCCAAAGACGGCTGGGAATCTACATGGCTGACGTACACTCAACTTCCATAGTTCCTTCACATAAATCCAATTTATCCAGCCCACGAAGTCGTGTAGGAACCAAGCCGACAGTAGCCGCCCCTGCGCAAGGTAGTTTCGCCGAACGAATGCTCCCCGGACATTTTTTCAGGACTTCATCTCGATCTCTCATGTTCCAGTCTCCATTCGGAGACACCTTGTGGTCATTCGAGTGCAGTTGGAATTCTTCCGCTGGGAATCCGCGTCAATACGAGCAAGCAAATGTCAACTCGTAATCGGAGAACGCTATGGGCCAGGTCGTAAGCTTGCTCGCGCGCAAACGCGGTAGCGTTGCAGTCTTCCGGAAAAGAACATAATAAGAACAAAAGCGATTCGCCCATGGCTGATAAACATTGTCGATACCTTGCCGCCAGATTGCCCGCGCCAGCTGCACCGGGGGATTCATTTTGCCCTGCGCGGGCCACCCTGCAGGAAATCTTCGGCGCGCCGAACGATGCAGCCGCAATCGGGTTGGCGCTATCGCAAATCGCGTCCCACGGCTCCAAGCCACTGTTCTGGGTGCAGGAGGCCAAAGCGCTCAAGGCGACGGGCAGGGTGTTCGCGCACGGCCTGCCGCCTCCCCTGCGCAGGCCGGTGCTGCATGTCGTCGCACGCAATGCCCGCGATGCATTGTGGGCGATGGAGGAAGGCCTCAAATGCCCTGCGCTGGGCGCGGTGATCGGCGAGTTGCACGGCAATCCGCGCGCGCTCGATTTCACCGCCTCGCGGCGGCTGGCGGTGGCGGCCGAACGGTATGGGGTGCCGGCGTTCCTCATCCGCACCGAGGGGGAAGCCGATCTGAGCGGAGCGCGGCGGCGCTGGCGGGTCGAAAGCAACCCGTCGCTTGTCCATCCCTACGATCCGAAAGCGCCCGGGGCCCCGGCCTGGTCGCTCGACCTGTTCCGCGCGCGCGACCTGCGCCCGGGGCGGTGGGATACCGTGTATGACCGGGCGGCGCATCGTCTCGATCTGGTTCCCCGAACTGGCGATGGAGCGCTGGCGCAAGCGGCATCCCGCTACGGATGAGACGCGACCGCTCGCGCTGGCGAGCGAGGGCGCGCACGGGATCATCCTCGACGCAGTGAACGTGGCCGCGCGCGATGAGGGCGCGAAGCCGGGCCAGCGTCTCACCGATGCACGGGCGACCTGCCCGGAGCTGGGGATCGAATTCTCGGACCGGGCGGGCGATGCGCGCCATCTCGCCCGGCTCGGCCACTGGGCGCAGCGCTGGAGCCCCTGGACGGCAGTGGATGGCGCGGACGGCCTGCTGCTCGACTGCACCGGGGCGGCGCATTGCTTCGGCGGCGAACAGGCCATGTGGGAGGCGATCGGCGAAGCCTTTGCCGCGCTTGGATTCGCGGTCCGGCTTGCATTCGCCCCGACCATCGGCGCGGCTTGGGCGCTGGCGCGTTTCGGCGCTTCGAACCGGATCGGTGTGGAGAAGCAGATGCTACCCGCAGCCCTCGCCCCGCTCCCGGTCGAAAGCCTCAGGATCGATCCCGCTACGGCCCTGCTGCTGCGCCGGCTTGGCCTCAAGACAGTCGGGACGTTCAGGGATATACCGACACCCGCGCTGGCAAGGCGATTCCGCCGGCGCCGGGGCGAGCTGGCCAATCCGCTGAGGCGACTCCGGCAGGCCTATGGCGAGGCCGAGGAAGTCACCGCCCCACTGACCCCGCTGCCGGTCTACCGGGCGGCACGGCGCGTGGCCGAGCCAGTGCAGCATGTCGCGGTGCTGCAGCCGATCCTCGCCGACCTTGCAGAGCAGCTCTGCCGCGATCTCGCGGCCGGTCAGCGCGGCCTGCGACGCGTGCGCTTCGAGGCGTTCCGGATCGACGGGCATGTCGCGCAGCTGGAAGTCGAAACCGCCGCCCCCGTCCGCTCGCCCGAACATATCGCCGGCCTGTTCGCGGAGCGGATCGAGAAGCTCGACGCCGGGTTCGGCTTCGACGCCTTCGCCCTGACGGCACTGTGGCACGAGACGATGGAGGCGCGCCAGCAGGGACTGGAGGAAGACGAGATGAAGGGGATTGCGCTGCCGCACCTGCTCGATCGGCTGCGCATGCGGTTGGGGGCGGACAATGTCTCGCTGCCGGCGCCCTATCCCAGCCATCTCCCCGAACGCTCGCTCGTCTGGCACGGTGGGCAGGACGCGGTCCGCTCGCTTGCCGCGCCACCTGGCCCGGAACGCGAACGGCCGATCCGGCTGTTCGACCGTCCCGAACCGGTCACGGTGATCTACGCCACGCCCGACGGTCCGCCGCGACGGTTCCGCTGGCGGCGCAGGCTGCACGATGTCGCAAAGGTGCAAGGTCCCGAACGGATCGCACCCGAATGGTGGCGCGAGCGCTCGCATGTGCGGTTGCGCGATTACTACAAGGTCGAGGATCGCGAGGGTCGGCGCTTCTGGATCTGCCGCAACGGCGTGGCGGACGACGGCCGCGGCGGCCCGCCGCAGTGGTTTGTGCACGGGCTGTTCTTCTGATGCCCGATCCTCCCCTGACCCCCGCGAAGCGCACGCTCAAACTCTCGGGCGAGGACTTCGCGCCCAACCCGCCCGCGCCCTTCGTAGAACTAGGGGTGACCAGCTGCTTCTCCTTCCTCGAAGGAGCGTCCGATGCCTGTGACCTTGCAACAGCCGCATTTTATCAGGGCCACCATGCGCTCGGTATCGCCGACCGCAACACCATGGCGGGTATCGTAAGGCTCCACAGCGAGGCTCGGACGGCCAAGCTACGGCCGATTATCGGATGCCGGTTGGTGCTGGTCGAGAGGTACGAATTTCTCGCCTACCCGATCGATCGCGCAGCCTATGGTCGGCTGTGCGCACTGCTCTCCAGGGGCAAGATGCAGACGGTCGAGGGAGAATGGCAGGCGAAGGGCGAGTGTCACCTGACGCTGGAAATGCTCGCCGCGCATTGCGAGGGCGTGCAACTGATCGCTTTGCCCGGCGACGATCTCGACCGGTTCGCCGAAACGCTGCCCGGCCTCGCCGCCAGCCTGCCGACGCTGCGCCATATCGCCGCCGCCCACCTCTATCGCGGTGACGACCGGGCGCGGATCGCGCGGCTCGATGCGCTGGCCAAGGTGCACGGCCTGTCGATCCTCGCCACCAACGATGTCCATTACCACGCGCCCGAGCGTCGCCCGCTACAGGACGTGATGAGCTGCATCCGCGAGAAAACGACCATCGCCCAAGCCGGCTATTTGCTCCACGCCAATGCCGAGCGGCACCTGAAGAGCCCACTGGAGATGCAGCGCCTGTTCGCCGACTGGCCGCATGCAATCGCCGCCACACGCGAGGTGGCGGACGGCTGCAGTTTCTCGCTCGAAGAACTCCGGTACGAATATCCCGAAGAGACGGTGCCGGGCGGGCGCACGCCCCAGGATTACCTTGCGCAAGTGGCCTGGGAAGGCGCCGCATGGCGTTATCCGGACGGCGTACCGGACAAGGTCCGCCGGCTCGTCGAACGCGAACTGGCGGTGATCGGCAAGCTCGACATTGCGCGCTATTTTCTCACTATCAAGGACATAGTCGATTACGCGCGCGGCTGCGATCCGCCGATCCTGTGCCAGGGACGCGGATCGGCGGCGAACAGTGCGGTGTGCTATTGCCTTGGGATCACCGCGGTCGATCCGGCGCAGGTCGAGCTGCTATTCGAGCGTTTCATCTCCGAGGAACGCAAGGAGCCGCCCGATATCGACGTCGATTTCGAGCACGAGCGGCGCGAGGAGGTGATCCAGCACATCTACGAAAAATACGGCCGCCACCGCGCCGGGCTATGCGCCACGGTGATCCATTACCGCCCGCGCTCGGCAATCCGCGAGGTGGGCAAGGCGATGGGGCTGTCCGAAGATGTCACCTCGGCGCTGGCGCGGACAATCTGGGGCAGTTGGGGCAGTTCGGTCGACGAGGCCAAGACCGGCGAGGCCGGCCTCGATCTCTTCGACCCCTACCTGAAGCGCGTGATCGCGCTGACCAACCAGTTGATCGGCATGCCGCGTCACCTCTCGCAGCATGTCGGCGGCTTCATCCTGACTCAGGGTCCGCTGGTCGAGACCGTGCCGATCGGCAACGGCGCGATGGCCGATCGCAGCTTCATCGAGTGGGACAAGGACGATATCGACGAGCTCGGCATCATGAAGGTCGACATGCTCGCCCTCGGCATGCTGACCTGCATCCGCAAGGCATTCGACCTGATCGACGCGCATTACGGCGAACGCCACACGCTCGCTTCGGTGCCGCGGGAGGTGCCCCAAGTGTACGACATGCTGTGCCGGGCGGACACGATCGGCGTGTTCCAGATCGAAAGCCGCGCGCAGATGAGCATGCTGCCGCGATTGAAGCCGCGCACCTTCTACGACCTGGTTATCGAAGTGGCGATCGTCCGCCCCGGCCCGATCCAGGGCGACATGGTGCACCCCTATCTCCGCCGCCGCTCGGGCAGGGAGAAGGTGGCGTTTCCATCACCCCACCCCGATCATGGCCCGCCAGACGAGCTCGAGAGCATCCTCAGGCGCACGCTGGGCGTCCCGATCTTCCAGGAACAGGCGAT
Source organism: uncultured Altererythrobacter sp. (assembly GCA_913055875.1). GTDB lineage: Bacteria > Pseudomonadota > Alphaproteobacteria > Sphingomonadales > Sphingomonadaceae > CAJXJY01. The sequence continues at coordinate 5,999 of CAJXJY010000017.1, forward strand.
GAAGATCGCGATCGATGCCGCCCGGTTTACTCCCGACGAAGCCAACGAGCTGCGCAAGGCGATGGCGACCTTCCGCTCGCGGGGGACGATCGAGCGGCTCGAGGACAAGATGGTCAGCCGGATGATCGAGCGCGGCTACGATCCGGCGTTTGCGCAAAACTGCTTCGACCAGATCAAGGGCTTCGGCGATTACGGTTTTCCCGAAAGCCATGCCGCCAGCTTCGCCGACCTCGCATATGTCTCCAGCTGGATCAAATATTGCTATCCCGACGCGTTCTGCGCCGCGCTGCTCAATGCCCAGCCCATGGGCTTCTACGCCCCGGCGCAGATCGTGCGCGATGCGCGCGAGCATGGGATCGAGGTGCGCGCGCCCGACGTGAATTACAGCGCGTGGGACAACCTGCTCGAACCCGCCACGCCGGGACGGTGGGCGGTGCGGCTCGGCTTCCGCCAGATCGGTGGTATCGCGAAGAGCGATGCGGAGACGGTTATTCACCATCGCAACCATCCCTATAGCGACGTGGAGGACGTCAGGACCCGCACCCGCATTCCGGTAGCGACGATCGAGAAGCTGGCCGCCGCCGATGCCTTCCGCTCGCTCGGCCTCGACCGGCGGCAGGCGCTGTGGGACACGCGCGCGCTCAAACAGGCGCCCGACCTCCCGCTGTTTACCTTTGCCGGGCAACGCGACGAGGGCGAGGGGGTGCCGGTCGCGCTCCCCGCCATGCCGGTGTGCGAACAGGTCGTCGCCGATTACCAGACGATGCGGCTGTCGCTCAAAGCGCACCCGTTCGAATTCCTGCGCGCCGGCTACGAGGAGCGCGACTTCTCGCGCACGGCGGAATTACGGAACTGCAAGTCCGGAGCGCGGGTCCGCGTGGCCGGAATCGTGCTGATCCGCCAGCGGCCAGGGACGGCCAAGGGCGTCTGCTTCATCACTCTCGAAGACGAGAGCGGGATCGCCAATCTCGTCGTCTGGCCCGACGTCATGGCTCGCTACCGCAAGGTCATCATGGGCGCACGCATGATGGAAGTGCACGGCCGGGTGCAGAAAGACGACGACGTGATCCATGTCGTCGCTGACCGGCTTGAGGATGCCTCGCCGCAGCTGCTGGCGCTGTCCCACGATCTGCTCCAGCCGCAGTTCGACCGCGCCGATCACGTGGTGAACCCGGCCCCCTCGGGCCTACATCGCCACCCGCGCAACGTGCACATCATCCCAGCGTCGCGGGACTTTCACTGACCCCGCAAAATGAGGCCGAAGGCAATGTCGCCCAGAATCCTTTTCTAGGGTCCGGACCTTAATACGCGAATTATCTTGGGTGACCGCTTTCGGGCCGTATGCGGACTATCCGCTTTCGGTTGAACTTCGCCAGATTCTGACGGTCGATAGTGCGTGTGCGACCAAACTCTACACATCTGGCAGTTTTTGGTCGGCGAAGCCCCATCCCGATAGCGGCTTAGTCGCGGCAAGGTCGATCAGCGCGGCGGCATTGTCGATGGCGAAGGGCTTGGCATCCTTCATTTCCTTGAGCTCGTGCCAGTCGATCGGCACCGCCACTGGCGCATTTGTGCGCGCGCGGGCGGAATAAGGGAGCACAGCGGTACTGCCGCGCTGATTGCGCAACCAGTCGATGAAGATCCTGCCCTTGCGCTTGGCCTTGCTCATCGTGGCGGTGAAGCGACCGGGCTCGGCCAAGCTCAGCGCCTCGGCGAAGCGGCGGGCGAAATCCTTGTGTGCGTCCCAGTTGTGGCCGGGCGTCAGCGGTACCACCACATGCACGCCCTTGCCGCCCGATAGCATGGCGAAACTGACGAGGCCGATATCGGACAGGCGCGCGCGGATATCGCGCGCGGCCTCTTTAACGTCGTCGAAATCGAGGCCTTCATCGGGGTCGAGGTCGAATACCATACGCTCGGGTGCCTCGACATCGTCGCTCCGCGCGCCCCAGCCGTGGAACTCGATCGTGCCCATCTGCACGCATTGCAGGATGCCGCGCGCGTCCTCGACATGGAGATAGTCCTCGATCCCGCCGTCCTTTTCGCGGATCGGCACGTGGTTTACCGCATCGCCGAACGCGCCGTTGTCGTGCTTTTGGAAGAAACATTTCTTGGCGCGCCCCTGCGGGCAACGTACCAGACTGATCGGGCGGCGCGCGGCGAATGGCAGCATAATGGGTGCTACGGCGGCATAGTAATCTGCGAGATCGCCCTTGGTCTGCCCGCTGTCGGGAAAGATCACCCTATCGCGACTGGATATCTTCACCATCTGCTCGGCCTGGGACGCGGGCGCGGCTTTCTCCGGCTTCACCGACTTGGCTGGCTTGTCGGCGCGCAGGCCCAGATAGCTGCCATGGCGCACGTTCCCGTCGGCGGTGAATTCGGCAAAGGCAATCTCGGCGACCAATTTCGGCGTAACCCAAGTGACGCCGCGCGCCTTGGCCTTGTCGACCTCCAGCGGGGCGGTCTTGCGCTCGAGCCGCTTCATCTTCGCGGCGAGATCGTCCATCTCGTCCGACGTGAATCCGGTGCCGACATTGCCTTTGTAGACCAGCTCGCCATCCTCGTGCTGGGCGAGCAGCAGCGAGGCGAAGGCGCGGCCCTTGGCGGAGGATTTCTTCCAGCCGGCAATGACGAATTCCTGCCGCCGGGTGCATTTGACTTTCACCCACGCCTTGCTGCGCGTGTGGCGATAGGGCGCGTCGATCTTCTTCGCGATGATCCCTTCCTGCCCGGCCCGACACATCGTCTCGTAGAGCTTCTCGCCCGCGCCGATCACATGATCGGCGAGGTGGATCGGCGGCCGAGCTGTCGCGAGCAGCGCTTCCAATCGCTCCTTGCGCTCGATATTGCTCAGCTTGGCCAGATCGTCACCGCCGATTTCCAGCAGGTCGAAGGCATGGAGCGACAGCCGGTCCTTCTCGGACTGGCTGCCATGGCCGCGCTTCAGCACACTCTGCAGCGTCGAGAAGTCGGGATTACCGTTGGCGTCATAGGCGACGATCTCGCCGTCGATCAGGCAGGCGGGCAAGTCCAGCGCCGCGATCGCTTCGACCAGCGGGCCGAACTTCTCGGTCCAGTCCTTGCCGCTGCGGGTGTAGACGCGCACCTCCTTGCCCCTGGCGGCAATCATCGCGCGATAGCCGTCGAACTTGATCTCGTGCATCCAGCCGTTTCCGGTGGGCACGTCATCGACCAGCGTGGCAAGCTGGGGCTTGCGGAACTTGGGCAGCGGCGCTGCTTTGCTCTTGCGTCGCGGCTTGGCGGCAGAGGCATTGTGTGCGCTGGCCTTTTCCATCTGCGCGAGGAAGGCGTCGTCCTTCTTGCCCGCCAGCGGAAATTCGCCCTGCCGGTCGGCTGCGATTTCCGCCATCGACCGGCCGGTGAGCACGCTCGTCAGCTCGCGTTCGACCAGCGCATCGCCTTCCTCGGCATGCTGGTCCTGCAATTTGCGCAACAGCCAGTTCTCGCGCTTCTCACCCGGCTTTTTCTTGAGGCGGATTAGCAGCCATTCGCCACGCATGCGCTCACCTTCGAGGCAGAAATGAAGGTGGCCTTTGCCCAAATCCTTCGCACTCTTGCCCGCGATCGGGGCCCAGCGTCCGCGATCCCACAGCATCACCGTGCCGCCGCCATATTCGCCCTTGGGAATAGTGCCTTCGAACTCGGCGTAGGACATCGGATGATCCTCGGTCCTCACCGCCAGCCGCTTGATATCGGGGTCGGGCGACGGCCCCTTGGTGACCGCCCAGCTTTTCAACACGCCGTCCACCTCCAGCCGCAGGTCCCAATGCAGCCGCGTGGCGTCGTGTTTCTGGACGATGAAGAGATCGCCCTTTTTGCTGCTCTCGGCGGTGCCCGAGGGTTCGGGCGTCTTTCCGAAATCGCGCTTCGCGTTATACGTCGCGAGTGGATCGCCGACCTTTTTCGCGCGCACCATGTCAGGCGGATTTCTTGCGTTTGGTCGAACCCTTGCCAGTTGGCTTGCCGCCCACGGATTTCTTCAGCGCGGCCATCAAATCGATCACATTGCCGCCCGAGCTGTCGGGTTCGTCCACATCCTCGATGATCGTTTTCCTGCTTTTCGACTTCGCCTTCTTGTCGATCAGCTTGCGCAATGCATCGATATAGCGATCCTCGAATTCGCTCGCATCGAAGGGTGCGCTCTTGTCCTCGATCAGCGTGGTGGCGAGGTCGAGCAGCTCCTTCTTCGGCTTGGCATCGTCGATCTCGGCGAAGAACGACTGACCCCTGCGCACCTCGTCGGCGTAGCGCAGCGTTTCGAGCAGCAAGCCCTTGCCGCACGGCTTGATCGCGACCAGTTTTTCCGAGCCCCGCACCGAGAGCTGGCCCAGCGCGACTTTCTTGGCCTTGCGCAGCGCCTCGCGCAGCACGATGAAGGCTTCCTCTGCCAGATCGTCCTTGGGCGCGACGTAATAGGGCTTCTCGAAATAGAGCGGGTCGATTTCGCAGGCATCGACGAACTGCGCCAGTTCCAGCGTCTTGCGGCTCTCGATCTTGACCGCTTCGATCTCCTCGTCTTCCAGCAGAACGTATTCGCCTTTCGAAATCTCGTAGCCCTTGATGATCTCGTCGCGGTCGACCGGGCCGACTCCCGGGACGGTCTTCTCGTATTTGACGCGCTTGCCGCTCGGCTCGTGGATCTGGTTGAGGCTGATCTTCGCGCCTGATTTGCTGGCCGAATAGATTTCCACCGGAATGGAGACCAGCGCGAGCCTGATCTGTCCTTGCCAATACGCACGCGCCGCCATGTCGAACCTCCGTTTTGCGGAGTCAGCGCATGGCGGGCGGTTTGGTTTCTTCTCGGGTGCTGTTGACCGCTACGCAGCGGCAATGGGACCGTCTGCGGACCGTCTGGTACCGGGGTTGCAATAGGGGACGGTCCGGTCGTAATTCAAAAACCGATGGCAAACCCGGCTTGCGCGATAACTTCGCCGTCGCCGGTATTCCCGGCGATGCCCGCGCCGATGGCGAAGCTTTCTGACATGCGACCGGTGAATGTCGCCGCAAAGCCCTGCTGACCGTTATAGGTCGCTACGTTGCCGCCGATCGTGATCGTTTTGTCGGGCAAGGCGATGGCACTTCCCAGCGCCGTCGCCGCCGCGATTCCACCGCTCATCCGCCGGTCGACGTCGCTCAGCTGAAAGGCAAGTGCATCGACCCGCCCTTCGAGCGTCGAGACGCGGCCCGATAAGGCGGAGAACTGCGCATCGGTAACCGCGCCGAGCGGAGGGGCGGTGGAGGCGGCTGTGGCAGTCAGCGTCTGCGCGGCCACCCCATTGGCAGTACGGCTGGTCCCGGCATCTAAGCCGGCATCCTGCGGCGGTTCCGCAACCGCTTGGTCCTCGCCGAGCATCGCGACTTCGACTGGCTCGCGACCGAGCCCGTTTTCGCGTGTTGCTGCAAGGATTTTGGGCCGCGGTTCACTCTGCGATTGGGGGGTTGGTGGCGCCGAGGCACGCGCTGTCGCGGGCGCCGCGCTGATCGCCTGACCCGGATCGAATGCGTGATTTGCATCGCTGCTGGTCGAGGAAATCATCGGCGCACTTGAGGGTGCTGCGGCCGACACGGTCATCGAAGAGGAAGAAGAAGGCGATGAACTCGCGCTGCTGCTCGGCGGCGCGGTTGTGTAGCCGAGATTCCCGCTCGCATCGACGGTAACGTAGTAGGTTTCGCCCGATTGCAGGCTGTTCGAGTTGGCAGTCGGCAGGCCCGGCATCGTATAGCTATAGGCCGAGGTGCCTAACATCATCTGGTTGGCACGCGTCGCGGCCGCCTGGTAGCCGAGGGCAAAGGAGTTGGCGAAGGCCGACTGGGCGAATCCGCCGATAGCGAAGGCGAAATCGCCGCTGGCGCTGGCCTGGTAACCGAAGGCGGCAGAATCGTCGCCGTCGGCGCTCGAGCGCATGCCGAGCGCCAGCGAGCGCTCTCCACCCGCATCGGCGCGCGCACCAACCGCCAGCGACTGCGTGCCAACGCTTGCGGCACCGGCCCCGAGAGCGGTCGAGCCCGAGCCCTGCGCCGCAGCTTGGCGACCGACCGCGACGGTGTTCGCGCCGCTCGCCGAGGCATCGGCCCCGATCGCGCTTGCCTTGAGATTGCCGGCGCTCGCCCCGACGCCGATTGCGAGCGCGTCGGTTCCGGTGGCGGACGCCGGGGCCCCGCTGCTGTTGGTGGCGAGATAGGGGCTGCCGCCCGAGCTGATGTTTTCGATCGCGCTGTTGAGCTGCGCGAGGTTCACCGCATCGGTATCCTCGCTGCCCGCCGCAACGTTGGCGATCTGCCGCTCGCTGCCCGAACTCCCGACCGAGACGGTGTTTTCGCGGTCGGCGAACGAATCCGCGCCGATGGCGACCGAATTGGGCGCGCGTGCAAAGGCCAATTGCCCGAAGGCGGACGAGGCTTCGCCCTGCGCCTTGGCGTTGTTGCCGACCGCGGTCGCGCCCGTGCGCGTCGTGACGTCGCCGTCGTCGAAGCCGGCCGAGGCATTGGTGCCGATCGCCACGCTTGCATGGTCGAACGTATTGGCATTGGCGCCGATGGAGATCGAATTCGCGCCTTCGGCATAGGCGCCGTTCTCATTTGCATCGGCGGTGTCGAAGCCGATCGCGATCGAATTGAAGCCAAGCGCCTTTGCGCCCCCGCCGAGCGCGATGGTCCGCTGGCCCGAAGCGACGACATCGGTGGCGAAGGCGCCGCCGTCATTCGCCTTGAGATAGAGGTCCGCCACGCCGGCTGCCGTCACCGTGTTGAGCTGCGCGAGGTTCACCGCGTCGGTATCGGCCGCGCCCGCCGCGACATTGACGATCTGCCGCTCGCTGCCGCTGCTGCCGACCGACACCGTATTAGCGCGGTCCGCCACCGAATTCGCGCCCAGCGCCACGCTCGAAGCGCCGGTCGCGGAGCCATAGGCACCGAGGACGGTGGACGATTCGGCCTGGGAGATGGCGTCGGTACCCAAGGCAACCGAGTCGTCCCCGACAGACTGCGCTCCCACTGTTCCTCCCGGACCGTCGTCATCGGGTCCGTCGCCGCCGATCGCTATCGAACGCAACCCCGAGGCCTTGGCCGAGGCGCCGAAAGCATTCGAATCCTCGCCGGATGCATTGGCACCTACCCCCACGGCCACCGCATGTTCTCCGGCCTGTGACTGCAGGCCGACCGCAGTGGCGCTCTCCCCGTTCAAGGTGGCAGCGTAGCCCAAGGCGGTTCCCAGGCTGTACCCGTTGTCCGTCGACGTGCCCCCCACGATGGTGGAGGCGCTACCATGAGCCGTGGATTGCTCGCCGATAGCCATACTCCACCAGCCGTCGGCGGAAGCTCTTTCTCCCAGCGCGATCGCGTCGAAGCCGTCGGCCGAGGCCAATTCGCCAATGGCGATTGTATTCTCGTCGATGGCGGAACTACCCCCGCCAATTGCGATGCCGCCCTCTTCAGCCGCTGAGGCGGTCGCGCCGGTCGAATTGATATCGACATAGGCAAGTGCCCCGCTGACCGCGTTGAGCTGCGCGACGTTCACCGCATCGGTATCGGCCGTTCCCGCCGCGACGTTGACGATACGACGCTCGCTGCCATCGCTCCCAACACTAACCGTGTTCGCCTCGTCGGCCACGGAATCCGCGCCGAGTGCCACTGCCCCGGTAACATCGGCCTCGACCTCGGCGTTCTTGCCCAGCGCGATCGAACCGGTTGCGCCGTTAGCTACGCTGGAATTGGCCCCGATAGCCTGGCTGTTTTCCGCCAACGCATCGGATTCCTGTCCAATTGCGAGGCTATCGAGTCCCGTCGCCTCTGCGAAATCGCCGAGCACTGTCGCGCCGTTGCCTGTGCCGGTAGAGTCGGCTCCGATCACGATCGAGCCGCCGTCGTTCGCGGTGGCTCCGGACCCGATCGCGATCGAAAAGCTCTGGCCCGTGTCGGTCCCCGCGCGCGACCCATTGCCGATGGCCACCGCGTCGCCCGCATTCGCGATCGCGCCATTGCCCAGCGCTACGGAACTGGCTCCTTCGGCCTGCGCATCATCACCCAGCGCGAGCGTATTGGAACCATTCGCGCTGGCGGGGTTGTCCGATCCGTCCACGTCGAGATAGATCAGCTCATCGGCATTTGCGTTGGCGGTGGCTTGTGCGTTATTCGCCTTCAGCTCGGCCCCGCTGGCCGTCACACTCGCTGACTGCGCCAGATTGCGCGCACCGTTGGCGGTCGACAGCGCGGTATCGGCTGTGTCCTGCGCGGTGGCGAGTTGACCGACGGTGGCAGCGTCGCTGTCCAAAGTACCATCGGAGACATTGGTAATGCGGCGTGTGATCGCGCTCACGTCGTCGCTGGTGTCGTCCGGCGTTCCATTATCCGCCGCACGGCCTACCGAGAATTCCTTTCCCGATAGCGCCACCGAATTGGCACCGATGGCTACCGAATTGACCCCGCGAGCGTCCGCCCGAAAACCATGGGCCACTGCGTAGTTCGAACTGGCGGTTGATTCGGTGCCGATGCTGATCGTGGCATAGGCCGAGGCGTGCGCGCCGATTTGATCCGTGTCGGTCGAGGTGTCCACACCGATCGCGATGGAAAGACCTCCAGAGGCCGTCGCTCCCGAGCTCAGAGCTGTGCTTCCGTTGCCACTCGCGGTCGCGAAGGCCCCAAGAGCGGTGGCGCCATCGTCACTAGCGGTGGCCTGGTGCCCTAGCGCAACCGAAAACGCGCCGCTGGCCTCGGCGTCTACCCCACAGGCCAGAGATGTGTCCCGATCGTTCGAATCCGCGCCGCCATCGTTATCTTTGTCGCCGACATCGCCATTGTCGTTACGGTCGAGAATGCAATCGTCCGCTTGCGCAGGCGTCGGTGCCGCCATCAAGGCGAGCGCCAGCGCGGGTGCGGCAACGGTGAGAGCGAGCTTGGTACGGATGTTCATGATGCGATCCCTTGCAATTGACTGATTTGCGGATGGAGGCCCGGGGCGTGGCGCGGGCGGCGAGGAAGCGAAGCGGGTACGGACATCTTCGATGGCCAGTTCTCAGAAGCCGAGCAGCACGGTGGCGCGGGTGCCGATGTCGCCGTCGGCGGTATTGCCGCTCACTCCGGCCGACAGGTAGAGGTCTTCGGCGATCTGCCCGGTAAGCGAACCGGCGATCGCCTGCTCGCCGCGATAATTCGCCACCGACATCGACAGCGAAATCGCCTTGCCCGGCGCAATTGCCGGTCCGCCCATTGCCATCGCCGAAGCGATCCCGCCGCGCGTGCGGTCGTCGAGATCGGACAGCTGGAAGCCGAGCGCATCGACCCGGCCTTCGAGCGTTGCGACCCGGCCGGACAGGGCGGAGAACTGGGCGTCGGTCACCGCCGAAATCGCAGGTGCGGTTATCCCGAGGCTCGCAGTGTGCGATATCGCTGCACGGCGCTGGGTGCCGGTGTTCACGGCCGTCGGAGGTTCGGCGACCGTCTGCTCGTCGCCGAGCGCGGCCACCGCGACCGGGCGATCGCGCAAGGCCCGTTCGCCCGGCGCCGCGCTGATCGCCGCGCCCTGATCGAACGCGTTGTCGGCATCAGAACTGGTCGAGGAAATCGTCGGCGCGTTCGAAGGGGCGGAGGCCAGCGTCGTCATCGACGCCGAGGAGGAGTTCGCCCCATCGCCCGGCGGGGTGGAGGTGTAGCCCAGATTGCCGCTGGCATCGACGGTGACGTAAAAGGTCTCGCCCGATTGCCGGCTGTTCGACGCCGCGGTCGGCAGCCCCGGCATGGTATAGGTGTAGCGGGCGCTGCCGAACATGAACTGGTTGGCACGCGTGCTCGCCGCGCCATAGCCGAACGCATAGGAGTAGGCGAAGGCGGAACTGGCGCTGTTGCCGAAGGCGACCGCGTGCAACGCGCCCGAGTTCGCGCGGTTGCCGACCGCGATTCCGCGTTCTCCGGTCACCGTCGCGCGGCCGCCGAGCGCGTATCCCATCGTAGCATCGTCGGCCACCGAGGCTTCGAAACCGATTGCGGTGGAACCCGCAGCCTGCGCGCTGGCAGCGTTCCCGATAGCGTTGGCCGCGCGGCCGGCGGCGTCGGCGCCGGACCCCAGCGCCAGCGCATTCGCCGCGCCGTCGGCCACGGTCGATGCAAGCCCGATCGCAACCGATCCGTCGCTGTCGGAGCCGACCTCGGCCCGATCTCCGACCGCCACCGACGAGGTGCTGTCGGCCTGGCTCTCGACGCCCAGCGCGACCCCGTAGGCTCCGTCGGTGCTGGCGGCGAAGCCGAGCGCCACGCTCTGATTGGCCGCGGCGAAAGATGCGGTGCCGATCGCGACGGCATCGATCGCGCTCGCCCGCGCGGCATCGAGCTGGCCGCCGCCGCCGATGGCGATCGCGCCGGCCGAGCTCGCCAGCGCCCCCGGCACACCGTTGCTCCCGCCCCCACCGATCGCGATGGCGCTGCCTCGCGTGGCCTCGGCGTTTTCGCCGATCGCGATTGCGTCCTCGCCGTTCGCCGACGCGCGCGTCCCACCGCTGCCGACGTCGAAATAGACGAGCTCCGCCGCGTTCGCCTCGGCCAGATCGGCCACCGGGTTCAGCTGCGCCACAGTCACCGCGTCATTGTCCTCGGTACCGGCCGCGACGTTGGAGATACGGCGGGTGATTGCGGCGGTATCGTCGCTCGCATCGTCCGGCGTGCCGCCGTCGTCGAACAGGCGTCCGACCGAGACCTGGAAGGTATCGCTGGTCATCGAATCGGCACCGATGGCGATGCTGTTTTCGTGATCGGCGCCCGCACCATCGCCGAAGGCGATCGCGCTCGGCGCGCTCACCATGGCCGACCGACCGATCGCGATCGATCCGATCGCGTCGTCCTTCACTTCGGCAGTAACCCCGATCGCAATCCCCGCAGTGGCGTAGCGACGCACCAGCGCGGAGGCGCCGATCGCGATGGCGCGGTCGGTCAGCGTTGCGGAGTTGTAGCCGACGGCGACCGAAAATCCGCCCTGCGACGTGCCCGCCTGAAAACCTACGACCGTGCTGAAATTATCCGCTACGGCCCTCGCCCCGATCGCGGTCGAACCCTCATCCTGCGCGACCGCCTCGAACCCGCAGGCGAGATTGATGTTGCGGTCGTTCGATTGCGCGCCGCCATCGTCGTCCGGATTGTTGCTGCCCGCATCGATCGCGCCGTCATTGTCGCGGTCGAGGAAGCAGTCCTCGGCCTGCGCCGCTTGCGGTGCGGTGGCAAGGCCGATGGCGAGCGCCGATGCGGCGGCGGTCCGGCGGAGCGACTTGCGAATATCCATAATGGCGATCCCCTTGAATTTACGCCGAACCGGGGCTGCCTGGCCCGGTCCGGCCGGTGTTTCAGGCGGCCTCTCCGGCCCGAGCGGCGGCGATGCGGTGGAGTTCGCAGGCATCGAGCGGACGGCCCCCGACCGCCCAGTCGTGCTCCTCGATCTCGCAGATGCGGACCCATGTCATCTCGCGCAGCGGCTCGCCGAGCACGCAAGCGAGCGCATCGGTAACGCGGCGCGAAACCTCGTCCTTCTGCCGTCCGCTCAGCGCATCGCGCGGCACCTCGATCGTGACCAATGCCATCCGAAACCGATCCCCGTTACGGCACCCGAAACGGTGCCGACGGGCCGAGGCTAGGAGAGTGCGGCGCGCAAGTCCTCCGCTCCACCTCCGCAATTTCTCCGCATTCGATTAGCGCTTGCTCCGCGATTTCAGCGTCTTATTGTGAACGCCCTGCAGCAACGGGCGTATTGGGGGTCGGCCAAGGTGATCGAGTTCGGCGAATTTGAACTCGATGCGGCCGCCTTCGAACTGCGGCGGCGCGGCAAGCGTGTCGCCATCCAGCCGCAGCTGATCGAATTGCTCGCCTTCCTGATCGACAATCGCGAGCGCGTGGTCGAACGCGGCGAGCTGGTGCAGGCGGTCTGGGGCGGACGCTTCGTGTCCGACCAGACGATCAGCAGCCGCATCAACGCGCTGCGCAGCCTGCTCGGCGACAGCGCGCGCGATCCGACGCTGATCAAGACGGTTCACCGCCGGGGGTTCCGCTTCATCGGCAAGGTGCGGCGGTCGAGTGCCGCCGCGAGAAGCGAACCGCCGGCGCAGCCGAGCGAGGCTGCGGCGCCCCGGGGCAAGCCGGCGATCGCGGTGCTGCCTTTCCGTCTCGTGGGGGTAGCCGGCCCGCATGCCGCTTTCGCCGAGGCTCTGCCGGCCGACATCATTACCGCGCTCTCGCGCCTGCGCTGGCTGTTGGTGATCGCGCGCGCCTCGAGCTTTCTCTATGGCGCAAAATCACTCGACCTGGCGCGCTTGCGCGACGATCTCGCGGTCGGCTTTGCCCTCACCGGCACAGTAGAAATTCTCGGCAATCGGCTCAAAGCGTGGGTCGAACTGGCCGATACTCGGTCGCGGTCAGTGGTCTGGTCGGACAATCTTGCGATCGACCTTGAGGAGATCCACGACGCGCGCGAACAGATCGCCCGCACCGTCGCGAGCCATGTCGAGGAGGGAATCGTCGATGCGGAGGCCACTCGGGCCAGACTGATCGCCCCGAGTGAACTCGGGGCCTGGGAGGCTTACCACCTCGGGATGGCGGCATTGCTCGATCCGCTCGGCCCGCGAATGGCGCACGGGCAGGAGCTGTTCGAACGCGCCGTCGCTGCCGATCCGCAGTTCTCGCGCGCGCATGCCGGGGTCGCACGCGCGATCGACATGCAGATATACAATGCGGCCGGAACGGACGTCGAAGTCGCATTCGCGCAGCTGCGGAGGTCGGCCCGAAAGGCGATCGAAAGCGATGCCCTCGATCCGTTCGCCAACGTGATGCAGGGGTTCGCGCATCGCTCCGGGGGGGATTTCGTGCAGGCGCGCAGATTGATCGAGCGCGCAATCGAGCTGAGCCCGAACTACGCCTTCGCGCATTCTGCATTGGGATCGACCGCCTACCTGACGGGTAGACTGGTGGAAGCCTTCGAACGAACTGGGCACGCCCTGCTACTAGACCCCCGCAACCGAACCAATTTCGAAACCGACAGCATTCACGCCCTCGCCGCGCTCGAACTCGGCCATGAGGACGCGGCTTTGGCGAGCGCAAGGCGCCTTGTCGCGAGACCCACCGACAGCCCGCTCGGCCTCACCAGCGCAGCCGTGGTCCTACATTGTTGCGGTGACAGCGAGCAGGCGAGGCATGCCGTTCGCCGGCTCTCAAAGGTCGATCCGAACCAAGTGCGGGAGGCAGCACTCAAAATGCCTTCATCCCTAGGCGGCATACAAGAAAAAGTCCTGACCACACTGGCAGCGTATTCGTTTGGTATGCGAGATTAGGCTGCGTTGACAAAAGGGATTCCCAAACCGGTCACTACCTGATCAAGACTGCTTTTGCGGAGCAGCTATGGATCGTCGGGATTTGCCGATACGGAGTGGGAGATTATCGGGCCCCTGCTGCCGCCCGAGCGCGGGCAGCGGGGTGCCGTCGCCCATTTCGCCGTTCTTTTCGATGTCCTCGATCAACATCTTCATCTCCGCGATTTCCTTTACCTGCGCCTCAATAATGGCGTCGGCCAGCTTGCGCACCCGCGGGTCCGTGATCTCCGCGCGACTGCTTGTCAGCACGGCGATGGAGTGGTGCGGTATCATCGCCGACATGTATTCCTCGTCGTTGACGGTGGCTTGGCTGCGTACCAGCCACAGCGCCACGGCGAACACCAGCACGCCGACGCTCAAGATGATGAAATTCTTCGTTTTGTCCTTGTACATGCCCCGCATGAAGAGGAGCATGACGATCATCATCGTACCGCCCATTACGAAGGTCATCCAGAAGCGCGTTTCGCTCCACATCGCGTGATTGAATTCGTACGTATTCAGATACATCAAGCCGAACATGATGGCGTTTGAGGTTGCCACCATGGCCATGAAACGCCAGTACTGGCCCCCTTCGCCGTTATGCTGCTGGTGATCGGGTTTTTGCACTTCGGACATCCAGTCCTCCAATTTGCTAAGGGTGCTTTGGTCATGCGGTGTAGCTTAGCCCATCAAGACAAATCTCGCTGACCCTGTGAGATCAGCCTAGGGCGACCTTCTCACTCTCGATCCCGAAGCCAAGAAAGTGATCCCTCGGCCATACCCATAAACTTCGGATTGCGGTCGAGCGGGGCAACCAAGAGCGCTGTGTCCTTTGGCAGTTGCCACTTGATCTGATGGTATAACTTTGAACGGGAGAGGTTGCTTTCGATAAGAAAGAGTCCATCAGCCAACCGTTTTCCATCCCCGTGGAGGTTGATGCCGTTTGGTACGCTCTCAGCTTGCGGGATCACCAACAAAAAGAGAGAACTCTCGTCGTTTTCTGCATCGCCGATCATGGCAAGGTTCGGAAACGCTAGGACGAGGCCTCTAGGAAATGCGCCACATTCTCCGCCACTCGCTCTCCGAAGATCTGGTGATCCTGGCGAAGGATGGGGTCTTCCGGGGCAAGGCAAGCGCAAGGGCAAAATCTTCATCGACTGGCTCACAAACCAGCGCGGCAGCACAACCGTGGTGCCCTGTTCCGCCCGCGCGCAGAGTGGCGCGTCAGGGGCCTGCCGATCGCTGGGGCGAGTTGAAGGACATCAAGGACGCCAAGCCATTCGCGCGATCGGCGATGCGGACAGTCTCCTGCTCCGCGCGAACGAGAAGTCACTTAGGGGCTGGGGCTTTTCGGACCAGTTTTTGCCCAAATTGTGATGGCGAGAACGACCGGCACGATTGGACCGGCAACCGGCAGCCTGTCAAACGTGGCTTCTGGCGTCCAACAAACGCAATATCCGTATTATCTGTACCTGCATCCCTGAGGGCGGGGATGAGAACCGCTACTGAACTGCGGAGCGGTTACCAAGGGCTCAGGTTTTTAGGGGGCGTTTAGGGGAACGTACGCAGCTAGCGCATTTTATATCAAGAAAAACAATGGAAAGTGGCGGAGAGGGAGGGATTCGAACCCTCGGTACGCGTGAGCGCACAACGGTTTTCGAGACCGCCCCGTTCGACCACTCCGGCACCTCTCCGCAGAGGACTGGCAGGCGCATTCGCGCTCCGTCGGGTCGTGGGAGCGCGGCGGTTAGCGAAAGGGGGCGGGCTTGCCAAGTGCTTTGTCGAACGAATGGGGGACTGGGCGCACGACATGCTTGTTTCGCACCTGCAAAATCCTATATCCTCCCCGTCATGGAACGCTCGCAGTTCTTCTCCGCACAGGCCGGCCGCACGATCGACGTTCCCTGCCACGCCAAGGCACGGTTCGGGATCGGCGATGTCGTGCGGCATCGCATGTTCGACTTTCGCGGGGTCATCTTCGATGTCGATCCGGTCTTCGCCAACAGCGAGGAATGGTACGAGTCGATCCCCGAAGACATCCGGCCGAAGCGCGAACAGCCCTATTACCACCTGCTCGCCGAGAACGACGATTCGTCCTACGTCGCCTATGTCAGCCAGCAGAACCTGCTGCCAGATGCCGAGAGCGGCCCGGTCGACCATCCCAATGTCGAAGAGCTGTTCGAACGCTTCGACGGCTCGCGCTATCGTATGCGGCGGTCGCTGACGCATTGACTTTGTGTTATTTGTTTTCCGGCGGTGACGCGACCTGTCACTATGTTGCAGTCGTCGGACCGCCGGGTGCGGCACCAGCCCACTCCCCCACCCGGCCACCCATAGGTTACTATAGTCAGGGTGGCCGGGTGGGGGAGTGGGCTGGTGCCGCAAGGATCGGACGGAGGTCCGATCCGCAGCAACAAAAGACACCGGGAGGGGGAGCGGGCCGGTGCCGCTACTGGCGGTCCTACGATTGCCAAGCAGCGACAGGTCTCGTCACCGCCGGAAAACACACATCTCAGCTCTTCAGCTTCCACCCGCTCTTCAGCACGCGGTAGCAGACCACTGCCAGCACCAGGTTGAACACGCCCATGCCGATCGCGCCGTGCAGCACCGCCAAATCGGTGTTGCCGATATCGCTCTCGCCGAGGAAACCGTAGCGGAAGCCCGAGATCACGTAGAAGAACGGGTTGGCGCGGCTGATCGTCTGGAACACCGGGGCGAGGTTGTCGATCACGTAGAACGTCCCCGACAGCAGGCTGAGCGGCGCGACCACGAAATTGGTGATTGCGGCGTTGTGATCGAATTTCTCCGCCCAGATCGAGGACAGCAGCCCGATCAGCGACAGCATGACCGCGCCCATCAGGCCGAACCAGATCACCGCCCACCAGTGCGCGACGCCGAGCGATACGCCCGGCCACAGCGCCATCGCCAGCGCGACCGTGCCGCCGACCATCACCGCGCGCGTGACCGCGGCGGCGGTGATACCCGCCATCAACTCACCCTCGGTCAGCGGCGGCATCAGCAGGTCGACGATCGTCCCCTGGATCTTGCCCGACAGGAACGAGAAGCTCGAATTGGCGAAGGCGTTCTGCATCATCGCCATCACGATCAGCCCAGGTGCGACGAAGCTGGCGAAAGGCACGCCGAGCACTTCGCGGCCCGAGCGGCCGAGCGCGACGGTGAAAATGACCAGAAACAGCAGCGTGGTGACCGCCGGAGCCCAGATCGTCTGCGTCTGGACCTTGAGAAACCGCCGAACCTCCTTAATATAGAGGCTCCACAAGCCGATGCGGTTGATCCCGTGGAAAACGGGCTCGCCGCGCGGCGGAAACCGGTGCCCCTCCCCGGGATTGGTGTCGACGAGAGATACGTCCGGAGCATCCGGATTGTGGGCTTGATCGGCCATGGTGGCGCGCCTAGGGCGATGCGCCGCCGCTGACAAGCCGGGTGCGGAATTGCGAGCCGGAAATACGAGTACGAGAATGGAGTTTCGATGAGCTGGACCGACGAACGGATCGCGACGCTGAAGAAGATGTGGGAAGGCGGCTCGACCGCCAGCCAGATCGCCGATGAGCTGGGCGGGGTCAGCCGCAACGCGGTGATCGGCAAGGCGCATCGCCTCGGCCTCAAGTCGCGCCCCTCGCCGGTCAAGGCGAAGGAGAAGAAGAAGGCGCCGGCGAAGAAGAAGGCCGCGGCGAAACCCGTCGCCAGGAAGGCCGCGCCCGCCGCGAAGCCAGCGCCCAAGCGCTCCGCTCCGCCCGCGGGCAACGCGGCCGCGGCGCCGCAGCAGCAGCAGTCGGGCAAGTCCGACATCCCCTCGCAGCCACTGCCCGATCCGCGCCCCGACCTGCCCAAGATCGTTTCGGTCGGCCCCGGCGGCTTCCTGCGGCAGGGTCCGGGCGACCAGCAGGCGCCGATCCCGCCCGCGCCCCCGCGGCGGCTGGTGCCGGCCAAGCCGAGCCCCGAGATCGCCGACAAGACCAGCCTGCTCGACCTGTCGGACAAGGTTTGCCGCTGGCCGATGGGCCATCCGGGTGAGCCCGATTTCCACTTCTGCGGCGAGAAGGTGAACCCCGGCTTCCCCTATTGCGTCGAGCATTGCGGGCGCGCCTACCAGGCGCAGCTGCCGCGCGGCGCGCGCCGCCCCCCGCCGCCGCTGCCGTTCGGCGGCCCGCGCGTACGATAGGCGCGCGCGGTTCCGCCGGGGCGCCGATCCGACTTTGCAAATACGAGACCAGGGCGGGAATTTTCCGCCGCCCTGTTGAAATTGCACGCTTTTCACGGTAGCATAATCCATCACCGGCTAGCTGTGTCGCTGGAGGGGGCTCCCGTGAATGAGATGAAGAAGCTCGACGTGCCGATCGAGCGCGACTGGTTTTTCCGGCGGATGATCCGCACGTTCGCCAAATCGCTCGAGGAAACCGTTGGGGTCAGCGAGGCGTCGGGATACGTCGCGCTGGTCGGTTCCGAAATGGGTCAGTGGATCGAGAGCGAATACCAGAAATCGGCCGACGAAGATTGTTTCGGTCGCGAAGAGGTCGCCGAAATGCTGGTCGATCTCAAGCGCCGCATCGGGGGCGATTTCCATATCGTCAGCGTCGACGAGAACAGGATCGTTCTCGGCAACCGCAAGTGTCCGTTCGACGAACTGGCGATCGGGCGGCCCTCGCTGTGCCAGATGACCTCGAACGTGTTCGGCCGCATCACCGCCAACCAGCTCGGCTATGCGCGAATCGAGCTCGAGGAGACGATCGCCAAAGGCCATGACGGGTGCCACATCGTCATCCACCTGAAGCCGGACGGCGACACCACGCCCGAGGATCAGCACGAATTCTATCCGCAGGAAGAAAGCTGCGCCTCGGAATAGCATGGCGAACGCGCTCACCCACACGCTGTGCCAGGGCATCGTCTCGCGGCTCGAGCAGGAAATCATCCTGGCCGACCGGTCGGGCCGAATCCTGTACGCGAACGAGCGCGCGCGCGAAGGTATCGATGGCGAGATCGAGGAACGGCGCCTGCGCGATATCTTCTCCGATACCGATCCTGCGCCGCTGGAGAAGCTCGATTACGCTATGAGCTCGACCCAGTGGATGCCGGCCAACCTGACGTTCGCGCACGGCTCGCTCGCAGGGGTCGAGGTGAAATTCCGCGCGCGCGGTTATCGCGAGGACGGGCAGGTCCGGCTGCTGCTGATCGGCGACCGCAATCGCGACGAAGGGTTCCGGCAGCTGCGCGACCTGGTCCGCCGCCTCAACGACGAGCTGGCCGAGAAGCGCGATCTCGCGCACCGGCTGCAGCGCGCGCTCGACAGCGAGGCCAATCTCCACCGCGAGCTGATCCACCGGGTGAAGAACAACCTCGCTCTGCTCACCGCGCTGGTCAGCCTGCGCCGCAATGCGACCCCCGACGAGGCGGTCGAGCAAGCGCTCAAGGACCTCGAAATGCGCATCCACGCGATCCGCGCGGTGCACGACATTCTCGACCAGGCGGGCGAGATTTCCAAGGTCCAGGCCGGCGAACTGATCCGCGCTCTGTGCAGCCAGCTCGACAATTCGGTGATGCCCGAAAACGTCACGGTCGAGAACGAACTGCTCGACGTCACGCTCGACGTCGACAAGGCGACCCCGCTCAGCCTGCTGATCAACGAGTTGATCACCAACGCCGCCAAGCACGCCTTTCCGGAAGGGAAGCCGGGCACTATCGTCGTCTCGCTGCAGAAGAACGGCGAGGACAAGCTCGAAGTGGGCATCGTCGACAACGGCCGCGGCGCGCAGGGCGATTTCACGCAGGTCGGCACCGGCAGCCGCATCATCGAGGCGCTGGCGGACCAGATCGGCGGCGAACTCAAGCGCGTGAGCGACGACAAGGGCACCCATTGGAGCTTCATCTTCCCGCATGACAAGCCGGAGGAGGACGCCGGCCTCGAACGGGGCGGAGCCCTGCAGGAGTAACCGATGCCGCTTTCGCTTCACGCCGCGCTCGTGCCGGGCTGGCTGCAGATCCTCGGTTCCGTCGAAGGCCTGGTGGCCAAGGCCGAGAGCTGGTGCGACGACAACGGCTATTCGCACGACGAGATTATCGGCGCGCGCCTCGCCGGGGACATGCTGCCGTTTTCCTATCAGGTGAAGAGCTGCTGGGCGCATTCGGCGCATGCGCTCGACGGTGCGGCGAAGGGCCGCTTCGAGCCGCATATGGACCCGCCGCCCGACAGCTTCGCCGGGCTGCGCGAGGTACTCGCCGCGGCGAAATCGGGCCTGTCGGGATGCGATGCCGACGCGCTCGATGCGATCGCCGGCAACGATATGGTCTTCGCCATCGGCGACAAGCTGCGGCTCGAATTCACCGTGCAGGATTTCCTGCTCGGTTTTTCCAGTCCGAACTTCCATTTCCACGCAGCGACCGCCTACGGCATTCTGCGGATGAAGGGGCTGGAGATCGGCAAACGGGATTATCTCGGCGCGCTGCCGGTGAAGGGTTAGATTCGGTTTTCCGGCGGTGTTGAAACCTGTCACTTGGTGGCAGTTGTCTGACCGCCGGGGCTGTTCCATCCCACGCCCCCACCCGGCCACCCCGACCATAGTATCCTGTGGGTGGCCGGGTGGGGGCGTGGGATGGAACAGCCAAGGGCCAGACGGAGGTCTGGCCCGCACGCAGAAAATGACTCGGGTGGGGGCGCGGGACGGAACAGCAAGGGAAGCACGGAGGTGCTTCCCGCACGCAGCAGGGACTCGGCCCGTTGCTCGAAGCTCCGCTCAAACCCGCGCGAACCAGATCGTATGACGGGGACCCTTGTTGTTCGGCCGCGCGCGGACGGTCTCGACATCGACCGCGAAACCGGCGTCCTTCAGGCGCCGGGTGAACTTGTGGTCGGGCGCGGCCGACCACACCGCCAGCACGCCTCCGGGGTTGAGCGCATCGCGCGCCTTGCCGAGCCCGGTGCGCGAATAGAGCCGCTCGTTGCCGTCGCGCACGATCCCGTCCGGTCCGTTGTCGACATCGAGCAGGATCGCGTCGTAGCGCGCGGTGGTACCGTCGACCGCATCGTCGATCAGCGCGGCGACATCGGCCAGCACGATCTCGCCGCGCGGATCGTCGAGCGTCTCGCCGGTCAGGTGCGCCAGCGGCCCGCGCGCCCAGTCGAGGATTTCGGGCACGACCTCGGCGACGACCACCCTGCCCTCGCCTGCAAGCTCGGCCAGCGCGGCACGGTAGGTGAAGCCCATGCCGTAGCCGCCGATAAGCACGCGCGGCGCGGCGGCACCGAGCCGCCCCATCGTCAGCACCGCGAGTTGCTCCTCGGAGAACTGCATCCGCGTGCCCATCAGCTCGTCGCGCCCGAGCATGATGATGAAATCGCGCCCATGGCCGACCAGGGTCAGCGTATCGCCGCCCGGGATCCGGGCGGTGGCGAGGGTTTCGCGCGGCAGCATCGCCCGCCCCCTTACGCGCGCGCCGGCCCCGCGTCACCCCGCGTCAGGGGCGGGTGAGGAAGACGACCGTGCCGCGATAATTTCGGTCGCGCGCCAGCCAAGGCGGTTCGCGCCACCCGCCGTCCTCGACGATCCCGACGCGATACGGCATCGGCAGGCGACGCAGCCCCGCAAGGTAGGCCGCGTATCCGGGAATGGTGTGGCGCCCCTGGTAGGTCTGGATCACGACCTCGTCGACGACCTCGCCGACCGCCGCCAAAGCCGCGGGGTCGGCGTTCGCGCTCCAGTCGAGCAGGCCGGTGATCGACAGGCGATAGCGCTCGGGCAGGCGCCGCCGCAGGTCGCGCATGAACCCGGCATAGCCATCAAGCTCGCGGGTCGGGGCGTCGAAATCGACCTGCAGCCCGGCGAGCCGCACGCCGCCCTCCCACCGCGCGAGATCGCGCTCGATCCGGCGATAGATCCCCTCGTCCCAGACGAGCGTTTCGGTGCGCACCACCAGCCACACTTCGGGGCCTTGCGCGCTAGGCGCGTGCGGGCGAAGCGGAACGAAACGGTCGGGGCGCTCCTTGCGCACCTCGCCGGCGAGCACATAGACCGTATCCGCCTGCGCCAGCGCGGGCGGCGCGGGCACGCCGGCCCAAAGGAAATAGGCCTCCGCGTCGCGCGGTGCGTCGGCGGCGGGCCGGCACGAAGCCAGCACGGCTGCGCCCAGCATCACCAGTAATATTCGAGTTCTCTTGCCCATCTGCTGCCCGCATATTCGCGCTTGAGGCGCTCGAACCACGCCTTGCGCCGGCTTTGCGGCACGTCCTCGCCGCCGCAATCATTGTTACCGCTCGGGCCGTAGCACCACACCGCGCGGTACAGCGCATAGGCCCTGTCGTCGGCGCTCGCGCGCGGATCGGCGATCACTTGCTCGTAGAAGCGCGCGCGCGGGATCGTCTCGCCGGGAAACTGCTCGGGCCCGTCGCCGAGATGGCGCGTCTCGGGAAATTGCGATCGCGGGCCGTAATATTCGCCGTAGAAATCGAACCCGTTCAGGCGATAGAATTCGCCCAGGCACAGCAGCGCGGAATTGTCCTTGGGGTTGCGCGCGAGCGTAGCGGCGGTCGCCTTGACGTTGGGACACCGATAGTGCTGCGACCAGGTGCCGGAGCGGAACTCGTCGAGCGGGAATTGCTCGGGCATGTAGGTTTCGGGATCCTGTGGCGCGTCTTTCGCGAAACCGGCAAGCAGGGCGTGATCGGACACGAAATCGGCATAGCGCCCGCGCGAAAGCTCCTTCCACAGCAGGGCGCGCAGCGCGGTGCGCCTTTCGTCCATCGGTCGCCGGGAATTGCGGGCCGTCGCGCGCAGGATGTCCGGGCCGGCGCTCTCGCGCAGCAGGATGTGGCGTATCTCCGGATCGGTGATCGGCGAGTCCGGCGCGAACACCGCATCGAGCTTGCCGTTGCGCTCGTAATTGACCGCCAGCCCGAGTTCCACCAGCGGGCGCTGGAGCACCGGATCGGCGCCGCCGAGCATGTCCAGCCAGAACCCGGCCTCGTTGCGGTCGCCGCGCCGCGCCAGCGCCA
This sequence comes from uncultured Altererythrobacter sp., assembly GCA_913055875.1. Classification (GTDB taxonomy): domain Bacteria; phylum Pseudomonadota; class Alphaproteobacteria; order Sphingomonadales; family Sphingomonadaceae; genus CAJXJY01. The sequence continues at coordinate 28,343 of CAJXJY010000017.1, forward strand.
TCCCGCGCAGCACCTGGCGGCTGAATTGCAGCGCATCGAAGCGCTCCTGCCGCGCGGCATCGGGGATCAGTTCCAGCACCCGCGTATGGTCTCCAGTCACGTAATAGGCGTGGCTTGCCAGTAGGAAGCCGAACAGGTCCTCATGCCCGGCGAACAGCGGCTCCTGCGCGGCAAGGTCGGCTGCGCCGAGCAAACCGTCCTGCTCGGAAATGTCGGTATCGCCCCAGTCCCAGCGCCGCATGTGCTGCAGGTCCCAGGTCGCGATCAGCAGCGGGTCGAGCAATTCCCCGCCGCTCTGCGCGCGCATGATCAGCTTGTTGTCGACCTCGTCGAGCAGGCCGGGAAAACCCTCTCCGTCGAGCCCGGATTGTTCGAGAATGCCGGCATAGCGCCCGGCCAGGATCAGGCGGTCGACCGCCGCCCATTTCCGGCCCGTTTCGGCCAGCAACTGGCGGAACACCGGATCGGACGGATCGAGCGCGCGCAGCAGCGCCGAATAGGTCAGCGCCAGCGCCGTGTCCTGCCCGCTCAGCCACATCGCCCGGCGTTGCAGCCCCTGCGCCGAAGCCGCGTAGCGCCCGTCGGGATAGGCCGAAAGGTAGTCGCGAAATCCCTCGCCCGCACGCGCCGCCGCCTCGCGACCGGCCGGCGTGGTTCCTTCGAAATCGCCCCACCGGCCGAATGCCCCGTCGGTCGCAGCGTTGATGTCGACCCGTGCGAGCATGTATTGCGCGGTTTCGCGTACCCACGGATCGGTTGCCGAAGCGAGCGCGGCATAGCGGCTGCGCGCCGCATCCCAGTCGCCGCCGTAGAATGCGTTCGAGGCCAGCAGGTAGACGAGGAATTCGCGTGCGGTGCCGGTGGTCCCGCGCAGCGCCGGCCACCCACCCGCCGGTTCGGACGTCTTGCCCTCGCACGTGGCCGCAAGCATCCCCCGGGCCGCACCCAATGCGCGGCGATCGCTCGCTGACACGCCTGCGGCAGCCTCGACCGCTGCTGCAAAGGCGGCGTCGCCGCGTTCCAGGCTCTGGCAACGGGTGCCCGAGAACAGGCTGTAGGGCTCGTCCGGTGCGTCGCCCTCGCTCCAGTAAGCGCGCCGGAACTGGCCGAAACCGAAATGGCTAGTGCGGTATTCGTCCCACCATTCGCGCGGCGGCGGCTTGGCCGGGACCGGCTGCAGGCCGCGGGCATCGCGCAGCAGGAAATTGAGGTTGACCCTGGTGTCGTTTCCGGGCGCCATCGCGGCGGTGTTGCCGCACGGGCTGGTCGCGTTCTCGAGCGAATGGGAATAGTAGCACCCGCCCCCGCCGCCGGCATGCGCGCTGCCCGCCATGAACACCGAACCGAGCAGCACGCCAGCTTTTGTGATGACGCTTTGCTTGCCCTTTCCGTGCATATCGACTCCCCAGCTTCAGCGCCGAACCGTTGCTTGTGAGCGATAAACCGTTTCGACGCTGAAGGGAAGTTGAACGGACGGGGCCGAGGGCGAATTTGCGCACAAAAAAGGCCGCGGGATCGAACCCGCGGCCCTTTATCTTGTGCTGGAGGAAAGATCAGTCCTTGAGGAAGTCCGGCACGTGGCTGCCGCCATCATTGCCGCCGCCGTCGCGATTGCCGCCGCCGCGACCGCCACGGTCGCCGCCGCGGCCCCGGCCGCCTCCGCGCGGACCACGACGATCGCCGCCACGGCCGCCGCCCTTGTCGCCGCGCGGTTCGCGCGGCGGGCGGGTGTCTTCGAGTTCTTCGCCGGTTTGCTGGTCGACCACGCGCATCGACAGGCGGACCTTGCCGCGCTGGTCGATCTCGAGGACCTTGACCTTCACCTCGTCGCCTTCGCTGACGACGTCGGTGACCTTTTCGACCCGCTCGTTCTTCATCTCGGAGACGTGGACGAGGCCGTCCTTGCCGCCCATGAAGTTCACGAACGCGCCGAAATCGACGATGTTGACGACCTTGCCGGTGTAGATCTTGCCGACTTCCGCCTCTTCGACGATGCCTTCGATCCACTTCTTCGCGGCCTCGATCTCGTCGGAGTTGGAGGACGAAATCTTGATCACGCCCTCGTCGTCGATGTCGACCTTGGCGCCGGTCTCGGCGACGATCTCGCGGATCACCTTGCCGCCGGTGCCGATGACGTCGCGGATCTTCGACTTGTCGATCTGCATCGTCTCGATCCGCGGCGCGTGCTTGGAAACGTCGGTGCGGGCCGAGCCCAGCGCCTTGTTCATCTCGCCGAGGATGTGCGCGCGGCCGGCCTTGGCCTGCTCGAGCGCGGTCTGCATGATCTCCTTGGTGATCCCCGCGACCTTGATGTCCATCTGGAGCGAGGTGATGCCCTCTTCCGAACCGGCGACCTTGAAGTCCATGTCGCCGAGATGGTCCTCGTCGCCGAGGATGTCGGAGAGCACGGTGAAGTCGTCGCCTTCGAGGATCAGGCCCATCGCGATACCCGAAACGGGCCGCGCGATCGGCACGCCGGCATCCATCATCGAGAGGCACCCGCCGCACACGGTCGCCATCGAGGACGAGCCGTTCGACTCGGTGATGTCGGAGAGGATGCGGATGGTGTAGGGGAAGTCCTCATGATCGGGCAGCACCGGGTGCAGCGCGCGCCAGGCGAGCTTGCCGTGGCCGGTCTCGCGACGGCTGGTGAAGCCGAAGCGGCCCACTTCGCCGACCGAATAGGGCGGGAAGTTATAGTGCAACATGAAAGGGTTGTAGGACAGACCTTCCAAGCCGTCGATCATCTGCTCGGCATCCTTGGTGCCCAGCGTGACGGTGCAGATCGCCTGCGTCTCGCCACGAGTGAACAGCGCGGAGCCGTGTGTACGCGGCAGCAGGCCGACCATCGCCTCGATCGGGCGGACCTGGTCGGTCTTGCGGCCGTCGATGCGCTGGCCGTCCTTGAGGATCGCCTTGCGCACGATATCGCTTTCGAGCTTCTTCACCAGCTTGAGTCGGCCCATATATTCGGCCGGATCGCTCTCGGAGAGATCCTTGTAATGCTCGCGCGCCTTTTCGCGCGCGGCGTTGACCGCATCCTGCCGATCGCCCTTGTCGGTGATCTTGTAGGCCTTGGCGAGATCGTCGCCGATGACGCCGCGCAGTTCCTCGAGAGCGGCCGACTTGTCCTCGACCTTGTCGAGTTCCCACGGCTGCTTGGCGGCCTGCTGGGCGAGGTCGATGATCGCGCCGATGACCTTCTTCGATTCCTCGTGCGCGAACATGACGGCACCGAGCATTTCCTCTTCGGTCAGCTCCTTGGCCTCGGATTCGACCATCATCACCGCGTCCTGCGTCGCGGCGACGACCAAGTCGAGCCGGCCTTCGTCGAAGATGCCGTTGACGGTCGGGTTGAGTTCGTACTCGCCGTCCCTGAAGCCGACGCGCGCGGCGCCGATCGGGCCCATGAAGGGCACGCCGCTGATGGTCAGAGCCGCGGACGCGGCGATCATCGCGACGATATCGGGCTCGGTCTCGCCGTCATAGGAGAGCACCTGCGCGATCACGTTGATCTCGTTGTAGAACCCTTCGGGGAAGAGCGGCCGACAGGGCCGGTCGATCAGGCGGCTGGTGAGCGTTTCCTTCTCCGTCGCGCGGCCTTCGCGCTTGAAGAAGCCGCCCGGGATACGCCCCGCGGCGGAGAATTTTTCCTGGTAGTGGACAGTGAGCGGGAAGAAGTCCTGCCCCTCGCGCACGGTCCGGGCGGCGGTCACGGCGCACAGCACCACGGTCTCGCCATAGGTGGCCAGCACGGCGCCGTCTGCCTGACGGGCGATGCGGCCGGTTTCCAGAGTGAGGGTCTTTCCGCCCCACTCCAGCGATACGGTTTTCGTGTCGAACATTGATTTTCCTTCTGATCCCATGCGCCACATTGCGTCACGGGGCCTATGTGCCGGGTATTCCGTCCCGGTCCGGTTCGGGGCTCAACTTGGCCCCAATCGCGAGCCACCGAATTGCGGCTCTTCCTTCGTCATCCCGGCGAAAGCCGGGATCTTTTTCCGCACGCTCGGCCTGTGTGGCCCGAGATCCCGGATCAAGTCCGGGAGGACGGAGATGGACAAAGGGCGACCGATGGCCGCCCTTTCGAGAAACTCTTATTTCCTGAGACCCAGCTTCTGGATCAGCGCGTTGTACCGCTCGACGTCCTTCTTCTTGAGATAGGCGAGCAGGTTGCGGCGCTTGTTGACCATCTGGAGCAGGCCGCGGCGCGAATGGTTGTCCTTGGCGTGGCCCTTGAAGTGCTCGGTCAGGTTCTTGATGCGCTCGGTCAGGATCGCGACCTGGACCTCGGGACTGCCCGTGTCGTTTGTGTCGCGGGCATTGTCCTTGATGATCTTCTGCTTGTTTTCGGCAGTAACCGACATGTGACGTCTCTCTTACTCTGCGACATCGGGTAGGTTGAAGCCCCGCACGACTTTCGCCGTTCCCCCGCCGAGTTCCATGAGAGCCACCGGCACGTCGTGCAGTGTGGCAAGATGGAGCCCGTCGGTATGGGGCAACCCGGAGATGACCCGGCCCTGGCGGACCGCCTGCGCGCTTTCCGGATCGAGTGGGAGGGCCGGGATGTCGTCCAGCCCCGCCTCGAGCGGCAGGAGGAGGTCTCGAAGTGGCGCGCCCTTGCCGATTTCGTTCAGTTTGTCCAGCGAAATCGCCTGTTCCTGACGGAACGGGCCAGCCTTGATGCGACGAAGATAGGTAACGTGCCCGACGGTTCCAAGGGCGCGCGCGATATCCCGTGCCAGGGAGCGGATGTATGTGCCCTTGGAAACGTGGGCGCGGAGGGTGATGTCGGACAAATCCTCCCCCGTTGGGGGAGGTGGCAG
>CAJXJY010000018.1 GCA_913055875.1 uncultured Altererythrobacter sp.
CCCGCCCTTCCACCCCGACTTTAGTATCCTAAGGGTGGAAGGGCGGGGGAGTGGGCCGGTGCCGCTTCCGGCGGTCCGATGCCTGCCACCACGCGACAGGTCTCGTCACCGCCGGGAAAAGAAACGCGCCGGTGCCGCGTCAGCGAAGCTGGAAAGCGCTACTGCGCCGCCAGTTCCTCTTTTATCCGCAGCTTCTGCTTCTTGAGCGCCTGGATCGTCGCAGCATCCGGAGAGGGGCGGCTCATCTCGTCGCGCAGTTGCGTATCGAGACGGGCATGCTTGCTCTGCAGGGCACTGGTGTGGGACGATTCCATATTCGGCTCTCCTTCGAGGTTGTGCGACCCCCCCGTTTGCGCATGGGGTGCGGAGCGACTCGACCTCGCGGCCGTCCCGCGTCCAATCAACAAACCACACACAAGGTGGCTTGCGAAGCCCTAACTTTGTCCTAAACGGTCGGTCCGTGCTGGGGCGCGACGAAACGACGGGCTTGGTGTGAACGAGCAGGAACTGCGCAAGAGACTGGCGACGCTGCGGATCGAGCACCGCGATCTCGATGCCGCGATCGACGCGCTGCGCGATTCGGGTTCGACCGATCAACTGCAGATCGCCCGGTTGAAGAAGCGCAAGCTGGCACTGAAGGACCAGATCGCGATCATCGAAGACCAGTTGCTGCCCGATATCATCGCGTAAACCGTCCCCCAACGGGACGCGATCGATTCCGCGTGGGAAAAAATGGTTTCCGCGCTGGCGCTCCGGTGCGCATGCGCATAGCCCTAGAACCTCCATGACCGCGACCGACATCAGCCGACCGATCATCGAGGCGCTCTATTGCGAGGCGCTCGTACTGGCCGACGAGGTGCGCGCGGCGTTCGACCTCCAGCCGGTCGACAAACCCGATGGCGATGGCGACAGGCTGCGGCTGGCAATGTCGGTCGAGGGGCTGCGCACCACCACGCGGGTGATGCACGTGCTCGCCTGGCTGCTCAACCAGCGCGCCTATTTCAATGGCGAGATGAGCGAATTCCAGCTCCGCCGCCACGGCACGCTGCCCGACGACCGGCCGTCCGATCCGGCCAATTTCGACCGGCTCGAAGTGCCGACCCGCGACCTGATCGAGCAGTCCGAAGCGCTGCACGCCCGCATCGCGCGGCTCGACGCCGCCTGGCGCGACAAGTTCCGCCTGCGTCCCTCCGCGGTGCACCGGCTGCGCGAGCGGCTTGGGCGCGAGGTAAGCCGGCTCTAACGGCAGGCTGCGGCCAGCGCCTTATTCCATGCTGCGAGGCGTGCCTGCCGCACATCGTCTGCCATATCGGGCGTAAAGGTCCGCACCGCACCGCGCATCGCCTGCGCCGCGTCCTCGAGCGAGCCATGCAACCCGCACCCCGCTGCGGCCAGCATCGCCGCACCGAGCGCGGTCGTCTCGACGAAATCGGGCCGTTCGACGGACAGATCGAGCATGTTCGCGAGATCCTGCGCCATCCAGTCGTTGGCGCTCATCCCGCCGTCGATTTTCAACGATTGCCACGCCGCATCGTCGGCGGCGAAGGCGGCGGCGAGATCGTGCGTCTGGTGCGCCATCGCCTCGAGCGCGGCGCGCGCGATCTGGGCCCGGCCGCTGGCGAAGCTGAGCCCGGCGATCATCCCGCGCGCCTCGGCGTTCCAGTGCGGCGCGCCGAGGCCCGACAGCGCGGGAACGATCGTCACCCCGCCGCTGTCCTCGATCGAGCGGGCGAGCTCTTCGGTCTGGTCGGCGCGTTCGACGATCCCCAGCGTGTCGCGCAGATATTGCACCAGGCTGCCCGCGACGAACACCGAGCCCTCCAGCGCATAGGTCCGCTCCCCATCCTGCTGCATCAGCACCGTGCCCAGCAGGCGGTGGCCCGAACGCGGGATTGCGCTTCCCTTGTTGGTCAGCACGAAGGCGCCGGTGCCGTAGGTCGCCTTGGTGTCGCCGGGCGTCAGGCACCCCTGCCCGATCGTTGCCGCCTGCTGATCGCCGGCGAGCCCGCAGATCGGGATCGCGCGGCCGAACAGGCCGGGCGTGGTCTCGGCCAGCGCGCCCTGCGTGTCGACCACTTCGGGCAGTGCGTCGTGCGGTATGCCGAACAGGTCGCACAGCCCCTCGTCGAACTGCGCGCCGTCCAGCGCGAGGAGCAGCGTGCGGCTGGCATTGCTCGCATCGGACAGGTGCGCGCCGCCCGACAGCTTCCACACCAGCCAGCTCTCGACCGTGCCGAAGGCCAGCTTTCCGGCATAGGCCGCCGCTCCGACGGCCTTCTCGTGATCGAGCAGCCAGCGCATCTTGGTGCCGGAAAAATAGGGATCGAGCAGGAGACCGGTCCTGGCCGTCACCGTTGCCTCGTGACCCTTGCGGCGCAGTTCGGCGCACGTCCCGGCAGTGCGCCGGTCCTGCCACACGATCGCGCGCGACAGCGGTTCGCCGGTGGTGCGGTCCCATGCCACCACGGTTTCGCGCTGGTTGGTGATGCCGATCGCAGCGATGCCGTCCACGCCGCCCGCCATCTCCACTGCGCGCCGGGCACAGGACAGGGTCTTGTCCCAGATCTCGACCGCGTCGTGCTCGACCCGGCCGGGCTGCGGGTAGTGCTGCGTCAGTTCCTCCTGCGCCACCGAGAGCACCGCGCCGTCCGGCGCGAAGATCATCGCGCGGGTCGAGGTGGTGCCTTCGTCGAGGACCAGGATATTGTCTGCCATGGTGAGAACGTCTGGCGGCGTTCACGGCCAACCGCAAGTCTCGGAAACCCACCCCCTGCCCCTCCCGCAAGCGGGAGGGGAGCGAGACTTGCCGAGCCGCAGGCGAGGTTAGTCGCAGCGGGGTGGGCACCACCCGCCTCGACACCGCGCACCAGCTCCCCCATATGCACGCCATGGCAGGCCCACCCCCCAAACCCTGGCCGACCGGCGCCGCGGAGCAGCTCGAGCCGCTGGTGCGCCGGGTGCTCGCGCCCAATCCCTCGCCCTACACCTATACCGGGACGCAGACCTATATCGTCGGGCTGGGCGACGGCTGCGCGGTGATCGATCCCGGCCCCGACGACGCGGCGCACCTCGCCGCGCTCGATGCGGCGATCGGCGAGGAGCATGTCTGCGCGATTCTGTGCACGCACACCCATCGCGACCATTCGCCCGCCGCGGCCCCGCTTGCAGCGCGCAGCGGCGCACCTATCGTGGGCTGTGCCCCGCTGGTGATCGACGGCGCGGTGCTCGCCGAATGGGGCGCGCGTGCCGACGAGGCGTTCGACGCCACATATCAGCCCGACCGGGTGCTCGAAGACGGCGAGCAGATGACCGGTCCCGGCTGGACGCTCACCGCGGTGGCCACGCCCGGCCACGTCTCCAACCACCTCTGCTTCGCGCTCGAGGAATCGGGTGCGCTGTTCACCGGCGACCACGTGATGGGCTGGTCGACCAGCGTCGTGATCCCGCCCGACGGCGACATGGGCGACTACATGCAGAGCCTCGACCGGCTCTACGAGCGGGCCGAAGACGGGGGAGACACCATCTATTATCCCGCGCACGGCCCGGCAGTCGAAAAACCGCGCCAGTTGGTCCGCGGCATGATCGGCCATCGCCGCCAGCGCGAGAACCAGATCGTGCGCATTCTCGGCGAAGGACCGCATGCGGCGGGCGATTTCGTGCCCCGCATGTACAAGGGGCTCGACAAGCGACTGGTCAAGGCGGCGGAGATGTCGGTCACCGCGCACCTGCTCGATCTGGAACGCCGCGGGCTGGTCGCTCGTTCGGAGGGAATATGGCAGACGATGTGAAACCCGCCGAGGACAGCGCAGACACGCTGGTGCCCAAACCCGAACGCGCCAAGCCGCTCGCGCGCGTGCAGGCAGTGCCGTGGATGATCGTGATCGGCCTGATCGCGGCCTGCGCCTGGCTCGGCTGGCGCGCCTTCTTCTATCAGGAGGAAGGCGATCCGGTCGGCAGCGCGATGCTCGCTTTCGAAAAGCAGAATTCGCTGACGGTGTTCAGCTCGCGCTTCGAAGTGGTCGCCGAGAGCGAGGACACGCGCGGCGTGCTCGGGGTCGACCTGCTCAAGAGCCGCCAGGCGGCGATCATCCCGGCGAGCGTCGAATACCGGCTCGATCTCAGTCAGGTCGACCGCGACCGGTTCGAGTGGGACGATGGCAGCGACACGCTCTCCGTCGTGCTCCCCGCGCTGCGGATTTCGCGGCCCAATCTCGACGAGGCGCAGCAGAAGGTGTTCACCGAGGGCAGCTGGGTGACGCGCGACGCCTCGCAGGACCTGTCGCGCAACAATTCGCTTCAGGCCGAGCGCAAGGCGGCGGCGTTCGCCAAGAACCCCGAAGTGCTCGCGCTGGCACGGCAGGCGGCGAAGGACGCGGTGCGACAGAACCTCGCCATTCCGCTGCAGGTGGCGGGCTATGGCGACGTCACGGTGAACGTCCGCTTCGACGGCGAAAGCGCTTCTGCCGCATCAGACTGATCGCGCAGAACAGCGCATAGGCCGCGGAGAACAGGACCTGGCTGTACGACCCCTCGAGCCAGCCATAGACGCCCCAGCCGATCGTGCTGATACCGGCAATGATAAGGCTCTTCGCGAAGTCGGGGGTCGCCCGCGAAAGCAGGAAGATAAACGTCCCCGCGAGAGCCAGCAGGTCGAGCGCGCTCTCGTAGACCGGGATCAGGATGGCGAGCGCCGCGCCGGCCAGCGCCAGCAGCCACCACCGCGCCCGTTCCGAGCGCGACCCGACCAGATCGGCCGCCAGATAGACGAGGCTGAGCAAGGCGCCCGCCATCGCTTCGAGCAATACGTAATGCGCCGCGATCGGCAGCATCGCGATCCCGTGCAGCGCTAGGTATCGGCCCCGGGAACCGGCCAGCGGCGAAAGGGCGAACAGCGCATATCCGACGAAGCCGAGCGCATTGGCCCACAGTTCGGGCGGGAGGCCGTTCAGCAAGCCGCGTTGCCGAGCAGTTCCTGCATCTCCGCCGTCGCATCGACCCAGCTCGGTTCCTCTCCGGGTCCGGCGACCCGGCCTATCTCGCGGCGCATCTCGATCAGGAAATCGTCGTAATAGGCGAAGGAATTGCAGAACAGGCGTTGAAACAGGCGTTTGTCGATCAGCCGGGTCTCCAGCATGCGGTGGGCGCGAACCCAGAAATATACGAAGCTGGTGAGCGCCTCATGCTCGGTGAACGCCTCGGTCGAATGCTCGAACAGGAAATGTTGCTCGAACGCCCCGAGCCGAGCCTCGCCTTCGGTGGTCATCGCATCCGCCAGCGGCGCCGCCTCGGGATCGTGCGCCCATCCGGCGACGATGGCATCGATATATTCCGTGCGGTCGCGGCCCTCGAGCGCGCCGAGCTTGATGATGATCCGGTAGACCGGCATGACCACCTTGCGATAATGCTCCGCGGCGTAGAATTCCGCATAGAGATCGTTGGTCCGCGTGCGACGCGTGCGCACGATCTCGATTCGGGCGATGACGATGGTGAATATGGCCATGCCCAGCCCGACGATGATTTCGAGACCGCTGATGCTGAAGCCGTTCATTCCGATACCCCCTCGGCTGCGCCTATGACAGAATACAAACGGAGGTTGCAACCGCTGCCGGAGCGCGATTTCGGCCGAAGGAGATTCGTACCCTCCCTGTCCAAAACATCCTAGAAATCGGCATGTCGCCCAGTTAGCTGCTGCAGGCAGAGGGGGGAGAACATCGCATGGCCACAGCAGCAACGCCGCCGGACGGCACGAGGACCGCGAGCGGCGAGCATCGCTTCTTTCTGATCGCCACCTGGCTGCTTGCGCTGCTTACGGTGGGCGGCTTTGCCATGAACCTCGCCGCAGGACGCTCCAGCTTTGACGTGCCGCTGGTCTACCATCTCCACGCTTTCGTGTTCATGGGCTTCATCGCGCTCTATCTCGCGCAGGTGACGCTCGCGGCGCGCGGCCATCTCGCGCTGCATCGGCGGCTCGGTCTGGTCGCCGTCGCGTGGATACCGCTGATGCTGGCGCTCGGGACGTGGCTGACCTTCGAGACGCTGCGCGTCATCGGCGGCCCGCCCTTCTTCGGGCAGAGCGAGTTCCTGCTCGTCAACCTGTTCCATCTCGGCGCTTTCGCCGTCCTCGCCTTCGCCGCGCTGCGGATGCGGAAGCGGCCCGACTGGCACAAGCGGCTGATGTTCGGCGCGATCGTGACCGTCAGCCTGCCCGGCGTCGCCCGGCTGCTGCCCTTGCCGCTGCTGCTGCCGCATGTGTTTCCGGCGATGTTCGCGGTCATCTCGCTGTTCCCGCTCGCCGGCATGGTAATGGACTGGCGCGTGAACCGCCGCGTGCATCCGGCGTGGTGGTGGGCGCTGCTGGTGCCGGTCGCAGCGATGGCGTTGGGCGAGGTGATCGATGCGCAGGGCTACGCCACCGAATGGGTCGCGGGTCATGTCGCGGGCACGCCGGGCGGCGAGCGGCCGCCCGGCGCGTTCCTGCCGCCGGGCATGTGACACGCATGCAATCGCGCTTCGACGGAACGCACTCCCCGATCCGCCCGTTCGGTCTATATAGGGGGCAAAGGCGCCCTCACAGGACGGACCAATGACCGCACAAGACACCAAGCTTCCCACCGGCGACGACCTGCTCGCCGAGATCGACCGGCTGCGCGAGGAGCGCAACGCGGTGATCCTGGCGCATTACTACCAGAAGCCGCAGATCCAGGACCTCGCCGATTTCGTCGGCGACAGTCTCCAGCTGAGCCAGATGGCGGCCGAGACCGATGCCGACGTGATCGCGTTCTGCGGGGTCAAGTTCATGGCCGACACCGCCAAGATCCTGAGCCCCGAGAAGATCGTCGTGCTGCCCGATATGGATGCCGGCTGCTCGCTCGAGGACTCCTGCCCGCCGGAGAAGTTCAAGGCCTTCCGCGAGGCCCATCCCGACCATATCGCGCTGACCTATATCAACTGCTCGACCGAGGTGAAGGCGCTCTCCGACGTGATCGTCACCAGTTCCAGCGCGGAGACGATCCTGTCGCAGATCCCCAAGGACCAGAAGATCATCTTCGGTCCCGACCGCCATCTCGGCGGCTACCTGTCGCGCAAGTTCGACCGCGAGATGCTGCTGTGGCCGGGCGTGTGCATCGTCCACGAGGCGTTCAGCGAGACCGAGCTGCTCAAGCTCAAGCAGCAGCACCCCGACGCGCCGATCGCCGCGCACCCGGAATGCCCGCCGACGATCGTCGACCATGCCGATTATGTCGGTTCGACCAGCGGCATATTGCAGTTCGCCGAGACCTTCGAGGGCGATACGCTGATCGTCGCGACCGAGCCGCATATCATCCACCAGATGGAAAAGGCGCTGCCGGAGAAGAATTTCATCGGCGCGCCGGGCGCGGACGGCAACTGTTCGTGTAATATCTGCCCCTACATGGCGCTCAACACGCTCGAAAAGCTCTACGCCTGCCTGCGCGACCTGGAACCGCGGATCGAGATCGAGGAGGGCCTGCGGCTGCAGGCCAAGCGCAGCCTCGACCGCATGCTGGAAATGGCGAGCGGGACCATCGGGCAGGGGGATCTGGGGAAAGTGTAGATTGGCAGCTGTCCGGTACACCGCATGACGACACGCTTTTCCCGGCGCTATTTCGCCCGGATCGCGGTGCGGACCGTGGCGGGCGTGCTGCTGATGGCATTCCTGATCTGCCTGTATTCGGTCCTGCTTGTCCGTAGCGCGGTTGCGCAGGGAGCGGTGGAGACGCCGGGTTTCGGCTGCATCGACCCGCCGCACCTGACCAAACGCGCAGAATTGGTCGACCGCTCGTTCGTCCGGTCGGTGGCGGCGTTCGAAGGGTCGGGCGGCCAGCCCTCGATGGGTTGGCATGCAAACCAGGGACTTGCCTATATCGGTTCGCAGTTGGGGTATTCCCGCGCGGAGCGCGAGGCGCTGGTTCTGCCGGGCCTGCTGGCGCTGCCGGCTTGCGCGCGGCGCAACCAACCCTCCCATCGCGCGTTGACCCCGCATGACCGCTGACATCCGCTGGTTCTGGGCTCGGCTCAACGCGAATTACTGGTTCTACCCGGCGCTGTTCGCGATCGTCGCGGGGCTGCTCGCCTTCGCGATGATATTCCTCGACCGCAGCGGAGCGGCCGAGTTCCTCGACGATATCGCCTGGCTGGTCCCCGCCCGCCCGCAAGGGGCGGCGACCATGCTCACCGTGATGGCGGGGAGCATGATCGGGGTCGCCTCGACCGTGTTCTCGATCACCATCGCCGCGGTCGCCTATGCCAGCGGCAATTACGGCCCGCGCCTGCTGACCAATTTCATGGAGGACCGCGGCAACCAGTTGAGCCTCGCGACCTTCATCGGCAGCTTCGTCTACGCGCTGATCGTGCTCAGGAGCGTGCGCGCCGAAGACGAGACCCCCGCCTCCGCCGGCGAGGCCGCCGCCACCGCCCTGCCCGGCTTCGTGCCGCAGCTCTCGCTGCTCGTCGCCTACCTCATGATGGGGCTGTGCGTCGCAGTGCTGGTGTTCTTCCTCAACCACATCCCGTCCTCGATCCGCATCAACACCGTGCTCAAGGGGATCGGTCGCCGCCTGCTCGAAGCGATCCGCGAGACCTACCCGGTGGAGGACGATTTCCGCAACGCCGTGCCGCAAAAGGGCGGCAAGCCCGTGCTCGCCTGGGGCACGGGCTATGTGCAGATGATCGATTTCGGCGATCTCGAACGGGTCGCGCGCAAGAACGATTGCACCTTCTCGTTGCGCGTGCGGACCGGCGATTTCGTGCATCGCAAGATGGCGCTGGTGGATGTCGACGGCTGCGAGCCGGAGGACCTGGTCGAGAAGCTGCGCGACAGCTTCACCCTCGGTGCCTCGCGCACGCCCGAACAGGATCCGCAATTCCTGATCGACGAACTGGTCGAGATCGGGCTGCGCGCGCTGTCGCCCGGGATCAACGACCCGTTCACCGCGATCACCGCGCTGCACTGGCTCGGCGCGGCGACGGCGGAAATCGGGCGGCGCGACCTGCGCAAGGATATCTGCGGGGAGGATGCCGAGGATTGCCCGGTGATCCCGCTGCCCGACGATTTCCAGCACTATGTCGACCGCGGCTTCGGCGCGATCCGCAGCGCGGTGGCGAGTTCGCCGATCGCGTCCGAAGTGATGCTCGATACGCTCGCCAACGCCGCGACGCCGATCGAAGACGAGACGCGGCAGGCGATCCTCCGGACCGAGGGCAAGCGGCTCGCCGAACAGGCGCGGCTGGTGCTGGTCGGGCCCGATCTCGAACGCTTCGAGACGCACCTCGCCACCTTCGACCGGACGTTCTGGGACGACAACGGGGCTAAGTAACCGGCGGCAGCGGTTTCTTTTCCTGCCCCACTCCGCTCCCACGCGCGATCACCAGCGCGCTGCCGAGCAGCACCATGCCGAGGATGTCGAGCGCGCCGAGCACCTCGCCGAACACGCCGTAGCCATAAAGCGCCGCCACCGCCGGCTGGGTCAGCAGCGCGAGCCCGATCACCAGCGGCGGGAAATGGCGCAGGCTGAACACCAACAGCCCCTGCCCGACCAGCTGGCTGAGGAAGGACAGCACGATCAGCGGGGTCCAGTCGGTCGGGACGATCGGCTCGCCATTGAGGGCGGCTAGCACCAGCAGCACCGGGCAGGCGAACAGGCTGACCCACACCAGCAGGCTCCACGCGCCGATAGCCTTGCGCGCGTCCTGCAGCGTCAGCAGGTAGACCGCGTAGGCCAGCCCCGCCGCGAGGCAGAACAGGTCGCCGATCAGCGTTTCGGTGGAGATCTCGAGGCTGCGGCCCATCAGTAGTCCCGCCCCGCCCAGCGCGCAGACGATCGCCAGCCATTCGAGCCCGCGCGGCACGATGCGCGCGACGATGAAACCCCAGAACAGCAGCACGATGCTGCCCGCATTGCCGAACAGCGTCGCATTGCCGAGCCGCGTCATCCCGATCCCGATATGCCAGCTCGACAGGTCGAAGGCGAAGGCGGTCGAGCCGAGCGCGACGAACAGCAGCGTCCGACGCGGTATGCCGCCGAGCCGCTGCCCCGTCCCGCGCGCCAGCAGCGCGAGGAACGGCAGCGCGAGGAACAGCCGCCAGAACGCCGCGCTGACCGGCCCGCTGTCGGCCAGCCGCACCGACCACGGGCCGAGCGCCAGCGCAACATTGCCGCCGAGCAGCGCCAGCAGCAGCAGCCAGCGCGGCCAGGTCGTCCCGTCGAGATGCGCGGTTGATTTGCCCATCGCCGCGCAATAGCTGTGCTGCCGGGTTTGCAAAACGCATTTGAGGAACCGAGCACTTTGCACGATATCCTGTTCGAACCATTGACCATGGGCGCGCTCGAGGCACGCAACCGTATCTTCATGGCGCCGCTGACGCGCGGTCGCTCGACCCAGCCGGGCTCGGTCCCCAACGAGATGATGGCGACGTACTACCGCCAGCGCGCCAATGCCGGGCTGATCATCAGCGAAGCGACCGGGATCAGCGTCGAGGGCCTCGGCTGGCCCGCCGCGCCCGGCGTGTGGAGCGAGGAACAGACCGAAGGCTGGAAGCAGGTGACGAAGGCCGTCCACGACGAGGGCGGGCTGATCGTCCTCCAACTATGGCATATGGGACGGCTGGTGCATCCCGATTTCCTCGGCGGCGAGGCGCCCGTCTCGGCCAGCGCGACGCACGCGCCCGGCCATGCGCACACGCCGACCGGGCGGCAGGACTACGCCCCCGCGCGTGCGCTCGACAAGGGCGAGATCGCGCGCGTGGTCGGCGACTACGCCCATGCCGCCGGGAACGCGAAGAAGGCCGGCTTCGACGGGGTCCAGCTGCACGGCGCGAATGGCTACCTCGTCGACCAGTTCCTGCGCGACGGCACCAACCTGCGCGACGACGACTACGGCGGACCGCCCGAAAACCGCGTGCGGTTCCTGCGCGAAGTGCTCGAGGCTCTGGCCGCGCTGTGGGGCACCGACCGCGTCGGCCTGCGCCTGTCGCCCAACGGCGAGACGCAAGGCTGCGACGACAGCGATCCGGCAGCGACCTTCGGCGCGGCGGCGAAAGTGTGCGAGGATATCGGCATCGCCTTCCTCGAACTGCGCGAACCCGGCCCCGACGGCACCTTCGGCTCGACCGACGTCCCCAAGCAGAGCCCGCTGATTCGCGAGGCCTATTCGGGTCCGCTGGTGCTCAACAGCGACTACGACGCGGAAAAGGCGGCGGACGATATCTCGCGCGGTTGCTGCGATGCGGTGAGCTTCGGGCGGCCCTACATCTCGAACCCCGACCTCGCGCAACGGATCGAGCAGGGTGCAGGTTTCGCACCCAATGTCGACGTGCCGAAAAGCTGGTATCTGCCCGGACCCGAAGGCTATATCGATTATCCCACTCTCGAAGAGGCGAGCGCGCTCGCCGACGGCTGACGAGGCGACCGACCGATTATGCGATCCTGGCTGACCGTTCCGGCCCATAATTCGGCCAAGCTCGCCAAGGCCGCCGCGCTCGATGCCGATGCCATGATCGTCGATCTTCACGCCGGCGGCGATGCGGGCCGGGGCACGCGCGCCTTGGTCGGCGACTGGTTCGCATCGACAAAGGGGTCGGCGCGGCGCTTCGAACGGTGGCTCCGGATTTCGCCGCTCAGCGGCGAGCAATGGCGCGACGAACTCGACGCGGTGATGAAGGGCTCGCCCGACGGCGTGGTTATGACCGGGATCGAAGACCCCGAGGAAGTGCGCCGGATGGCGAGCGAGCTCTACGAGCTCGAGCAGCGCCACGGCGTTACGCCCAATTCGGTCCGGCTGGTGCTGCAGCTCGGTTCGAGCGCGCGCGGCGCGATGGCCATACCTGCGCTGGTGCGCGATCCGCATCCCCGCCTCACCGGGCTAACATGGGATCCGGCAGCGCTCGCGCGCGATATCGGGGCGAATCTGTCGGGCGGCGGCGGGTGGCCGGCCCCGTTGGCACATGTCCGCAGCCAAGTCGTACTCGGCGCGAAAGCGCTCGGGCGCATCGCGATCGAAGCGCCCCATGCCGATTGGCGCGACAGCGACGGTTTTGCAGCTGCGCTGGCCGCCGCGCGAAAGGACGGCTTCGACGCGATGGCGGCGGTACACCCGGCGCAGATCGCTGCGATCAACGAAACTTTTGCACCAGGCGCCGAGGAACTCGCGGACGCGCGCGCGATCGTCGACCTGTTCGACAACGCTCCGGGCACCGAGATGTTGCAGTTCCGCGGACGCATGATCGACCGCGCACAGTTGCACCGCGCAAGGCGGATGCTGGCGACGGCGTAGTTTCAATCCCGACCGGATAACATCGTCATGCTGAACTTGTTTGACCTTCGGCCAGCTTCGCTTCCAGCATCCATCTCTCCACCTTCACCGTTCGTGGCCGAGGCGAAATGAATCCTGAAACAAGTTCAGGATGACGAATTGGCGCGAACCGGATCGGATTTGAACCTAGCCTTCTTCCGCGGGTTCGGGCTCCGGCGCAGGCGGCTCCTCCGCCGCCGGATCGTCGGCAGGTTCGGTCGCCGTGTCGGCCGATCCACTGGCAGATGCCGGCGCGCTTTCCTCGCGCAGCGGCGGCGATTGCGACCGGAGCTGGTCGAGCGGCAGCATGTCGTCGCTGATCGAGCCGCCCAGCACCTCGCCCTCGGCACCCCGGCCGTCGTCGGCGGACACTGCTTCCGGTTCGTCGCCGCAGGCTGCGAGAGCGAACGCGGCAAGCAGCGGCACGGCGAACGGCTTAATCGGCACTGACACACCTCTTATTGTCGAGCGCGGCGAGGAAATCGCCGAAGCGCGCCTGCAATGCCGCATCCCAATCCTCCGGCGCAAGCGCTATTCCGAGCCGTTCGAGGCTGGTGACACCGAATTCGTCTATTCCGCACGGCACGATCCCGGCGAAATGCGACAGGTCGGGCGCAAGATTGACCGAGAATCCGTGCATCGTCACCCACCGCCGCACGCGTACCCCTATCGCGCCGATCTTGGCCTCGCGCCCGTCGATGTCGCGGGTCCAGATGCCGATCCGCCCCTCGGCGCGCCACGCCTCGATCCCGATATCGCCGAGCGTATCGATCACCCACCCCTCGATCGCATGGACGAAGCACCGCACGTCGCGCCCGCGCTGCGTCAGGTCGAGCAGCACGTAGCCGACGCGCTGCCCCGGCCCGTGATAGGTGTAGCGCCCGCCGCGCCCGGCCTCGACCACCTCGAAGCGGGGATCAAGCAGTTCGTCGGCCGCCGCGCTGGTGCCGGCGGTGTAGACCGGCGGGTGTTCGAGCAACCACACCAGCTCCTCCGCCTCGCCGGCGGCAATGGCACGGTTGCGCCGGTCCATCGTGTCGAGCGCATCGCGATAGGGCACCTGCCCCTCGGCCACGCGCCATTCGACGGTATCGGGTGATTTCGCTGACATCGGCGATTGCGTGTACCCGAATTGTCGGCTTATCAAGGACAACATCCAGAGGGGATACCGCAATGAATTTCAGCATGAGCCGCACATGGAACGAGACGACTTCGCTGCTCGGCCGCAATTTCGGGCTGCTGGCGGTGCTGGCAGGCCTGTTCCTGTTCCTGCCGCAGGGGCTGCTCTACGTGGTGTTCCCCGAGGCCATGACGCAGCAGATGCAGGTCGGTATCGGGGCATCGATGTCCGGCGAAGACGGATCGGTCGCGTTCTTCGTCGCCTCGCTCCTGCTCTCGCTGATCCAGATCCTGGGCCTCACCGCCATGACCGCGCTGCTCGATCAGCACAAGCGCCCCACGGTCGGGCAGGCGATCGAGATTGCTGCACGCAGGTTTCTGACGGTCTTCGCCTGTTTCCTGATCGCGATGGTCGTCGTTCTGGCGCTGTGCGTGCCGGTGCTTCTGTTCGTCGGGTTCGACGCGGTCATGAGCGGCGATATGAGCGGTGCGATCGGGAGGATGATGTTCGGTGCCCTGGTGCTCCTGATCGTGCTGCTCTACCTCGCAGGCCGCATGTCGGTGCTGATGGCGGTTATCACCCTCGACGGCGTAGGGAATCCGTTTCGGGCGCTCGCCGATTCGTGGCGCCTGACCTCTCCGGCACAGTGGCGGATTTTCGGCTTCTACCTGCTGCTGCTGGTCGTGGCGCTGGTCATCATGCTGGTCGTCGGAATGGTCTTCGGTGCGATCGGTGCGGCGACGGGCAGCCAGAGCGTCGCGATCCTGCTCAACAGCGTGTTCGGCGCGTTCGCCAATGTCGTGACGGTGGCGATCGGCGTCGCCATCTACTACCAGCTGGCCGGACCCGGCACGCGGCAATTGAGCGACGCATTCGAGTAATTGCTGCGCAGGCGCTCAGGCCGCCTTGTCCTTCCAGCCCCAGAACAGCTTGCAGGGCAGGACGTTGAGCAGTTCGAAACCCTGGTCGATGCGCGCGAAATGCTTCGCCATGAAATCGCGCGCGCGCGCGGAGAACTGGTAGACCAGGAACGCGCCGCCCGGGCGCAGCACCTCATGCGTCGCCTCGGCGATGGCCGGGCCAACGCCGTCGGGCAGGGTCGAGAACGGCAGGCCCGAGAGTACATAATCGGCCTGCTCGAAGCCGAGCGCCGCGACGATCTCGCCGACATCCGCCGCCGAGCCGTGGACCGCGTGAAAGCGGCTGTCCGAAATCGTCTTGCGCAGATAGTCGATATAGAGCGGGTTGGTGTCGATCACCACCAGCGCCCCGTCGCGCGGCAGCCGCTCGAGCACGGGGAAGCAGAAGGTCCCGACGCCGGGGCCGTATTCGACGAACAGCTGGCAATTCTTCCAGTCGACCGGCGCGAGCATCTTCTCGATGGTGAAGCGCGAGGACGGGATGATCGAGCCGACCATCTTCGGATGTTCGAGGAACCCGCGGAAGAACACGCCCCACTGGCCGAACAGCCGGCCCATGCGCTGCTTCAGGCTGCGCGGCCTCTGCAGCGCCAAATCGCTCGAATTGGTCAAGAATTTCGCCTCGTTCTGCGACCGACGATCGGTCGGCGGATAAGGCACGGAGTTCGCAAATATGCGCCGCCATTGCAAGCGCGGCCTGCACGGCGTAGCGGCTGAGCCGCAATGGCCGAGGTCGATCCGTCCCCCCTGCCCGCTCACATAGCGCCGCGCAAACCGATCTCGCGCGAGCGCATGGCGCTGCTGTTCATGGTCATGCTGGTGACCGCCGCTGGCAATACGGCGATGCAATCGGTGATGCCCTCGATCGGCACCGAGCTGGGCGTCGCCGACGTGTGGATCAGCATCGCCTATACCTGGTCGGCGCTGCTGTGGGTGGTGTGTGCGCCGATCTGGGCGCGGCGTTCCGACCGGCGCGGACGCAAGGCGATGATGGCGGTCGGGCTGATCGGTTTCATCGTTTCGATGGGCCTGTGCGGGCTGGTGCTGGTGTTCGGCCTCGCCGGCGCGCTGTCGGCCGCGGCGACGCTGATATTCTTCGCCGCCGCGCGCAGCCTGTACGGCGGGTTCGGCTCGGCCGCGCCGCCGGCGGTGCAGGCCTATGTCGCGAGCCGCACTCCGCGCGCCGAACGGACGCAGGCGATGGCGCTCATCGCCTCGAGCTTCGGCCTCGGCACGGTGATCGGCCCCGCGCTCGCGCCGCTGCTGGTGTTTCCGGTGACCGGACTGACGGGTCCCTTCTTCGCCTTCGCGATAGTCGGGCTGGCGGTGCTTGTCGCATTGCGCCTGCGGCTGCCCGACGACGACCCGACCTTCGCCGCGCGCGGCGACGTGGTCGCGGCGCCGTTCAGTGCCAACTCCAACACGCGGATGAGAGGCGACGAGGAGGACGACGACGAGACCGGCGAGACCGGCGAGACCGCCGCCATCCCCGACCTGTCGTGGCGCGACCGGCGGCTGCGCCCGTGGCTGGTCGCCGGGCTGCTCGGCGGGCACGCGCAGGCGGCGACGCTCGGGATCATCGGCTTCTTCATCCTCGACCGGCTCGGCCTGCGCGGCGACCCGGCGCTGGGGACCGGGCCGATCGGCCTGGTCCTGATGTGCGGTGCGATCGCGACGCTGCTGGCGCAATGGGGGCTGATCCCCATGCTCAAGCTCGGACCGCGCTCGTCGACGCTATGGGGCATGGCGCTGGCAATCTGCGGCGTGATCGGTTTTTCGCTGGCGCAGGACCTGCACTCCATCGCGCTCGGCTTTGCGGTCGCCTCGCTCGGCTACGGTCTCTACCGGCCAGGGTTCACCGCGGGCGCCTCGCTGGCGGTGACGCGGCGCGAGCAGGGCCAGATCGGCGGCATTGTCGCCTCGGTCAACGGCGCCGCCTACGTCGTCGCCCCAGCGGCAGGCGTGTGGCTCTACGGCCACCACCAGTGGATCGGCTTCGCGGCAATCTGCCTGCTGTGCTTCGCGGTCTTCGCGCTAGGCTGGCGCACGCTGCAGGCGGACGAAGTGCTCGAAGGGCGCCGCGCCGAGCGGGAGGATGTGGGCTAGGTTTCGGTTTGGGCCGAGCTGAGACGGGTGGGGACGAGTCTTTGTTGCGTGCGGGGCGCACGTCCGTGCGCCCCTTGCGGCACCGGCCCGCTCCCCCACCCGGCCACCCCGACGATAGTAACCTATGGGTGGCCGGGTGGGGGAGCGGGCCGGTGCCGCTTCTGGCGGTCAAACGCCTGTCAAGCAGTGATAGGTCTCGTCACCGCCGGAAAAGAACGCAACCCCTAGAGAATCTCCAGCACCACATCCTGCGGACGACACAGGCGCACGCCCTTGTCGGTCTCGACCAGCGGGCGCTCGATCAGGATCGGATCGGCCGCCATCGCGTCGAGCACCGCGTCCGCATCGGCATCGGGTAGGCCGCGCTCCTCCGCATCGGTGCCGCGCAGCCGCAAACCCTCCTGCGGCGTGATCCCCGCATCCTTGTACAGTTGCTTCAGCTTGTCGCGCGCCGGCGGAGCCTTGAGATATTCGACAACGGTGACGTCGACCTGCGACAGGTTTTCCAGAATCGCCAGCGTCTTGCGAGACGTCCCGCATTTCGGGTTGTGCCAGATGGTCGCCTTCATGGACTCGGTCTCCTTTCCACACCGCCCTAGGCCAGCACCCCGGCCCGCGAAAGCGGCAATGAGCCCGATCTCACATTTCGGTTGCATATGCGAGTGATTCTCAATAGCACTCACTCAAATTGATAACGATTCGCAAAAACAGAAAGCGACCGAATGAGGGAATTGATGATCCGCACCGCGCTGCTGCTCGGTGCTTCCGCCTGTGCCGTACCGGGGTTCGCGGCCGACAACGAAGCCGAAACCTCCGCCGCCGACGAGAGCGGGCCGATCGTCGTCAGCGCGACGCGCATCCCGGTCGAGATCGAGGAGGTCCCCGCGACCGTCACCGTCATCACCGACGAGGACATCGCCGATACGCTCGCCACCGATATCCAGGAGCTCGTCCGCTACGAGCCGGGCGTCTCGGTGCGCCGCGCCCCCGCGCGCTTCGGCGCCGCACTCGGCGTCACGGGGCGTGCGCGCAACGAGGATTTCATCATCCGCGGGATCGGCGGTAACCGCGTGCTGATTCAGGTCGACGGCATCCGCACCCCGCAGGGCTTCTCCTTCGGCGCGCAGGATGCCGGGCGCGGCGGCTATACCGACGTGTCGTTGGTCAAATCGGTCGAAATCCTGCGCGGCCCCGCCTCGGCGCTCTACGGCAGCGACGGGCTCGCAGGCGCGGTCAGCTTCACCACCAGCGATCCCGTAGATCTGATCGATGCAGGCAAGACCTTCGGCGGCTTCGTGCGCGTCTCCTATGCGAGCGCGGACGAGGAATTCGCCGAGACCGCAGCAGTCGCCGGGCTGTTCGGCGATTTTTCCGCCATGCTCGCCTACACCCGCCGCGATTTCCACGAACTCGACAACCAGGGCACCGTCGGCGGCGTGGGAGAGAGCCGCACGCAACCCAATCCGCAGGACGGCGAATCGAACGCGGTGCTCGGCAAGCTCGTCTGGCAGCGCGGCGATCACCGGGTCCGCCTGACCGGCGAATATCTCGACAGCGAAGTCTTCAGCAACGTCCTCACCGGGCAGGGGCCGCAATTCCTGTTCGGCCCAACGCCGAGCTGGATCGTCGACGACCTGACCGCGCTCGACAACACGACCCGCAAGCGCATCTCGCTCGACTGGACCTACACTGGTGAAGGCCCGATCGACTACGCGCACGCCGCCGTCTATTATCAGGACGGCGAGGACGTGCAGTTTACCGACGAGGACCGCTCGCCCGTCGGCGCCACCCCGCGCCCCGACCGCGAGCGGCTCAACACGTTCGAGAACGAGGTCTACGGGATCGCCGCCGAAGCGCGGAGCGTGTTCGGCGACGACGGCTTCCGCAACACGCTCGCCTTCGGCGGCGATGTCAGCTGGACCCGGCAGGAGGGCCTGCGCGACGGAGTCGAGCCGCCCACCGGCGAGGTGTTCCCCACGCGCGCCTTCCCGGCGACCGATTTCATGCTCGGCGGACTGTTCCTCGCCGACGAGATCGCACTGTTCGACGGCCGGCTGACGATCTTCCCGGCCCTGCGGTTCGATTTCTACGATCTCGACGCGACCGACGATCCGCTGCTGCCGACCTTCACCGGGGCCGACCAGAGCGACAGCCGCCTCTCGCCCAAGGTGGGCGTCACGGCGAAGATCACCGACGAGGTGATCCTGTTCGGCAATTACGCGCAGGGCTTCCGCGCGCCGACGCCGTACCAGGTCAACAATTTCTTCGAGAACCTCGCCTTCGGTTACACCTCGCTGCCCAATCCCGATCTCGGGCCCGAGCGCAGCGAGAGCTGGGAGGGCGGCATCCGCATCGCGGGCGACGAAGTGTCGTTCCAGGCGGTCGCCTTCTTCGCCGACTACGAGGATTTCATCAGCCAGCAGGTCGTCGGCGGATCGTTCACGCCCGCCGATCCGGCGCAGTTCCAGTATGTCAATTTCGACGCGGTCGAGATCGAGGGCTTCGAGATCAAGGCGTCTTTCAATATCGACCAGGGCATCTATGGGCGTTTCGCGCTGGCTTATGCCGAGGGCGAGATTCTCTCGCCCGGCGCGGCGCCCGTGCCGCTCGATACGATCGACCCGCTCAACCTGGTCGCCGGCATCGGTTATCGCCAGCCGTCCGACGGCCGCTTCGGCGCCGAACTGATCCTGACGCACCATGCGCGCAAGGACCGGGACGATGTCTCCGGCTGCACGCCGGAATGCTTCCGCCCGGCCGATTTCGTCATCCTCGATGCGACCGCGTTCTTCGAAATCACCGATGCGCTCAAATTGCGCGCGGGCATCTTCAACATTACCGACGAGACCTATGCCTATTGGCAGGACGTGCGCGGGCTGTCGCGGTCGCAGGACGACGTGACCGGGCTGATCTTCGATCCCGATGTCGCCAACGCCTATACCCGTCCCGGCCGCAATGCGAGCGTCTCGTTGAGCTTCAGATTCTGAGGAGGAAATACGCATGTTCACCAAAACCAAGACGCTGCTCGGATCGGCGCTGCTCGCCGTCGCGCTGGCAACCACTCCCGCTCTCGCCGACGGCCCGATCGCCGATCGCGGCGACGCGGTCGAGCAGGCGCATTTCGAGCGCGACCGCGAGACGATCCTCGCCATGGCGGGCGACTACAAGGTCCGCTTCGACATGCAGGAATCGACCCCGTGGATGGAGGGCTACGAGCCGCTCGACCGCAAGATTTCGGGCGGGCACGAATCGGTCCGCGTGATCGAGGATACCGGCACCAAGATCGTGCTGCAGCACCTGCTCGTGGTCGGCGCCGAGGGCGAGGAATTCGTCATCAAGCACTGGCGGCAGGACTGGGAATACGAACCCGACAAGATCCTCGCCTATACCGGGCCGAACCACTGGGAATGGATGGAAATGCCCGAGCGGCTGCGCAACGGGCGCTGGTCGCAGACGGTCTACCAGGTCGACGACAGCCCGCGCTATGCCGGTTGGGGCGAATGGACCGACACGCACGGCACGCGCCGCTGGCGTTCGAACTGGACCTGGCGCCCGCTCGCCCGCCGCGACGCGGTGCGCGACCCGGTCTACGACCGCTACGCATCGATAAACCGCCACCAGCTGACCCCGGCCGGCTGGATCCACTGGCAGGACAACACCAAGATGATGCCGGCCGATGGCGGCACGGAGGAACTCGAGCCGGTGGTGCAGGAATACGTCCTCAACACCTACGACAAGTTCGACGATTACAACGTCGCCGCCGCCGACGCATATTGGGCCGCGACCGAGGACTATTGGGCCGCGGTGCGCGCCAGGTGGGACGAGGTCGCCGCCGCCAATGGCGGGATCGCGATCGCCGAGGAAGCGCAGACCGGCACCGTCGTCAGCGGCCGCCTGCTGACCATCGCCAACGAGATCGAGGACGGCGAGACGAGCGGGGCCGACGGTATCGCCGAAGCGCTCAAGCTGATCGCCGATGCGACCGCGCCGGGCGCTGCGGATGCAGCCAGGGTCGCCGCAGCGGACAGGGAGTACTGAGGCCTGGTGCGAGTACTGAGCTCTAGAACGTGATCGGCTTACCCTGACTCGCCTGTCGAAGGACCTGGCGGAGCGCTGGTGTCCTTCGACAGGCTCAGGACGAACGGATGGTGTTTCAAGATCAGATGATCATGCTCTAGTGCGAACCCCCGCGGAGGCGGGGGCCTCAAGCTATTTCGCCGAGCGCCAGACTGCCTGAGCTCCCCGCCTTCGCGGGGACTCACTCTTCGTCTTCAGGCACCGCCATCGCCGGTACTTCGCGCGCCGCATCCTCGGGATCGATCCCCGGCGCGGGCGCCGCGCTGATCGTTTCGCGCCGGGCCGCGACCCGCGCCGCGCGCTCGATCGCGCGGACCAGCCGCGGATAGACCCCGCAGCGGCACAGGTTCGGGATCGCCGCCTCGATGTCGCGCTCGGTCGGGCTGGCGGTCTTGCGCAGCAGCGCCGCAGCCGCCATCGCGATCCCGGGCGTGCAAAAGCCGCACTGGATCGCTCCTTCTGCGACCAGCGCCTGCTGCACCGGATGCGAGCGGTCGCGCGACAGGCCCTCGATTGTCGTCACGAACCGCCCCTCGGCCTCCGCGATGGTGATCAGGCAGCTGCGCAGCGCCTCGCCGTCGACGATCACCATACAGGCACCGCAATCGCCGTTGCCGCAACCGTATTTGGTGCCAGTGAGATTGGCGGCATCGCGCAGTGCCCACAGCAGCGGGGTCTCCGGATCCATCTCGAATTCGACCGGCCGTTCGTTGACGGTCATGCGCGGCATCGGCGTTGTCCTGCTCTCGTTCGCGCGCCGCTATCGCACGCGGCGCGCCTGCCGCACAAGCCGTGCGAAAGCGCTTCCCACGCCCGGTGCGCGGCGCTAGGCCCGCGCGCGATGAGCGAGACGGCCAAACTGACCCGCGGAAGCATTCGCGGCCATCTCGTCACCCAGACCCTGCCGATGATCATCGGAGTCGCCGCGATCATGTCGGTCGGGCTGATCGACGCCTATTTCATCGGCCAGCTGGGCAGCGCCGAACTGGCCGCGGTCGCCTTCATCTTCCCGATCACCATCGCGCTGTCGAGCCTCGGGGTCGGGGTCA
The DNA here is from genome assembly GCA_913055875.1 of uncultured Altererythrobacter sp. GTDB lineage: Bacteria > Pseudomonadota > Alphaproteobacteria > Sphingomonadales > Sphingomonadaceae > CAJXJY01. The sequence goes on from CAJXJY010000018.1 coordinate 21,582, forward strand.
TGGTCGGGATCAATTCGGTGATCGCGCGCGCGCTCGGGGCGGGCGATCGCGAGCGTGCCGAGCGGCGCGCCAATTTCGGCGCGGTGTTCGCGCTCGCAACCGGCGTCGTGCTCGGCCTCGCGCTGTTCGTCCTGCTCGACCCGCTGTTCCGGCTGATGCAGGCCTCGGACCAATTGCTGCCGCTGATCGGCGAATACATGCGGCCCTATTCGCTCGGGCTGCCGGTGCTGCTGCTGCAGATGGGACTGAACGGCGTGCTGCGCGGCCAGGGCGAGGCGCGCAAGACCTCCTATGTCTCGCTCAGCTATTCGGCGGCGAACTGGGTGCTCGATCCGGTGCTGATCACCGGCGCGTTCGGGTTCGAGGGCTTCGGCATTGCCGGAGCCGCCTATGCGACGATCATCGGCTTCGCGGTGGCCATCGGCGTCGCGCTGTTCCTGATTGCGCGCACCAGCCTGTCGATCCACCCCACGTTGATCCGCCAATGCAATTTGGGCGAATCCGCCGGGGCGATCGTCCGGGTGGCCGGGCCCGCCGCCTTCTCCAACGCGATCAACCCGATCGGCCTGTCGATCCTGACCGCGCTGCTGGCATCGCAGGGAGACGCCGCGGTGGCCGGGTTCGGTGCGGCGGGGCGGCTGCAGAGCTTCGCAGTGGTGCCGCTGCTCGGCCTGTCGGGCTCGATCGGTGCCATCGTCGGCCAGAACTGGGGCGCCGACCAGCCGCACCGCTCGCGCCGTGCGATGCTCGAAGCGGGGATCTTCGCGCTCGGCTACGGGCTTGCGGTCGCGGTACTGCTCTACGCCTTCGGCGACTGGTTTGCGGACCTGTTCACCGACGATCCGGCAGTGATCGAGCAGTTCTCCGCCTTCCTTGCCATCTCGGTGTGGGGCTATGCCGGCTACGGCGTGCTGATCACCGCCAACGGCGCGCTCAACGCGGTCGACCGGGCCGGCTTCGCCTTGGCGCAGAGCTTCGCGCGGGTGTTCCTCCTAATGCTGCCCTTTGCCTGGTTCCTGCGGCCCGCCTGGGGCGCGGAAGCGATCTACGCCGCCGAGCTCGCCGCCAACATCGGCGGCGGTGCAATCGCGGCGCTGGTCGTGTGGCGCGTGCTGCGCTCCGGGCCGAAAACTTCGGGGTGACAAATCGTTAACCATCTTCGTCCATAGCTTCCCGTGCGCGAATTGGGGGCTTTGCAATGGACGACCTGCTGGCGGATTTCGTCGCCGAAACCCGCGAAATGCTCGAAGCGATCGAAGGCGAGGTGGTCGCGTGGGAAGCCGACCCGTCGGACCGTGCACGCCTCGATGCGATCTTCCGCTTCGTCCACACCGTGAAGGGCAATTGCGGCTTCTTCGACTTCCCGCGCCTCGAAAAGCTGAGCCACGCTGCGGAGAGCGCGCTCGCCGAAGTGCGCGCCGGACGCCGCCAGCCGGGCGCGCACCTGGTCAACGGCGTGCTCGCTGTGATCGACCGTATTGCCGAACTGGTGGATGCGATCGAAGCGGGCGAGGAATTCGTGCCCAACGGCGACGACCGGCTGATCGCCGCGCTCGAACCCGAATCCGAAGACGATACGCTGGCTCCGGCGCCGCAGGAGGAAAGTACCGGCGGCAGCAAGCCGGCGCGCCCGGCCAATTGCGTCCGCTCGATCCGCCTGCCCGTCGAACTGCTCGACCGGCTGATGAGCGGCGTGTCCGACATGGTGCTGGCGCGCAACGATCTCGCCCGGCGCCTGCGCGAGGCGGGCAACCAGCCCGCCATCGACGGGCCGTTCGAGCGCCTCTCCGCCATTCTCGACGACGTCCGGCAGGGCGTCACGCAGATGCGGATGCAGCGTATCGAACATCTCTACAACGCATTGCCGCGCCTCGTCCGCGACCTCTCCGCCGAACTCGGCAAGCAGGTGCTGATCGATCTCGAGGGCGGCGAGGTCGAACTCGACCGCGAGATGATCGAGACGATCCGCGACCCGCTCACCCACATTATCCGCAACGCGATCGATCACGGGATCGAAACCCCCTCCGAACGGCTCGCCGCGGGCAAGCGCGAGATCGGGCTGCTCACCATCTCGGCACGCCAGGCGGGCAACCGGATTTCGCTGCTCGTCGGCGACGACGGGCGCGGGCTCGATATCGACCGGATCGCCGCCAAGGCCGTCGCCAACGGGCTCGCGACGAAAGGCGAAGTCGAGGCGATGAACCGCGAGCAGAAACTCGAACTGATCTTCGAGGCCGGGCTCTCGACCGCCGAGAAGGTCAGCGGCGTGTCGGGGCGCGGCGTCGGCATGGACGTGGTGCGCGCCAACCTCGAAAAGGTCGGCGGATCGATCGATGTCGACAGCCGCGACGGCGAGGGGACGACGTTTCATCTCCAGCTGCCGCTGACGCTGAGCATCATCGCCGGGCTGATCGTGGGTACGAGCGGTCGGCGGTTCGCCGTTCCGCGCTCCTATATCGAAGAAATCGCACGCGGCTCGTCGAGCGCGCTCGAAATCGAGCATCTCGGCGACACGCGCTTCGTCACTTTCCGCGGCACGCGCGTACCGTGCATCGAAATGTCGAGCGTGCTCGGCCTCGACAGCGAAGTCTCGCTCGAACAGGGGGTTTTCGTGTTCGTCCGCCTCGCCGGGGGCGACCTGTTCGCGCTCGCGGTCGACCGCGTGCTCGACAACGAGGATCTGGTGGTCAAGCCGCTCGCTCCCGCGCTGATGGCGACCGGAATCTATGGCGGCTCGGTCCTGCTCGACGACGGCAATCCGATCCTGATGCTCGACATCCCCAATATCGCCGTCGGCCATGGGCTGGTGAGCCAGATTCGCACGCGCCGGAGCACCGCTTTCGACGCCGCCCCCGGCGATACGGTCACCCCTGCCGGCCAAGTGGTGCTGTTCGAGAGCTTCGACGGCAAACGCCGTGCGATCCGGATGGAAGCGGTCGCGCGCATCCAGACGATCGCGCGCGATGCCGTCAGTGTCGAGGGCGATCGCTGCCAGGCACTGCTCGACGGCGCGATCCTGCCGCTTGCGGGCCTCGCAAACGAACTGCCCGAACGCGACGCAATCACCGTGCTCCGGCTGAGCGACGGCGACAGCGAATTGCTCCATGCGGTGGCCGAAATCGACAACACCGCCGATCTCGACGGCGATATCGTACCGGTCGACGGCGAGGACCTGCTCGAGGGCAGCACGATCGTCGGCGGCCGGCAGACCGGTATCGTCGATGTCCACGCGCTGTTCGCGCGCCATGCCCGCAAGCTCGCGCCGGCACGCAGGCCGACCTGCCGCATTCCCGACGGCGACGGCTGGGCCCGCACCTTCCTCGCACCATTGCTCGAAGCATCCGGCTATCGGGTTGCCAACGGCGTGGAGGATGCCCCGGATATCACACTGCTTCTCGACGAAGCGGACGAGCCGGGCGAGCAAGGCTCGCACATCGTCAGGCTCCGCTCGACTCCCGATGCCGGGCCCGGCGGCGCCTCGTCGATCTACCGCTACGACCGCGCGGCGCTGCTCGCGGCCCTCGAATCCGCCACGGGAGAAGCATGATGGGCGAATTGTTGCTGATGGCCCGGATCGGCGGCCGCCGCGCTGCGATCCCTTCGGCGCAAGTGCAGTCGGTGGTCGAACTCGATCATATCGTCCCCGTGCCGCGCGCACCCGGTTTCGTCGCCGGACTGACTGCGTTGCGCAGCCGCGCGCTCACCGTAATCGACGCACGCCGTGCGCTCGGCATCGGCCACGCCCCGGACGAAGCCGACGGGCGCGCGGCGGTGGTCGAGGTCGAAGGCCACGCCTATGCGATCCTGGTCGACCGGGTCGAGGACGTGGTCGAGGCCGCATCCGAGCCCGAGCGGCCCGATGCGACACTGGGCGAAGGCTGGAACCGTGTCTCGCTCGGCATGGTCGAAACCGCCATCGGTCCTGCCATCCTCGTCGATATCGCCGCGATCGTCGCCGGCCCGGACCAGGCAGCGAAACATGCAGCGTAAGCCGAACATTAACCTCGAAGCGATAGCTCACGACCGGTTGAAACAAGGATCGCATCAATGAAGAGCTGCCTGATAGTCGACGATTCGCGGGTGATCCGCAAAGTGTCGCGGCACATACTGGAATCGCTCGGCTTCGACGTCGACGAGGCCGAGAACGGCCAGGTGGGCCTCGCCAAATGCGACGAGGCGATGCCCGATCTCGTGATGCTCGACTGGAACATGCCGGTGATGACGGGAATCGAATTCATCGTGCAACTGCGCCAGCGCGAAGGCGGCGACAAGCCGAAGGTGGTGTTCTGCACCACCGAAAACGACGTCGCGCACATCCGCGAGGCGATCAGCGCGGGCGCCGACGAATACGTGATGAAGCCGTTCGACCACGAGACCCTGCAGATCAAGCTCCAGCTTGTCGGCATGGCCTGAGGGCCGGCGCGATGGGCTCCGCATCCCGCCAGACAGACAGCGATCCGCGCAGCGGTGCAAACCGCCCAGTGCGGGTGATGATCGTCGACGATTCGCTCGTCGTGCGCACGGTGCTGTCGCGGATCATCGCACCCGAACCCGATATCGAGATCGTCGCCAAGACCGGCAGCGCCGAACTGGCGATGGCGCAACTTGCCCGCACACCCGCGGACGTCGTGCTGCTCGACCTGGAAATGCCGGGTATGGGCGGTCTCGAAGCGCTGCCGAAAATTCTCGAGGCGAATGAAAGCACGCAGGTGCTGGTCGTTTCCGCGCTGACCGAGGAAGGCGCCGAACACACCGTCGCCGCGCTCTCCATGGGCGCCGCCGACACCATGCTCAAGCCGCGGCCGGGCCAGTTCGACGACGCCTATCGCGAGGCGCTGCTGGCGCGGATCCGGGCGCTCGGTTCGCAAGGCGAGAACGGTGCCGCACCGGCACGGCCCGCGGCCGTCGCCACCCGGGGCACCCACTCCGCACGACCGTCGATCCTGGCGATCGGCGCTTCGACCGGAGGAATCCACGCAGTCGGAATCCTGCTGCGCAACCTGCCCGCTTCGGTCGAGCTGCCGATCCTTGTCGCGCAGCACCTGCCGGCCTCGTTCGCGCAGGTTTTCGCGCGCCAGCTCCAGAACGCATCGGGCCGCGAAACATTCGTCGCAGAGGACGGGATGGCGATCGCCGACCGCGCCATCTACGTCGCCAACGGCAGGGGCCACATGATCGTCGAGCGAAAGGACGGTGCGCTGCGGCTGGCGAGCCGGCATCACCGCGCGCCGAGCGGCTGTACGCCGTCGGTCGATCCGCTGTTCGACTCGCTCGCCAGTGCGACCGGGGCCGAAACGCTCGCAGTCGTGCTGTCGGGCATGGGCCGCGACGGTGCCGTCGCCGCACCGGGCCTGGTCAAGGCGGGCGGGACGATATTCGTGCAGGACCGGGACAGCGCCGCGGTGTGGGGCATGCCACGCGCCATTGCCGAAGCGGGGCTGGCCGAGGCCGTGCTGCCGCCCGATCAGCTCGCCCTTCGCATCGCCGCCGCCTGCGGAGGCGCGCGGTGACCGAAAGCGGCGTGTCCCACCGCATCGTCGCCGACTTGTTGCGCGCGCGAACCGGCCAGCAACTGACCGAGGGGCGGCGCTGGCGGATCGGCACCGCGCTGTCGGGCATATACCGGCAGCGCGGCATCTCGGGTGTCGACCAGCTCGTCGGCCTGCTCACCGAACCGGGATCGGACGAACTGGCGCGCGAAGTGGTCGAGGCGCTGCTCAACAACGAAACCTATTTCTACCGCGACCGGGGCATGTTCGAACAGCTCGGTCAGCGCGTTCTGCCCGACCTTGCCGCACGGCGCGCATCGGGCAAGCGCCTGCGCATCTGGTCGGCAGGCTGCTCGACCGGGCAGGAAGTCTACACCCTGGCGATGGTGCTTGCCGAGCAGCCGGAGCGCTGGCGCGGCTGGGATATCGAAATCCTCGGCACCGACGTTTCGCAGCGCGCCGTCGATGCCGCGCGGCGTGCCCGCTACACCCAGTTCGAAATCCAGCGCGGGCTCGGCGTCGGCCAGATGCTGCAATGGTTCCGCGAGACCGAGCATGGCTGGGAACCGCACCCCAAACTCAAGGCGATGGTGCGGTTCGAGCGCCGCAACCTGCTCGATCCGGTCGAACGGCCGGGCTGGTACGACCTCATCCTGTGCCGCAACGTGCTGCTCTATTTCGACTGCACCACGCGCGCCCTCGCCTTCCGCCGCCTCGACGAGGCCATGGCGGACAACGGCTGGCTGATGCTCGGTGCGGGCGAAACGGTGGTCGGCCGGACCGGCCGGTTCGAGCCGGTCGACGGCAATCAGGGCCTGTGCCGGCGGCGCGATGAAGCGGTCGGCGAAACGCTCGCCATGCCGCGCCGCGCGATCGTCCGGACAGGGTAAATACGGACTTAACGGTTCCTTAGCCACCTGTGCCCTAAGCCGAGCATTCCGAAGGCGGAAAAGGGGGATCGATTGTCGGCATTTCCGCGAAAATCCGCGTTGAGCGCGCGCATCATGGTGTTCGCGCCGCTGGTGGTGCTGACCGTGATTTTCGCGGCCGCCTGCAGCGTGCTGATTTTCGGCGACGACCTCGAACCCGACCTCTCCTCTTCGATGCTGGTCGGCACGATCGCGATCTACGCCGCCGCGGTGGCACTGCTGAGCCGGATCGGGCTGAATCACGTTGCAGGCCTCGAAAGCCTCGGCATGACCGACAGCCTCAGCGGACTGCCCAATCGCCGCGCTCTTCACGCCGAAGTGCAGCAAGCCGCGCGCCGGAACGACGAAATCGCGGTCGCGCTGATCGACCTCGACGGCTTCAAGATGATCAACGATCTCTACGGACACGCGGTGGGCGATGAAGTCATCAAACTGGTCGCGGCGGAATTGCGCTCGATCTGCCAGGACGACGCGCATGCCTATCGCCTCGGCGGCGACGAGTTCGCGCTCAGCATCTGCGGCCCGCTGTCGGGTACGATTCTCGAAGGGATCGGCCGCAGCCTGCTCGATCGCCTCAACCAGCCGCTCGCGATAGAGGAACGCCGAATCTCGGTCGGGGCAAGCATCGGCCTTTCGCGCAGCACCGGCCCCGACCATCTCGCTTCTTCGGAAATGATGCGCCGTGCCGATGTCGCGATGTATGTGTCGAAACGCGGCGGCAAGATGCGCTGCACCTGGTTCCGGTCCGATTTCGACCGCAATCTGGCGGCGATCCGCGATCTCGACGGCGAATTGCGCAACGCGCTGCTCAACGACGAATTCCGCGTCCATTACCAGCCGCTGGTCGATTCGCAGTCCGGCCGCGTGGTCGCAGTCGAATCGCTGATCCGGTGGGAACGGCCCGACGGCAGCATGGTCGGCCCCAACACCTTCATCCCGGTGGCCGAGGAATCGGGCCTGATCAACGCGATCGGGCTGTGGGTGCTGCGGCAGAGCTGCGCCGATGCGCTGGCATGGGGCGACATCAAGCTGTCGGTCAACATTTCCGCCGCGCAGCTGCGCAACGCCGAATTTCCCATCCAGCTCGGCAATATCCTCGAGGAGACCGGCTTTCCGCCCGAACGGCTCGAGCTCGAGATCACCGAAACCTCGCTCGTACTCGATCCGGTCGTCGCCGAACGCAGCCTCAGCGTGATCCGCGGTTTCGGCGTCAATGTCGCGCTCGACGATTTCGGCACCGGCTATGCCTCGATCGGCTTCCTGCGCCGGTTCCGCTTCGAAAAGCTCAAGCTCGACCGCTCGCTGGTGGTCGATTCCGCCGGCGACGAGAGCAGCCGCGCGATGATGCTGTCGAGCATCTCGATGGCGCGCGCGCTCAACATGAACGTCACCGCCGAAGGCGTCGAGACACAGGACCAGGCCGACATGGTGCGCAGCGCGGGCTGCGACCAGATCCAGGGCTGGCTCTATTTCAAGCCGATGCCCGCCGAGGACATCGCCCAACACCTCACCCCAATCGCGGTTTCCGATGAAGACGCAGTGGAAGCCGAACGGAGGCAAGCATGAACGCGCACACCACCTTCACCATGAGCGACACCGATCGCGAGGAAATCGCTGCGGTGGAACTCGCCGGCGCGTCCGGGGACAACGACGCAACGCCGCGCGATCGCCTGACACGCTGGTTCAACAACCAGCCTTTCGCGACCAAGTTTCGCATCTCGTCGGCGATTCCCTCGGTGACACTGCTGCTGGTCCTGCTCGTGTTCGGAGCGAGCATCGGCATGGTTTTCGGCGATCTGTCGGCCAGCACCGATCCCGCGGCGCGCGAAGCCGCGGCAACGCTGCGCTCGGCAGGCTGGATCGTGGTCGGCGTGGTCGCGCTGGTGCTGTTCGGCGGGCTGCACTGGTACAACCAGCTGCGCAGCGAGACCTCGGGCGCGCTGAGCGAGCTTGCAAACGACATGACACGGCTGTCCGAAGGCGAGCGCGACCTGACGGTCAGCGGACTCGAGCGGCAGGATGAAATCGGCCAGATGGCGCGCGCCCTGCTGGTGTTCGTAAAGTCGGGCCACAAGCTCGACGAACTGTTCGCCGGGCGGGAAAAGGCGCGCCGGGAACGCATCCGCTCGATGGAGCAATTGTCCGACCAGTTCGACCGCACGATCGGCGAAGTCGTGAGCGGCGTCGCCTCGGCCTCGAGCCAGCTGCGGACGACCGCCAAATCGATGGCCGATGCCGCGCAATCCTCAACCGACCAGGCCTCCCAAGTCGCCAGCGCGATGCAGGAAGCATCGGCCGGTGCTACCGCGGCCGCGGCGGCGAGCGACGAATTCGCCATGTCGATCGGCGAGATCAGCCGGCAGGCCTCGACCTCCGCCGAACTGGCGCGCAAGGCGTCGACTTCCGCGCACGAAGCGGACGAGACCATCTCCGCGCTGTCGAGCTCGGCCGGGGAAGTGAGCCAGGTGGTCGAACTGATCCAGTCGATCGCGCGTCGCACCAACCTGCTCGCGCTCAACGCCTCGATCGAGGCGGCACGCGGCGGCGAAGCGGGCCGCGGCTTTGCGGTGGTCGCGTCCGAAGTGAAGGAACTCGCGGCGCAGACGAGCCGCGCGACCGAGGAAGTCGCCGAGCAGATCCGCTCCATGCAGAGCTCGACCGATGCCAGCGTCGCCGCGCTGCGCAGCGTCAACGAACAGATCGAGCAGCTCGAAGCGACTGCGATTTCGATCGCGTCCGCGGTCGACCAGCAATCGGTCGCCGGACAGGATCTCGCGCGCAGCATCGACCTCGCCGCGCGCAGCACCGATCAGGTGTCGTCGAATATCGAAAGCGTGCGCGAAACCTCGCTTGCGACCGGTGCGGCGGCATCGCAGGTGCTGTCCTCCGCCACCGACCTGGAAGAACAGTCCAACACGCTGCGCGAGCAGGTCGATCACTTCCTGCGCCGCGTCCGCGAGGGATAGCCCCTCGCCGGAGCGGGCGGAGCGACGCCCGCCACCCGGGTACGCCGATTACGGTTTGGCGTGTGGAAACGCGCGGTCGATGGACTCCGAGGTTTCCTGCAGCCGACGACTCGCTTCGTCGAGTTCGAATTCGTCGATCTTTCCCGCGGCGTAGTCCGACCTCCAGTCCTCGTGCAGCTTGAGAACCCGCGCCCGTTGCTCGCGGAGCCGGTCGACGAACTCCTTTTCGCCGATCCGCCCGGATGCGAAATCGGTCCGGCCCTTTTCCACCACCGCGACAATGCGCTCACAATTTTCGTCGGCGGAACGTTTCGCCTCGAGCATGAGATTGGCCTGCGGGACGAACATCCCGCCGGTTCGGGCGCGATTTTGCTCTGCGATACTGTCCACGGTGCGCAGATAGCCTTCCAGCTTGCGCCATTGCCGACCGCACCATGACAGGAATCGCGCCTGAAACCCCATGGCGGATGCATACCCCACCACGCGCTCCGGGTCATCCGCCAACTGCATGTGGTGGTATCGCCATCGATATACGCGCTGCTCGCATGTGCCGTCGCAACGTTCGTGGTGCGCGATCGCTCGGATCGGGCTTTCGCAACAGGCACGAAAAAGGCCGCAATCCCGAGGGATTGCGGCCTTTTTCGGTTGGTTGCGGGGGTTGGATTTGAACCAACGACCTTCAGGTTATGAGCCTGACGAGCTACCGGACTGCTCCACCCCGCGGCACCTTCTTGTTGAGCCTCAAGCGCCGGCGCCGACATCCGTCGGCTTGGCTTTCCTCGCTCATGCGACCTGAAGGTCGCGTCGCTCCGGACGGCCGGTCGGCCTTGCGGCCCTGCGGGCCGTCGGCTCGGTTTGCGACGCCTCGAGAGACGCCAAAAGGGCTGTCCCGCAGGATCAGCCCTCTGACTTGTGAATGGGTTTTCCGCGCACCCGCCGGCCATAATGCCTGGCGACGACCTACTCTTCCAGTGCTTGAGCACTAGTACCATCGGCGCTGTCCGGTTTCACGGCCGAGTTCGAGATGGGATCGGGTGGGTCACGGACGCTAAGGTCACCAAGCAATAAAGCCGGCGTGCGAGCGGGTTTAAATCGATGCACCACTCGGGAGTGGTTTTGGGCGTTATCCGGCTTCGAGGATTCCTCCTCAACGCCAGCCATTCAGGACTGTCGTTGATGGTGGGATTCATCAAGCGCGAAAAGAACTATTAGGACCGGTTAGCTCCACTGGTTACCCAGCTTCCACACCCGGCCTATCAACGTCATGGTCTATGACGGTTCGAAGATACCTAATCTCAAGGGAGGCTTCCCGCTTAGATGCTTTCAGCGGTTATCCCGTCCATGCATAGCTACCCAGCGGCACGCCTGGCGGCATGACTGGTACACCAGAGGCATGTTCACCCCGGTCCTCTCGTACTAGGGGCAACTCCTTTCAAGTATCGACGCCCACGGCAGATAGGGACCAAACTGTCTCGCGACGTTCTGAACCCAGCTCACGTACCACTTTAATTGGCG
>CAJXJY010000019.1 GCA_913055875.1 uncultured Altererythrobacter sp.
CGGCCACCCATAGGATACTATGGTCGGGGTGGCCGGGTGGGGGCGTGGGCCGGTGCCGCAAGGATCGGACGGAGGTCCGATCCGCACGCAACAAACGATTCCGGGTGGGGGCGTGGGATGGAACAGCCCCGGCGGGCTGACGCTTGCCAAGTAGCGACAGGTCTCATCACCGCCGGAAACAACAACCCGACCTACCCCGTCCCCGCGATCCACCCGCCGCCGACCACGCGCTCGCCGGCATAGATCACCGCCGCCTGTCCGGGCGAGACGCCGTATTCGGGCTGCGCGAAATGCAGCTCTACCGCCGCTCCGTCGCCGAGCGCGCCTTCCAGCCTCACCGGCACGGGCTTGGCCAGCGAGCGCACCTTGGCCGTCAGCTGCGTGTCGGGGAGCGGGCCGATGCGGTTGGTCTCGATCACGCTCGCGCGCGAAACCGCCAGCATGCGCTTCGGGCCGACGCGGACCTCGGCGCTGTCGGCATCGATCTCGACCACATAAAGCGGTTCGGGCTGGCCGCCGATCTCGAGCCCCTTGCGCTGGCCGACGGTGAAATGGACGATGCCGCGGTGCTCGCCGAGCGTCTCGCCGGTGGCGGCATGGACGATCCGGCCCGGCGTGCCGCCTTCGGGCCGCATGCGCTTGACGATCTTCGCATAGTCGCCGTCGGGCACGAAGCAGATGTCCTGGCTGTCGGGCTTGGCCGCGTTGCGCAGGCCGGCCCGCTCGGCGAGGTGCCGGACCTCCTGCTTGGGCAGCCCGCCGAGCGGGAAGCGCAGGTAGTCGAGCTGCTCCTCGGTCGTGGCGTAGAGGAAATAGGACTGGTCGCGCGCCGGATCGAGAGCGCGGTGCAGCTCCGGCCCCGCAGGCCCCGTCACGCGCCGGACGTAGTGCCCGGTCGCGAGGCAATCCGCCCCCAGCTCGCGCGCCATGCGGAACAGGTCGGTGAACTTGGGCCCCATATTGCACCGGATGCACGGTACCGGGGTGCGCCCGGCGAGGTAGTCGTCGGCGAACTGCTCGACCACCTCCTCGCGAAAGGCGCTTTCGTGGTCGAACACGTAATGCGCGAAGCCGAGCCGGTCGGCCACGCTACGCGCATCGGCGATATCGTCGCCCGCGCAGCACGCGCCTTTGCGCCCGGTCGCGGCGCCGTAATCGTAAAGCTGCAGCGTGATGCCGATGACCTCCGCCCCGCTCGCCGCGGCGAGTGCGGCGACGACCGACGAATCGACCCCGCCCGACATCGCCACCACGATCCGGCTGTCGCCCGCCGGCTTGGGCAGGTCGAACAGGCTGGCGGCGTCGAGGCCGGGATCGAAGGCAGCGATATCGGGCATTGCGGGTGCGCCCATACACGGGGGCGGAGAAACGTGCCAGACGCGATCTAGGATCGTGTCGTGCTTCGCTGAATCGGCACCGGGAGTTTCTGTTGCGTGCGGTCGGGACGTCCGTCCCTCGCTTGCGGCACCGGCCCACTCCCCCACATCCTAACCGCTGGTAAACCGCGGCTTTACCCGATCTTGACCAAGCCGGGTCTAAGGCCGCGGTCATGTTCGAAACGACCCTTACCCCCGCTGCGATCGACCCGGCGGCCGACGGCGACGCCCTGCGCTTTCCCGCATGGCCGGAAATCGTCGCGCGCCTTGCCGCCGCGCGCGATCTGCGCATCGCTCTCGGCAAGGCCCGCAACGAGGCGAGCGGCAGCTTCGCGCGCTTCGCCCAGTCGCAAGCTGCCGCCGGAAACGAAGAAGTTAACGATACGACGCAATCGGTTAACCCAAACGGTTTAGCTCACGGCAAAACCGTACGGGGCATGGTTGTTTCAGCCGCCGATGACGCGGTGGATACCGACCGAGAGACGCGATGATCGAGAACCAGAAAATCCGCCCGGCCGAAGTGATCGGCCCGCTCGGGGAGCCGCTGACGCTCGACGATCTGCCGCCGGCGAACACCAAGCGGTGGGTGGTGCGGCGCAAGGCCGAGGTCGTCGCCGCCGTCAATGGCGGGTTGCTGACGATCGACGACGTGCTCGAGCGCTACAGCCTCACGCTGGAGGAATTCGCCTCGTGGCAGCGCGCGGTCGACCGTTCGGGCATGCAGGGCCTGCGGGTCACCCGCATCCAGCACTATCGCGACCTCTACGAGCGCCAGCTGAAATACTGAATTTGCGCCCGGCCGACTCGGCAAGAATTAGGATTCTCCTGCCAACTGATTTATGAGCCCTCCGGCCCCGCTTGAAAAGGACGGGGAACGGGAATGCAGTTCCGGTCGTTTACCGTTCGACTGCATTTACAACAGGAGGATGCAACAATGGGTTGGATTATCGCAATTATCGTCGGCGGAGTGGCCGGCTGGCTCGCCAGCCTGGTGATGAACCGCGACGCCTCGATGGGAATCATCTGGAATATCATCGTCGGTATCGTCGGCGCCGTGCTCGGCAATCTGCTGGCCGGTCCGTTGCTGGGTATCGACACGACGATCCAGACCTTCAACCTGCCCGGCTTCCTCGTCGCCATCGTCGGCGCGATCGTGTTGCTGGCCATCGTAAACCTGGTCCAGCGCGGCCGCGTTCGCTAATTAGGCAACACTGCCGGACAATTGCGGGGCGGAGCGGCCGAAGCCGCTTCGCCCCGAATTGCGTTTCTGCTATTCGTCGGGCCGCGAAGTCGCCCGTCGAGCCGCTCTCGCGGGCCACAGGGGCCATGTGTAGCACTTGCGCCCGGTGATTTATGCGTATAATACACTGCGCAAAACGAAGGCCCAGAGCGCGATGAATTACGAGACCACGGTGACCGGCGAGGCGGCCGAAAGCTACACGCCCGATACCTCCCAGTTCGAGCAGGCGGATCGTCCGGGCAGGCGCAAGTGGGTCGTTATCGCCCTGCTGGTGCTGTTCGTGGGTGCCGTGGTCGCCTATTTCCTGACCAGCGGCGGCGAAGGCGCGGCGGTCGGTGCAGGCGACGATGAATCGCAGCTGCCCGCAATCTCGGTCATCGCACCGGGCCGCACTACCGTGGAAGGTACCATCACCGCCACCGGCACGCTGGCCGCGCGCCGCGAAATGCCGGTCGGCGTAGTCGGCGAGGGCGGCCGGGTGGTTTCGGTGCCGGTCGATGCCGGCGAATGGGTGCGGCAGGGTCAGGTGCTGGCGGTCATCGACCGTTCGGTGCAGTCGCAGCAGGCGCAGGCCGCTGCGGCGCAAGTCCAGGTCGCACAGGCCGACGCCAATCTCGCCCAGTCCAATCTCGACCGCGCCCTGCAGCTGGTCGATCGCGGGTTCATCTCGAAAGCCGACGTCGATCGGTTGACCGCCACCCGCGATGCCGCGGTGGCGCGGGTCAAGGTCGCGCAGGCGCAGTATCGCGAGCTCGAGCAGCGCAATGCGCGGCTCAACATCGTCGCTCCGGCAGCGGGCTTCGTCCTCAGCCGCAATGTCGAGCCCGGCCAGACGGTGAGCGCCGGGTCGGGCGTGCTGTTCTCGATCGCCCGCGGCGGCGAAATGGAACTCAACGCGCAGGTTAGCGAAGCCGACCTCGCGAAGCTGTCGGCGGGCGTTTCCGCCACGGTCGAGCCGGTCGGTACGGACAAGTCGTTCGCCGGCCAGATCTGGCAGGTTTCGCCGACGATCGATGCGCAGACGCGCCAGGGTACCGCGCGCATCGCGCTGTCCTACGCGCCGGAGCTGCGGCCCGGCGGCTTCGCCACGGCGCGCATCAACAGCGGCACGGTGGTTGCCCCGATGCTGCCCGAATCCGCCGTTCTCTCGGACGACGACGGCGCCTATGTCTTCATCGTCGGTCCTGACAACAAGGTCGAGCGCCGGGCGGTCGAAACCGGGATCGTGACCAGCCGCGGCGTGACGATCGTCGACGGCCTCGACGGAAGCGAGAAGATCGTGCTTCGCGCCGGCGGCTTCCTCACCGAAGGCGAATCGATCGCGCCCAACCTGGTCGAGATGGACGAGGCGCGCTGAGCGATGGATTTCTCGAAAATCTCCGCATGGTCGATACGCAACCCGGTCATCCCGCTGGTTGCCTTCACCGCGCTGTTGCTCGCCGGGCTGATCAGCTTCGCGCGGATGGACGTGGTCAACAATCCGGATATCGAGTTCCCCGCGGTCAACGTATCGATTTCGCAGCCGGGTGCAGCGCCGACCGAGATCGAGAACCAGATCACCCAGCGGGTCGAATCGGCGGTCCGTTCGATCAACGGCGTCGCCTCGATCAATTCGACTGCCAGCGAAGGCAATTCCAACACCTTCATCGAATTCGAGATCGGCACCGACGCCAACGATGCCGTGTCCGAGGTGAAGACCGCGGTCGACACGGTGCGTGGCAGCCTGCCCGACGGTATCCTGGAGCCGCGAGTCACCAAGGAAGAGATTGCCGGCGGCTTCCTGGGCATCTTCGCGGTCGAAGCCGACGACATGACGATCGAACAGCTCAGCTGGTTCATCGACGATACGATTGCCAAGCGGCTGCTGTCGATCGAAGGGCTGGCCGAGGTCAACCGGTTCGCCGGTGTGGATCGCGAGATCGAGGTGATCCTCGACCTCGAGCGCATGCAGGCTTTCGGCGTCACCGCCAGCCAGATCAACAACGTGCTGCGCTCGACCAATATAGACGCCGCCGGCGGTGCGACGGAAGTCGGCGGGACCCGCCAGTCGGTGCGCGTGCTCGGCAGCACCGATACTGCCTACGACCTGTCGCAGCGCCAGATCCAGCTCGGCAACGGCAGCACGGTCAAGCTGGCCGATGTCGCGACGGTGCGCGACGGTTTCAGCGAGCGCACCTCGATCAGCAAGGTACGCGACCGCGAGGTCGTCAACTTCGCCATGTCGCGCGCCAAGGGCGCTTCCGACGTCACCGTGTTCGATGCGGCGAAGGAGGAAATCGAGGCGATCGAAGCCGAGAATCCCGGTGTCCGCTTCATCCCGCTGTTCAACACGGTGCGCTATACCGAAGAGCAGTACGAGAGCTCGATGGCGGCGATGATCGAAGGCGCCATTCTGGCCGTCGTGGTGGTGTTCTTCTTCCTGCGCGACTGGCGTGCGACGGTCATCTCGGCGATCGCGATCCCGCTTTCGGCCATCCCGACCTTCTGGTTCATGGACCTGCTCGGCTTCAACCTGAACTCGCTCTCGCTGCTCGCACTGGGTCTCGTCGCGGGCGTGCTGGTCGACGATGCGATCGTCGAAATCGAGAACATCGTCAGACACATGCGCATGGGCAAATCCGCCTACCAGGCGTCGATCGACGCGGCCGACGAGATCGGCCTGCCGGTGGTTGCGACCTCGTTCTGCATCGTCGCGGTGTTTCTGCCCGTCGGCCTGATGCCCGGCATTTCCGGGCAGTTCTTCAAGAATTTCGGCATTACCGTGGTCGTGGCCGTGCTGATGTCGCTGGCTGTCGCGCGCATGATCACACCGATGCTGGCGGCCTATTTCCTCAAGGCGAAAGGCCATGCCGCGCATGGCGAAGGCCCGATGATGGATCGCTACATGCGCGTGCTGCGCTGGACCCTCGACCGCGGCAAGATGCGCGCCCGCCGGGCCGGTCTCGAGGGGCCGCGGAGCCGGCTGCTCTACGGGTTGGCGGCCTTCCTCGTCTTGCTGATCATGCTCGCGGCGCCGGGTATTGCGGTGTTCCAGTCGTTCGACGCCATCGCACAGCTCAAGGCACCCGAGACGATTTCGAGCGGCATTTTCGGCCCCGGCGAGTCGATCTTCGCCTTCCTGCTGAGCAAGCTCCTGGAAGTGATGCAGCTTTCCCTGGCGATCGCGATCGGGTTCCTGGCCGGTTGGCTGGCCCTGAAGCTGATGGGGCTGCCCTGGCGCATGATCGGCGGACGTATCGGCGACACCTGGCGCTGGCTCGAGGCGCGTTTCTACGATCATCGCGCATGGATGCTGATGACCGGCTATTTTGCGCTGATGACGACCGTGCTGTTGTTCATGGCCGTGCCGCAGCAATTCCAGCCGAATGTCGATGACGACAACAGCCGCGTCGAAATCGAGATGGTCCCGGGCACTACGCTCGAATCCTACGAGCGGGTGGTCGACCGCGTGGCCGACCTGATGTGGGAGCAGCCCGAAGTCGAGCGCGCTCTGGAGCGTGTCCGTCAGGGCAATTCGACGGTTTACGTCACGCTGAAGGAAGACCGCGAGAAGACCTCGACCGAATTCGAGCGCGATCTTGCTCCGATCCTCGCCCAGATTCCCGATGCGCGGGTTCGTTTCGCGTCGCAGTCCGGTGGCTTCGGCAGCGGGCGCGACATGACGGTGATGCTGGCCGGTTCCGACCCGGACCTGCTCAAGGAGACCGCCACCACGCTGGTCGAGCAGATGAAGGGCATCGACATGCTTGTCGCGCCGCGCATCTCGGCCGATATCAACCGCCCGGAAATCATCATCGAGCCGCGCGCCGACCTCGCTGCCGACCTCGGCGTCACGACGGCGGCGCTGAGCCAGACGATCCGCATCGCCACGCTCGGCGAAATCGAGCAGAACGCGGCCAAATTCTCGCTCTCCGACCGCCAGATACCGATCAGGGTCAAGCTGCCCGAGCAATCGCGCGAGGACCTGACCACGATCGAGAACCTGCCCGTGCCGACGCGCACCGGCGGCACCGTGCCGCTGTCTCGCGTGGCCGATATCAGCTTCGGCTCCGGGCCGACCGCGATCCAGCGCTACAACCAGAACCGGCGCGTGCTGGTCGGCGCCGACCTCGCCCAGGGCGTGATCAAGGGTGAGGCGCAGGCCCGGATCGACCAGCTGCCGATCCTCCAGGACCTCCCTCAGGGCGTCATTCGCGACGTCGTCGGCGAGGACGAGTGGCAGGCGGAGATGATCAACAATCTGATGATCGCCATCATTGCCGGCTTCTTCCTCGTCTTTGCGGTGCTGGTGCTGCTCTACAAGCGCTTGATGAGCCCGCTGGTCAACATGACCTCGCTGTTGCTCGCACCGCTCGGCGGTATCCTGTTCGTCTGGCTGGTCGGGCAACCGCAATCGATGCCGGTCTATATCGGCGTCCTGCTGTTGCTCGGGATCGTGTCGAAAAACTCGATCCTGCTGATCGACTTCGCGATCGAGGCGATGGCCGAGGGCAAGGAGAAATACGAAGCGATCATGGATGCCGGGCACAAGCGTGCGCAGCCGATCGTGATGACCACCGTCGCGATGAGCGCGGGCATGATCCCGACCGCCCTGTCGCTGTCGGGCGACGGGGCGTGGCGCGCGCCGATGGGCACGATGGTGATCGGCGGGTTGATCGCTTCCACGCTGCTGACCCTGCTGATCGTCCCGGCGGGCTTCAGCCTGGCCGACGGTCTCGAGCGCAGGCTCGGCCCGTGGATGCGCGAGCGGTTCCTGACCTATCGCCCGGGCGACGACGGCAGGCGCGGCCACGAAGAGCTGGACGCTCCTGTCCCGCCGGCTCCGCGCGGCGCCATCCCCGCTTCCCGCAAGGGCGATTCCGGACCGCAACCCGCCGAGTGACACGCCGGGATACATCCGCGCCCGCATCGCCCGGCGTCCCGTTGCCGCCGGACCGCGCACGCCGGATGCGGCTCACCGCCACGCTGATGCTCGTCGCGATGGCGGGGTTGTTCCTGCTGTCGAAGCAGTTCCTGCCGGTGCATCCCGCGTGGGGCTATCTCCACGCCTTCGCGGAGGCGGCGATGGTCGGCGGGCTGGCGGACTGGTTCGCGGTCACCGCGCTGTTCCGCCATCCGCTCGGCATTCCGATCCCGCACACCGCGATCATCCCCGAAAACAAGGATCGCATCGCCGACACCATGGCGCAGTTCCTGCGCGAATATTTCCTCACCCCGGCCGTGGTCGCGCGGCGGATGCAGGGCATGAACATGGCGCGCGCGGTGGGCGATTTCCTCGCCGAGCCGGGGCGCGGGGCGGGCAGCCGGATCGGCTCGGGCGCGGCCGAACTGCTCGCCGGCGTGCTCGAATCGCTCGATCCCGAGCGGCTCGGCGGGCAGATGAAAGCGGGGTTGAAGCACCAGCTGGAGAGGCTCGAGATCGCGCCGCTGCTCGGGCAGATGCTGACCGCCGCGATCGCCGACAGGCGGCACCTGCCGCTGATCGACAGCATCATCCGCTGGGCCGGGCTGACGCTCGAGGACAACGAGCAGATGGTGCGCGACATGATCCACGAGCGCGCCAATGCGCTGCTGCGCTTCACCGGGCTCGACGAGCGGCTCGCCAATTCGGTGCTCGACGGGCTCTACCGCCTGCTCGCCGAAGTGCTGGTCGATCCCGAACACCCCTTGCGCAACAAGATCGAGGAGGGGCTGGAAAAGGTTGCGCACGATCTCGCGCACGATCCGGAGACGCAGGCCAGGGTCGAGAAGATGAAACGCGAACTGCTCGACAACCCGGCGGTCGCCGATTGGTGGCAGGGTGTGTGGGAACGCATCCGCAAGTCGCTGATCGACATGGCGCGCCGGCCCGACAAGACGCTCGACGGCTGGGTCGGCTCCAGCCTGTCCGAACTCGGCGCAGCGCTACGCGAGGATCGCAGGCTGCAGGTGCAGGTCAACCGCTTCGCGCGCCGCACCGCGGTCGGCGTGGCGACCCGCTACGGCGACCAGATCGTGACGCTGGTGTCCGAGACGGTGCGCCGCTGGGATGCGACCACGATCACCGGCCGGATCGAGAACGCGGTCGGGCGCGACCTGCAGTTCATCAGGATCAACGGCACGCTGGTGGGCGGGCTGGTCGGGGTGACGATCCACTTCGTGGACGGGTTGATCTGACCGGTGATCGGACGCCCATTCTAGTCGGGCAGCGTAAAACGAACCGTGTTGCGATAGTAGGACGCCATCGGTTCGCCATCGGCATCCAGGGCAGGTTCGAAACGGGCTCTGCGCATGATCGCCCTGCAGACGGCTTTTTCGAAATCCTCCGGCCGCGACGATTGCTGGATGTGGCAGGACGAGGGCTTGCCTTCGGCATCGATCATGACCCGGAAATAGACAAGGCCCTGCAGTTCCTTGCGCAGCATGGAAGAGGGATAGTCCGAGTAGCTGAGCCACGTGCCGGGGCTGCGCTTGGGGATGGGGGGCATCGAACGCGCCTTGTAGCGCTCGAGATCGAGGCCCCAATGCGTCAGCAACTCCTCCGAACACGCATTCAGAGCCGCGAAGGCATCGCCCATGGTGCCGGTCTCGAGCCGCAGGCGCGACGACCCGCGATGTTCGATACCGATCCACTCCACATACTGTTCATCGGCCTCTGTGACCGGGTTGTCCGGCTCGAACAGCTCGTATCGTTCGAGGTCCCGCTTGCGTCCCTCTTGTTCGTACGATTCGACTTCCCGCACTCTTGCAGACGAGACGATCATCGCCGGGCTGTATTCGCCGAGTGCTCCACCATGGGGGTACACAACCTGTGGCGGGTGTGCGGGACCGAACTGTACTCTCGTTTCGCCCGGCTCGAGTCGATTGCCAAACCCCCCTCCGGCAATGGCAAGCATGAACTGGCGGTTCGGTTCGAACTGCTCCAGTTGCAGGAGCGTCTTCTGCTTTCCTTCCCCGAACAGCCGCGCCAGCCGGCAACTGTCGTCGGCGTAGTTGAGGCTCCATGGCGATGAGGGTTGCAGAACCACCGCCGGAGTATCCGCACCCTCGCTTTCCTCCGCGGCGATCATCGCGGGCGCGAGAAGGGCAGATGCTGCCAGCACTGCGGTCAATCTGCGGATGATTTTCCTCGCGTCAGACATGACGTAAGGGAGAAGTCGGTCGGGATGCGGTGCTGGCACGGTTCCTACAGCTTCTCGGTCAGCTCCGGCACCGCCTTGAACAGGTCGGCGACCAGACCGATGTCGGCGACCTGGAAGATCGGCGC
>CAJXJY010000020.1 GCA_913055875.1 uncultured Altererythrobacter sp.
CTCGCGAGCCCCGCCGTCAGCATCTCCGCCAGTACGGATGGCGGGCTCGAATTGGCGGGAAAATAGGCGAAGAAGCGTGGATGCTGCCAATGCGTGATGCCCGGCATGACGATATCCTCGAAATCGTCGAAAATGGCGTCCATCGCTTCGCCCCGATCGGGCGGCGAGGCGGGAATCTGCGCGGCGACCTCGCCCGGGCGCACCCGCGAGCGGACCGGGTAGCGCTCGACCGATTCGAGATAATCGGCGATCCAGTCGACGATACGATGTCCTTCGCTGCGAAAATGCTCCAGCTCCATCCGTCATGCCCCTTTTCGAAATGCAATGCGGGGCAAGCACGGTCGAGCGCGCAGGGCAAGCGCGCGTTGCACGACGCGCGGCCGCTCGGTAGCCGGTCAGGACATGTAACGCGGGTATGCCAGTTACACCCATTACGGGCACAACCATTTCCAGGCGAGCGACGGCAGCTGGTGGGGCTATATCGCCAATCAGGACCGCTTCGCGCCGATCCGCGCACCGCATCATCCCGGCGCACCGCAGCCCTATGCCCCGCCCGCCCGCGGCGGCTTCTCGATGCACAGCCGCGCCGATCAGTCGACTCCGTGGAACTCGCTCAGTGCGGTGGTCGAGCAGGAATACAGCGCCGAGTTCGGCAAGGGGATGCATGCCGCCGGCCCGTTCGACTATCGCGATACCGAATTCAGCGCCGAGTTCGGCAATCCGGCCTCGCGCAAGGATCTGGGCCGGGTGGCGGCGAGCCATTTCGGCCGGTCCGGCCGGCTCCCCGCCAGCGATCTCGCCGCGGAGAGCTTTGCACCGATGGGGACGGACGGGATCGATCGCGAATATCTCCACCAGCGCTCGCACGGTGCGGGAGGCAGCGACAGCATGGCCAATCTCGGCGTCGGCAGCGCGGCGCGCCAACACACAGATGATCCCGATCGAGGCGGCGATCAACGGCCGCTCGGACCTGCGCCTGGGGGTGCTGTTCGCGTTCCATCCCGGCACGCAAATACTTGCCATGGTCGAGATGCGCATCATCCGCAGCGCAGATGACGCGGTGTTCGACCGGCGGCGGATCGACGCGCGGCAGCGTTTCTTCACCACCGAGCAGTACGACGTGCTGCGCAACTGGACGCGGTTCGTGGTCGATCCCGACACGCTCGCCCGGCTGACGCAATTCAACATCACCGATCCGCGCATCCTCGCCTGGATTCACTTCCTGACCAGCTTCTCCTCGCCGGACAGCAGCGGGTTTGGCGGGTTCGGCGGTCCCAAGGGTCCGGACGGAGATTCCGGCGGGTCCGGCCCCGATTCCGGTGGCAGCGCCAGCCCGATGGAGATCAGCGTCGGGAGCTAGGCATGTAACGTCTTCTTCGCCACGCAGGATGCCCGAAGCCACCTCGGTGATGCACTCGGACGCCGCCCGGTCCGGCGCAATTGCGATTGAGCCGGGAGTCGATCTCGTTCTCGGTAATCGCATTCGTGTCCATGTTCGTTCCCGCCTGACAAAACAGGGAACTCAAGCGTGTTTGTCGTATCGAAACGACTCTGTTGCTCGCCTGTCATGAACCTGCAGCCGGAAAGGGTTGCCTCTTCCGGCGTGGAATGCGTCTCCCGCGTTCACCAAAGCCTGCTCTGAATCGCCTTGACGATCGGCGTTTTGCGCTCTCGCATGGCCGGCGATTTCGTGCTCTGCATTCTCTTCGGCCTTCATTGTACAGTTGCTGACCCGGTCTCCGGTATCCGCATCTCCACCAGCTGGCTCTCCATATCGTAGAGATAGACGTTGACGCCATAGAGCGTGAGATTGCCGTTCGCGTCGCAGCAGTGCGCCACGCCGTCGACGCTGGTGTACCGGTTGAACCCGTTGGCGGCGGACGCCCAGCTCTTGTCGCCGTGCCTGTCCCAGCGGCAGGCGCCGTTCGATTGCGTCTCGGTGCGGATCCGGTTGGCCGGGTTGCGGATGAAGAACCAGGTGACGTTCAGGCCGCCACCGCCTGCGGCTGTTCCCTCGTCCACGCACGATGCTTCGGTTCCGTTCGAGGTTGCAGTATACTCGGTCGGTTGCCGGCCTCGTCGCACCAGACAGAATGCACCTCGTTGTCATTCTCGCCGCCCGTCACCTCTACCGTGATCAGACGCCCGAACGCATCGTAGCCGTATGTCTCGGTGCTTTGCTGCGCGGTGACGTCGGCCGGTGCCGGAATACCTGCGGCAAATACTAGAAGGATGGAAGTCGGCCCAAAAATACTCTGCCGCTGCGACCCTGATATTATTCCCTCTGACTGCGATTACGGACAACCATGACGATAGAACGACTTCTGACCAGTGCATTCAAAGATCAACCGGCTCGAAAGACCCGTGGCTTCGTCTGAAAAATACTCCTCTCCGCGGCTTTTAGTCGCATGGGAATATTTTTCCCACAATGCTGCGGATGGGAGAGCGGCTATCCATCTCCCCTCTCGACGAACCCCATCGCATCGGTCGTCTGAACCAGCCGGCCGAGCCCGTCGTAGGCGAACAGCGTCTGGGCGTAAGTACCGTCCGGCGGCTGCATATCCGGGTTCGACGGACCGCCACCGCTTTGCTGCGGCACGTATTGGCCCTTCTCGACCACGACGTCGGAGATCAGCAGTTCCTGGTCCTGGCGATAGCCGCCGGGCCGGTCGACATAGAGGAAGATCTTGGAATCGGCGCTGGTGGCGGTCTCCTCGTAATAGCGCGAGACCGCGATGCGCGTCGAATCGCCGTTGGAGAGCCCCGAGACGCGCTTGACCTTGCTCGTGCTGGCACCCGAACCGGTGCCCGGCTCGTCGATGATATGGATCTCGGTGTAGATGTCGCCGCCCAAGCCGCCCCATACCTCGATATCCTGCTCGGTCGCCCAGCTGCCCACCGCCTGCAGCGTGAGATAGACCGTGACCCATTCCCCCGGCTCGGTCGGAATGGCAGCGCTCGCCAGACGTGCCACCCCGCTCCCGTCGGCAGTCAGCAGGTAGGCGGTCTCGCCCTCGAGCGTCCCGTCTTCGACAACCGACATGTTCTGGGCAGTCCATGTCGTCAGATCCGCATCGACCAGGTTGGAACTGGGCGTAGGCGTAGGCGTCGAGACCTCGGTATCGTCGTATCGCTTGACGCTCTCGATGTCGCCGAAGGTGGTATAGGCGGTCTCGGTGAAGTAGCCGCCGGCATCCTTCGACAGCACCACCCGGCCCGCCGCATCGTAAGCGTAGGCGGTCTCGCCGCCATTGGCGTCGAGCGTCTTCACCACTTCGCCGAAGACGTTGTACTCGCTGGTCGCGGTCCCGTTCAGCGCGTCGGTGGCCGAGACCAGCCGGCCGAGCTCGTCATGGGCGTAGGTGGTGACCTTGTCGCGCGCATCGGTCATCGTCGCGACTTCGCCGAACGCGTTGTAGGTGTATTCGACCGTATTGCCCTCGGCATCGGTCGAGGACACCAGCAGGCCGCGCCGGTC
>CAJXJY010000021.1 GCA_913055875.1 uncultured Altererythrobacter sp.
ACCTTCTACATCATCGGCACCGCGGCGGGCCCGCACCCCTATCCCGAGCTGGTGCGCGATTTCCAGAGCGTGATCGGGCGCGAGGCGCGCGAACAGATGCTCGCCCGCACCGGCCGCCTGCCCGACCTGCTGGTGGCGGCGATCGGTGGCGGCTCGAACGCGCTCGGCCTGTTCCACCCCTTTCTCGACGATCCCGACGTCAAGATGCTCGGGGTCGAGGCGGCCGGGCGCGGGCTCGACGGCAGCGAGCACGCCGCCAGCCTGCTCGGCGGCTTCCCCGGCATCCTCCACGGCAACCGCACCTACCTGCTGCAGGACGAGGACGGCCAGATCACCGAGGGCCACTCGATCAGCGCCGGGCTCGACTATCCGGGCATCGGCCCCGAACACGCCTGGCTCAAGGACACCGGCCGCGTCGAATATACCGCGGTCACCGACGACGAGGCATTGGAGGCGTTCCAGCTGCTGTGCCGCACCGAGGGCATCATCCCCGCGCTCGAGCCGAGCCACGCGATCGCGGCGGTGGCGCAGCGGGCGAAAGCGATGGACCGCGACGCGATCATCCTCGCGAACCTGTGCGGGCGAGGCGACAAGGACATCTTCACCGTGGCGGAGAAGCTGGGAGTGGAGATGTGAGGAAGGCCAGCTACATTCTTGTGGGACTTGGTCTCCTGCAGGCCATAGCTATCAAGCTCTTCGACCTTGAAGATACTCTTTGGCTGGCAAGTTTCGGCATCACCATGATCTTAGGCACGGTCATGCTTATGGGTAGCGTTGTAAGTCGACTAGCGAACGGCCAACTCAAATTACGGCCTTTGCAAGCGCTCAAGCGGTTCCCGTTGCTTTTTGCAGTCCTCGCGGGAGCCATGATCCTGGCGCGTTTCATACTTCCGCCGAGTGATAAATCACTCACTTATTACCTGATTATGGCAGCTATCTTGGCGGGAGTGTTTAGCTTTCAGCAAACTGCATATCGAAAACCGGCATGATCCGTCTCGTTAGCGCCTTCGCCAAGCCCCACCCAGCCCTCGTCGCCTTCCTCACCGCGGGCGACGGCGACACCGCGGCCAATCTCGACGCGCTGGTCGAAGGCGGCGCGGACGTGATCGAACTCGGCATGCCGTTCACCGATCCGATGGCCGACGGGCCCGCGATCCAGCAGGCCAATATCCGCTCGCTCGGTGCGGGCACGACCACCGCCGACGTGTTCCGGATCGCGGGCGAATTCCGCGCGCGCCACCCCGAGGTGCCGCTGGTACTGATGGGCTATGCCAACCCGATGGTGCGGCGCGGGGCGGATTGGTTCGCCGAGGCAGCCAGCGAGGCGGGCGTCGACGGGGTGATCTGCGTCGATATTCCCCCAGAGGAGGACGCGGCGCTCGGCCCTGCGCTGCGCGAAGCCGGGATCGCCCCGATCCGCCTCGCCACGCCGACCTCCGGCGATGCCCGCCTGCCCGCGGTAATCGAGGGCAGCAAAGGCTTCCTGTATTATGTCGCTGTCGCGGGCATCACCGGCATGCAGCAGGCGGCGATCGAGTCGATCGAGGCGAATGTCTCCCGCATCAGGCGCGCGACCGACATTCCCGTCGCGGTCGGCTTCGGCGTGCGCACGCCCGGACAGGCGGCCGAGATCGCGCGGGTCGCGGACGGGGTGGTGGTCGGCTCGGCGCTGGTCGAGCTGGTCGGCGAGCACGGCGAGAACGCGCCGCGCCACTTGCGCGACTTGACCGCCAAGCTTGCCAAGGCGGTCCATTCCGCTGCAAGAGCGTCTGCATGAACTGGTTCACCCGCGTCCGCAATTCGCTGCCCTTCGTGGCCAAGCGCACCACCGAGGAAAACCTCTGGGTCAAGTGCCCCGGCTGCCAGGAGATGCTGTTCACCAAGGAGTACGAGGAGAACCTGAACGTGTGCCCGCGCTGCGGCCATCACGGGCGGATCGGCGCCGACCGGCGGCTGACGCTGCTGCTCGACGACGGGTTCGAGGTGCTCGACCAGCCCGAGGTGCGCGAGGACCCGCTCAAATTCCGCGATTCGAAGAAATACACCGACCGGCTCAAGCAGGCGCGCGCGAAAAACCCGCACGCCGATGCCTTCACCGTCGGCTCGGGCGAGATCGAGGGGCGGCCGGCGGTTGTCGGGGTGCAGGATTTCGGCTTCATGGGCGGCAGCATGGGGATGGCGGTCGGCACCGCCTTCTGCCGCGGCGCCGAGCGCGCGCTGACGCGCAAATGCGGCTATGTCGTCGTCACCGCAGCGGGCGGCGCGCGGATGCAGGAGGGTATCCTCAGCCTGATGCAGATGCCCAAGGCGACCGTGATGACCCGGCGGCTCAAGGCTGCGGGCCTGCCCTATATCGTGCTGCTGACCGACCCGACCACCGGCGGCGTCACCGCCAGCTACGCGATGCTCGGCGACGTCCAGATCGCCGAACCGGGTGCGCTGATCGGCTTCGCCGGGCAGCGGGTGATCCAGGACACGATCCGCGAGAAGCTGCCCGAAGGCTTCCAGCGCGCCGAATATCTCAAGGAGCACGGCATGGTCGACATGGTGGTCAAGCGCCACGACCTGCGAGAGACGCTGGCGACGCTGCTCGACTACCTGCAGCCGAGAGCGGCGGCTTGAGGCTCCAAATCCTCCCCCTCTGGGGGAGGTGGCAGCGCGAAGCG